>DASRFK010000280.1:0-4562 GCA_035651635.1 Verrucomicrobiia bacterium | reverse complement strand
AAATCAATGTCCTCGACCGGCTTGCCTTTGCATTGCAGGCGCAGGATGGCCGCGCGCGCCTCGGCATCAGGCGTGGGGACAAACAGGACGCGGTCGAAGCGTCCCGGCCGCCGAAAGGCTGGATCGAGGTGCCATGGCGCGTTGGTCGCGGCGAGGATGAGGACGCCTTCATTGGAATCTTTGACGCCATCCATCTCGGCGAGAAACTGGTTGATCAATTGGCGGCCGGCATGATGACGCATGTCGGCGCGGGCGGCGCCGAGGGCGTCCACTTCGTCAAAGAAAAGGACGCAGGGCGCGTGGGAGCGGGCCTGGTCGAAGAGGCTGTGGAGATTACGCTCGCTGTTGCCGATCCACATGTCCAGCACGTCATTGATGCCCACGGCGAGAAAACCGGCCTTGATTTCTCCGGCGGTGGCGCGGGCGAGGTAGGTCTTGCCGCAACCCGGCGGACCGTACATTAAGATGCCGCCGCCTACGGGCTTGCCGTAGGCCTTGTAAAGATCAGGATGGGTCAGCGGGTGGATGATTTTGAGGCGGATTTCCTCCTTCAGTTTCTCCATGCCGCCGACGTCATTAAACGTCAGTTTGGGCCGCTCGATCTCGTGCGATGGCGCGGCGTCTTCCTCTTCGCCCCAAGCGGCCCGCACTTTGCCGTCGGCCACATCGCTTTCCGTTTCGCTGGCGCCGATGCCCAACCGCGAGGCCAGTTCCGGGTCAGCTGCGGTGGGGTCCTTTTCCACGGCGCGCTTGTATTGTGAGACGGCCAGCTGCATTTCGCCGATGCCATAAAGCAGGCGCGCATGGAGCAAGAAGGCTTTCGCCGGGGAGTGGGGGTTCTTGACCAAGTCCTCGAGTGTGACCAAGGCATGGCTTTGTTTGCCCTGTTGATAGAAAGCCCGGGCCAAGCCGAGCTTCATGGGAAGGCTGTTGGGCGATTGCGCCAAGCCTTCGCGGAACTCCTTTTCCGCCTCGGCCGCATGGCCATGCGTCAACAGCGTGTCTGCGAAATGCAGCCGCAACGCCGAGTTGTTGGGCGAGGCACGCATCGCTTCGCGCAACGCCTGCAGCGTCTCATCGCCGGCGGGGTTGGACTCCGAGGATTGGCTCATGGCAAAGGAGCATTGGAGCCGCGCAGCCTTGAAAAGTCAATGTTCGCAGAGATTTGGAGAGGCATCGATTTACGATTTTTGTGTTTGATTTGGTTTGATTTGGTTGGATACGCAAAAAACGGGCAAAAAATACCCACACAAACCGCTCCCGTCTGATGTGGGGGGGAGGGGGGAGGGGGGGTATTTCCGATCCGCGCGCCCTTTGTTCGACCCATCGGGTTCGCAGGCGTTGCGTAAGGGCGTGGATTCTCGCCGGACGAGCCTGCTGGTGTTGCGGGGATTTCAAAGAACAGGACGGGGGAAACGCTGGATAAGCCCAGCGTTTCGCCGCCAACGGGCATCCGAGGCCCGCCAAGGGAATGATGACACAGTCAACAGCGCTTTGCAAGCAAATTGAGGAGATTCGCGGTGGGTCGAATTGACTCAAAAAGAAAGTTACCGAAGTTGGGGAAAATGAATCGAGGAAATCATACGTTGACTCAAAAGGGGGTGTTACCGAGCCATGGATACCAAAATGAGTCAAATTACACGTCAGGAAATACTGGAGAAGAAGCGCGGACGCTACGAGCGTGCGGGCAAGAAGCACAAGACCAAGATCGTGGACGAATTGGTCGAGTTATTTGGATATCACCGCAAGGCCGCGTTGCGCGCTTTGCGTCCGAGGACGATCCGGGCGGGGCCTTATGTTATTGGGCGTCCCAGAGAGTACGACCCGGAGAAGCTGTTGGCGCCGCTGAAAGCCATTTGGCTGCAGGCGTTGCAGCCCTGCGGGGTGCGGTTGAAAGCCTGCCTGCCGGAGTGGCTGCCCGCTTACGAAGAGGACCATCGGCGGCTGGACGCCGACGTGCGCAAGGCCCTGCTGGCCGCCAGTCGGGCCACGCTGGACCGGTTGCTGCGCCCGGCCCGGGTGGAGCATCGGCGCCGGGCCTCAACGCGCCCGGGCACGCTCCTGCGCCAGCAGATCCCCATCCGCACGGAGTGGACGGAAAACGCGCCGGGCTTTTTGGAAGTGGACACGGTGGCTTTGTGCGGCGGAACCCTGGACGACCGGCACAGTTGGATGTTTGACGCGGTGGACATCCACACGACTTGGAATGAGATGAGAGCGTTGAGCAACCGGGGGGAGGCGGCCACGCTGGCCCAGATCCGGGACATGGAGGAGAACCTTCCCTTCGCCTTGTGCGGATTGGACAGTGACAATGGAGGGGAGTTCATCAACCACCATCTTGTCAAACATCTGCAAGGGCGGGCCAAGCCGGTGGCCTTCACTCGCTCGCGGGCTTATCGCAAGAACGACAACGCCCATGTGGAGCAAAAGAATTACACCCAGGTGCGGCTGTGGTTTGGGTATGAGCACTATGACAATCCGGAGGTGGTGCCGATGATGAACGCGCTGTGCAAAGGGGCGCTGCATCAGTTGCTGAACTACTTTCTGCCGACGATGAAGCTGGAGAAAAAGGAGCGGGTGGGCAGCAAGACGGTGCGCCGTTACGGGCCGGTCCTGACGCCGTTGAGCCGGGTGCTGGCCTGCGCCGAAGTCAGCCCGGAGAAGAAACAGAAACTGGCAGCGGAGAAAAAAGCGCTCAATCCATTTGGATTGCGGCGGGAAGTGGATCGGCAACTGCGGCAGATCGAAGCGGCGAGGCGGATTCCTGAACCTGAACCTTGACTGGGGTGAATCCTTTGGATTAAAAACAAGGACCCCAAAAAAGGAACCGGAGGAGGGCCAGAGAGCCATCGCGCCCCGGCTTTCCTCAGTTCCAATTTGGGTAACACCTATTTTGAGTCAACCGGAAATAATCCGGCCTCTTTTTCGGTAACACCTACTTTTGAGTTACGGCGGGAGCCCAAGACCGATTCTTTTGCTCAAACCCCTTGAAAATGACGGTTGTTGGACTAAGCTGGGCGCTATCATGAGTCAACCCATCCCACCAAGCGCAAACGCCAGCGGCGTCAACCGCATCGGCTTTCTGGAAGGCTTGCGGGGGCACTTGGCGGTTTGGGTGATGCTGGCGCATGTGGGGTATTTTGTGGGGCTTTCTCGCTTTGAGATGGAATCGATGCATCCCGGCAAGATCGCGTTTTTTCTGAGTTACTTCGACCTGTCCGGCTACGACGCGGTGAAGCTGTTCATGATTTTGAGCGGGTTTGTTATTTTTTATCTCTGGGACAAAGGGCGGGAACAGTACGGGGCCTACCTGATCAGGCGCTTTCTGCGTCTGTGGCCACTCTTCATGGTGGCGGTAATCGCCGGATTCTTGGTGAACAATCTCTACATTGACATCCTCCAGAACAACCCGTGGTCGCACGACTTCTGGATTCGACGTCAGTTGGATGGCGCACTGGTTGTGCAGGCGCATCCGTTTCCTTATGTTTTGGTAGACGCGGCGCTCCTGAACGGACAGGTGCCGGGCGCGATTCTGCGGGACGCGGCGGTGGCGTTCTCGCCGATCAGTTGGTGCATCAGCACAGAATGGCATTTTTATTTGCTCGTGCCGTTGTTTTACTGGCTGACACGGCGCCCGGCCGGCGTGGGTTTGCTGGCAGGATTGGTCCTGACGGCGCTCGCTTGTGAAAGCAAGTTCACGTTTTGGATTAATCCGGTGCATTCGTTTCTGCCAATGCAGATTCATTGGTTCTTCACGGGATTGGTTTGTTACTTGATTTATCGATCTGTCCTGGCGGATGGCCTGACGCGGGGCAATGGGTGGAAGATCGGGTGGCTGGCGCTTTTCATCATCCTGGCAACCACACTTCACCCACGAGAAGGCCTTGGCCTGTGGCTGTGGCTGCCTGTTTTTTACACGCTGATTATGTCGGCTCTGGGCCGTCGGAGTGGGTTGTCGCGGCTTGTTACGGCTGTGTTCGATAATCGCGTCAGCCGCTATTTGGGGCAAATCTCCTACTCGGTGTATCTGTTGCATTGGCCTCTAGCCATCTTGGTGGCGCGGGGCTTGATGTCATTGAGTCATCCTCCAAGCTGGGGAGTTTCTGAATTGATTTTGGTCGTGGGCGTGACCGCGTTAACCTTGCCTGTGGCGCATTTGACGCATCGTTACGTTGAAACTCCGGCCATGAATTGGGCCAAGCGGCTGGCGGGGGGATTTCCCAAACGGGGAGAGGGCCGGTCGCTGCAAGCAACTGTCGCCCATGCCGGTGAATTGGCTTCTTGAGTGTGGCGGGGTTCCTGCCGACATGTAAGGGATTACCCGATCTAGTTGTACGATGATGTCTCTGCGAGGTGAACGCCGCTGGCGGCCCAATGGTTTTAAGAGGCCGGAAGGCCTTTTCGGTAAATGTCTTAGGCTCTGCGGTCATACCGGTGCGATGACAGCCTAAATCACGGAGTCGATGCCGCCGCAGATTGCCTAAAGCAGTTTGACTTTCCAAAGGGGTTACGGTAAGGACTAGCCTGAGACAAGCGAGAGGCTAACCCTTACATGAGCCGAG
>DASRFK010000279.1:0-3247 GCA_035651635.1 Verrucomicrobiia bacterium | reverse complement strand
AAAAAGAAGCTCAAGGAGAAAGGTACAGAATGAAACCCACGCGAGTTTTACAACTACTGGGAATTGTGCTGCTTTCGTTGGTGTCGTTGGCCACGGTCAACGCGCAAGAATGGAGCCCACTGAACACGCAACCCAACTTTGCGGCTGCTGCGACTGCTGCGACTGCTCCTTTGGCTGCTGACCCGGCCAGCGCGGTGAATGTCACAGCTCTTAAACCTGTAAGTGTCGACGAGCCTATTGACCGTTCGCGGCCGACGTCGGTGCAAACAACTCCGAAGGCAGAATGTTTTGTCTACCCGGAAGGCGCCAAGGGCGACCCTTCTCGAACAGAATTTCTATCCGCCGACAGCAACGGCGTCATACGCTTTTATCCTCCACCGTCGTCATGGGGAACAAGGCTGACGTTGGATTGTGCTGCCCAGGGACAGAGCGAGACCCACCTGGTCGACCTGAATGATGCGTCAACGTTTTTTAAGGAAGCTGAACTGGACCATCCTACGATCGTCGGCACGCGCCCCGCGCTCTCGGGCGACTTGATGGCAATCGCTCCTGAGCAACTGCTCAAGGGCGGATACCCGCCCCGGCCCGATCCTCTTCGCTCTCCAGAAGCCTATGCAAAATGGGAGACGATGGTGACGCGGCCGGCCAGCATTTTGCAGGTCAATGGCGTGGCCGAGCTTGGAAGAGCAGCGAGCACCTTTGACGGCCGCTTCGGTAATGGTCTTTGGAGCGGCGAGCTCATGGATGCACAGGGTTGGAGCGGCGGTGCGCCGATTCAGAATGGTTCGACCCTATACGCCGAGTATATCTTCAACATCGATCCCCTGAATGTGAAATTTGCCTGCAAGCCGGTCACGGCGCCATGCTCTGCCGTCATATGGGGTGGGATCGCCGGCTTCAATAACGGCGCTCTGATCCAAAGCGGTTTTCAACTGAACGGAACGCTCAACGCATTCTATGAATACTTCCAGGCAGGCCCCAACGGAACCTGGGTCGGCCCTATCATTGACATTCCGGCATCGCAGTTTCCGTTCAGCAATGGCGACGAAATCACCACGTTCGGTTATGCCGGGGATGTCAATGAAGATTTGAACACCGCCGGCCCCTTCGGGTATTACTTCTTCGAAGATGTTACGACTGGATTCGTTACCAACATATTGAGCCTAACGGCGAATACGAGTGGGACCTTTGCTTATCCGATCAATGCCCAAACGTTCGAAGCGATTGCTGAAAAGAACACCGGGTTTCAACTTACCCCCTTCGGCACCGCGGCCAAAATGTCGGTTCTTGGCTTTGAACAAGACTTTGTCCAACATGACGTTTTTTCCGATCCGTACATCTTCCTCAATCTCGTAAACGGCAGCGGCCGCATCTTGGCAAACCCGTACTTCGGAACCGCAACAAGGCACAAAGCGGACACCAATACTCAATCCACTTTCTCCATTAAGTGGGACGCATTGCAATAAAGCTCTCGTTCCGTGGGATTAGCAACCGGCTCTCCATCCTTGGTGGAGAGCCAGCTGCTCCTCACACCAAATGAAGCGGCCGAGGCTGCTGGAGTAGTAACGCGCGCCAAAGTAGTCGAAGTTGGTTTCCGCATCTCTCTCTTTCGATGTGAATTTCTGCGTGGTGCCTGTATCTGCGGCGATCTGTTCGCCATAGGGCAAATGGTCCATGCTGTCGTAGGGATGCATCCCATTGCCTTTCCAAGGAAATTCTTGGGCCCGGGTTCGGTCTGTTACAGGGCAGGCGATCGTACTGCCCCTCATCGAGATGCCTTGCCCTGCGACTGCCGCCGCGACTTGCTCTGCGGTTCCCCTGTGGGATAGCGATTTCCGGGTCCGCGCCAGCAACCTCATTAGTCCCGGCAAGCGCTTTCGCCGCAGGCTGCTGGAAGTCCAGGCAAGGACGTGCTCCTCGGTTGAGATGTTGTGGTTCTCGTATCGAGGTGTGTTTTGGAAGTAGATTGTTCCCACACGCGTTTGGCTACGTGTGGCACACCCAGGTTAGTTAGCTCCCTTCAACTCGCCCTTTCTGTATCTCTCGTGCCCCCGTGCTGTGCACTTAGAGCACCACGTTTCATCTTCGAAGACTTCCAAACAAATCCACTGCTCACAAACAAATCGACCACCAGTGCGCATCTTTAAGGGTGCACTGGCCTGTTACCGTCCGCACCGTCCGGCAGGTTGAGCGCAAATTAATCCTGAGTTTGGCAACAGGGCAGATTTCGGCTTTATTCAACTACGGAACTGGCTGGAAGCGAACGTAGGCGAGAAGCCAGGGGAGATCCTTTTTCAAAATTGGCCCTTGGTAGGTTGCGAAATTCTTTTATTCACCCTGAACAGACGGGCTTCGACTAAAAAGAAGCTCAAGGAGAAAGGTACAGAATGAAACCCACGCGAGTTTTACAACTACTGGGAATTGTGCTGCTTTCGTTGGTGTCGTTGGCCACGGTCAACGCGCAAGAATGGAGCCCACTGAACACTCAACCCAACTTTGCGGCAGGTCATATGCAGTTGCTGACCGATGGTACGGTCCTGGTACAGCAAGTCAGCACCGGAAATTGGTACCAGATCATCCCTAACACTTCTGGGGTCCTCGGTGGTCTCAACGATTTCAGCTACACCACTGGTTCGTTTAACCTGCTGCCGCAAATGCCCAGTGGATACGGTCCTCGATTCTACGCCTCGGCCGTTCTCCCCGATGGGCGGTTTCTTGTGGAAGGCGGTGAATACAACTTCGGTGTTAATACGGATACGAATCTGGGCGCCATTTACGACCCAGTGGGGCAGTTCTGGCATAGTGTGCAGGCTCCCTCGGGATGGTCCCAGATTGGGGACGCGACAAGTGTGGTGCTGGCGAACGGAACTTTTATGATGGGTCAAGCTACGATATTCAGCACTGGCAGTACCAGAGCGCAAGCTTTGTTTGACGCCACCCACCTGACCTGGAACGTCTTTAATAACAACAGCACATCCAGCGGCAAAACCGATCCCAACGCAGAAGAGGGCTGGACGCTGCTGCCCAACAAAAAAGTCCTGACGGTCGACACCCAGGCCCCGTTTAACCTGCCCTTCAACTCCGAAATTTTCAACCCGGGCTCGACTGCCTCCAAGGGGACCTGGTCAAGTGCAGGGAGCACTCAGGTCCTGTTGCCAACGAACGGAGGCAATCCCAACATTGTTCCCGAAATGGGACCAAGCATCCTCCGGCCAGATGGCACTGTGTTTTCAGCCGGCGCGACCGG
>DASRFK010000278.1:0-17871 GCA_035651635.1 Verrucomicrobiia bacterium | reverse complement strand
CCCGGCGGGAGACGCTTCGACCAGCACCACCTCGCCGGCGTCGCTCAATGCGAGCAGATCATTTCCGGCCAAGACTACATTTCCCGTCCCGAACCCCGGCTGTTCCCATTTCACCTCGCCGGTTTTAAGGTCGACACATTTCAACGGTCCCGTGGCGAACTTTTTAAAGCTGATCATCCCATAAAGAAAACCATCTTTGCAGACGGGCGTGCCCCACAGGCTTGCGGCGCTCGCATTGCCTTTGGTTCGCCACAGTTCCTTGGCTTCGAAATCCGACCCGTTCCGAGTAATCTGGCAGGCCGCTCCTCCCACATCGTACCCGGCTGTGCAAAATACAATGTCCCCGCTGACCACCGGCGAACATCCGGTCGCGGTGCGATAAGTAAAGGGAAACTTCCACAGGGATTTGCCAGTCTCGGCATCCAATGCCACCAGGCCGCTCTGCATGAGGAAGATCACCTGGCGCACTCCCTGGATGGTCGCAACAACGGGTGTGGCATGGGTTATCTGGTCATCTCCCGCTTTCCAAATAACGGCGCCGGTCATCCTATCAAAGGCCAGCATCGCCTGCCCGGATCCCCCGCCGGCCACATACACCCGGTCGCCATCGATCACCGGCGACATGGCGCTTTCCCAGCCGATATTCTTTCCACCGAAATCGTGGAGAATGTCCTTTTGCCAAACGACCTTCCCATCGCTGGCCCCGAGACAGCTCAACCGCATTTGCGCCGAGTAAACGTAGACGCGGTTGCCGCTGACGGCCGGAGTCGAGCGAGGACCGTCGCCGCCGTTGTTACCCTGTGCTCCGCTGTCACCGCCGCCGCTGTACTTCGCCTTGCCCGTTGGCGTTGCCCATAACTCTTTGCCGGTCCCAGCATCCAGGGCGACGCAAACCTCGGACAGAGATCCGTCGATCTCGCGGGAGATCACAGTAAACGCTTTGCCGCCCGCTACTGTCAGGGAACTGAAGCCCGCGGGCGTAGGGGCGGTCCAAATCCGTTTCGGTTCGCCACCTGTCCAGTTGCCTGGAATCTGCTCACGCGAAATCCCATCGCCATTATTCCCGCGGTACTGAGCCCAGTCCTCGGCATGACCAAGGCAGCTCGCGGCAGCCAGCGTGGCAATTGTTATCAGTGAAATATTATGCATTCTGGACATATAGTGCGGCGCGAGCCTGACTGCAATTTGAATGTAAAACAATCATTTGCTTCGGGCGCGGGACGAGATAGTCACCATTAGGCCGTTTCACGTGGTCGCTCGACATCGGCCAGGACGCCGAGGCGCAGATAATCGCTCTGGTTGAGCCGGTCCCAGGCTTGGTCGAACTGGTTGCCAAAGAGCTACAGCGCAAATCCAGAACGTGGGTGGCTCCGGGCTCGGACCACCGCACCCCGGAGCCCTTGCAACGCATGCGAAGCTACGGCCGTCCGGCGCTGCAAAAAAGGCTGCTCGGTGTGGCTCCTGGACCATAGTCGCTGCTGATTACTCTCTCCCGGCCCACACGTTCATTGCGAACGCACCCGATAAAATTTGCCTCGGTAATTCGTCCAAGAGGGATCACTGAAGTAGGCTTGTCCTCCGCCAAACGTGTTTGTTGTTACCGGAATCCAGATGGGGGAAACGAGATTCGTGGAGGCTTCCACCACGAAACCAAGATTAGTGCCCCCGCTAATCACAAACCCAAATGCGTTATTGGTAATTCCGAGGTTGATCCGGTTGGTTAAGGTAATGACCATCAAGCCAGGTGCGATATCCAGGGCAAAAACTGTGCCACGCCCCGAAGTTATCGCTGTCCCGTACAAGGTGTTTCCGGACAAAACCAAGCGCCCGGAAGGACCCCAGCCGTCGTCCCCTCCGGTAAAGTTGTAGAGAGTTTTAAACTGGGTTCCATTAGTAGTGAGGGAGAAAACCGTGCCAGCGCCTGAAATGCCCCCCCAATTTGCGGTCCCGTACAGCGTGTCGCCAGATAAAATGAGCTGGACCGAAGGTTGGACTCCATCGACATTAATTGAATTAGTTGTGGGCGAGAAGGTGTGCAGCGTTCTGAATCCCGTGCCGTCAGTATTGAGGGCGAAGAGAGTTCCGTTTCCTGCAGTTCCGCCACCTTCTGCCGTCCCATACAGCGTGCCGCCTCCCAAAACCAAACCCGCAGTTGGCACAGCGCCGTCGGTATTCGTGCCAAACGGAGGGTGGCCGCTGACATCCTGCGCGGATGAAAAGCTATGCAAATTTGTATACCCGGTGCCGTCGGTTCTAAGTGCGAATATGGTCCCGTTATTAAAAGCTCCGCCAAACGGCGTTGTGCCGTACAAGATGCCACTGGACGAAGTGAGCTCCCCCTGAGGGCCAGATCCGTCGTTCGGCCCACCAAGGAACTCGTGCAGAGTTTTGAAGCCCGTACCATCCGTGTTGGCCGAAAATACGGCACCGCTTCCGTTGCCGCCCAAAGCGGCCGCTCCATACAGCTTACCATCCGAAAAAAGCACGGAAACAAGCGGAAGGCCCCCATCGCTTGCGCCCATAAAGTTGTGAAGATTAGTTAACGTTCCATTGGCACTATTGAGGGCAAAAATCGTTCCGGAACCTGATTGTCCCCCGGAAGGCGCTGTTCCATACAAGGTATTTCCCCACAGGAGCACGCCGCCTTGAGGGCGGGCGCCATCGCTGTTGGTTATATAGTTCTGGGGACCACCAGTGCCTTCGCTGAACCAATAAAGGTTGGTAAAACCCGTCCCATCTGTATTCAGGGCGTAGACGGTGCCATTGCCACCGGTGCCGCCACGAAGCGTTGTTCCAAAAAGTGTGTTCCCCGATAGAGCCAGGTCACCGGTCGGAGACGCTCCGTCTGTCCCTCCAGTGAACCGATACAAGACCCTGAAGGGCTGTGGCGGGCTTGGTGGCAGGCTCCTTTGAGGAGCTTGCCCGCTGTTTCTAAAATCCGCTCTGATGCTCGACCAAGGACTTGGGGAACTGCCAGAATTCCCTTTGACCGCATACAGAGTGCTCGTCCCGTCGGCAAAATTCAGAGTGCAAAAGTAAATATTGTTATCCGGACCGACGAGTGGAGTATTCAAAATGGATCCATTCAAGGGAACTTGCCAGTTCGTGGCGCCGGTTGAGGTCAAGCAAAACAAATAATCAGTTGTATTCGGAAAGGTTCCCGAAGAGGCGTCCACATAGAGGCTGCCGTCGGGTCCGATCGCCGGCTGGTGGAGCGACATGCCGTTACCAAGAGAAATGATGCGATTAGTTGTACCGTCGCCATTCAAGGCGTAAATATCCGGCGATGAGGAAAAATAAATCGTTCCATCCTGACCCAAGACCGGATAAGAAAATCCTCCAGGCGCGACCTGCCATTTGAGGTGCCCGTTGGAATCAAAAGCGTAAAAAAAGTCTCCGCTGACGTAGAGCACGCCATCCGGGCCGACTGAAGGTACATAATCGAAGTGATTCGTTGCTGAGTAATAGGTCCACTTTATTGTTCCATTCGGGTTCAACGCCTCCACATAGTTTCCGCCAACGGCATAGATCGTGCCGTCGGGTCCGATGACCGGAAAAGCGGCAAAAGCATCGATCTGCGTCGACCATTTCACTGCCCCATCCGGACTAACTCCGGAAACATGTGGGACCTGATTGCTATCCTCGTCAGCAAAATAAATGGTCCCGTCAGGACCGATTGCAGGGCCATTGCCACCGCCGGACACATTGCGCAAACTCCAGTCGACAGTACCGCTGGCGTTGACTGCAAACAATCCCCCAGATTGTGAATAAACCGTGCCGTTTGTGGCTACGGCCAGCGTGCCTTTTGGATTATTCGGGATTTTGCTGGCCCATAACACCGCACCGTTGGTGCCCACCGCGGTGAGACCTTGTGGCCCGATGAAAAAAGCGGTGCCACTGGGGCTCACCCCTACTCCGTTAACAAAATTGCTTTGGGAGAGGGCCCACAGAACGGTGCCAGGTTTTTCTCCGAGTGGATAATCGACCAATCGAGTAAGACCAACGGGCCAAAAGCTTCCCTGCGACAGATGAGAGCCGAGTACGAAACAGTCCCCCGCAGAACCAGGAACTGCACGACTGAAGATCGGAATGTCGTCCTGCTCCCAGCCGTAGTAGCTGGTTTGTGGCACGCAGGAGGTGTCTACCGTGCCATCAATATTCAATCTGACGTAGCCAGGAGCATTAAAGCCGTCCCACTTAACGAAATTGCCCGTCACCCAGATTCTGCCCGCGAGATCCAAGGAAACCCCGCTGACTTTTATCGGTTCAACTCCGTTCTGGGTGGTCGGCCCAACGCCGGCGGGAAAACCGCCATCGAGAGTTCCATCTGGTTTCAAGCGAACAATGCCAGAACGCGCACTCCCATTGACGTTGGTGAAACTGCCGCAAACCACCAAAGTCCCGTTTGATTGAGCAATAGCCCCGGTGATGCAACGGATAGGAAAGACAGCGCTGACCTGGCCATTACCTGCAGAGGTGACGACATCAGGACTAGAAAAGAAAACTCCACCTGATGAAACCGTTGGGTTAGCAAGTGAGCTGTCAGAAGTGCCATCGCTTTTTAAACGGATTACCTGGTAGGTATAGGACGTGCCATCGGTGCTGGTGCCAACGGCAGCGATGATTTTTCCATCCGCCGTGGTATTCAGAAGCTGAAGGTCGCCCACGACAAGGTGTCCGATGTTGTCCACGGTTGCAGTGCTCCAGTCGAGAATGGGTGTGCCATCGAAAAAGGTGCCGCTACCTGGCACGGGCACGTTCGGCTGAAAACCGGGGTCAATACTTCCGGTAGAGAACAGACGAACGACAGGAGGGTTACTCTGATTAATCAGGGCTTGTGCGCTCATCCCGCAAGACACAATCGGTTGGGCTCCATCCAGCAATAAATCCGTAAACGAGTATCCCTGAACAAGGTAGCCGCTCAAATCGGGATTGAACGTCGGATCGGTGCTTCCCTCTGCTTGAAGACGAACCAGACTATTGGTGACAAGGCCGTTCAAAACATCTCCACTCTGAAGCAGGGCGTACGTTTGGTTGGTTGGAACCTCCGCGAGGCTGAGCACGGCAATCAGGTTGTTTCGATTTAAAGTATAGCCCGCATCAACTACCCCGTTGGTATCAATGCGGGCAACCTTCGGTTTAGGGTAAGAGCCAATGTGGTCAAAGCTGCCAGCCACCAGAAGGCTCCCGTCACTCTGCTGAACCACCTGGGTTGGGAAATAATCGCCTTGAAAAACCGGTGGCGAGAAGCTCGCGTCGAGGGTGCCGTCTGCTTGCAGCCGCACCGCCCCGTTAAAGGGTCCACCGTTTACTGTCGTCGGGCCAATCCCATATCGTGGGTCGCTGGGAACTACGATCCGGCCGTCCGGCAGTTGCTCGAACCAGTACGCCTCAGCCCCGGGTATTGGTCCGCTGAAGGGTAGTCGGGTGAACGTGCTGTCGAGGGTACCGTCGCTATTGAAACGCGCCATACTCGTGCTGACGGTGAGCATCTTGCCATCTGAAGTCGCTCGAAGGAGCCGCGCCGAATAAAAGTTCAGGGTGCTTGAGAGCACCAGATTGAACGAGTTGTCGAGGGTTCCATCAACATTTAGTCTCATCATGGGATAATAAGTGAAACCCGTGCTGCCTAATCTCAGCCTCCCTGAGATAACCACCTTGCCCGATGCCTGCAACAGCACGCTCCTAATCGCGGTCGAGTACGAGAAACCGGAGGGCACGAAGCTGGAATCTAATGTGCCATTTGCCAACAGCCTCGCGATGCCTTGCCTGGTCTGGCCATTAACGCTCGTAAAGCCGCCCGCTATATAAATTCGCCCATTGGTGTCCACAACCGGTTGGGCGAAAATGCCCATAAAGCCGCCGGCCAGGTTCGGTGCTTGAAAGGCCGAATCGGGCGAGCCATCGGTGTTAAGACGTACCAACGCCTCAATTCCACCGTTGGCCTCGGTTGTGGCCGAAGGGTCAGTCCACGCGGCCAGTAGCTTACCGTCCGCCTGGACCGTCAAAAATCTTGGAGGCCCGCCGAAGATCGGCGAACGATACCCTGCGTCCAACGCACCGTTTGCGGAGCATCGAAACACTCGGTAATTGGGAACGCCGTTCGCCGACCAGTCCCCCACCACAAATCCTCCGACCAACACCTGGCCGTCGGCTTGAATGGCTGTGCCTAAAGCCCCCTGCAGTGAGGGGCCGACGATAAAGTTCGTGTCCAAAAGACCGTCGATCGTTGTTCGTACTACACCCCCAACACGGATGCCATTGGCACCGTTAAAGTGCGAAAGGATTACATTATCAAAGCTCCAAATCAGACCTCCGTTGCCATCCGAAGTACAATATTCCGGGTAAGCTCGGCTGCTAAAGCTCATTGAACCATATATCGGGTCGGCATACCCAAAAGACCCTGCAGCGCACGAAAGAGTTGCCAGTCGCACGTAAAGAGCGCCGGTGACCAACATAAAGAAAATGTGGGTTCTCATGGAACGGTGATCTATTAATACGTTCATTGCCCGAAACGCGGCGAAACCGCACTGCCCAGGCTGGCCGCGCTCGCGGCGTGACATGGGATTGTAATTCAGCACTGGACAGCGTCCGTTTTGTCGCGGAGAATGCACCGCGATTTCAGAAGGATCCGGTGTTAAAGGCGCAGTTTACTTCTTTTCGATAGTTTCAACAGAAGCCGCAACTGCGGATGGTGGTGGCGGTTCCACTTTGGGAGGGTGACACTTCTTTAAGATTTTGAGTCCTTTTTGCTCATCGAGAACTTCCAGTTCGCTTCGCGCCATGAGCAGGCCCATGCGAACGTGTTGAAAAATGTAATGGACCGAGCCGGGTTGAACGGAGAGAGGGGCCTTGCTTGCTCCTTCGGAAGTGCTGGTAATTATCGTATCTCCCGGCTCTCTTTCCCAGCACAAATAACCGTGGGCGCCCGTGCTGCCAATCGGCTTGCCGCTATCGCTGACGTTCATCGAAATGGCCGTGCCAACACCGGCGGGTCGCATGACATAGATCCGACCTTTGGAGGCGTCCTGGATTCTTTGGGCCTGGTCGGGCAGCGGAACGAATTGTCGAGTCGAGGCGCACCCGGTCACAAGGAGAGCGCCGAGGCCTGAAATGAGGATGCTGGTGGTTTTCATTGAGTTTGAGGGTTTTGTTTTGGTCCGAAATCGAAATAGATTTTGTCGGGAATCCTGTCTTCCTTTCCCATTAGAACCCCGGTGTAAAACACCTTTGTTTGTGCGGCGCGTCCGGTTCCTGGAGGCAACGCCCTGACGATAAATTCGTAGCTGCCGAAATTGTGAAAGGTCCCGTCGCGATCTGCAAAAATCTTCAAAACCATCGGGGTGGTGCCGACGCTTTCTCCGTTGACCTCGATCCGGGCGCCGGCTTCGCTGGACTCAACCGGGACTTTGTATGCTATTGTTCCGTCCGGTCCTTGCTCTGTATCCGGCGGCAGCGCCGTTTGGCAGCCGGTTAGAAGTAAGGTCAGGACCGCGATCGTGGCACCCGTTTCGCCAAGGCGATGAGACGCTAAAGCGACCCAACCCAAGGGAACGGTTTTGTCTTTCATAAGATGCCAATTCCGAAGCAATGAGGCTCTCTTTCAGTGTGCGACGTTAAACCTGAAAAACCTGTACGGAAGACTGTTCGTTTCCACATAAACTGCCGGGTCGCCGAAATGCGTGATCTGGAACTGCTCAAGCGGCTGCCAGGAGAATAAGTCCGAAGAAGCATCAATTTCGTAGTTGTACCCAGGAACTCCCCCGTAGAATTCAACATAGCACTCCGGATAGATCTGTGGAAACGCCTGAATTGCCATCGTCCACGCTCCTCCGGGCCCACCTTGGGCGCCCATATCATTTCGCGACGAACCGAGTGACGGAGGAAACTGCACGTCATTGTAGATCGCATTAGTGTTGCCCCGATCGATGCAGGGGGAACCCGGAACGATCACCGGATCAGAGGTGCTGATAAAAATAGGATTTACATTGATATTGCCCACCCCGGAGAACCCGTTTTGCACGTCCGAGTAAGTGACATTCGTGGTTCCCGCAATCTGGGTTCCGCCGGAGTAATTGAAGTACGCAATCGAGTTCATGAATTGAGCCGACGCAATTTGACTGTAGAGTCCTTCAGGGCTGTTGTAAGCGAGTGTGCAATTTACGATATTGGGGCTTTGGGCCGGGCTAAAGATGTGCAGGCCACCGCCTTGCGAGGTACTGCCCAAAGCAATATTGCCGGATATGATAGAATTGGTCATTATCAGCCGTCCGGAATAAACGAAAACACCGCCTCCCGCAGCATAACTTGCTCCGCCGCCGCCTCCGACGGTAGCTAGGGTTTGATTGGAGCAGATTAGGCAATTGCCTACATAGGAGTTGCCGTTCGTATAGAAAACTCCGCCGCCCACGGCTACCCCTGAGCCCCCGGGAGGGCCGGATAGAGCGTAGCAAGTATTGTTTCTGATGCTGCAGTACCTAATATTGGAATTCCCGTTTACAAAAATACCGGCACCATAGCAGGCTTCTACCGCTAACGACGGATTTGCGACATTGTTGCTAACAATGCAACCCGTAATATTGAGCACGGAATTTGCCCCAATCACTGCATAAATACCCGCGCCGGATTTGACGGAGGTATTGCCTATGACGCGGGAGTTCAGCAACTGGAGATTTGATGGGTTGGTATTCTGGATGCTTATGCCGCCACCGTTGCCGAGAGTTGCATTGCCCACGACATCACAGTTGACTAAGACTGCACTGCTGTTCCATATGCGAAAACCACTGTTTAACGAATTGGCAACTCGACAAGACGAAAGGATCGAGCCCGGGCTGCAATTGTTGAAAAAGATCCCCTGCCATCCGGCGCCTGAAAAAGTCACTGGACTGGAGGGTGTTCCGCTCGCTCTGAGTACTCCATCGACTTCAAACGCATAATTGCCCGCAAATAAAACCTGCACGCCGGGTTGAATGTTCAGAGTAGCTACATCAACGTCTCCGGTGACAACATACGGCGAATTGCTTGCCGTCCAAGTAGAATTGATAATAGTTCCGGAAACAGTATTGGTTGGCTTCACAACCGTTAGCGCGAAGTCTCCACCGGTATCCATTGCTCCGTTGGAACCAATCGAGTATGGGCTCACAAGATCTGTCGTTGGCGTTGTCAAATGGATCTCGGTCAAAGTCACAAGGTAACCATTACGAAAAAAGGAGAGTGAACCCGACCCGGGAACAGAGAGGAACTCGCCACAGGTCCTGAGGGCTTGGCCAACTACAGAAAACCCGCCATTGGCAACCACGACACTGATCAGGTTGTTCGTGAGATCATCGTCAAAATAAAGGTTGAACCCAATTGGCACGCCAGGAAGCACTGAGTCTCCTGCAAAGCTAACAACATTCGTTCCTACCAAGAGTGCGAAATGGGGGGTAAGCGAGACGGTAGAGTTCGAAAAATTGAGCCAACCACGAGATCCAGCGCTGTTCGTATACAGGTACAGACCATATCCATTACCCGAAATTGTTGTCCATCGATTGACTCCATTCCAATCGCCGCGTGTGCTAGAGCACCCATACATTGTGACCCCCGACAGAACAGGCTGGGATCTTGAACAGAGCGGCACCAACACGAGGAGGGCAACGATTGCATTCCACCATTGAGTGCTCAAAATCGTTCTCCAGGGTTGCTTGTCGCGAACAGGTTTATTCTCCAATGCGATTTGCTGAGGCAGCCAGTCGGCTTGAACACTAATTTTCATTATTTTTAGGGGTTCCGCTGAGTTGTCCAGGTTTGCTACTCATCGGCGGAGCCCTTTCCGAATCGCATCCGTCCGATTGTGAACCTCAAGCTTCCTGTAAATGTGCCAAATGTGCGTTCGCACAGTGCTCAGGGACGTTTCGAGCCTATCGGCCACATCCTTATAAAGGAGGCCACGCGCGAGCAGCTCCAACACCCGTTGTTCAGTGTTAGTCAGGTCCTCGGTTCCAGGAGCTGGGGACTTGGTTTGAAAAAAACGAATCACCTCCCGGGCGATTTGACCAGACATTGGCGAACCCCCTCGATGCAGTTCCTCAATCGCTTCCAACAGTTTCGGCGCACTCGTGCTTTTAAGCAGGTAGCCGGTCGCGCCCGCGCTCAACGAATCAAAAATCTTGTCATGGTCTTCAACAACGGTCAGCATCATGAATTGAGTATCCTGCATCAATGGTCGCAATTGGCGGACACAATCGATGCCGGATTGGCCGGCGAGATGGATGTCCATCAGAACAATGTTGGGCTTGCGTTTCGGGAGCACTTGCAGCGCCTCCTGCACAGTGCCGCAAGCCCCGACCCATTCAATGCCATCAGATTTTCGCAGCAAATTGGTCAGGGACTCCCGTTCCTCGCGTTTGTCTTCTACGATAGCAACCTTGATTAAAGGTGTGGTTTCTACCATAGGGCAGCTCGACATGACGGCGCAAAGCATGCCATTTTTTTCTGGCGGCAGACAATCGGATGAACATCCGATATTATGTTTTTGAATGCCGAAAGACTGAAGGACTGAAGTACCTGACCCATTTAGCCCGGCGGACAGATATATGTGTTAAGCCGTGGTTAGCCGTTGCCGTTAATGGAGAATGGCACACAGATGGCAACAAGCGTACCCCCTCCCGGCCGCGGCTTGATTCTCAAAGATCCTCCCAGCGCGGCAACCCGGTTCCTCATGTTGCTGATCCCGTTTCCTTTGCTGTTAGCCTCCTTTTGTAGCAAACCACGTCCATTGTCCATAATTGACAGTTCCATGCGGCCTGGGAGCAGCGCCAACCCAACGCGCACTTCAGTGGCAGCGGCATGTTTGACTACATTTTGGAGAGCCTCTTTGGCGATGAGGATCAACTCACGCCGAAATTGGCCGGGCAGCTTTTGAGCGGGTACGTCGCCAGGAAAATCGAAATCGACGCGGGTGCCGGTATGCTCAAAATACGTTGCGCAGAACTCGCGCAGATAGCCGACCAGATCGAACAAAGTGTCGAACTTGGGATTGGTAGCCCACACGATCTGACCAATATTGGAAAGAGTTGCGTCCGCGACCGCACGAATGTGCTGAAGCCGGTTTGCATTCGACTCGGCTGCGACACTTGCGCCATTCCCCGACTCACTAAGGCAGACGATTTGATTAAGGCTGGCGCCAACCTCATCATGAACGTCGCGGGCGAATCGTTCCCGCTGTTCGGCTAAAGCTTTGTGCTGCTTCAGCCGGTAAATCTTTCTAAGTTCACGGACGCGCCAGCCAACCAGGGTCAATGAAGCGGTTATTACTCCCAAACCAAGAGTGGCGTAGAACATGGACGATTCGTAAATGTGCGCTCCCACCGTGAAGGCCACGTTGGCGCCGTGTGGTTGCCAGATTCCGTGATGGTTGCATGCAATTACCTCAAACGTGTAATTCCCGGGCCGCAGATCAGTAAAGTAGGCTTCGCGGCGGTCGTCGGCTTCAATCCATTCGTCACTCAAACCAATAAGCCGAAATCGGAACCTGACCTTTTCGGGCGCCAGGAGAGTGGGCGAAACATAGCGAAACTCTAACACCTTGGCACCGCCAGGTGGCAATTTCAGTGGGCCGGAGCGGCAATTGAGCACGGGTTTAGCCGCAGCACTCCCCAAATGTTCTGATCGATCGACGAGCAATTTCCCATTGGCACGGAACTGCTCGATCACCGTCATCGGCGGCGTTTCATCAAGTGCGGTCATTTTCGGATCGATGACAACCACTCCTTTCACCGTCGGGAACCAGAGCCGACCATCGCGGGTTTTACAGGCCGTTGGATTGCTTTTTTGGCCGTTGAATTCCATGGTCGACAAGCCATCGGTTTGGTCGTAGCTAACAGCCTCGACGCTCTCCTTGTGCCTGGCGGCTACCTCCAAAAACTGTGATTTGGCAACTCGAAAGAGGCCTTTGTCGTGACTGACCCAAATGCGGCCGTAATCATCCTCCAGGATGGAATCGACTCCATTCGCGGGCAGACCTTGCCGGACCGTAAACGTCGTGAAATGCCCATCCTTCAGCAAGTTCAGTCCATTATCGGCACCAATCCACAGCGACCCATCAGAATCCTGATATAAAGCCCAAATGTTTTGGCTGGAAAGCCCATGGGTGGTAGTCAGCAAAGAGAATTCGCCATCATGAAATCTGTACAGGCCTGAGCCTGCTGTTCCCACCCAAACGTCGCCGTTCCGGTCTTCGAGCATGGCCCGAACGTCACACTCCCCTGGACCGCTTGGGTCCCTGAATTTTGTTGGCACATTGTTTGTTAATCGACTGAGACCGCGTGCCGTTCCCACCCAAAGTGTTCCGTCACGCGCCGCCAGCAAACACCGGATTTTGGTCTCCTCCCATGGGCCTGGAAGCCGGTGTTCCGAGAGCATGCCATCCCGAATCGATTCAAGCAGCCGAATCGTGCCGACCCAAATCGTCCCGCCACGGTCCTGGACGACGGATCGGACCGCATTGGCAGGTGGCTCGTTCCCAAAACGGAAATTCGAAAAATGGCCATCTTCCCAATGGCTTAGTCCTGCCTCGGTGCCTATCCAGATGCTTCCGTCCCGGGCTTCGAGCACAGTCCAAACTTGATTGTGCAGCAGCCCCTCCTCTGCACCGTAGGTTTTTACCTTGCGCGGCGTCCAGCGCTGTAGGCCGCTGTAGTCGGACCCTATCCAAATGCTGCCCTCGCGGTCCGCAATGCAACACATCGGGAACTCCTCTTCCGCCAATCGAGGCATCGGCAGGACCTCGTATCGCCCTTCGAAAAAGCGAATGATTCCGCGGCCATTACCCGGCAGCCATAGAGCTCCACAGGAATCTCGAATGACGAAACGCGCGCGTGAATTGAGCACAAAGCCATCCCCATCCGCATTCAGGATCTCCGGTAGACGGCCGTCTTTCAAAAACGTTATGTGTCCTTTGGCCGTTATCGGGCAGCCACTGGAACTGCTATCCACCGAAAGCAACCAACCCTCCCGGCCCGAGCCGAAGCAAAAAGCAAGGGCGCTCCGCTCCTGAGGGCCGGCAAGAAGCGGCAAGCGCTGGAAGGAATGATGAATTGGATCGAAACGCGACGATTGTTGCCAACCTCCAATGAGTAGCTTGCCATCCTCCTCCTCACGCAACGGGATTGGATCTCCGCAAATATCACCAGCGGGGTACGCTTCGAGATGATCGCCCTGGATGCGGTAAAGCATTTTGTCAACACCGCACCAGATCCCTCCGGACCGGCTGGGCAGCAACTTGCAAGCATCAAACGAGAGATGTGGCCCCGGAGGAGAAAAGGCTTTGAACTGATCCCCAGACTTCCTGACGAGGCGGCGGCCCCCGCGGAAACCGAACCAGAGATTCCCCTCCGAGTCCTCAACGATGGTATGACAGTAGTCCGAGTCGAATTGTGCCGTGTTGGCACGGCTGTAAATCGTAAATCTGCTTCCGTCGAACCTGGCAACCCCACTCTGCGTTCCAATCCAGAGATACCCGTCGCGCGATTGGAGCAACGCCGTCACTCTCTCATCGGGCAACCCGTTCTCAACATGCCACGAATTCCGCTCGTATTCCCGTTCAACTTGGGCATCACTGAGGACAATAGGCGCGCTGAGAGCCTGAATTGAGAACAGGACAAGCGAAGTAATGCATCGAAATGTTTTCCAAATACCCGAGGCCGATCCACTGGCACGACACAGATTAAAAGCCCGCCTTGAGCGCGAGTTCGGGTGCAAACCGGCAGCCGGTCTCAACAGCTTCGTTTTTTTCCACCTATTCACCGCACGCATTTGCCCGTCAGTTTCGACCGATCGGCACAATCTCAGCAATATTCCTTTACACTTTTAGACTCGCGATTGTCAATGCGTCTTCGTGGCTGCGTGGCTCTAGGCTCTAGATAAGGCAGCCCCTCTCTCCTCGGCGCGCGGGCTTTTTGCCCGCAACAACCAAAGACCTGCTGACACCGGGCACCCCCTTGCGCTGCCTCCTACTGCGGCAATTTCCCCGGATCCAATTGCTCCAGGATTCTGCACAGGGCCCGGAGGCGCGGCACCTTCACACCGGCTGACTCGGCCTGGCGAAGAGGTTCCAGAAAGAGGCTTTGCAGTTCCAAGCGCTGGCGACGCTCAAAATCGATCAACGTCGAAGCTTTGTAGGCGCCCATGGTGCGGGTGCGTTCGATTTGAACATCCGCCAGGTCCGCAGGCAAGACATGACCCAGGCCGCACGCGGCCGCAATGACTTCGTCCATCAACTCGCGCAGTAACTGTGCCCAACCCGGGTCGCCGAGCAACCGATCGGTGGTGAGGCACGGTTGTAACGGGGCGGCTGGATCCAGTTTCCCCGAGCGCACCGCCGGCAGGCCGGCTGCACTCGCTACCCCTAGCCCATTGAACGGGACATTCCAGGTGAGTTTTTCCCAATGCGCGCGCGCCAGGTTGTCGGTGACCTTGCAAGGGATGCCGGCGTTCCGAAAAAGCGTGGCCAGGTCATGAGTGCGCGGTTCCGGCCAACGTTGAAACTCGCCGAGCATGACCAGGCCATGATCGATGTGTTGAATGATTCCTGGTTCAATTCGATTAAGGCAAACGAAGCAGAGCCCACCCATAATCTGTTCAACGGGCGCAATGGCCGCCAGCTGCTCTTCATTGCTTAAGCCATTCTGCAAAGTTAGCAGCACCGTGTGCGTCCGCGTCAGCGGCGGCACAAGTACTGGAAATTGATGGTTCGCAGTTGTCTTCAGACCAATCAGCACCAGGTCGCAGGGCCCAATGTCATCAGGGGTGCGAGCGCATTTTGGTTGCACGCGGAAATCACCTTGTGGGCTGCGAATCTGCACACCCCGCCGGCGTACCTGGTCGTAATCGGAACGCAACAGGAAATGCACCTCCTCCCCGGCCCGAGCCAGCCTGGCACCATAATAACTTCCGACTGCTCCGCAGCCGACCACGGCGATTTTCATTTCGACGCCTTGGACCGACTCAGCCAGCGCGGCCGGCGCCCCAACCAGACGCGGTTTAGCTGCGGATCGCGCCGATAACACAGATTTCTTTGCTGATGAGCGAAATCTGCGAAACCTGGGGTCAACTTGGGGCGCGCTTTCAACGAAAAAAAAGGCACTCTGAATCGATCAGAGTGCCATTAAGAGAAAAGGAAATTACTTTGCGCCGAGGATGGCGTCCTTGGCGGCTTTGGCAACGCGGAATTTGACGACGCGTTTGGCAGGGATCTTGATGCTCTGACCTTTATTGGGGCCGAACTGCATAGTCATCTCGCGGGCGGGCCGATTGACTAACACGAGTTTGCCTAATCCGGGAACGGTGAAGGTGTGCTTGGCCTGCTTGTAAGCCAATTCGGCTACGCTGTCGAGCGCGGTGGCGGCCTGCTTCTTGGTGATGCCGGCCTTCTCGGCAACCGTGGCGGCGATCTGCGATTTGGACATTGCTTTTGCCATAATCTGTTCGATGTGTTTGTTGTTGTTTTGGTTTAAAAAACTCTAGCGACTTGATCCGATTAAAGACGTTCGGCTCCGACGCGCAAGCAGAAAATCGAAAAATTCGCCTATAAATGCGCCTGTTTTCGCGCTCGCATTATCCCTCGTCATTCAACCCGGGCTTGACTTCAACCTTCGTTGGCTCACCATCTCTTTGTGGCGCTTTTCACGATTCAGAATGAGTTTCGCTACGAGATCGTCCGCAAGATCTACGAAGGCGGGATGGGCATCGTGTATGAAGCCGAACAACACGGCACGCGCGGTTTCGTCAAAAGGGTGGCCATCAAAGTCATTCGCCAGAACTATGCCACCCAAAAGCAATTCATCGATAACTTCATCGGCGAAGCCAAGTTGGTCGCGGATCTGATTCATACCAACATCGCGCAGACCTATCACCTCGGCGAGACGCAGAATGTTTCCTTTATCGCCATGGAGCTGATCCGGGGCGCCAATCTCGAACAGTTCTCCAACCAGTTGGTCGAGCGCCGCCGCGTCCTGCCCAAAGAATTGGCGGTCTTCATCGTCAGCCGCGTCGCGCGTGGGTTGGCTTACGCCCATGCCAAGACCGACAAGGATGGCAAACCGCTGGGTATCGTGCATCGCGACGTCAGTTTCAAAAACATCATGATCGCCTATGAAGGCGATGTGAAGCTGACCGATTTCGGTATCGCCAAGGCCAAAGGCTTTCTGATCGACAACGAGGGTGAAGTCGTTGCCGGCAAAGCCGATTACATGAGCCCGGAGCAGGCCAATTTCCAAATCACTGATAAGCGCTCGGATCTTTTTTCAGCCGGCGTCGTCCTGGCGCACCTGCTTCTGGGGCGCAATATCTTTAAGGCGGCTTCCGCTGAAGAATCCCGTCAACGGATGATTAACATGCCGGTTCCGGATTTCCGTCCTTTGGATGAGCGCGTCGATGAGCGGCTCAACCAGATTGTGCATCGCGCTTTGTCCCGCGATTTGGACAAGCGCTATCCGACGGCGGACGAAATGCTCTACGATCTCGAGCATTATATCTACCATTCCGGTTACGGCCCCACCAACGAAACCCTGGGCAAATTTATTCGGGAGCTGTTCGGCCAGAGCTTGCCATCCTCGGCAGTTATCCCCACTCGCGGCACGACAGAACTTCTCGACGAGGTGAGGCGTTACACCGCCAAGGCCAAGTAATCCTCCTTCCCGCGGTCCGGATTCGGATTGGAGCTTCTCATATGTCTAAGACTGTTCCCGACTCGAAAGTCCACATCGGATTGATTCAAACCTCCTGTTCATCGGAGCCCCGCGCTAATCTCAACAAGACGCTGGCCGCGGTCGAACGCGCTGCTCGACAAGGCGCCCGGATCATCTGCACCCAGGAACTGTTCCGCTCGCAGTACTTCTGTCAGGCGGAGGACCATCGGTTTTTCAAGTTGGCCGAGACGGTGCCCGGACCGACGACCGATGCCTTCCAGAAACTTGCCAAACGCCATAAGGTTGTCGTCATCGCCTCGGTCTTTGAGAAACGGGCGGCTGGAGTTTATCATAATACGGCGGCTGTCATCGACGCGGACGGCACGCTGCTGGGCCTCTACCGTAAGATGCACATCCCGGATGACCCGCTTTTTTACGAAAAGTTCTACTTCACGCCCGGGGATCTGGGCTTCCGCGCCTGGCAGACGCGTTATGCGAAAATTGGCGTGCTGATCTGTTGGGACCAATGGTATCCGGAGGCGGCGCGCTTGACGGCATTACAGGGGGCCGAGATTCTGTTTTATCCGACGGCGATCGGGTGGCACCCATCCGAGAAAGATGAAGCGGGCCAGCGCCAACATGACGCGTGGGAGACTGTGCAACGCGGTCATGCCATCGCCAATGGTTGCTATCTGGCCGCGCCCAACCGAATCGGACACGAAAAACTCGCCGGTGACGGCATCGAGTTCTGGGGTCAAAGCTTTGTGGCCGGAACCTCCGGCGAGATCCTGGCGCGGGCCAGCGCCGATCGCGAGGAGGTGCTGGTTGTCCCGGTGGATCTCTCGCAGGTGGACCAAACCCGCACCCATTGGCCGTTCCTGCGCGATCGGCGAATCGACGCTTACCAGCAACTGACCCAGCGTTTAATCGACTGATGAACGACGGCCTGGTTTGGATCACTGGCGCCGGCGGTCTCATTGGTGGCTATCTTGTCCAAACCGCGACCGAATGTGTGCCGGCGTGGCGCATCGTCGGCTTGACCCGGCCGCAGCTCGATCTCCTCGATTACGCGGCAGTTCGCCGAAAGTTCAACCGGGATCGGCCGGGATTCCTCGTGCATTGCGCCGCGCTCAGCCGCAGTCCAGCCTGCCAGGCGAACCCCGAACTCGCTCGGCAGCTCAATGTGGAGCTTACGGCTCGTTTG
>DASRFK010000277.1:0-4462 GCA_035651635.1 Verrucomicrobiia bacterium | reverse complement strand
CTGCCGAAATGACTACGAAAACGCCCGACTATCTCCCGGGCTGGGTCTTGCTCGCCGAGGTAGCCTTCAAAGAGAAGAAAAACGAGGAAGCGCTTTCGTTGCTGGAAAACGTTTTCGGTCGCGATCCCGAGTATCTGGACGGCCGCAGACTGCAGTGCAACGTGCTGCTGGCAAAGGGCGAGATCCGGAAAGCGGTAGAAACTTTGGAGCGGCTCGACCAAACATACCCGGACACGCCTCTCGTCAAATACCAGTTAGCGCAGGCATATCTGAAAAGTGACAATCCAAATCAGGCGAAAACCGAGCTGGAGCAAGCGCTCGCGATTAGCCCCAACTACCCGGATGCGGTTCTGCTGCTGGCAGAAATCAATCTTCATGCCGGACACGCCGAACTGGTGATTGAACCAATAAGCAATTTGCTCAAGAGACAACCGGACCTGAAAAGTGCTGCACTGCTGCTCGCAGCCGCTTACGGTTCGCTGGGCCGATTTGACGATGCCATTATCGTCCTGGGAGAGCAGGCGAAGCTTGCCCCAGAGGATCCGCAGATTCTCATGGCGCTTGGATTTACGTACCGCCAGGCAAAAAGGAATGACGAAGCCCGTGGAGCTTTTGAAAAGGTTGTCGCCCTGGCTCCGACCAGCCTCTCGGCCGTCAACCAACTTGTAGAGATCGATCTGTTGGACAAGCGCTTTGACGCCGCGCGGACCAGGGTACGGTTTCAGTTCCAAAAGGACCCGAATTCGGCTGCCGCTCATTTTTTTGAAGGCAAGATTTTAGCCGCGGAAGAAAAATGGGAAGGCGCCGTCCCGGAGCTTCAGAGAGCGGTTCAACTCGATTCCAACTTTTCGGAGGCCTATCAATTGCTTGTAGAGGCCTACATTGCCACCAACCGGCTTTCGCCTGCTGCGGACCAGTTGCAATCCGAGATCTCCAAGAACCCCCGCAATTCAACCGCCTGGCTTACTCTGGCAATGTTGTATGAGCGGATGAATCTCTATGAGAAAGCGCGCGATGCCTACGAGGAGGTCCTTTCCATCGATCCTGGTTCCGTTGCTGCATTAAATAATCTCGCAAATCTCTATGCGGATCGGCTGAACAATCTCGACAGGGCCTACGAACTGGCGCGCAAAGCGCATGATCTCCAAGCAAACGATCCTGCGATCGACGACACGCTGGGCTGGGTCCTGTTTAAGCGAGGTGAGTACCGGCAGGCATTGCCTGTTCTCCAGGCGAGTGCAGAAAGACTTCCAAACAATCCGGAGGTCCAATTTCATTTGGGCATGACAGCCTACATGATGGGACAGGCAGACCTCGCTCAGGCGGCCTTGGAAAAAGCCGCCGGTGCAGGCGAGGATTTTCCCGGCAAAGAAGAGATTAAGCGTAACCTCGCAATTCTCAAGAGTCGCACGGACCCTTCGCCGCAATTGTCCCTTTCGCAACTCGAAGCAATGGCCAAAACACGGCCTGACGACGTACTCTTGTGGATGCGGCTGGGAGAAATTTACGACCAGCAACACCAATCAGAGAAAGCCGCCAAGGCGTTGGAACAAGCACTCCAGCTCAATCCTGCATTATCAGCGGCTGCGTTGAAGCTGGCGCAACTCTATGCTGGCCCCCTTCATAATACCGAGAAGGCTCTTCTTTACGCGAAAAAAGCCCGCGACCTGGCCCCGGCGGATCCGAAAGTTGCCGCAACCCTTGGAAAAATTGCCGGCCAAAGCGGCAATTTCACATGGTCTTACAGTCTTTTGCAGGAGGCTGTTCGACAAGGCCAGAAGGACGGCACGACGCTCCATAGTTTAGCCTGGGCGGCCTACGGCCTTAGCAAGTTAAATGAGGCACGGGATATTATGCAAAAGGCCTTGGATACTTCCAATTTTCCGGGGGCAGCCGATGCCAGAAAATTTTTGAGGTTTACAGCTTCCGATGGTAATGCGGACAACCTCGCGGCCGACGAGGACGTCAAACATGAATTGGCGCAAAATCCTGACTACATTCCCGCATTGATGGCTCAAGCCAAAATCTGCGAGAGTCGAGAGCAGCTGAACCTTGCCATCGGGATTTATGCCGACGTTTTGCAGCATTGGCCGGAATTTGGTCTGGCCCAAAAAAGCCTCGCAGCGTTGTACGCTCGCAATCCTTCGACTACCGCCATGGCGTACGACCTTGCGTCTAAGGCGCGTAAAGCCTTGCCGGCCGATCCTGAATTGCTGGCGCTCCTGGGCCAGTTGAGTTATGAGAGGAAAGATTATCAACGCGCGATTGAGCTATTTGAGGAGAGCGCTCGTAAAGGTCCGCTGAACGCCAGATCCCTCTTTTATTTGGGGATGTCTCAATTGCAAACAAGGCGAATCGACCAGGCACGCGGCGCTCTAAACCAAGCCCTAACCGCTGGTCTTCAAGAGCCGTTGGCCGCACAAGCGAAACGCACACTCGCAGATCTGCAACACGATTAAAACTGCTTCAATTCCCCTCGCCAAAGGGGAGATGCAGCTACCTAGACCGATCATTTATTTGCGCATAGCGTTATTTTTTGGGATCGCATTGAGGCTCGAGAAAAGAAATCACTTGGGAAAGCCTTCCGTCTAGACCGTCAGGAATCCGAACGGATTTTAAAGTTTCAACGTAACTCACTTCCGACGTGATTGTTATGTCTTCCCGGTAGCGTGGTAGGGATCATTGTGTCGGAAGATCTTACGATTCGAGTTCTTACACAGATGTGTAATAACGAATCCATAAGTAACTATTTTACAGTGGTTTAAATTGCACACCTCTGGAATGCGCTCGTTTGGCATACCGGCTGCTTAATGATTAAAGAGTATGATTCGTAATTTTAAAATCGGGTTGCTAGCCGCAACCTTGGTCCTGCTGGGCGTCGCATTCGCCCCGAAGGCCAATGCTCTCACAGTCGGCGACAATCAGACGCTTGGATACGTTCTTTTTGGAATACCGTCGGGGAACACTGATCGCCTGAATTACGTCAACCATTTGGTCGATATGATACCGGGCGCTGCGGATCTCTACAACGGCCAACTCTTTCTTCGAACGCTCAACAGCCCGGGCCCGGGATTTCCCAATTACCCTGATGCCGTGTTGGCAGGCTTGGTCAGCGGAACCAGCACGACTATAAATCTCGGCACAGGCGGTACGTATTCATACCTGTTTGCCAAGTACGACGGGCCAAATCCAGGCTCCGTTATCTGGTATGTAGGCAACTTAACCGGAACAATCACTATTCCGGCCCAGTGGAGTTGGTATCGCCTGTCGGGGTGGACCCTCTTTGGAGCTCCCGGCAACGTGCCTGACGGCGGCGCCACCGTGATGCTGCTCGGCGTTGCCTTTGCGACTCTGGGTATAGCGCATCGGTTTCTTAGGACCTAAGACCCGCAGGAAAAGTTATTTTCCCGACACCAGAGTGGCCGTTCCTTCGGGGGCGGCCACTTTTGGTTTGTAAACGAAGATGAGGCGGTGCTTTGTTCGCCACATCTGCGCGCATACCGAAACGCGTTCAATCCGGTGGGATGAAACGCTTGGCGTTCGAAAGGGAAGTTACGCCGCCGCACGAACACCGCGAAGGGGAAACACCTTTGCGGTGGGCACTTCAATCTCGATTGATCGGCCGAGCAATTCGAAAAGTACGCGGATTCGGTCTTTGGCGGGGATTACGCAGGTCACCAGGGCCTCCAATCCCGAAAACGGACCGTCGATAATTTGAACGCATTGCCCAGCTTCAAGCGATTCATCGATCGTTGCGATTTCGTCGGCGCCGATTCTGGCTTGAAGATCCCTCACAACGTGTTCGGGCAACGTGGCGAGGCGATCACCGAAATGGACCACCCCGCGGATCCCGTGGGAACTTTCCACCGCCCGATGTTGCTGCGAGTAAACGAATTTTGCGAACAGATAACCCGGGAACATGGCCTCGACGAACCAGACGGGGCCTCTTTGCGTCAATTTGCGAAATCGCAAGCGTGGCGAGAAGCATTCGATCTGGAACCGGCGTTTGAGCGCAGTCGCAGCCAGATGTTCGCGTTTGGGTTGCGTTTTCAGGCAAAACCAAAGAGGCTCATCCAGCAGCGCGAGCGAGGCTGATGACTGGGTCACACAAGCCAACTACGGAATCGGCGCCCCAAAGTTTCGGGGAAAGGAGCGCGGACCAAGCCGTGAGAGCCCATCCCAATGCGCGGTAGAGGTTTCGAACCTCTGACCCCTACCGTGTCAACGTGGCCAGAGCCCTCCCGAAAAACCTTTTTCCCTCGTGGGCGACTCCATATGAAAATGGGACAAAAATAATTTCCGGTAATTTACGGTAGCGTACCTTGAAAAGGCCGGTTTCACCTTCTTAAAGTGTGACATTAGAAGAGCAGCGTCTGCTCTGATGCATTTCGCTAGGGTATTCGCACACCGTCAAAATGTACCTTGCGCGACGAGCAAATGCTCCGGCCAGAGAGCCGATCAA
>DASRFK010000276.1:0-20016 GCA_035651635.1 Verrucomicrobiia bacterium | reverse complement strand
GGCGGCTGCGCCGAAAATGTGACCAAATCAACGCGCGTCCACTGTCAAAACAATTCTTCATTTTTCTCGAGTTATCATATGCCTCGCCGACTTATCAGAGAGTCGGATGTTTCAACCCAAGTCACTTTTCAGACACGCTCTGAGGAAAGTTAAACGGAAAAAAAGAATTTCCGTCTCGGACGCTTTTTCTCTATTGACCGTTCGGGCTTAATAGGTGGTTCAGAGCTTCTCCAATTGTTCAGCAACAGGCTTCCACGCGGTAGTCGCATCGCCGATATATCCGCGGAAGGGCTTCAGAGCTGCGCCCCAAGCTGAAGACAAGGGCGGCAACAACGCCTGATCGAGATCTTTGGGCTCGGGAATTCGATTCTCGACCGCCAGCGCGCGACCAAAATGCAGTCCCGCTTCGAGCAGGGCGCTGCGGGTTTCTTCTTCGAGGCCGCCTTCGCCCAACAATCTTGCCATTTTGAGTTTGCGTGCCGCCTGTTGGCGATGCCCGTCAGCCTGGCGCCGTTCGGCTTCAGAAAGAGATTTCTGGTCAGCGCCGGGGTCCGCTGGGAAAAGCGGGCGGCTGGCGCGGGAGGTCCTGGAAACCAGGCCGAGTTCAACCAATCGGTTGAGGGCCTCGTCGGTTGCGCGGTCGATCACCTCGAGGCGCACGGGAGCCAGAGGATCGCTTTGGCCGGGTGGAAAGTAATCCTGATGTAAAGCGGCGAGCTTCTCGCGCCATTGGGTGGCTTCGCGATCCACGACGACATACAAAACCGAATGCGGCCCATCATTGGGAAAGCGCTCCTCGCAACGAAGCAGAGCACCGTTAATTCGCTGTTGCGCGGCGACGGCAAAGCCCAACGGTCGGTCGGCCGGCAAAGGCATGCTGGCCTGGCCGGGCGTTGCCTGGCTGCTCGCAGGGCGAGGCGTAATGAATTGTTGAAGTTTCTCCAGAAACGCCTGGCGTCCGCTGCGCAACTTGATCTCATTGAAGTTGCCAATATGGTCCAGCACTCCGTCGGCGAGCGCCTGCTTTTGAGCCAGGGTTTCCAGCATCCGATGCTCGATGGTTTTTTCCGAGACCAGATTGATGACCGTAACCGGCCTGGTTTGATGTTTGCGCCAGGCCCGGGCAATCCGTTGCTCGAGCTTGGCGGGGTTCCACGGCAAATCGCAATTGATGACCACGCTGGCGTTCTGCAGGTTCAATCCGGCCGCTCCCGAATCCGTGCTCAGGAAAATCCGGCAGCTCGGATCTGATTTGAACAGATTGATTTCCGCGCGCCGCCGTTGTTGCGGAACGGTTCCGGTGTGCCAGGCGAAGCCCAATTGCAGTTTTTGGCAGAGCTCGCGCACTAACATCAGCATGCGTTCCCATTCCGAGAAAACGATCACCTTGACCTCAGGGTTGTCACGGCACTCTTCGAGGATTTTCTCCAACTCCGCCAGCTTCGGACAAACCTTGTCCTCCGGGTTGAGGATGTAATTGGTATCGCAGACCATCCGCATCATTGCCAGGTGACGCAGGAGTTTGTCCTGTTCCTGCTTGGTGAGCGGCCGGCGCTTGGCGATTTGGGCAAGACGGGCTACGACGCCCTCGTGTCCCTCATATTCGCCTTGCTGCATGGTGCTCAAGGGGACAAAGAAGGTGCGATCGGTCCGTTCCGGCAGTTCGGTCTCCACATCGGCTTTGCGGCGGCGCAGCATGTAGGGCTTGATGCGTTCATGGAGCTTCTCCAGGTTCCGATAGCCCACCGGCCGGCCTCGATCATCCAACTCATAGAACTCCCGATTGAACCGGAATAACGGTCCCAGGGCGGAAGGCTCGAGAAATCCCATCAGTGAATATAGTTCGTCGATGCGGTTTTCGATTGGAGTGCCGGTAAGCACAAAGGCATAGCGGCTGTGCAAACGCTTGATGGCTTGCGTGGTTTTGGCGCTCCAGTTTTTAATCCGCTGCGCTTCGTCCAATACGACAATGTCAGGGCGCAGACGCTCGTTTACCTCGAGGGCGTCGGCTAACATCTGCTCGTAATTGACGATGGTGAAAAAGGGCGGCGAGGCGGGTTGCACCTGGCCGCTCTGAGTGGCAGTGCTGGCGCTCGGACCCTGTGGTCCGGCAGCATCATAGGCCTTCAATCGAGCCGTTCGCCCGCCAAAAACCAGTTGATATTTAAGCTCGGTAAAGCGCTGGATCTGGTCCTCCCATTCAGTCTTGAGGGATGCGGGCGTGACCACCAGGACCCGGGCGGCTTTTCCCAATCGCTGCAATAACGCGCAAGCCGCGATGGCCTGGATTGTTTTGCCCAAGCCCATTTCATCTGCCAGCAGGGCACGTTCGGTGAACGCCAGGTGGAGCATGCCTTCGCGCTGATACGGAAACAGTGGCACCTTGGTTTCCTGGGCGGGCCATTCTCCGCTCTGGACCTTTTGTTCGTATTCGCGGCGAAGTTGTATGCGCTCTTCGCTGCGCCGGCGGCTTTCCAGCCACGGGTCAAGCTCTTGTGAGAGCCGCAGCTGGGGCAAGGCTGTTGCTTTGAGTTCCTCGAGAGCCGCCACCGTTTCATGCAGAGGCCCGTTGCGATGAACGCCGTCACTTCCAAACCATTTCCTCAATCGGTTCGGCACCTCGGCTGTAGAGCCGATCAGTTTAAGCAAGCCCCCGCTGGAATCAGGCACCACATCGAGCCGTGTTGAGCCTTTGCGGCAAGCTGCCTGGAACAGCTTCTTGTACCGGGCTTCCAGGTGCAGCAACACCGCCTCGACATGTTTGCATGTGCCCAGCCCGTTGATGGAAAAGTCCACGCACTCGCAGGCGAACTGTCGGTTGGCCACGTCCCGGATTTCCACGAGGTACGTCAGTCCGCTGCCGGAGCCAACTTTGAAATTGGAGAAGATCGGATGCTCGGGGCTGGCATTCAGAATCCGGAATTGCTCGCTTTGGGCCCGGACACGGCGTCGGTTGATCTCGTCCTGATCGCTCGTGCGCCAGTTATGTGGGGAGGGGACTTGCAGAGTCGGGCATTCTTTCGTCGGCATGCCGGTACGAAATTCGATCCGTCCGTCACTGTCAAAATTGAGTTATTGGAAGTTGTTCACCGGCTGCTCACAAATGGCGACGCGCTTTCGCTGGCCGGAGCAAACCTGAAAACGCAACCCCGCCCCAGGTTTTTGAAGTTTTCTCTTTAGATATGTTCTAAAAAACCGGGCGAGCCGTGGGCGCCTGGGTTCGGCGTCCCGCCTTTAGGCGGTCCGGCGCCGAAAACGCCTAAAGGCGGGACTCCGAGGCCATACTCCCATGCCCGGGTCGGTCTTTTTAAAAATGCTCTTAATTCTGTGACGTTTGTGGTGCCCCAATCTTGGGAGGCGCGCCATTTGGTTTGTCGTCGGCCGCGGTCACCGGGGTGACCTCACTCGTGATGTCGATGGGAGGTTTTGGCGCTGATTTTTTGCGGAGCATCACTACCGCCGCTGTGCAGGCAGTCCAGGTTGGGAGCATGTCCGGCCCCGGGATGAATTCGATGACAAAGGTCGGCAGCAACAGCATATGGAAACCAATCGCCCACGAAATGAGAATCATGGCGAGCACATCCAAACCCTGATCGACCAGCACCCAACCGAACGGACCAAGGCCGAATTGCAGCCCGTCAGTAATCAAAGCCACGGCAAAGGCGAACCAGATCCTTTTGCGGCTAATCGCCCGTTGCGCGCTAAACTCGCGAAGTAACTGCTCAGACCAATTCATTTCTGTCCGGCGCTAATCTTTTCAAACACACTTGATCCTAACGCAAGTCGGACCGGAAAGCTATGCCGGGAGGCATCAGTCGCCACCCAGAACAGGATCGTGACCTGGGAGCGCCGGCTTCCTGGCGGCGAGACTCGGGTGCTCCCCCGGCGCGGTTCATGGGCACGTTGCATGCTTGTGGACCCTACACTATCCGGGTATACTCAACCGATGAAGCCACTGGCATATGAGGATTTGGCGCGATTGCCCGTGGTCGGTTTCTACGAGAGGGCCTTCCGCAAGGCCACCGGCGTCTCTTTGAAAGTGGTCCCCGCCGAGTGTGATCCCGGGCAGGACATCAGGCCGCGCGGCAACGATTTTTGCGACCGGGTCGCCTCGACCTCGGCCGGTTGTGCCGCCTGCCATGAAGCGGAAGAGCGCGCCCAAAGAAGTGCCGCTCGCAGCCTCACGACGCGCCAAATCTATTGTTACGCCGGCCTGACGGTCGTGGCGGCTCCTGTTATCGTGGGAGGAAACCATGCCGCGACCCTAATGAGCGGGCAGATCTTCCGCCGCGAGCCAACCGAACGCGATTTCCAGATGGTGGTCAAAATGCTTGGTGAGGGAATCAGCGGCGAGTGGATAAAGAAAGCTCGCAAATCCTATTTTGAAACGCCGGTACTGACTGCCGAATGTTTCCAGGCGGCGGTGCAACTGCTGGAGGTCTTCGCCCAATACCTGGCAGACGTTGCCAGCAGGCAGGCGATCGCACGGGTTGAAAGCGATCCGAAGCCCGTGGCCAGCGCGAAAGAATTTGTGCAGGCGCATGTCGAGGACACGATCAGCCTGGCCCAGGTAGTGAAGCACGTTAACGTGAGCCGCTTCTATTTCTGCAAGCTCTTCAAAAGAGCGACCGGCCTGACCCTGACTGAGTACGTTGCACGGGTGAGGATCGAGCGCGCAAAAACGCTTTTGAGCGACCCCAGCTCGCGGATTTCCGAAGTTGTTTTTGCTTCGGGTTTCGGCTCCATTCCGCGGTTCAACACAGTCTTCAAGCGCCACGTGGGCATGCCCGCCTCTGAGTATCGGGCCACGCTGCGCTCCGCGCCGGTTGGTTCCGGTGTCCACTCGGGTATTTCGGACTCCTAATCGGTCCGTTCCGCCTGGCCCTAACTTAGTCCGAATATAGGGCGGCGGGTTGGAGAGACTGCGCTGCCTGCAAGATCGCCGCCCAGAGGCTCCTCGCGTGCGTTCTTCCAAATTCGCTGACTTTCGCCCGCCCGTAGAACGCCAAAAAGCAATCACTGAAAGCCAACCTGCAAGTAGAGCTATTTCTGCGAACAGGCTATACCAGTTACCGGTGTTAGATGGCTGCAGGCCGAACGCACCGGTACAGGCGCTCTCAAAGGAACGCCGCGCCCGAACTGCAAGAGAAGCCACATTAATTGCGGCAGCGAGTTGAGGCGGATGCCATCAGCGAGCTGACGCGGCGAGCGAAACAACAAAATCAAACAACATATGACCCAGCTCAGTTCATTTATGGAGTCCTGGCGCAGGTCCGCGCGCCTCCTGATTGTAGCCGCAGCCGTTTTTGCCATCTCATTGGCCTGCCTTTCCGCGGCCGAGGCCAAGTCCGACAAAGAGGCCAAACCCGAGAAGAAAGCCGACAGCGCCAAAACTGAAAAGAAAACCAAGTACTCCGGTGCTGAGCTTTACTCGATGCACTGCAACCGCTGTCACCCGGAGCGCTATGCGACTGAGCGGACAGCCGGCCAGTGGAAAACCATCATGATGCACATGCGCATTCGCGCCAACCTCCCGGCAGAACAGGCCAAAGCGATTCTCAAGTATCTCCAGGAAGACAGCGGAAAGTGAGCTCAATCCAGCAAAACGAACCTTCTACGCCAATTCTATGACCATTCGTCCCACCATTATTGGAGTCCTGGCCGCCGGTTGCGCTCTCGGGCTCACCGTGCCCCAACGCGCTTTGGCTATCGACGACGCCGAGTTCAATGCTTTGAAAGAGCTCGTCAACAAACAGGGCCAACGCCTGGACCAGCTGGAACAGGTGCACCAGCAGGATCAAAAAGCACTCGAACAGGACCGTAAAACCCACGACCAGGACCAGCAGCAGATCCAAAGTTTGAAGCAACAACTCGACCTGACTCAAAAGACCGCCACCGATGCACAGACCAAAGCCGAAGCCGCGTCCCAGGTTCAGCCGATCCATCCGGTCCCCGAAGGACGGGATGCCACGCACAATTTCACTATGGTCGGTGATGCCGAAGTTCAGTTTGGCAAAACGGATGGTTCGCACAGCGCGTTCGCTCTGGCCGACTTTGCGCCTATTTTCCTCTTTCGCGCCCGCGATAACATTCTTTTCGAAGCCGGCTTCGACGTAGCGCTACAAAACGGAACCACCGGCACGCATGATGCCGGCTCCGGTACGTCCGTCGACCTGAGCTTCGCCACCATTGACTACATGATGAACGATTATGTTACGTTCGTCGCCGGTGATATGCTCCTGCCGTTGGGCACCTACAGCGAGCGTGCCGCCGGATGGCTCAACAAAATACCCGACGACCCGATGGCTCGCGATTTCCTGCCGGGCAGCGGCATCGGCGCGCAACTGCGCGGGGCGATTCCGGTTGGTTCGTCTGGACAATCGATTGCCTACACCGTCTTTGGTGCCAATGGCCCTTCTTCCATGGATGGCTCCGGAAACCACGACCAACTGGACCTCGGTGGCAACGTGGGCATCAAGTCGGACGGTACTTCTGGTAATCTTCATGGCTCGCCCAGCGGCGGCGGGCGGGTTGGCTTGTTTTACCCCTTCAAACCGCACTACGACTTTGAGTTGGGTCTATCCGGCCAGGCCGGGACCTGGGATGACGCGGATCATCGACTCTGGTCTGCCGGCGTGGTGGACGCCGCAGTTCATATTGGGCCCAACATCGAACTCAAAGGTGAGTACATTTATACGTGGCAGCAGACCGACGACGTCGGAACGATTCACCCGCGTGGTTGGTGGGTCCAGGGCGCTTACAAGCTTGCCGGGCTGAATCTGGAACTGCCGATGATCAACAACGTTGAGCTGGTTGGCCGGTACGATGCCAGCCGCGACGGCTTCTCGGTCAAATCGGACCGCTACACGGTCGGCTACGTCTATTACCTGACCAACACGCTGCTTTTTGAAGGCGATTATGAGTGGCTTGAAAGCACCGACCCGGGCACAGACCACAACCGGTTCGTGTTCCAGGTTTCATACGGGTTCTGAGGACCTATGGTCATAACCTTCTTCCCCGCGATAAACGGGGAACAACACTTCTTAGCAAAAAACGACAGCAAAAAAATGAAAATAAAATATTCACTTACTTTAAGTCTGGTGCTCGGCGCTTGCACCGGATACATGGCCCGCGCGGCCGACGATAATCTCGATCCGGCCACCAAGGCCAGAGTCGAGCGGTTCGAAAAAGGACCCGCGACGATTGACGTCTCCAAATATCCGCAAGGTATCCAGGAGAATTATGAAGTGTTTTCGCAAAAATGTTCGCAATGCCACAAACTCAACCGCCCGATCAATTCCGATTACGCGCTGCCTGACGAATGGTCGCGTTATATCAAACGTATGATGTACAAGCCCGGTAGCGGCATCAGCTCCGCCGAGGGTAAGAAGATTTTCGAGTTTCTTGTTTACGACTCCAGCATTCGCAAAAAGGCCATGGTTGATGAGAAACTCGCCAAGGCGGCCCCCAATGAAAAGAGCGCCGCGGAAGCCAAGACCAAGGAGATTCACGACAAATACGACAAATAGGAAGCCGCGCCAACTCCTGAATCGTGCTTATTTATGGCCGCTTCCTATCAAATCGAACTGCCGGACGTCAATTACTTCGCCCGGCAGGTGTTGTGTCGTGAGGGTTGCCCGGTGCGCACGGATTCAGGTGGTTACGTTCAGGCGATTGCAGAGGGCAGATATGAGGACGCTTACATTATTGCTCGCACACCAAATCCTTTCGCATCGATTTGCGGTCGGGTCTGCGCCGCTCCTTGTGAAGCCAAATGCCGGCGCGGGGCGCTGGACGCAGCTGTGTCCATCCGTGCACTCAAGCGGTTTGTTTGTGAACGGCATGGTGTTGAATCGGATGATTTTGATTTGGCAAAGGTTTATCCGCAGTTACTCGACAAGACTCACCAAGGTCTCGGCAAGGGCCGCAAGGTCGCCGTCATTGGAGCCGGCCCAGCCGGGCTGGCCTGCGCTCATGAGTTGGCTCTAATGGGTTTCTCGCCCACGGTCTTTGAGGCTCAGGAAGTTTCGGGCGGCATGCTGGTACTCGGGGTCCCGGAATACCGGCTACCCCGTGAAATTGTCCAGGAAGAGATCAGCGCGATCCAATCGCTTGGAGTTGAGATCCTCAACAATCAGCGTTTGGGGCGTGATTTCACCCTCGCCGACCTGAAACAGCGGGGATATGAGGCAATTTTTCTCGGCATTGGCGCGCATAAAAGCCGGGAATTAGCCATTGAAGGTGTTCAAAACGACGGCGTTTTGCGGGCGATCGAATTCCTGCTGAACATCAATCTCGGTTTTCGCGTTTCATTGGGCCGCAAGGTGGTTGTCATCGGAGGCGGTAATGTCGCCTTCGATGTTGCCCGTTCGGTGGTCCGGCAAGCGGAACAATTTGCTGGTATGAGCGAGGCAGAGTTGCGCTCGGCCTTGCACCAGGCCGCTTCGGCCCTCGAACAGTTGACCGCTCGAGAGCCGGAAGCGCCGGATGAAGTTCGGCTCGCTCTGGACGTAGCCCGGGAAGCCATTCGCAAAGGCGTCACCGAAGTCCACATGTTTTGCCTTGAAAACCTCGATGAAATTCCGGCCGCCCGGGAGGAGATCGAGGAGGCTGAAAAGGAAGGCATCCAGCTCCATACTCGCCTGGGGCCGAAGCGTGTGCTGGGCAGCGACGGCAAAGTCACCGGCATTGAGTTGATCCGGTGCAGCCGCGTCTTTGATGAGAATCGCCGCTTTAGTCCCCAGTTCATCGAAGGCAGCGAGGAAACAGTTTTCTGCGACACAGTGGTCCTGGCCATCGGTCAGGCCGCCGACCTGTCCTGGGTTCGCCCGGAGGATACCCTCAAGCTGACGCCGCGAGGCACGATTCAAACCGACCCGGTCACGTTGGCCACTTCCAGGCCGGATATCTTCGCCGGAGGAGATCTGGCCTTTGGTCCCCGCATCATTATCACCGCTGTCGCCGAAGGCCAGCGAGCTGCCCGCTCGATCGCAAAACACCTGACCGGCCGCATTCCCGAACCCAAACTCAAAGCACGCGCCACCATCTATCCGACCGAGAGTTATCGAATGGCTGCGGATTACGAGAAGTTCGTCCGGCGTCCGCCGCCCAGCCTGCCAATGGAGCGCCGGATAGGCATCGCCGAAGTCGAACAGCGTTATCCAGTGCCCGAGGCCCAGGTCCAGGCACTGCGTTGCCTGAAATGCCACGTCAGTCCAGTCTTTGATGGCGACAAGTGCATCCTGTGTGGCGGATGCGCGGATGTTTGCCCGGAGAGTTGCTTGCGCCTGGTAGATGTCGTGGCCATTCGTGGCGACGAGCGGTTGCAGGCCGCCCTCCTGGCGCGCTATGGACAAATGCCCGGTCCTGGCCAACACGCCGGCATTATCAAGGACGAAACCCGCTGCATTCGTTGCGGCCTGTGTGCTGTCCGTTGTCCGACCGGAGCTGTGACGATGGAGAAAGTCGAATGGGTGCCGGCGTGAAACCACCCCGGGAGCGCCGGCGTCTCGCCGCCGAGGACGCTTTCAGTGCTGAATTCCGGCTTCAGCCAGCGCGCGCTCGTTCGCAGCCCTCCGCTCACTTAAGCAAATCAACCTTTCCCGAGCCTCGCACCCTCAACCACCTCGCCCCATGACGCCTGCACAGAACGATAAACTGCAACGCCGCGCATTCCTGACGCTCACGCTGGGCTGGTGCTCGGCAGCATTCGCCTGCCTGGCTTCGGTCGCAGCAGCGGGGCGATTCCTGGTGCCCAACGTCTTGTACGAGCCCGATCGCCGTTTCAAGGCACTCAAGCCCGAGGATTATACCGAAGGCCCAACCTTTATGCCGAACCTTCGAGTCTTTTTGTTCCGCAAAGGCAATACCTTCCGCGCCGCTTCAGCGGTATGCACGCACCTGGGCTGCACGGTGAATCTCGCGGCCGGCGGGTTCCACTGCCCCTGTCATGGCAGTGTGTTCGACACCAGCGGTGCGGTCGTGAGTGGTCCGGCGCCCAACGGGCTGGCCTGGTTCCAGATTACACTCAGCCGCGACGGTCACCTGGTCATCGATACGGCCCAGTTCGTCAAATCAGATAAATACCTGGTGGTTTAGCATGCTCAATTCTCTTTGGAATAGCTTTCGTGCTACCCGTGTTGGTCGTTCTGTCTTTCGGGTCGGCTTGCCCCAGAGCAACCTCGAACGCGCGCAGGTGGCCATCTCCAGCTTTTTTCTTCACTTCCAGCCCGCCAAGGTCAACCGCCGCAGTCTGAAATTTGGCACGACCCTGGGCCTGGGCCTCATTTCGCTGTACCTGTTTTTGATCCTGATCGCGACCGGGGTTCTGCTGATGTTCTATTACGTGCCGGCTACTGACTACGCCTACCAGAACATGAAGGACCTTGAGTTCGTGGTCACCGCCGGGCAGGTCCTGCGTAACATGCATCGGTGGGCGGCTCATTTAATGGTACTGTTCGTGGCTTTGCACATGTGCCGCGCCTTTTATACGGCAGCCTACAAGCCACCACGCGAATTCAACTGGGTTGTTGGTGTGGGATTGTTCCTGCTGACCCTCTCGCTGTCCTTTACGGGCTACCTTTTGCCCTGGGATCAGTTGGCCTACTGGGCCATCACAGTGGGTACCAGCATCGCCGGCTACGCGCCCCTGGTTGGACAGAAACTCAAATTCTTGTTTCTCGGCGGCCATGTCGTTGGCGAATCGGCTTTGATTCGTTTTTACGTGCTTCATGTGATTGTCCTGCCACTGGTCGCCATTATGTTGATCGCTCTGCATCTGTGGCGCGTCCGCAAAGACGGCGGCCTGGCCCATCCGGCTGAGGCACTGCCTCTGAAAGAAGATGTATCCCAGTTACCGGGAACCAAAACCTACGGTTTGATGGAGTTGGCGCGCGGCACCACTCCGGCCGTGGGCATCAAACCCGAGGACGAGGTCTTCACCTGGCCCAACGTAGTGTTTCGGGAGATCCTTTTGTTGATGGCCACGATCGCCGTCGTGCTGATCCTGGCGATTTTTTGGAACGCCCCATTGGAGGAGATTGCCAACCCGGTGCATCCGCCCAATCCTGCCAAGGCGCCCTGGTACTTTTTGGGCCTGCAAGAGCTGGTTGCTTACTCTGCGTTTTGGGGCGGAGTAGTGGTTCCCGGCCTTCTGGTGACCGCGTTGATTGCCTTGCCTTACCTGGATCGGCGTCCGAAAGGCGTCGGCGTATGGTTTTCGGGCGAGCGCAAGGTTGCCCTTACCATCTTCAGTGTCTGCCTCAGCGCCGCGGTAATCCTGACGGTCATTGGCACTGCGTTCCGCGGGCCCAACTGGTCCTTTCAATTGCCCTGGAAACCCATTCACGTCGAAGAACCCTCGCATTAATGGATACTTCGCTCCGTAAATTTTATCCCTGGTTCACTCTGCTGGGTCTGCTGATCGGAGGGTTGGTTGTGGTTGCCTTTTACAAAGATCAGCACCGGGAATGGAAGGACTGGCAGCGCCAATATATCAAGGACGAGCAGGCTCGCGCAGCCACGCCCGAGCAACGCGCCGATGCCGCGCGTATTCCCGTTGAAGTTCGGCAAATTGTGTTGTCTGAGCTGGATCGAGTGGACCGCTGCACCAGTTGCCATGTTTCGGTCGAGGATCCCAGCTACGCCGGGTTTCCGTTGCCGCGCTCCTATCACCCGAACCACGACCGGCACCCGTTTAACAAGTTTGGGTGCACGATTTGTCACCAGGGTCAAGGGCGCGCGACCACGCGTCAGGCCGCGCATGGGAGAGTGGAGCACTGGAATCAACCCATGCTCGACCTCAAATACATTCAGTCGGCGTGTGCCAAGTGCCATTTACCGGGGGATGTTCCCGAAGCACCGCAGTTGGCCCGTGGCCGGGCTGTATTCGAAGAGAGCGGGTGCATTGGCTGTCATAAATTGCACGGCGTCGGTGGTGTGGTCGGACCCGAATTGGAGCGCGTCGGTGCCAGCCGCAGCCCGGAATGGTTGTTGACGCACTTCAAAAACCCCGCTGCGGTAACTCCCGGCTCGGCCATGCCTCCGCTTAAAGCGACCGATGCGGATCTCGAAGCATTGACTCTTTACGTGCTCAGTTTTACCGGCGAATCACTCAGCGCCTACTACGTATCGATGAAAACCATTCCCGGACCTCTGGCAGGCCGCAGACTCTTCGCGGAAAAGGGTTGCATCGGTTGCCACTCGGTGGCCGGCAAGGGCGGCAACGTCGGCCCAGCCCTGGACGAGGTGGCCAAGCGCCATGACGTGGAGTGGATCAGCGCGCATTTCAGAAATCCCGCGGCCGTTTCGCCGGGCAGTGTCATGCCTCAATTCAATTTCAACGAACAGGAGGTCCGCGCGCTGACTGAGTTTCTACTTTCGTTGAGTGATACAAATATAGTCGGGTTCATGAAGATCCCCTCGCTTATGACGGCGGTCGAGCGCGGCAAAGCCGTTTACAAAAAGTACGGCTGCGCGGGTTGTCACGCCGCGGATGGCCAAGGCGGAGTTCCCAATCCCAACGCCAAGACCGCGCAGCAGGTCCCCGGACTTAAAATGGTCTCCGAGGGCTACACCAAGGACGAGCTGAAGAAGCGCATTATGGATGGTCAAAAAGAGATTCCAGTCATGGATCCCAAGAAGCCCGCCGCGCCGCTCTACATGCCCGCCTGGCGCGGCAAAATCGCAGAAGGCGAGCTCAACGACTTAATGGAGTACCTGGTCAGCCTCGCGCCCAAAGGCGAAAAGGCCGATTTTTAGCCCCCCACCCGCGGGCGGGTTCTGTGAATCCTTTCGTAAAGCGCCCGAGGTCTCACCTGTGAGTTGTGGCGGCGTCTCGCCGCCAGTTTGCAGGGGTGTAGCGAGTTCTGCCCTTTCAGCGAGCAAGTACTCGGCACGGATCCCTCCTCGTGATTAAGGTGCGGATTTTAACCGGATCGAATTCATCAGCAAAACGAATTGCCCGGGGGCCCCTTTCGGGATAGAACCTGACTTGTCAATGGCCGTTTGACGAGGGATAATATGAATGATGAAACTGAGGCTGGATCTGCTCCAGCACCTGACGGACCAGGACATTCTGGAAGAGGTGCTCGCAAACAATCACCGTTACAAACCCGAGCCCAATTTCTCCAAAACCGGCACTGGGACCTTATCGTCCGCCTCAACCAGGGAGCGTGCGCAAGAGGAGGCGCGCAGCACGGCAAGAATTCAGAGAGTTATGCAGCGGTCGCAGCGGAATGGGAAATCCAGCGGCAAAAGATCCAATCGCTCGACGAAACAATAGAATTCCTTCGGCAATGTCATCGCCGCGCTCCATTCCTTTTTTTTAACGGCAACACTTTCGCGGATGTCGGCCGCGCGCTGTCAGACCTGATCTTTTCGGAACTTCCCACCGGCAGAAGGCGTGAGATTATATCCGCCGTCGCACATTATATCGCGGGGGTACTCGACAAAGAAAGCATGGTGGCAATTGTCGATTCGCTTTGGGAAGCGGCGAGTTTTGTGCCCGGGGATAGAGTGAAAACGCAGCGCGGATCGACTTCCGGCATAGTGGTGCGCGTATTGGGAGACGGTCGCGTTGCTTGGAGGCCTGAGCAGACAGAGATTGAACTCCTCGCGTTGCCCGAGAGTTTAGTGCGCGTGAAGAAAGGCCAAAGGTGAAACCGTCGTCGAAAGGTTGCGTGATAGACTGGATAATTGCTCTCCGGGGTGCATTGTTCTGTTCTGTCGCTGTCATATTGTCGGGAGCCCCGAAATTCTCAGCCCAGCCGGTCTCCCCGTATCAAATCCCAAAGGTCCACATCGCTCGTGATGGGCGAACCTTCAGGCTCGATAACAGCAGGCCCTTTCATCCTTTCGGCGTCACCTATTACCGGCCGGGCACAGGGTGGGCGCCGCAGGTCTGGAAACAATGGGACGCCGAAGCGACACGCAAGGACTTCGCTCGTATGAAGCAGCTTGGGGTCAACTGTGTTCGGGTGTTTCTCTCGTATGGATCGTTCTATTCCGATCCGGGAACGTTGCGAGCTGAAGGGTTGGCGAAATTCGATGAGTTTCTGCGCATTGCCGAGGAAGCTGGGATTTACGTCCATCCCACCGGCCCTGACCACTGGGAGGGCGCGCCCAATTGGCAACCGGTCGCCATCGAGGATGAGAAAACAATCAGTGCTCTCGAATCATTTTGGAAGCTCTTCGCCGCCCGCTACCGAGGGCGTCACGTCATCTTCGCTTATGACCTTAAAAATGAGCCCGAGCTCACTTGGGATAGTGAGACTTTAAACCGCAAGTGGAATTCCTGGCTCGAGAAAAAGTATGGCTCGGCCGAGTCTCTAGCCCGCGAATGGGGTGAAACGAATGCTTTGAATTGGGGCCACGTTTCGGCACCTATGGATAGGGATGCGTTGAAGAGCCGGCGTTTGCTCGATTACCAGACATTTCGCGAGGACATCGCCGATGAATGGACTCGTCGGCAGGTGAGCGCAATCAAATCGGTCGATGCCGAGGCATTGGTTACCGTTGGGCTCATCCAATGGTCGGTGCCATCGCTGCTGCCGGGCTCGGTTCGATATTATTCCGCCTTTCGGCCGGAACGACAGGCGAAGTTTTTGGATTTCCTGGAGATCCATTTTTATCCCTTTGCCGACGGCGCGTACGAATATCGGGATCAGACGGAGGAAGCGGCAAATCTGGCGTACTTGGAAGGAATTGTCCGCGAAGTGGCGCGACCCGGAAAACCGGTGGTTCTGGCGGAATTTGGCTGGTACGGCGGCGGCAAGCCAAAATTCGATAACGGCAAACACCCGTTCGCCAGTGAAGAGCAGCAAGCTCGGTATTGTCGGCGCCTGGTCGAAGTCTCTTCGCAGTACGCGACGGGCTGGCTGAATTGGGGCTTTTACGATCAACCCGAAGCGGGCGATTGCAGCGAATTGACCGGGCTGGTCAGTGCAGGGGGCAAAACCAAAGCCTGGGGTAAAACATTTGCCGAGTTAGCGGCCAAACCTCCTGTGGCTCGCGGTTCGCGTGCGGCGCAACCATCCACGCCTGGTTTGGATTGGGACGCCTGCCTGACGAGCACGGCCGCGGCCAGGGCCTTTCGGCAATCCTACCAGGAAATCTTCTCCGCTTCCACTCCACGCTAGCGTCTTGGAGCGCGGCGCTTCGCGCCGCTTTTGGAACCGAACGACGATGTACCGCGAAAAATCTCAAATCATTCGACTTGCTCCCCAAAAGCGCCCCCAAGCAGCGCACTCCAAAACCTTCGGAATGCCTCCCACCTGCTGCCGCTCAGGATTTTCCTTGTCGCTCCGGCATTGCGCCAAGGTCGGCAATTTGGCAAAAGAATGGCCCACTTGTGTCCTTTTGAAACATGAAGAAAGAAACGACCAAAGCCACCGAAGTTCAATTGCTGGAATTGCTGAAGAAAGTTTTGCCCAAAGCCACACACGATCCGCAGTTAGCCGGCAAGATTTATGAAGCCGTCGAACAGGAATTAAAAACCAAAGCTAAAGTGAGCGCTTTTGACAAGTTTTGCACCCGAGTCGAGCTGCCGGATTTAGAGCCGAAAAGCATTGAAACTGTTAAGGAGCAGATGGCCGCTTCGTTTGGCGACGCGGACGTAACGCTTAAACCCAATCGCAAAGAGGAAACCCTGGCTGTGGAAGTGGCCTTGGCGGACGGCACGCAACTCAGCGGCGAAATCAAAGTAAATCCCAATTTGGCGGCCGAGCCGAGTGAGGAGCAGGAAGTCACGCTAAAATTCGTTCCGTTCCCGGTCTGTTTGCCCGGCGACAAGGAATTGGTCTGGCTGCTGGCCAAGCGCGAAAACCTATCCCCCGAAGAAGCCGGGATCGCCCTGTCAAAACTCGAAGAGGATTTCTGGGCGTCCAAGACAGGACAGAAGATGATGCGCGACCGGGTGGAACGAAGCTTCCCCGAATTCATTGCACGCGTGCCCGGCGGAATGCTTGGAGAAGTGGGATTGAAACGACATTACAAAACGCCCGAACCGGTGAAGCTACTGCGCGCCAGTAAAGGGAAGCGCTGACAAATCGATGTCCTACGACCGCGCGGATTTCGACTACAGCTCAGAGGCCGAGGCTTTGCCAAAAGGGCACGCGGCCACGCACATTGGCATGTTCCTGGGTTGGGCGGCGGTTCATGACCCGATCAACACCACGAACAACCACCGGGAAAAAATCAAATGCTGGAGGTCGCGCAGGTTGAGGGGGTTCGCGAAGGGGCTAATCTCGTTTGGATTTCTCGGATGGCAGGTTTCTCCCAAAGGCTGAGAGCAGTGAGTTAACGAGAACCAAGCCACGGCGGAAATCTCGGTTTGTGAACTGTTTCAGGATCCCCCAGAAGCCGGGGGGCTTTTGGCCGCATGCTTTCGTCTCGGCAAGGGCCTCGGGCACAGACCGGGCGAAGCCCTCGACCAGTTCGGGTTCAACGGATCCCAAAATCTTGGCCAGGGTCAGGACGTTGCGGATTCCGCGAATTGATTCGGGTGTCTTGGAGGCTTCGACAACAATCTCGATCACCTTGTCGCTCGAACCCAGGGCGCCGCGCATGAGATCGAACACGCCGCGATCATGAAGTCCCTGCAGCACTTCATAGGCGGCCAACAATGCCTGGGCATGCTCCCAGGGTGCGTTTTGCAGCCGGGCTTGTAGTTCCGCACGCGGATCTCTTGCCGGGAATTCCAGAGGAATAGGTTTAGCCATAGTTGGGGTATTGGGTTAAAGAGTGCAGACTTGTCTTCAGTCTCCGTTTCGGCCTCTGTTTGACGTGTTATTTTGAGCGTTCTTGGCCCCAGGCATTCGATAGTCCGATCGCTTCCATTTACGTTCAACTTCCACCCCGGTGGTGGGCGTCGGATGCCCGAAGCGAGAGTTGCCCCGAGGCAGTGGGTTCTCACCCGGCTCAAGCACCCGAAGGTTGACCGAGGTCTCTTTGTAAGCCGGCGTGTGAGTTATTTTATCCGTGTGGCTGCCGGTAAGTAGGTTTACCGGCGTTTCAGCGGAGTTCATCGGCATATAAAGCTCCCTCCCGTGCACCCGATCCGTCACCACCGCGCGCACCCGAACTTTGCCGTATCGGGAGATGAGTTGCACCAAGGTGCCGCTTTGAATCCCGCGTTCTTTGGCAAGCTCCGGCGAGACTTCGACAAACGTGTCCGGCGTTTTCTCACGAATTCCATCAGTGCGGTAAGTCAGATTGCCTTCATGGAAATGTTCGAGAAGTCGGCCGTTGTTCAGATGCAAATCGAATTCCCCATCCGGTTGATCGGTCGGTTGGGAGTAGGCGACTGGGAACAACCTGGCTTTCCCGTCCGGGAAGTTGAAACGCTTCCTGTAGAGCAAAGGCTCATCGGTGCCGTCGGCCGCAACCGGCCATTGGAGAGATTTATACCCCTCAAGCCGCTCGTACGTCACGCCGGTGAAGAGCGGGGTTAGCGAGGCGATCTCGCGATAGATTTCAGAAGGATGTTCGTAGTGCCAGGCGGCGCCGAGGCGATTGGCCACGTCCTGGATAATTTGCCAATCGGGCCGGCTTCCCTCCAACGGCTGAAAGACCTGGTAGAGCCTCTGTATCCGCCGTTCAGTGCTGGTAAACGTGCCTTCTTTTTCCAAGCTCGGACTGGCGGGCAACACTACATCCGCAAACTGGCATGTCTTGCTGAAGAATATATCCTGGACGACAAAGAATTCGAGCTTCGCCAGGCCGTCGCTCACAAAGTTTGCGTTCGAGTCTACAAGGCTTATTTCTTCACCGAACAGATACATCGCCTTAAGTTTGCCTTGGTGAATCGCGTCGATCATTTCGTGATTATCCAGCCCCTTGGTGGCTGGCAATTTCACATTCCACCCCGCCTCAAAGCGCGCCCGCACTTCAGGATCATCTACTGATTGATAACCCGGGAGGTTATTGGGCATCGCCCCGTGGTCGCTGGCACCCTGAACATTATTGTGCCCGCGCAAGGGATAGGCACCCGTGCCCGTTCGCATGTAGTTGCCCGTGACTAACAGGAGATTCGAGATCGCGGTGGAGCTATCGGATCCCATGCTGTGCTGGGTGATGCCCATGGCCCAAAGAATGCATACACCTTCCGCTTCAGCGATCAAATGCGCCACCTTCTTCAACGTCTCGATGGGTAGCCCGCAGGTCTTCTCGGCAAATTCCATTGAGAAAGGTTCCAGACTTCTTTTGTAATCTTCCAGGCCATTGACCCACTGGTTTAAAAACGACGTCTTGGCCAACCCATTTTCAAGAATGTAACGAGTGATGGCCGAAAGCCACACCAGGTCCGTCCCGGGTTTGGGCCGAACGAACAGATCGGCGCGTCTCGCCATCTCGTTTTCGCGCAAATCAAAGACGATGAGCTTCTGGCCGCGCAATTTGTGAGCCCGTTTGACCCGCGTTGCCAGCACAGGATGACTCTCCGCCGTGTTGCTGCCGATAATGAGCACCAGGCTCGCATTCTCAATGTCTGTGATCGATCCCGAGTCACCCCCGTAACCGACCGTTCGCCAAAGACCGACCGTCGCCGGGGATTGGCAGTAACGTGAGCAGTTATCCATGTTATTTGTGCCAATCACAGCACGGGCAAGCTTCTGCATGAGATAGCTTTCCTCATTTGTGCACTTCGATGAAGAAATGAAAGCAAGCGAGTCGGGTCCATTCTCTGCTTTGATTTGTGTCATTCGGCGTGCGACCAGGTCCAGCGCCTCATCCCAGGTTGCTTCGCGAAACCGGTAGCCGTCCGCCAGGACTTCACGAATCAGAGGCTTTGTGAGCCGGTCGGAGCTGTTCACAAAATCCCACGCGAATTTGCCTTTGATACAGGTAGAAATGCCGTTGGCTGGGCCTTCGGACGGCTCGACCTTTAAAATATGCCGGTCCTTGGTCCAGATATTGAAACTGCACCCGACGCCACAGTACGTACAGACGGTCTTGGTCCGGCGGATGCGCGATTCGCGCATCGCCGCTTCAGCTTCGGAGACTTTGAGTATCGTGCCGTAACCGGTGTCCGGCTCGATCCCTTTCACGATGTCAATCATGCCGTTCAAGGCTCGCTTGGGTATGCGAGTGAGGAATCCCGCATGGCCAATCATGGATTTTTCCATGAGCGCATTGCACGGGCAGACCGTGACGCAATGACCGCAGGAAACGCAGCTCGATTCGCCAATCCTCGCCCCCCCGTCCCATAGCACCCGGGGTTGCGGGTCCTCCCAGTTAATCGACAAAGTCTCGTTGACCTCCACATTTTGGCACGCCTCCACGCAGCGGCCGCAAAGAATGCACTGGTCCGGATCGTATCGATAAAACGGGTTTGAGTTGTCAACTTCGTACGGCTTGGTTTTGAACGGAATCTTCTGATGCTCGACGGCAAGGAGTTTGGTGGTGTTGTGAACGGTGCAATTGCCGTTGTTATTGTCGCAAACGGTGCAGTAGAGCAGGTGGTTGCCCAAAATTTGATCGAAGGCTTCTCGTTGCGCAGCCAGCGCGCTCGCCGAGGTGGTGGAGACCGTCATGCCCGGCCCCGCCCTGGTGGCACAGGCTCTCACCAATTTTCCATCCGCCTCAACCAGGCACGTATCGCAGGTCTGAATCGGGCCCAGCTGGGGATGATAGCAGACTTGCGGGATTTTGGTTCCGGCTCGGTTCAGGAGATCAATCAGGCGCTCCTCCGGCTTTGCCTCTGTGGCAGCGCCGTTAATCGTTACGGCAATCGACATATCCTTTGATTCATTTGATTTCTTTGAGTGAAAGCCCAACGGACAGCCGACTGGAGCCCCGGTGACATGAGAGCAATTTATCCATGGAATTATCTTCCGGCAAGTACGGGGCCAAAACATCAAGAGCTTGTTTTAAAACTTTGGTTTGGAGTCCCGCCTTTAGGCTAATGCCTTTCGGTAATTATTCATCAGCTGCCTCGAGGACTGATATGGTAAGGGGCTCGGTCGAACTTTTCTGATGCTTTTTGCGCGGCCAACGCTGGATCGGTTGGCGCATCGCGCG
>DASRFK010000275.1:0-4495 GCA_035651635.1 Verrucomicrobiia bacterium | reverse complement strand
GTTCCGAACATCACTCCGTCGTTCGGGTACAAGCGAAACCTTATCCAGAATGCCGTCGCATTCGGCGTCAACATACCCCTCCCGCTTTTTAATCGGAATCAAGGCGGAATTGCCCAAGCTAACGCCCAGTTTGAACAGCAGCGCTATGAACAAACCCGTGTGGAACTGGAGGTGCGCCGTGATGTCCAGCAGGCGTTCAACTCTGTGCAGGCGCAGAACCAGCGAGTTGACGGCTTGCAAAAGACGTATGTTCCCAGCGCCCAACGAGCGCGCGATATTGCCGAATCTTCATATCGCCTGGGCGCACTGGAATTGATCGGTTTCTTGGATGTTCAGCGCGCCTACCGCGAGGCATTACGCAGTTATAACCAGGCTTTGTTTGATCAAAGAGCGGCAGTAGCTCTGCTGGAAGCCGCCATTGGAAAGGACCTTCCTAAGTGAAGAAACGCTACTTCATCGCTGCCTTATTGCTTTTGGGGCTCATTCTTGCCGGAGTCTTCATCTTTCGTGGCAAGCCCGCCACGTTGGCCAAGGACTCAAAGCCAGAAGATCCGAATGTCGTCGAGCTGAATCCGGAAGCCCAGAAAAACGCGAATCTCACCCTTGCGGCGGTCCGGGAACAGAAGATTCAGGAAGTGATAAAGGCCACCGGCGTCGTTTCTCCGGACGAAACGCGCGTTGCCCATATCTTTCCTCTCGCCCAAGGAATTGCGGAGAAGCCTTACATCCGACTTGGGGACCACGTCCAGGCGGGCCAGCCTCTATTGCTTTACGACAACATCGAACTCGGCGAAACCGTGGGTGAGCACCTCAGCCTACACGGTGAAGTTGACAGAGAAAAAGCCCAACTGCAGGTTGCCCGCAAATCGGTCGAGCGCGCAAATACCTTAATCGGAGTGGAAGCGATTTCTCCACGGGATTTTGAAATGCGCAAGGCTGAAGAATTACAGGCAGAGGCTGCGGTTTCCAGCAAGGAAGCGGAACTTGCCAGGTCGGAGGAAAAACTTCACCGGTTTGGATTGACCGAGGAGCAAGTTCAGCGACTCAGGGTTTCCGGCGAGGGACATCGCACGGCTTCCCACAATACTCTCCGCGCCCCTTTTGCGGGAATCATCACGAAGTATGACGTTTCCCAGGGCGAGTCCGTGGCTCGCGAGAAGGAATTGTTCACATTGGTCGACACATCGTCTGTTTGGGTGCTGGGGGACATTTACGAAAAGGACCTGGGCAGGACACCGGGTCATGGCGATTGCCTCGTAACGGTTTCGTCTTATCCCAATGAGCGCTTTCGGGGGCAGATCACCTACCTAAGCGACTTCCTTGATCCTAGCTCTCGTACCGCGAAACTTCGTTGCGTCGTTCCAAACAAGGACGGACGCTTGAAGCTTGAGATGTTTGCCGATGTTTTCATACCAACTACATCGGGTACGTCAGCCGCGGTTGTTCCCGGCGCCGCTCTGCAAGACATCGAGGGCAAGCCTGTGGTTTTCGTGCAGCGTGACGCTACACACTTTGAAAAGCGCGACGTTACGCTTGGCGAACGTGGCGACGAGGAAACACAGATCCTAAGTGGGGTTAGTCCTGGGGAGAAAGTGGTGACCGTGGGGAGTTTCTATTTGAAGTCCGCCCTAATGCGCGAACAAATTGGCGGGGAGGACTAGACATCAATGAACGGCCTAGTCGAATTCTCGCTCAAGAATCGATTCTTGATTTTAGTGTTCACGCTGGTCGTCATCGGGGTTGGGATCTGGGCGATGCAGGTCTTGCCGATCGATGCCGTCCCAGATATCACACCCAACCAGGTGCAGATTCTGACCACAGCTCCTGGTTTGGGGCCAGTCGAAGTCGAGAAACTCATTACGTTTCCCGTCGAAACTTCGATGAGTGGATTGCCTGGAATCAAGGAAATCCGTTCGATCTCCCGGTTCGGTCTTTCTGCCGTCACCGTCTTCTTTGATGAAGGTTTGGATATTTATTTCTGTCGGAGCTTGGTTTTGGAGCGTCTGTCTCAAGCCAAGGAAATGATTCCGCCGGGATTTAGCTCACCTGAAATGGGTCCGATCAGTACGGGTCTCGGAGAAATTTATCAATTCGAAGTCCGTGGGGAAGGTTATTCGCTGATGGATCTGCGCAGCATTCTTGAGTGGAACATTTCTCCGCAATTACGCGGGGTCAAGGGTGTTGTGGAGGTGAATGCCTACGGAGGCGAGCTCAAGACGTATGAGGTTCAACTCGATGCTGATCGGCTCACCAGCTACAACATCCCTCTGGCGGCGGTCTTCGAGGCACTGGAGAAGAACAACGCGAATTCCGGTGGCGGGTACATCGAGCACAATCAGGAGCAATTTGTAATTCGAGCTGAGGGCCTCATCGGAAGTCTGGAAGATGTCGGCAACGTCGTGGTCGGTGCGAGCAAGAGCGGGACGCCGATCTACATAAAGAATCTCGGGCTGGTACGTTTCGCTCCGATGATTCGCCAAGGAGCTGCAACGCGCGACGGACGTGGTGAGGTGGTGACCGGCGTTGTCATGATGCTCATTGGGGAGAACTCGCGAGTTGTGGCCGAAAGTGCCACAGCAAGACTCAAGGAGATTGAAAAGACCCTTCCTCCGGGCGTCAAGATTGAGCCCTTCTACGATCGCACCGCTCTGGTGCGAAAGACCATTGGCACCGTCGAGCGAAATCTCATCGAGGGCGCCATTCTTGTCGTGGCTGTCCTGCTGTTGCTGCTAGGTAATTTTCGCGCTTCATTAATTGTTGCTTCGGCGATTCCTCTCTCCATGCTAGTGGCGTTCACCGGGATGGTTCAGGGAGGCATCAGTGGGAATTTGATGAGTTTGGGGGCGATTGACTTCGGGCTAATCGTCGATGGCTCCGTAGTGATGGTGGAAAACATCGTCCGCCTTTTGGCGGAACGGCGCGATCAGAATTCCGGTAACCCCACGGCTACGATCCTTGAGGCCTCACGGGAGGTCGCGCGTCCGGTCTTCTTTGCCGTTCTGATCATCACGGTCGTTTACGTGCCTATCCTTACGTTGCAGGGCGTGGAAGGCAAGATGTTCCGGCCCATGGCGTGGACCGTGATCTTTGCCCTCGTTGCCTCCCTAGTATTTGCGTTGACGCTGGTTCCGGTTCTCGCTTCGTTTTTTCTTGGGAAGAAAGTCTCTCATGAAGAGCCCCGGATCATTCGGTTCATGAAAGGTCGTTATCTGCCCTGGCTGCGGAAGACAATGGCGAAGCCGTTGTTGACTGGCGGGATTGCCGCCGGCCTATTCGTGATTGGTGCGGGCGTCGCGATGTTCTTGGGAGCTGAGTTCATTCCCCGTCTGGATGAGGGATCTTTGGCTCTGCAAGCTTGGAGGCTTCCTAGCGTTTCCCTCTCGGAGTCTGTGCAGAGCACTACCCTGATTGAAAAGATACTAAAACGTTTTCCAGAGGTATCTACGGTCGTTTCCAGGACGGGCAGGGCTGAAATCGCGACTGATCCGATGGGAGTCGAGACGAGCGACATTTACGTCATTCTGAAGGCGCACGAGCAATGGAAGACGGCTCAGACCCGTGAGGGTCTCATCGCGGCCATGGACGATGCACTGAGGAAAGAGGTGCCTGGAAACATATTCAGCTACTCTCAGCCTATTGAACTGAGAATGCAGGAACTGATCGCGGGTGTGCGGTCCGATGTTGCGATCACTCTCTATGGTGACGACCTCGACGCGCTACGGACGAAGGCGGACGAAATCGTTCGCGTGGTTTCCGGAGTGAAGGGTGCCGCCGATGTTAAAGCGGAACAGACGGGAGGCCTTCCGTATCTGCGCGTAGAGATTCGGCGCGATCAGATTGCGCGCTACGGCATCAATGCTCGCGATGTGTTGAACGCGGTTGAGGCAATCGGCGGCAAAGAAGTAGGGGAAGTGCTGGAAGGACAAAAGCGATTTGCCCTCCAAGTCCGCTTCGAAGCCAACGACCGAAGCGATGTGGAAAAGATCCAAAATATTAAGGTCGCCGATCCGCAGGGCCGGTTGATTCCGCTCAGCCAACTGGCTTACATCCACACCGAACCGGGGCCCGCACAAATCAGCCGTAGCAACATCCACCGCCGAATCAGTGTCGAGGCCAACGTCCGAGGCCGGGATCTCGCAGGCTTTATCACTGAGGCACAACAAGCAGTCGCGACCAAAGTAAAACTTCCAACTGCCTACTGGATTGAGTGGGGTGGCCAATTTGAGAACCTACAGCGCGCTACCAAGCGTTTGGCCATCGTTGTTCCGTTGGCCATGTTCCTGATTTTTGTTTTGCTCTACACCACCTTCAATGCGGTAAAGCCTGCATTGCTGATCTTTCTCAACGTGCCACTGGCGGCAAGTGGCGGGGTTTTTGCTCTCGCCCTTCGCGGGATGCCCTTCAGTATTTCAGCCGGCGTGGGGTTCATTGCAGTCTCTGGGGTAGCCGTGATGAACGGTGTTGTTCTCTTAAACCACATCGTGGAGTTGCGTCG
>DASRFK010000274.1:0-24121 GCA_035651635.1 Verrucomicrobiia bacterium | reverse complement strand
TCATGCGCCATCGCCGACTCGTACGGGACTACGAGCGTACCGAAGCCAGTGCCGAATCCTGGATCCACCTGGTGATGATTCGCATTCAACTCCGTCGCCTCGCGTGATTTCGCTCGCTCCATGCTTTTTCAGACACGCTCTAAAGGCGGGACTCCGAGCCCATACTCCCACGCCCGGGTCGGTATTTTTAAAACACGCTCTAAGAGCGTGTTTTTAGCATTTGATTTGGAGTCACGCCTTGAGGCGGTTTTGACGCTGGGCCGCCTAAAGACGGGACTCCGAGCCCGGGCGGAACCGCCTGGGATTCCAACCCGTTGGGTCACGACGAAAACAGCGCGCAGAAATCTGCGCGCTGAATTGTTGATCCTGCGGGGGGAGGCCCGCCGGGGGACGGTTAAGCCACAGTGATTTCTTTGCTCAGGTACACGTCCTGGATGCCATTGAGCAAAGCAATCCCTTCCTTCATTGGCCGCTGGAAAGCTTTCCGGCCCGAGATCAGCCCCATGCCACCGGCGCGCTTATTGATCACGGCGGTGGTCACGGCATTGGCGAGGTCGCCCGCGCCTTTGGATTCGCCACCGCTGTTAATCAACCCGGCGCGGCCCATGTAACAGTTGGCCACCTGGTACCGGCAAAGGTCGATGGGATGATCGCTGGTCAACTCGGTGTAGATCCGCTCGTCGAGTTTGCCGTAGCTTGATCCGCCCGTGTTCAGCGCTTTAAAGCCGCCGTTGTTTTCGGGGAGCTTCTGCTTGATGATATCCGCCTGGATGGTTACGCCCAGGTGATTGGCCTGGCCGGTCAGGTCCGCCGAGACGTGGTAGTCCTTATCTTTCTTGAAGGCATTATTGCGCAGATAGCACCAGAGCACGGTCGCCAAGCCCATTTCATGGGCCAGGGCAAACGCTTGGGAGACTTCGACGATCTGCCGGCCGCTTTGGTCCGAGCCGAAGTAAATGGTGGCGCCCACGGCGGCGGCGCCCATCTCGAGAGCCTGCTTGACGGTCCCGAACATGATCTGGTCGAACTTGTTCGGATAGGTCAGCAACTCATTGTGGTTAATCTTCACCAGAAAGGGAATTTTGTGCGCGTATTTGCGAGCCACGGCGCCCAGCACGCCGAAGGTCGAAGCCACGGCGTTACAACCGCCTTCAATCGCCAGCCGGACAATATTTTCAGCATCGAAATAGTCCGGGTTTTTGGCGAAACTCGCGCCGGCGGAATGCTCGATTCCCTGGTCGACGGGCAAAATCGAAAGATACCCGGTATTGGCCAGCCGGCCGTGGCCGACGATGCGCTGCAGGTTGGACAAAACCCGGTTGTTGCGGTCGGAAACGGCATAAAGCCGATCCACCACATCCGGTCCGGGAAGATTCAGCCGCTGGGCCGGGATCTTTGGATTTTTAAAGTTCAGTAAATGCTCGGCCTTATCGCCGAGCAGCTCGATTACGGTGTTCATAGGTTTCAGTTTTCAACTTCAGTTAATCTCAGGAGCCCCGATTCGCGCGCAACACCCTCACTACTCCACAGGCAGGCCACGGCCAAACAAGGGCACCAGGATAGTACCGGCCAAGGGTGCGGGACGCCACTAGATTCACATCAGTCTAGCCTGATATAGGCAAAACTTCTGGTTAAAATTAATGATGCGGCGATTCCAGGCGCGCGGGTTCCTCGAGAGCCTTTTTCACTTTATCCAACCGCGACTCCCAGTCGGCCCAACTAGCGCTCCACTCGGGGCCGGAGAACTGGCTTTTAGCGGCCGCCCAGCCGTTCTCCAGGAGTTTCAATTCGCGGCGGGCGCCTTTGCGGTCACCCCACTTGAGCTCCGACTCGATTAGGTTGAGCCGGTTTTCCGGGTAGCCGGGCGCCAGGTCGACCGCGCGCTGCAATTGAGCGCGTGCCTTGCTCTTGCTGCCAATACTCAACAGAGCCGGCGCATCTCGATAAAGCAGGCCGAGACTGCGTTCCGCCCCCGCATAATCGAAGGATGGATCCAACTCAATAGCCCGAGTGAATTCGGCTTCCATTTGGTTCACGATGCTCAGCGCGCCAAAGGTTTTGGTCCGGGCCAGTTGCGCCAGATTCAGGCCCAAATAGTAATGCACCGGGGCGGAATTGGAGGCACGTTGCAGCGCTTGTTTGGAAACCGCAATGCCCTGCTCGGCAACGCTGGCTCGCTCGCTATTCGTCGGCACGGCGTCCGCCAGATCGAAGGTGGCTCGCGCGAACTTCCACGCTGCATCCGGGTCGGCCGGATGCGCGTCGTACTCGGTTTTGGCGCGTTCGAAGGCTTCCCGGGCGGAGGACTGAGCGTCCGCTGCCGCAGCATTATTTACGAGTTGCTGCACCAGAAAGACCACGCTGGCAGCCACGTGCAGCAGCCGCCAAATCCGAAATCCGAAGGCCGAAATCCGAAAGAAACCCGAAAGTCGAAGTCCGAAGGTATGAAGCGGAGAGCGTGATCGGGCTGTCTGCCTCGGATTTCGGCCTTCGGATTTCTTTCGGATTTCGGCCTTCGGTCTTCGGATTTCGCCCGCGCACGGAGGCACGCTCGCGCGACCGGCGACACCCTCGGGCAGGGGGTTCAGGAGTTCCGGGTTGCCTTTACGCACGGGCGAATTAAAAGTTGCCAAGCCCATCACGTAAACTATATTCTGGTTCAGTGAGATTAAATGGGAAAATTCTGCGGCTAGCGACGCTGCCGGTCCTTCTTCTTTTTCTGACCGGCTGTGGCGGTTTGAGTGCTTCCAAGAGCATTTCTCCCGCCTCGTTTTTTCTGCCCGGGTTGCTGAAGGCTGACCCCCAGCCGAATCATCCGGACAGCACGCTGCCCGCGGTTGAGCCAGGCACAGAGGTCGCTCAATTCTAAAACTCATCAGTCCCAAACCAAAACCAAGTTAGAAACATTGCTATGCGATTTCCGCTCGCATTGACGGTGAAGATTGCTCGTCATATCGTCCGGCATAAAATCCGGAAAACGCCGCGCTTTGCGCTGGTGCTGCAACTCGAACCGCTGCACACGTGCAATTTGACGTGCACAGGCTGCGGCCGTATTCGGGAATACTCGACCAGCCTCAAGGACATGATGAGCCTCGAGGATTGTCTGGACTCGGCGCGCGAATGCGACGCGCCGATGGTCTCGATCTGCGGTGGCGAACCGCTAATCTACCCGAAAATCAAGGAACTGGTGGCCGGCTTGTTGGAACAGGGACGCATCGTCTACGTGTGCACCAACGGCATGTTCATGCGCCGCGAACTCAGGGATTATCTCGCGAGTACTTATTCGGCGCAGAGCGAACCGACCCTGGCCCGGCTTCTGGCCGAGAAGCTGATCACGGAAAAAGACGCCGAAACCATCCGCAAAGGCAAATCAGACGGCCGCCCGGCGATTCGCCCGAGCAAATGGATGTATTGGAATGTGCACGTGGACGGCCTCGAGTACACGCACGACTTAATCGTCGAGCGTGAAGGCGTGTTCAAGGAATGTGTGGAAGCCATTCGCATGGCCAAAATCCTCGGGTATCAGGTGGCCACGAACACCACCGTTTATAAGGAGACCGATGTCAAGGAAATCGAGGAGATGTTCGAGTACTTCTCCTCCCTGGAAGTGGATGGCCACACCATTTCACCCGGTTACGATTACGACGCGGCCAAGAAAGACATGGTCAAGCGGCTGGCCCGCAAGCCGGAGGATTTCTTCCTGACCCGCGCGATGACGCGCCAGAAGTTCGCCAAGATCCAGGAATGGGGCGAGCGTTTTACGATTTTCGGCACGCCGGTTTACCAGGAATTCCTGGCCGGCAAACGGGAACTCACCTGCACTGCCTGGGCCATCCCGACGCGCAACATCAAAGGGTGGAAAGCGCCGTGTTATCTGATGACCGACGGCCATTACGGGCATTACCAGGAGATGCTCGAAAAAGTCGACTGGAATAAATACGGTGTGGTGGACGGTGTGGCTCGGGATCCCCGCTGCGAGAATTGCATGGTGCACTGCGGCTACGATCCCAGCGGCGCCCTGGGGACTAATTACAAGCCGGGTGACAACTGGAAGAATTTGAAATACAATTTTGCGCGCAAACCCGCCCCATACAAAGAAGGCGCGAAGGTGCGGGCGTTTAACGGCTTCTCGGTCGGCCGAGGACACCTGGCGGAAGCCAAGGCAGCGGTCAAATCCGGCCTGGCGGGAGCTCGATCTGCGTTCCAGGCCAACCGCGCTGATGGCCAAGGTGAGGGCGGCTCCTGCGGGACTGGCGATACGTCGCAGCGCGATGAATTGCTGTCCAGGATCCGGACCGGCAAAGATGTTTAGCACCGCCCGTTCTTTTCTTAAACGGAATCAATTCAATTCTCCGGGATGAAAACCTTGTTCTTATCTCCACCCAGTTTCGATGGATTCGACGGCGGCGCCGGCGCCCGCTATCAAGCGCGGCGCGAGGTGACCAGCTTCTGGTATCCAACCTGGCTGGCGCAGCCGGCCGCTTTGGTTCCCGGCGCAAAGCTGCTCGATTGCCCGCCTCACAATATCGATATCAAGCAGTGCCTCGAGGAAGCGCGGAAATATGAGCATGTGATTATCCATACCTCGACGCCTTCATTGAAGAACGACAGCAAGGTGGCCGAGGCGATCAAACAAAACCGGCCGGAGACAAAGATCGGCTTTGTGGGGGCGCACGCCGCGGTGTTGCCGACTGAGACGCTGAAGGCCTCGCCGGCGATCGATTGGGTCGGCCGCAAGGAATTCGATTACACGTGCAAGGAAGTCGCTGAAGACCGGCCGCTGGAAACCATCGCCGGCCTGTCTTATCGGGACAAAGAGGGCAAGATCAGGCACAATCCGGAGCGGGAGATGATTGCCAACATGGACACGCTGCCCTGGGTGGCGGACGTGTACAAGCGCGACCTGCAGATTGAGAAGTATTTCATCGGGTACCTGCTTCATCCCTACGTGAGCCTTTATACTGGACGCGGCTGTCCGGCCCAGTGCACGTTCTGTTTGTGGCCGCAGACGATTGGCGGGCACAAGTACCGCGTGCGTTCGCCGCAGAATGTGGCCGACGAAATGGCTTACATGAAGCGCCTGTTCCCGCAGGTCAAAGAGTTCTTCTTCGATGACGACACCTTCACGGCCAACCTGCCGCGTGCCCGCGAGATCGCCAAAAAGCTCGCTCCACTGGGCTTAACCTGGTCCTGCAACAGCCGGGCAAACCTCGATTACGACACGGTCAAATCGTTCAAGGATTCCGGGCTGCGGTTGTTCCTGGTGGGCTATGAGAGCGGCAACGAACAGATCCTCAAGAATATCAAGAAAGGCGTCACGATGGAGGAGATGCGCGCCTTCACCAAGTCTTGTCACAAAGCCGGAATCGTGATCCACGGCACTTTCATTTTAGGGCTGCCCGTCGAGACCCGTGAGACGATCGAAAACACGATTCGTTTTGCTCAGGAACTGGACGTCTTCAGCTTGCAGGTCAGCCTCGCCGCCCCCTATCCGGGAACCGAGCTTTTCGAAATGGCCCGCCAAAATGGCTGGTTTGTCAAAAAGGACAAAACCGATCTCGTCGAGACCGATGGGTTTCAGCAAAGCGCGCTCGAATATCCTGGCTTGAACAAAGACGCTATCTTCGAAGAGGTCGACCGCTTTTATCGCACTTATTATCTGCGGCCCAAACCGATTCTGCGCATCATCAAAACGATGCTCGAAGACAAGGACGTGTTCGTGCGGCGCTGCCGCGAAGGTTACGAGTTTTTCAAGAGCCTGCGTCAGCGCAAGCACGACCTCGAAGCTTCGCGTGCGGCAACGGGCCAGGTTGCCACGGCCGCGGCGTAGGTTCGTAGGTTGGTTGGGAAAGGTGCCTCTTTCCAAATCCGAAGGTCGAAGCTCGAAATCCGAAAGAAATCCGAAGGCCGAAAGCCGAATCTAAAGTTTGGCGCGGGTCTTCTTTCGGGTTTCGGATTTCGGGCTTCCTTCGGATTTCGAGTTTCGAGTTTCGAACTTCGGCCGAAAGCGCGCCCGCCAGCAGCTTGCCGTTGCCCCGGTGACACGCGACAACATTTCACACCGCCACCGCGGCTGTCCTCACTGACGCGTCGAGTGGTCTTGCATCCAAAAGGCGTCGGGGTTGTTGGGACTGGAAACATTAAGTTGCAAGACCGACCTCAGAGGCGGAATAGTTCGCGGATCCCGCCACCGATGGATTTCAGAGTGGCCGTCGGCAAAAGCAAATCCAGCCGCGTTATTGTGATAAGCGCCCGGGTAATCGACAATTTTTGTCATGCTGATATCCGGGTAGCCATCCATCTCAGTCACGAAATACCCGTCGTTGATGCTGTCCTGTCTTTCATCCAGCAGAACAAAAGTCATGGCCGGTCCGGGCTTGAGCATGCCTGAGAGGCTCCTGAACACGACCCAATTTGCGCCGGCTCCCCAGTAGCCCTTGTAGAGCGGCGGCGTGTCACCATTGCCTCCGACCCAGTTATTCATCGAGTAACTGCGAACTCCCGGAACCCGTAAACCGGCCGGTGTCTGCCCGTAACTGGTATCGCCGGGGCAGTGCCAGATTCCGACCGAGTTGCCGCAATAGGGCCACATCGGGCTTTTGCGAATCGTGTTATCGTAGTCCCAATTGCCCTGCGTTTTCGGGTTGGGTGGATCCCGATCCAATGGTGGTCCGGAGGGCACCCAGGAGAAGGGAACGGCCGCGGCGGCCGTAGCGTAAGCAAACGGGATGGAATCATGGTTGTCTTCAGCATACATGCGCCACGCCATCATCAATTGCTTTGAGTTATTCATGCAACCGGTGCCTTGGGCGCGCACTTTGGCTTTGCTCAAGGCAGGCAGGATCATGGCCGCCAAAATCGCGATAATCGCAATCACGACGAGGAGTTCGATGAGGGTAAACCCGCGCCTGACGCCGGATGAGAAACGAGGCTTATTCATAAGAAGAATTTGAGGTCCCACGCCGTCAACCAACTTCAATATCCCTTCCCAGCCGACACTTGGCAAGACTCATTTTGGCCCAATAACGCCGATGCTTGCGAGAGACGGGGTGATTATCCGGCAATTCCACCCGGGCGTGAGACCCTGCCCCCGGCTCTGTCAAACCAGCATGGCCAATGTGCCGCCGGAAATGGCAAATTGAAAACCGCAGCTCAGACGACCTACTTGCTCGGGCTGACTCTACTGCTGGCAGCCTTCGCTGTCACTGTCCAGGCAAAGGACCCCCTTGAAATCGATAAAGCTGTGATTGGCTCGAAAGATACCTGGCAGGACATAACCCAGTTACTGCGAGATCAGATAGAAAACGACGCGGTGTCGTTCCAGATTGCCCAGCCGTTTACCGAGATCGGCGGGGACCCGTCGCCGGGCCGGGTAAAGAACCTCATCGTGGATTACCACCTGAACGGCCGGCCGTATCGCCTTTGGCTGGAAGAACAATTCCCCGTAGCTTTCAATATTAAACTTCCGTCGCCGGATGCAGAGATGCCGGGAGCGAATCCGCAGGCAGCAGCGATGGTGGACAACATGGCAGCACGTTCAACTTCGCGGCCCGGTTTGCAATCCGGCAAAATCCTCGCCTTGGCCACGTTGTGCATTGCGCTGTCAGCGCTGGTGTTTTCAGTTGTCGCACTGGCGCAAGTTCGAAAGCTGCGCCGGCATCGCGCGACACCAGGGGGCGTCCCTCCACTGCTGCCCAAGGCCTGAAGCGGCCTTTCTCAACCGGAAATAGGCGGGAAATGAATATCCGGGTGTTTGCCGCCGAGCCAAAGCCAGGGCGCGAGCACTACATCCAACGGCAGGAATAGTGGGGGAAGAATAACCGCCAGGGGATATGCCCACCACTTCGGAGGCCTCGCAGGACGAGCCGGGGCCGGGAAATGCGCGGGCAGCCAAACCATCGGACCATAAACCAGAATCCAAAACGGAAAATTGGGGACTCCTTGATACCCGGAGTAACTGAACTCCAGAAACGTGCCGGTGATGCCCCACAGGACAAAGACTTCAAACGGTGAAAACCGCCAGTACTTCAGCAGCACCGCCCAGCCAATGAACATCGGCACAAAAACCACCACACTGTGCCGGAAGATCACGTCGAAATAATTGGCAGAAGCCGTGATGTAAGCTTGGCCGACTTTCACACCGAACAGAGGAGCGCAGTTTGTCATCGAGGTGGTCACCGCCTCCTCCAGCATGGCCAGCAGGATGCAGCCGGCGACGAACTTGACCGGCCAGGACAGCGGCACCTTGGCCGCCATGTGGCAGAGGCTATCTCTCCAGCGACACATAGCCAGGCCGCACCCAATGATCCACAGCCAGATTAAACCCCAAGCCATGAACAGCATCGCGCGGCGATGCGGCTGATGCCACATAACGAAAGTGATAAAGCCCGAAGTAAGGAAGAGGATCGCCAGTAACACGAGCACGAAAATCCGCTGGCCTTTGGCGCAACCTCGCGAGGAGGTAGTGCCTGCGTCCGCTTCGAGCTGAATTCCCATCGGAATGAGGAGGAGTGTATGAAGCCGACTCCGCCAAGTCACGTGCGCGTTGCCATGGTGTAGTGTCTCTCAGAGCTTGTTTTACAATTTGGTTAGGAGTCCTGCCTTTAGGGGGCACGGCGCCGAACCGCCTAAAGGCGGGACTCCAAACCCAGGCGCCCACGGCCTGGCCGGTTTTTTTAAACACGCTCTCAAACAACTGGAGTTATTCGAGCAGCTGATTCGTGAAATTCGTGTCGATATTTACTGCGGCAACGCGCGGTAAAACCGGCAAGCCAGGCTGGCTGACTGTGGATCGGCAAAGCGCCAAAGGCCCGTGCTGGGGGTGTTGGTCGCCACCGGCACCCAATGAACGAGATCCTGCGAAGCCTCGATCACATAATTGGAGTTGGGAGCGCCGACCAGCTGGAATTGAAATACGCCATTAGTGTAGTCCATCACCGTTGAATCCAACTGGAGCCCGGAGTAAAGAACCAGCGTGGCCGGGGTCGTCGCCGCCGTGCCGCAGGTATTGCGGGCCAGCATTTGGTAGCTCCCTTGCGCCGCTGCTTGGAAGTTCATGATTTTCAAACTCCAATTGGTGGCACCCGGAAGCGGTGAGCCGTTATAAGACCATTGGCAACTCGGAGCCGGGTAGCCGCTCGTGGTCACACTGAGGGTCACCGAAGCTCCTACCGGGAGAGTCTGGCTCGGCGTCTGTGACGTAATCGCCGGAGGAACAGCCAGAGCCCAGTTCAGCACGACTGTTCCATAGGCGCCGTCCACCCCATCGACTGAAATATAATACGTCGTGTTGGCCGTGGCGGCGAAGCTCACCTGACCATTGTTCCCATTCGTGTCCGTTCCGACATCACACGCCACCGGAACCAGGCTGGAAAAATCCGCACCATTGCCGGTGTACACGCCAAGGATCGTTTTGAAGTTGCTGCCGCGGGTATTCAAAGTTAAAGCACCATTCGCGGCAGGCTGCAGCGAAGCCCACGCGGATGAACCGCCCGGGTTGCTACAATTGTTCGGCTCCCCGTTCTGGGTGGCGCTGCCATACGTGCTGAAGACCTGCATTCCCGTGTAGCCCCGCGACGGACCGGAGCTTTCCTTGTGGATCGTTCCGCCGGTCCGGCTCATTTTTAAGCGCGCCTTGAATTGCGCCGAAGCCTCCGTCACCGCATCGGCCTCTGCCTGGAATTTGTCCCGCGCCCCGCTCCCGGCGTTCGCCTGCCCATCGACCACCCCAATCTGCAGGCTGGCGGGAGCCGAAAGCACTGACTGACTGCCCGAGCTGACTCGGACCCGGTAGATCCCGACCTGCGATAAATCCACGTTCGTGATTTGCAAGCTGGCGCCTGTCGCGCCGGTGATCGCCGCATCATTGAACAGCCATTGATAGCTCAAGTTCTTGCCGGACGCTGTCACGGAGAATAAGGCCGTGTCACCGAGACCAGTGATTTGGTCCGTCGGGCCGGAGCTGATGTGCGGCACGGGAGGCGCCAGCAACTGAAGGGACGAGTTCAAAATGATGTTCCCTTGCGCGCCATAAGCGCCGTCAACCACGATCGAGTATTGGGTCCCGGCCACCGCGTTGAAGACTACTTTGCTGGTGTAATAGCCGCCGCTGTCGTCGTCGCTGGCCACTTCCGTTAGATTCGTCAGGCTGCTGCCCGTGTAGACTGCCAGCAGCGTATCGAAGCTGCTGCCGGCCGTGGTGATGGTCGCTACTCCGCTCAGCAAGGGAGTCCAGGTGAACCAAACGGAATGGCCGCCGGGCACCCCCGCATGCAACGGTTCGCCAGGCTCGCTGGTGGCGCCCACGTTGCTATAGCTCATCAGGTTTAGCAGATTGAGCACCGGCCCGCGATTGGCAAAATTGTCGCTCGCTCCAAGCTGCAGCAGCCCCGTCAGTGTGATCAGCGCCGGCTGGCTCTCGGCCGCGCCAAGCTGACTCGAGACCACGGCGGTGTACAAACCAGCATCCTTCGCCAATAGGCCCAGGATGGAGTAGGTCGCGTTGGTGGCGCCCGGAATATTCGCTCCATTCAACCTCCACTGGTATCGTGTCCCGGGTGCGGACAGCACTTCGACCGCAAGATTCAAGATCCCGCCCAGGCTCAGGAGCTGACTTTGCGGCTGCTTAGTGATGAGCGGCGGTGATGCCATGAAAACGTTGATGGGCAGCGTCACCGGCGAGGTGGTGCCGGTGTTTGGCTGGTCGGCATTCACCACGGCCGTGTTCACCAATGCGCCGGGGCTTTGCGGCATCACAAAAACCCTTGCTGTCACCACGCTGCCCGAGGGAATCGTGCCAAGGCTGAAAGTGATCGAACTCCCGACGGCATCCACCGTGCCCTGCCCGGCTTCCGAATAGAGGTATTGCCACCCCGCCGGCAGTTGATCGCTCAGCACGACGCCGGTGGCAGTGTTGGCAGACGCATTAGATACTGTTATAGAAAAAGAGAATTGTTCCCCCAGCAGCACCGCATTGGTCGCCGCCGTCATCCCGACCTCCAGATCCACGGACGTGTCGGCCCGCGCGACTAAAGCCAAGAAGCAGAACCCGGCCACGAGCGCTACCCGCAAAGTTTTGAGTCTAATGCCGTTCATCCCGCTCCGCGCAAATCTGTCCGGGTATTGAGTTCGGGCTGTCGATAGCAAACGACGAGCGAACCGCCATGCGGATCCAATTGTTGTTGCAATCTTTCAACCGACCCTTTCAAAGCAGCAGACGGGCCAAACATAGCTTTTCTCAGTCTTAAAACAGGACACCGGGCGGCCGTCTTGAATTGGGACACTTTCGCCCCGAAATGGGGCATTGCTAAGCGAGCGGCTGGCCAAACGGGGGCTTAGATCGCGCTCTTTATTGCTAAGTTGAGAACAAAAAAGGAACAGGCTAACAAGCGGTGCCATCTCCCGAACTATCGCAACTATGCTAACGAAGCCCCAGTGGCAGTGCTCTTGCTCCCAGCAGCATCGCAAGATTATCTTATGCGTTGCACACCTTTGCGGATTCTGCTCCTGCTTGCGGGCTGCTCTTTGCTGCCGCCAGCCCGGGCGGATTCGCAGAACGTCACGCCCGCCGGTACCGTCCTAATCACGGAAGGCACCGTCGAAGTGGCTAAGTCAGGCAGCGCGCAATGGTTCGCGGCGAGCACGAATCTGTACCTGGCCTTTGGGGACAAACTGCGCACGGGACCCCAAAGCCGGGCCGCCGTTCAACTCTCCGATCTCAGCGTGCTGCGAGTGAATGAAAAAACAGTTCTCGAAGTGCTTCCGCAAGCGGGTGGGCAGGGCTCGCTGCTGGACCTTACATCGGGTTCGGCGTATCTCTTCAATCGTTCCCGGCCTGCCAGCGTGCGCTTCCGCACGCCGCTGATCTCAGGCGCGATTCGCGGAACGGAGTTCAACCTCGAAGCGATCCCCGGCGGCAAGACGACGGTGGTCCTTCTCGATGGTGAAGTAGCCCTCGACAACGCCTTTGGCCAGGTGGTCCTGCGCAGCGGCGAACAGGGGACCGTTGAACCCAACCAGGCGCCGCAAAAGACGGCGGTGCTCCATGCCATCAACCATATCCAATGGAGTCTCTATTACCCGGCCGTCCTCGATTTGTCCGAGCTCGGCCTGGCTGCGAATGCTCCGACCAGCCTGCGCGAGTCCCTCGCGGCTTACCAGGGGGGAGACCTCCTGACTGCTTTGAGCCAGTTCCCCAACGGCTATACGCCGGCGTCGGATTCCGAGCGGGTTTATCACGCCGCGCTGCTTCTGGCGGTGGGACAGGTCGATCAAACCGAATCGGAGTTGAGCGCCGTTTCCGCGCCGTCCTCTTTCGCGCGGGCCCTGCGCACCTTGATCGCGTCCGTGAAACAAGAGACCTTGCCGGGGAACGTCGCCCCGGCGAATGCTTCCGAATGGCTCGCCGAATCCTATTACTTGCAATCGCAGTCCAGGCTCGAGGACGCCCTGTCAGCCGCGAAAAGGTCCGTGGCGATCTCCTCCAATTTCGGCTTCGGCTGGGTGCGCGTGGCCGAGCTTGAGTTCAGTCATGGCCGAAACGACCAGGCAAAGGAAGCGCTCCAACGCGGCCTGGCGCTTTCGCCCCGAAACGCGCAGGCCATGGCGCTGGCAGGCTTTCTCGAGACCGCGCGAAACCGAATCACGGTGGCCCAATCGCTTTTCGAGCGCGCCATTGTCCTTGACGGAGCGCTGGCCAATGCGTGGCTCGGCCGCGGTTTGTGCCGGATCCAGCAGGGCGACCGTGAAACGGGGCGCCAGTACCTTCAGGTCGCCGCGACGCTCGAACCCAATCGCAGCGATCTCCGAAGCTACCTCGGCAAGGCCTGGGTCGAAACCCATCGGCCGGCGCTGGCCGAAAAGGAACTGCGTCTGGCCAAACGCCTGGATCCCGGCGACCCGACTCCCTGGTTATACGCGGCCCTATTAAAACAAGCTTACAACCAGCAAAACACCGCCATCGCCGAACTCGAGAAATCCAAAGAACTCAACGATAACCGCGATGTGTACCGCTCCCGTTTTCTCCTCGACCAGGATCTGGCAGTCCGCGGAGCTAATCTCGCCAAAATATATCAAGACGCGGGCATGTCCGAGGTCAGCGTGCGCGAAGCCGCGCGCGCGGTCGATCTGGACTATGGCAATTACTCCGCCCACCTGTTCCTGGCGGACAGCTACGACAGCCTGCGCGATCCTCGCAAAACCAATCTCCGGTACGAGACCCCCTGGCTCAGCGAGTTGCTCATGGCGGACCTGCTAGCTCCCGTGGGCGCCATTCCTCTCTCGCAAAATGTCTCGCAGCAGGAGTACTCGCGCCTCTTTGGCAGCAATCGCCTTGGACTGTACAGCGACACCGAATATCTCAGCCGCGGCGCCTGGCTCGAAGACGCCTCCGAGTTTGGTACGGTGGGCAAAACCTCTTTTGCTTTTGATCAGTACTACCGTTCAGATCCCGGTGAGCGCCCCAATAACGACGTGCGCGACGGCAACCTCTCCCTCGAACTCAAGCAGGAACTGACCTCACACGATTCCCTCTTTTTCGAGGTCAACGCGTCGGATTATCATTCCGGTGATGTTTTGCAGTATTACGATCAGGCCGCCGCCAGCCGGACCGTGCGCATCACCGAAACCCAGGAACCCAACTTGTTTCTGGGCTATCACCGCGAATGGGCCCCGGGAATTCACACACTGGTCCTGGTTGGGCGCCTGCAGGACACTTTCACTCTCGCCGACCCGGCTACCCTGGCTTTGATTACAACTCGCGACGCGTCCACGGACCAGATCATCTCGGTAAGCCAACGGCCCGCCCAACTCGCCTATCAAAGCGATCTCACCGCATACTCCGCCGAGGTGCAACAAATCTTTCAAACCGATTCTCACGCGCTCGTGCTGGGCGCGCGGTACCAGACCGGTGATATCGATACGGATTCTTCCCTGGACCGGCTCCGGCCGGTTGGCCAGACCAACGAGCTCAGCCTGAACCGGGTCAGCGCCTACGGTTACTACTCGTGGCAAATCCTCGAGCCGCTGCAACTGACGGCGGGTCTTAGCTATGACCACCTGGAATACCCATTAAATAACGAGATTCCTCCCGTTTCTTCGAACGAAACTCATACCGACCGGGTGTCGCCTAAAGCGGGCATACGCTGGACCCCTTTCGCGCATACCACCCTGCGCGGGGATTATACCCGCTCGTTGGGCGGAGTTTTTTACGACACCAGCGTGCGGCTGGAACCCACTCAGGTCGCCGGGTTCAACCAGGCCTTTCGCAGCATCGTACCGGAATCGGTCGCGGGACTGGTTCCCGGCTCCCGCTTCGAAACCTTCGGGCTGGCGCTGGACCAGAGCTTCGCCACGCACACCTATGTCACAATTGTCGGCGAGCTCTTAAAATCTCACGGGTCACGCACGATCGGAACGCTCGACGCCTTTGGTCCCCTGGTCATCGATGTTCCATCCGGAGTCCGCCAGACCCTGAACTACGAGGAGAAATCTCTGACCGCGGTGGTGAACCAACTCCTGGCCAAAGAGTGGGCCGTCGGAGCCACTTACCGGGTCAGCCGCGCCAACCTGGAAGATGACATCCCCGATGTGCCCGACGCCGTCAGCGGCAGCTTCAGCCCAACCGCTAATCGGGAGGTCAACGCCGTGCTTCAGCAATTGCGGCTCTACGCTATTTTCAATCATCCCTGCGGCTTTTTCGCTAGAGCCGAGTCCGTTTGGTCCGGCCAATCCAACCATGGCTACTCGACTGCCATGCCCGGTGACGATGTCTGGCAGGTCAACCTCTTCGTCGGTTATCGCTTCCCACAGCGAAGAGCCCAGGTCCAACTTGGCTTGCTCAACATTGGCAACCAGGATTACAAACTCAATCCGCTCAACCTCTATTCCGACCAGCCGCGGTCGCGGACCCTATTCGCCGGCCTGAAGTTGAACTTCTGATATGATAGAGTTTCCACCAGCCAGCCTGAGGACCGGCACGTGAAGCTCCACCGCACGCTGCGGCGGTTTATGCGCGCGGCGCTCACTTGCAGTCTGGCAATTTTCATCATCGGCTTCCTGCTGCTCGCATTCGACTCGCGCCTCTCCCGCGCTTTGACCCGGGCCAGTTATGACTGGTCCTTCGGCCTGACCCGCTTCGCCCAACCCGATCTCAACGGTTCCAAGGTCGTGATCGTGTACATCGATGAGGATTCGTTGAAAGAGCTCGGTCAACCACTCAACGCCCCCATGGACCGCCGACTCCACGCCCGGCTGCTCGACCGTTTGCGTGCCGACGGCGCCAAAGCCGTGGTCATGGATATTGTGTTCAGCGATCCGGGACCGGATCCCAAGGCCGACCAGGAGTTCGCCCGGGCACTAAAGGCCAATGGCCGGGTGGTGCTGGGCGCCGATTACGCCCCCGGGGAGGCCCTCAATTCGATTTCCTTTAAAACCATCACGCAGGTCTACGCACCCTTTGCCAAAGCCGCCAACCGCATCGGTTTGGTGGTGCTGCAGCCCGACAGCGATTTCCTCGTCCGACAGCATTTTCACCAACTGGCCGATGTCCCCGACGCTCCCCCAAGTTTGAGCTGGGCGGCGGCGGAACTTGCCGGGGTCAGATCGGTGCGCGGTCCGCGGGCGACGCAAGCCAGGCGCTGGGTCTATTACTATGGGCCGCCGGAGACCATCCCGTTCGTCAGCTACAAACAGGCGCTTTCTGCCGATGGCGTCGCGCCCGGCTTTTTCCGTGGCAAAGTCGTTTTCGTTGGTGCTCGGCCCATGACCAGCAGTTTTATCGAGAAACGTGATGAATTGCGCAATCCTTACCCAGCTCCCAACAAGGAATTCATCTTCATGCCGATGGTCGAGGTCCATGCCACGCAGTTCCTCAACCTGATGCGCAACGACTGGCTCACCCGGCCTCCAACGGCAATCGAAACTCTCGTCCTGGCTCTGGCCGGCTTGGTCTTCGGGTTCGGATTGCTGCGCTTTCGGCCCCTGATCGCCACGGTGGTTTCCCTCGCCGGCGCCTTGGGTGTCGTTTTGATTGCGCAAACTCTATTCGCTGCCGAGCACGTGTGGTTTCCCTGGTTGCTCATTGTGGCGGTGCAAATCCCCAGCGCCTTGCTCTATTCGGTGGTCACGCGCTCGCTGGAGTGGATGGCTCAGCGGCGCAAACTCGAAGCCGCCCGCCGCCGCGCCGTCGAACGCATCCGCGAGCAGGCCGCGCTCTTGGACAAAGCCCGCGACGCCATCATTGTGCACGACCTGAACTGGCGCGTGCATTATTGGAACAAAAGCGCCGAGGAGCTTTACGGCTGGACCGCCGCCGAGGCCAGGCAACAGGACTTGCGCAGCGCCGTTTCCGCCATGGAAAAGGACAAACTCCTCGAGTATTGCCAAATCACGCTCGCCAAAGGGGAATGGGCCGGCGAACTCAAGCAATCCTCGCGCGCCGGGCGCAAACTCATCGTCCAGAGCCGCTGGACGCTGGTCCGTGACGCCGCCGGGGCGCCCCAATCGCTCCTGGTGATTAACACTGATATTACCGAGCAGAAACAGCTCGAGGCCCAATTCCTGAGAACCCAACGCATGGAAAGCATCGGCACGCTCGCCGGCGGCATCGCCCATGACCTCAACAACGTTCTGGCTCCGATCATCATGGGCGTGGAGTTGCTGAAAAACAAAGCCCAGGACGATTCCAGCAAGACCATGCTCGCCACTATGGCCAACAGCGCCAAACGCGGGTCCGACATGGTCAAACAAGTGCTTAGCTTCGCCCGCGGGGTCGAAGGCGACCGCGCGCCGGTCCAGATTACCCACCTCATCCGCGAGATGCAGAAGATCGTTAAAGAGACTTTCCCCAAAGATATCGATTTTCAGGTCTATGCCGAGAAGGTAAAACCCATTTTGGGCGACGCCACGCAGCTCCATCAGATTCTTTTGAACCTGTGCGTCAACGCCCGCGACGCTATGCCCAATGGCGGCAAGATTCTGGTGACGATCAAAGATGTGCTCTTCTCGCAGAGTGACGCCGCCAGATTCGTTGGTGCCAAACCGATCGATTACGTTCTCCTCAGTGTCGCCGACACCGGCACGGGTATTCCCGCGGAGATCATCGACAAGATCTTCGAACCGTTTTTTACCACCAAAGAGATTGGCAAAGGCACCGGCCTTGGTCTCTCCACGGTTATCAGCATTATCAAAAGCCACGGCGGCTTTCTCGATCTCCAAACCGAGGTCGGCAAAGGCACCGCCTTCAATGTTTATTTGCCCGCCGCTGAGTCATCCAGCGTGGCAGTGGCCAGCTCCGAGCTCGCGCCCGAGCTTTGGGGCAAAGGCGAAACCGTCATGGTCGTCGATGACGAACCGGCCATCCTCGACCTCACGCGCGGCCTTCTTACCCATTACGGCTATAAAGTCGTTACCGCCTCACACGGCGCCGACGCCCTGGCTCTCTTTGCCCAGTGCCAGGAGAAAGTCCAGGTCGTCCTCATGGACATGATGATGCCGGTCATGGACGGCCCAACGGCCATTCGCGAACTTCGCCAACGCCGCGCCGACCTCAAAGTGATCGCGATCAGCGGTTTGATGCACCCCGACCTCATAAAAAGCCGCATCGGCGATGCCGCCATTCCGTACCTGCCCAAACCCTTTACCACCCAGAAGCTCCTGGAAAACATCCGAGCCCTCCTCACAGGAGTAGCGGCGTCTCGGTAGACCCTGAACCGTGGCGTCTCCCTCTCCCTCCTCGAGGATCTCCGAGGAGGAGAGGGCCGGGGTGGCTTTCCAACGCTGGCTCAGCTATTAAGAATTGAAAACCAAGAATTGAAAATAAAAGTCTCCCTCCCTCGCCGGGCGAAAACTCGCCCCAAAAGCATTGCGCAATGTCCCGCAATTTTCCAAGATGCGCGCCGACAAGTGTGGAGAATCGCGCGAGATGCGTTTCCTGTACAACATTCTATTCAGCGTCTTTTTCATCCTGGCCTCTCCCTATTACTTTTTGCGGATGCAGCGGCGCGGGAATTGGCAGCGCGGCTTCGCACAGCGCTTGGGGCGGTTCGACTCGAAATTCAAACAAGCCATTACGAATCGCCAGAGGTTATGGATCCATGCGGTGAGCGTCGGCGAGGTAGGCGTCTGCACCCAACTCATCCGCGCCTTGGAACCGCGCCTGCCCAACATCAAAATCATCGTGTCCACCACGACCACGACGGGTATGGAAGAGCTTGAGCGACGCCTGCCCAGCCATATCAGCCGTATCTATTATCCGATCGATTACCGGCGCTGCGTTTCGCACTCGTTAAACACGGTTCGCCCGGAGGCCATCATCCTGGTCGAGGCGGAGATTTGGCCGAACTTTCTCTGGAAAGCCGGGGACATGGGCATCCCGTTGTTCCTGGTTAATGCCCGGTTATCCGAACGATCCTATCCGCGATACAAACGCTTTGGGTTCCTGTTCCGTCGCTTTTTTCATGACTTTGCGGGAGTCGGAGCTCAGAACGAAGCCGACGCGGCGAAGCTGCGGGAGTTGGGCTGCCGGCCCGAGGCCGTCCACGTCGTCGGAAGCCTGAAGTTCGATGCGGCGAAACTGGATGAGCGGCGGGCGGTGGATGTGCCGGGAATGCTGCGCCAGCTCCGGGTGGGACCGAACGCAAGAATCCTCGTGGCCGGCAGCACGCATCCCGGAGAGGAAGCGTTGCTGGCGGACATCTTCCTGCGTTTGCGCAAGCGCTTTGAAGATCTGTTCTTGATCCTGGTTCCGCGCCATTTCGAACGCAGCCGGGAAGTCGCCCGGGACCTGCAATCGCGCGGGGTGAAGTTTGTGTATCGTACCGAACTAACCCGCTCAACGGAATATCAACCCAATGAGGTGCAATGCCTGCTGGTCAACACGACCGGAGAGCTAAAGCATTTCTATCTGCCAGCGAGCGTCATCTTCATTGGCAAAAGCATCACCGCGCACGGTGGCCAAAATCCGATTGAACCGGGCGCCCTGGGCAAGGCGATGGTCTTCGGCCCAAACATGCAAAATTTTGCTGAGGTCGCGCGCAGCTTTCTGGCCCGCGATGGCGCAATCCAGGTGCGCGATGCCGCGGAGCTGGAGAAAGCGCTGGGAGATTTGCTCGCCGACGAGCCGAGGCGGCAACAGCTCGGCCAAAATGCGCTGGCGGTTGTCGGCGAAAACCAGGGCGCCATCGAGCGCACAGTCGATATGGTAGTGCAGAAACTTGACGGCAGCGAGTTGTACATCGCGCCGAAGTAGGAACGCGGTGGACTGAATCCAAGCTCCGGCGGCCTTCGGGACTTACGCAACCGTCTCTGCCTAACTCAGAATGCGTCGGCCTTCGTCGAGGAAGATGCCCTTGAAATTCATCTCGAGCGCCTGCGGATTGGTTGCCTTGCCGAGCGCTTCCTTCTCGCTGACTTTGCCTTGTTTTACCAGATTGAAGAGGGCCTGGTTAAAATTGACCATCCCATCGTCGACGCCCGTTTCGATGGCGGCAGGCAATTTGTCGAGGCGGTTTTCTTCGATAAGCTTTTTCACGGTGGGAGTATTGATCATGACTTCGAGGGCCGGAGTCATGCCGCCGGCAACCGTGGCGACCATGCGTTGGCAGACCACGGCCTGGAGTGTGCCGGCCAGCTGACGCCGAATCTGTTCCCGTTCATCGGCTTTGAAGAAATCCAGGATGCGGCTCACGGACTGCGCCGCGTTGGTGGTGTGTAAGGTCGAGAGCACCAGATGGCCGGTATCGGCGGCGCTCATCGAGGCAGTGAAACTGATCGAGTCGCGCATCTCGCCGATCATGATAATGTCCGGGTCCTGGCGCAGCACGTGCTTCAGAGCGTGGTGAAAGGAAAGTGTGTCGAGCCCGACTTCGCGCTGCTCGACCACGCATTGATTATCTTCAAAGACGTACTCGATCGGGTCTTCCAGAGTGATAATGTGTTTTTTGAAATTCGCGTTAATGTGCTCGATCATCGCCGCCAGGGTGGTGCTTTTGCCGCAGCCGGTCGACCCGGCGACCAGCACAATCCCGCGGGGCGATTCGGCGATCGAACGAATCTGTTCCAGCAGCCCCAATTCCTCGAAGCTCGGCACTACCGTTTTGACGTAACGCATCGCCAGGCACCACTGCCCGCGTTGTTGAAACAGGTTGGTGCGGAAGCGGCCGATGCTCGGCACAAAATAGGAAAAATCAATCTCGCGCTCTTGCTCGAGACGCTTTTTGAGATGCGCCGGGGTGATGGCATCGACAATTTTATTCATCCATTCCAGGGTCGGATAGGGGCAATCGATGGCCACCAATTGACGATTAATGCGGTAGATGACCGGCGTCCCGATTTTGAGATGGGCGTCTGAAGCACCGCCTTCGACAGCGGTTTTCAAAATACGATGAAAGAGTTCCATGGCGCCAGAATAACAGAGGGCCAGGCGGAACAAAAGAGAAACGCGCTGAGACGGCAAAGCGCCCGGCACGAGCGCCGCCACCGATTAAATTATCGGATCGCCAAAGCCGGGCGGACGAATATCAGGAGACCGATAAACTAGCTGAGCGGCGAGATGGCCATCGCGCTTAACCGTGCCTCGGCCTGCTTTGACAAGCCGGTGAAGACCATTGAAACGTGATAACCGGTATGCTTGCTGCCGGTGCAGGCGATGACCACGCCAGTGCAATGGACCTTGCCTGTTTCTCGCGGCGATTGGAGGGTCAAGGTCATTTCCGCCCACGGAGAGAAGGGTGTGGTGCTGCGGAACTCTATCCCGTTCTTGTGAATAATTACTGAATCGGGAGAAAGTGAAAGCCGGGTTTGCCGGGCTTCAACCGTGACGTGATGAAAGGAACTCGAAATCTCAGCTTTTCTTGCGCTCATACAACAAGCTGAAACTAGCATACTTTCTTAATCCGTCAACTCAGGGAAAGCGCAAATAAAATAAAGAAAAATGCACCAGGGCAGGAGCGGTTTTTCCGCAGAGCCTGAGAGGCGGCTGCGCGGGCGGCTTTGAGCCAGGCAACGCATCCCACGCATCCCACTTTGAGCTTTGCACCCGGAGACCAGTCCGTACACTCCTCGAATGAGTGTGCACCCAGTCGCACAATTCCCTCAGTACCGCCCCCGGCGTTTGCGTCAATCCGCAGTTTTGCGGCGTTTGGTGCGGGAAACCCAGTTGAGCGCCAGCCAATTGGTTTTACCGCTCTTCGTCCGGTCCGGCCGGCGCACGCGCCGCCCGATCAATGCCATGCCCGGAGTGTTCCAGTTGTCCATTGACGAGCTGCTCAAGGAGGCTACCCAGGCGCACCAAGCAGGTGTGCCGGGCGTCCTGCTGTTTGGCATTCCGGATGTGAAGGATGCGCGGGCGTCAGGAGCTTATGCCGCCAAAGGAATCATCCAGCAAGCCGTTCGGGCGTTGAAGCGGGAATTGCCTGAACTGCTCGTCATCACGGACGTTTGCCTGTGCGAATATATGGCGCACGGCCATTGCGGCGTAGTCCAGCGGCAAGCCGGCGGCGCGATCATTCAAAACGACGCGACCCTGAAACTCCTCGCTCGCACCGCCGCCAGCCACGTCGAAGCCGGCGCGGATATGGTGGCGCCCAGCGACATGATGGATGGCCGGGTTCGGGCGATTCGCGAGCAACTCGATAAGCAGGGCTTTGCCGATGCGCCGATCATGTCGTACGCGGCCAAATTTGCCTCGGCCTTTTACGGGCCCTTTCGCGAAGCGGCGGAATCGACGCCGCAGTTTGGGGACCGACGCAGTTATCAGATGGACGCGGCCAATGCCCGCGAAGCTCTGCGCGAAGTGGCGCTGGATATCCAGGAGGGCGCCGATATTGTCATGGTCAAACCGGCTCTGGCTTACCTCGATATTATCTATCGGGTCAAAAACGAATTCGGTTATCCAACCGCCGCCTACGCCGTTAGCGCCGAATATTCCATGGTCAAAGCCGCAGGCGCAAACGGTTGGATCGATGAGCGGGCGGTGATGCTCGAGAGCCTTTTAGCCATGCGCCGCGCCGGGGCGGATATTCTAATTACTTATGCCGCGACGCAGGTGGCGCGGTGGCTCAGCGCGGAATAGCTACTTGTTTCCCGCGATGGCAAAAACGTACAGGAGCAGGACCACAATCACAGCGCCCAGGATAACGCAAACCGTGATCACGATTTTGTTGATCTTGTTGTCCTTTTTGGCAAACCCCGTGCCTTTGGTGTCGAATCCGCGGCGCGCGCCGGTCTCCAGTTCCGTCAGGCTGACGCCTCGCTGCATCACCATGGTTTGGTCGAGAGGCTTTTTGGACGCCGGCGCCGGCGTGTCCGTCTCAAGACGCATTTCGATCTGACCCAGGCGCAGAATCTGTCCCGGTTTAACTGGGCTTTCCGTGACTTTCTCGCCGTTTATGAAGGTCCCATTGGTCGAGTTGAGATCCTTGACGATGACCTCGTTCCCTCGCAGAAACACTTCGCAGTGATGGCTTGAAACCGACGGTTCGGCGATTTGAAACGCATTATCCTCGACCCGACCGATGCTTGTTTTCTCCGCTTTCAGCTCGTGGGTGCGTCCAGTCATGCCTGCGCTCAGGAGAACGAGTTTCGCCATAAATACGTAGTACCGCGATTATCGCAACCGAAGGTGCCAAGTCAAATGTAAATGCCGGCGCAGACTTGCTCAGCCCGCAGAGATTCCCGAACCGAATCCAGCGAACACAAAATCGGACGGCTACCCTGTGTGGCCGTTTCTGCGGGCAGAATGCCCGCGCGCCGCTCAGTGTTTCTCGATCAGCTTGCGGAATTGCGCAAACAGAGGTGTGGAATCGTGCGGTCCCGGCGAAGCTTCCGGGTGGTACTGCACACAGAAAATAGGTTTATGCTTATGACGCATGCCTTCAACGGTTTGATCGTTGAGGTTAACCCGGTCGACGGTGATTTCCGAAGGCAGACTTTTCGGGTCAACGGCAAAGCCATGGTTCTGCGAGGTAATCTCGACTTTGCCGGATTCAAGATCTTTGACCGGTTGATTGGCGCCGCGATGGCCAAATTTGAGCTTGAAGGTTTTGCCGCCAAAAGCCTGGCCGAGGATTTGGTGGCCGAGACAAATGCCGAATACGGGGATGCCGGTTTGAGTCAGTTCGTGCACGGTCTGGACGGCGTAATCCAGGACGGATGGATCTCCGGGGCCATTGGAGAGAAACACTCCGGCGGGCTTGCTCCGAAGCGCCTCTGCCGCGGGCGTGGTGGCGGGCAGAACGCGCACTCGGAAGCCTTGCTGGCGCAGCCGGCGCAGGATGTTGTACTTCATCCCGTAATCGTACGCCACAATCGATATGTCGGCCGGCGGCAGAGGCTCTCGCACCTGGCGCGCATCGGGTTCGGAGCCACCATGCATCAGGGCGAAACTCCCGCTTTGCTCGTCTCGTTCATCCCACAGGAAAGACTCGGGATGCGTGACTTGCTTCACGTAATCGACGCCCAGCAGTCCCGGCCAGCTTTTTGCGCGGTTCAAGGCTTCGGCGTCACTGATTTCTTCCGTGGAAATGAAACCATTCAGCGCACCTCGGACCCGAAGTTTTTTGGTGAGAGCCCGAGTATCGATGCCCGAAATTCCCGGGATCCCGTTTTTCTCGAGATACTCGGCCAGGGAAAAATCAGCGCGCCAGTTGCTAACTACGGGCGACAGTTCGCGAATGACAAATCCGGCCACATGCGGTCGCCAGGATTCCACGTCCTGCAGATTGACACCGTAGTTGCCAATCAACGGATAGGTCATGCTGACGATTTGGCCTTTGTACGACGGGTCGGTCAGAATTTCCTGGTAACCGGTCATCGAAGTATTGAAGCAAACCTCGCCGCAAGCCGAAGCGCGGGCGCCGAAACCATGACCGTGGAACAGAGAACCGTCTTCTAATGCCAAGACTGCTTTCATGAAAACAAAACCGCGCGGATGCTAGGCCAGTGCGCCGCGCGGTCAAGGACCAAACCGGATATTCCGGGGAATTTTATGGCTGAATCAGTAATCAGGTAACCATGAGGGGTTGGAGACAGTTACGAGCTTGAAGGCTTTATTGCCAGTCTGAGCGGACATGAAATCGTAAAAGCCGCTCATGGAGGCTTGGCGCCGGTCCTTGCAATGGCTAAT
>DASRFK010000273.1:0-17816 GCA_035651635.1 Verrucomicrobiia bacterium | reverse complement strand
CGACAACCCAACATCGGTGCCATCCCGGTTATAGACCAGCTTCTCGCTGTTGTCTCCCGCATACATGGTCCAAGCCAAGGCCATTTGCTTGGTGTTGTTGAGGCAGTAGATGCCCTGGGTCTTTTGCTTGGCCCGGGAGAGGGCCGGCAGGATCATGGCCGCCAAAATGGCGATGATCGCAATGACTACCAGCAGTTCAATGAGGGTAAACGCGCCCGCGCCCGCGAAGCGCCCATCTGAAGGGGTTTTCTTTGTTTCCGAATCGAGTTTGTTCATAACGTTTCATGACAAGGCCGTGCCCCCGGGAAAAGGGTGGCTTAGTAAACAAATAATGAACGTTTCTGTAACTTTTGTCAACGGCACGGCCGTTTTTGTCTATCAGTAAAATTAACGACAAAAAGGCCGGGGCTTGCCCGGAGCGAAGGCCGAAACCGAAGTCCGGGTCAATGAATGTTGGCCGGGAGTTTCGGACTTCAGATTGCCCATGCCCGGTCTCGGCCCGAAGGGCCGAAACATCGCGCGCAGGGGGACCCGAGTCCACCCACCCTTGCGCTTAGCCTGCTAAAAGGATTGAACCGCTTCGTTCAACCTGACATTGATTGGCCATGGACGACCTGAGCCGCAAACCGAATGCATCCCAAACCGTGGGCCAAGGTTGCGCCCGGCGCTTTTGGCCGCGAAAGGTCCGGCCGCTGGTATGGGCACTGAGCCTGATAGTCGTCATGGTGGGGACGGGGTCAGGATGCCAGACCCGGGACCGCTCGGCCGCGCGGAATCAGCCTTCCAAATGGATAAAGCAGCGGAAGGCGGTCAATCCCGTATGGCGCGGGGTCCACTTGATGGTTCAAAACGGCGAACAGGCCGACGCACTGAAGGCGGCCCTGCCGAAACTGGCCGCCGCCGGTGTCAACGCAGTCATCGCGGAGGTGGACTACGGATTCGAGTTTCAGTCACATCCCGAAGTGCGCGACGAAAGATTCGTGACCAGGGCCCAGGCTCAGGAACTAACCGCCGCCGCCCATGCATTGGGCATCCGGCTGATCCCGCAACTGAACTGCCTTGGGCACCAATCCTGGAGCAAACACACCCTGCCGCTTCTGGCCAAACATCCCGAATTCGACGAAACGCCCGGAAAGTTTCCAGAGAACAAAGGCATTTACTGCCGGAGTTGGTGTCCACGAAACCCCGAAGTTAATCCTTTCGTCTTCAGTCTCATCGACGAGTTAATCGACGCCTTCGACGCGGACGCCTTCCACGTCGGGATGGATGAGGTGTTCCTGATCGGGTCGGAATTCTGCCCGCGCTGTCACAACACGGACCCAGCGGTTCTTTTTGCCAAAGCGGTGAACGACCTCCACGTTCACATCGTAAAGCAGCGCAACATCGAAATGCTCATGTGGGGCGATCGCCTGCTGGATGCTGCCAAAACCGGCAACTCCGAGTGGGAAGCCTCAAAGAATGGCACCCAGGGTGCCGTCGACCTGGTTCCCAAAGACATCATTATGTGCGACTGGCACTACGACAAACGCGCCGAGTATCCGTCCGTCCCATTCTTATTGGGCAAAGGCTTTCGGGTCTGGCCGTCGGGCTGGCAACCGCTGGAAGCCAGCCTGGCTTTCGAACGCTTCGCCGAGCGGCAGAAAGATTCGCGCATGCTCGGGTACCTGTGCACTACCTGGGGCAAAGTGAAGATTAAGGATGCGGCGGAATGGCCGCCGCTGGTCCAGACGCTCGGCCAGTTAAAATGAGCGGCGCAGTCCACCGACGCTCACCCGGTGGGGGCCGGCGCGCGGGCTTCCGAAGTCCGCAGAGATCCCGAACCGACAATGGCGAATGGATAATCGTCGCGTCGGCCGGCGCTCGGACGTTGCTGCAGGCAAGGATGCCCGCGCGCCGGGGGCTTCAAGCCGATCGAGCGAGTATTCGCTTTTCTCCCTGGTGTTTAGGGTTAAAGTTTTGTCCCGGTTCCAATAGCACTCGAATATGAAAGAAATTGTTCCGGCACCACCGCCGTTGGTTCGCAACGATGTGGCGGCAGTGCAAAAGCTCTTCCAGCAATACGTGGTGCCGAGCTACGGCCGCTTCGACATCGTTCTGAGCCACGGCGCCGGGAGCTATGTGTATGATGTGACGGGGAAACGGTACTTGGACCTCGGGGGCGGCATCGCGGTCAGCGCCTTGGGCCATGCCCATCCGGCGATCACGGAAGCGCTGGTCGAACAATCGCGGCGTCTGGTCCACACCTCGAATTTTTATTATCACGAGCCGCAAGGTCGGCTGGCCCAGGCGCTGACCACGCTCATTGGCCCGGGCAAATGCTTCTTTTGCAACAGCGGCGGAGAGGCCAATGAGGGCCTGTTCAAGCTGGCCCGCAAATTCGGCCACGAAGAAGGGCGCTTTGAGATCATCACCACGGCCAATTCGTTCCATGGCCGGACGCTGGCCGGTATCTCCGCGACGGGGCAGGAGAAAGTGAAAAAAGGGTTTGAGCCCATGGTACCCGGATTCCGCCAAGTGCCTTATAACGATCTGGAGGCGGTGCGCAACGCGCTGTCGCCGGCCACGGCGGCCATTTTGATTGAGGGCATTCAGGGCGAAGGCGGCGTATCGCCCGCGCGCCCCGAGTATCTGCTGGGGCTGCGGCGGTTATGTGACGAAAAACGCCTGCTGCTCCTGATGGATGCCGTTCAGGACGGCCACTTCCGAACCGGTCGTTTTCAGAGTTTCCAGCGCATACTGGAAGATGCCCGCGAGCCAGAGCCGGCGAGTGGTCCCTCACACCAGAACTTTCTTCCCGACGGGATTTCGATGGCCAAATCGCTCGGGGCGGGATTCCCGATTGGGGCATTCTGGGTGCGGGCGTCCTACGCAGATTTGTTGGGCGCGGGCAGCCACGGCAGCACGTACGGCGGCTCGCCGCTAGGCTGCGCCGTGGCGTTAAAAGTGCTGGAGGTAATCGAGCGCGAAAAGCTAGGCGACAACGCGCGGACGATGGGCGAATTTCTTAGGCAAGGTTTGGAGCGCCTGGCCGCCAAGTACCCGCAAGTGGTGCGCGCCACACGCGGGCTGGGGTTGATGCTTGGGATCGAGTTGGTGCCTGAAATACCCAACCTCCCGGGAGAAGCCAGCCGGACCCAAGCGGTGCGTTTGGCGCAACTGCTTCACGCCGCGGGCGTCCTGGTTATTCCCGCCGGAGCGCAGGTGCTGCGGTTGCTGCCGCCGTTGAACCTGCGTAAAACCGAGGCCGAGGAGGGCCTGGCGGCGCTCGAAGCCGTCGCGGCTGGAATAGCAGGATAGATTCGTATCCTGGAGAGTCGCAGCGTGAAGCGAAGATGAAACATTTGTTAAGCATTGAGAAAATGAGTCCCGCCGAGCTGAAAAGCATCCTGGCGGGCGCGATTGGGCTCAAGCAAGCACGCGGCTCACACAAGTTTCAGCCACTGGCGGGGCAAACCTGGGCGATGATTTTCTCGAAGGCATCCACGCGAACCCGGGTCTCGTTCGAAGTGGGCATTCGCGAATTAGGCGGCCAAGCGGTGTTCCTGCCCGCCAGCGAAATCCAAATCGGCCGCGGCGAGCCCATTAAAGACACGGCGCGCGTGTTGGGCCGAATGGTCCACGGCGCGGTGATTCGCACCTTTGCCCAGGCGGATGTCGAGGAATTCGCGGCGTATGCCCACATCCCGACGATCAACGCCTTGACGGACGCGGAGCATCCCTGCCAGATCCTGGCGGATATCTTCACCTTCGAGGAAAAGCGAGGCTCAATTGCGAACAAAGTGGTTGCCTTCATTGGCGACGGCGCGTGCAACGTGGTGAACTCATGGATTTTTGCGGCCGCCAAGCTGGGCTTTGAACTGCGCATCGCCGCGCCGAAAGCTTTTCAACCGGACGATGCGCTGCTGCGCCGGGCCGGGGCACGGGTGCTGTTGACAGAGAACATTGCCACCGCCGCTCAAGGCGCCGACCTGCTCTACACGGATGTGTGGATTTCCATGGGCAAGGAAGCCGAGTCCGCGGCGCGGATTGAACAACTGAGCGGTTATCAGATCAACGGGCACCTGGTGCAACTGGCCAGGCCAGGGGCGTTGGTGATGCATTGCCTGCCGGCTTATCGCGGCAAAGAAATCGATGAGGAAACTTTTGAGGCCAACGCAGAGACGATTTTCGATCAGGCGGAAAATCGGCTGCACGTGCAAAAATCAGTCCTGACCTGGCTGGGCAGCTGAGGCGCCGGCCCGGCTGGAGCCCGTCGTCACTTGGAATGCGACGCTTTGCCGCCGAAGGCAGCACTGATACCAGCCCAGAGCGCCAGCCCTGGGATAGGTCGGCCAAAGCACGATCCTCCAAGCGCCGAGGCGTGGGGTTGCACCAATGTTTGCTTTAAAATCGTCAACATGAAGCAGGCCGATGGCCTGCGCGAAACACGGATGATCCGGCATTCCCAGGCCTTTCGGCCTGGGCTGGTATGAGCAACGCCGTTGGCGTTGAAGTGAAGCCTCGCCAAAAGCGCCGCAAGGCAACTCCCGTTCGGTTCAGGTTGTTGGACGGTACCGTCGCAGGTACTTCAGGGCAACTCGCAGGTCTTTGGGCGGCGCAGCTTCCAGGGTGAGGGGTTGACCTGTGACCGGATGATCGAGTCGAAGCGTTTCGGCATGCAGGCAGGTTTGTCCGAGCAGAGGCCTTTCAGTGTGATTAGGCTTCAGGTGAAAGCCGGGCTTCAAGCGCGAGAGCCAAAGCGGTTTGCCGCCGTACGCCTGGTCCCCCGCGACGCGCAAACCGAGCCGTTTCAAGTGCACGCGGACCTGGTGTGGACGATTTGGGGATGGCACACACCTCACGAGGGTCCAGTCGCGGAAACGTTCCAGGACCGTGAATGAGGTCCGAGCGCGCTTGCCGAATTTCGGATCTACCCGCATCAACCCTGGCCGGAGAGAGTCCGGAGCCAGTTTTGCCTCGACCGCAAACTGGTCTTCGGCAGGCGTGCCCGAAACGAGTGTTACATAAGACAGAATGACCCGGTCGCTGCCAAACCAATCCAGCAGCGTGCTCAAAACGGGTTTGTTCCTGGCCAGCAACAGCACGCCGCTGGCCTCGGCCTCGAGTCGATGGGCGTTCATCAGAAAAGAAATGTTTCGAGCCACCGCCCACGATTTGCCGGCCGCGATGCCCTGGTGAAGCAGGTCCAGGAGGTCCGGCCGGCCCGTTTGCTCTGGCTCGCCGCTGACCGACAGGCCCGCGGGCTTGTCTAGAGCCAAGAGCTGGTCGTCTTCATAAACAACGGGGAGCTCCCAAAACTCACGGGTTTCGGTTGAGGAGATCTTGATCGCGGGCAGGTCTGAATGGGCAGATAGAGAACTCATCAGTGAAAAAAACGCATCGCGTGCCCTCTCCACGAACCGAACGGAAAAAGCCCGCCCTCACCCCGGCCCTCTCCCCCAGGAGAGGGTGGAGCTTTCGCAGCGCAGTTTGGGTTCATGGTCGCACGCGAAAGGGGCTTAACCACAGCCGGCCGAGCTTGAAGCCGAGTGACCCGGCCGAACGAACCCGCAACGGCAGGCGCGGCCTATCCTCTGGCCGCAGCCGAGCCGAGAGTCGGCGCCGCTTTTTGCTGACCGACCGGCGTATCCTGCAGTGCGTGTTCAGCTTCTTTGCGAAACCAATCTTCGAAGGCTTCCTGCTGGCGCGTTCGGCGCAAATTGGCGACAAATGACGGCAGGTCGGCTGTGGCTTTCGACTCGTCCAGTGGCAATTTGCTCTTAACGTAAAGCACAAGTCCGCCGTCCAAGGTGGGCTGATAAGGACTGACCTGCCCTGGTGGCGTGCTGAAAGCCAACTGCTTGAGTTGAGTCAGATTTACCATTTCTTCGGCCTCGGGCACCGCGCGCGTGCTGATGGAAAACGGAGGCAGGACAGTGGGCTGAAGATGTGCCTCAGCACAAAGGTTAGTGAATGATTTGCCCTGAGCCAGCCCGTTGGTCAGGCTCTGATAGGCAGCCCGTCCAGCCAGCTGTGCCTGCATCATGGCCTGGCTATGCTTAAAATCAGCCATGACTTTATCGCGAACCTGATCCAGGGAAGGAGTCTCTCGCGGAAGCTGCTGGTCATAACTAATCACGTACACTCCGTCCTGCCCGGAGATCGGCCCGGCGTACGGCTCGTCGGGCGTGAGGGCAAACGCCGCTTTGGAGAAGTCGGCACCGACTTCCAGGTCTTTTGGATCTTCATCCCGGCTGAAAGGCGCGGTGACGGAGGCAGTCACGCCATTCGTAGCGGCGAGCTTCTGCAGTTGATCGGGCGAAAACGGCTTGAGATCGAAGAGGACGTTCGCAAACTCGAGGGCATTCTTGGTCGCGTATTTCATGGCCTGATTGCGAATGAGCCCCTGCCGGATCTTGGCTTTCACCTCGTCCGGCGTCTTGGCGTCGGTAAAGTAATTGGTGCCCATGCGCTGGTAATTGGCTTCGATCAGCTCGGTCAGGTTTGTGCCGAGCTCGGTCTCAGCCTGGGCCAGGTAGTTGGTCACGTTAAACCGGACATAGCTGACCTGGACGCGCTCGGGAATGATGTAGTTGGCCAACCGATTCGAATAGAATTGGCCGAGCGCCTCCGGGCTCACACTCACACTGGCCAGATAATTCGAAGCCGGGAAAAACACGGCCTCGGTGGCGAGTTCCTGATGCTCGCGATCGTATAAGGCCTTGGCTTCCTGGGGGGTGATCAAGCGCCCGCTCAGCCCGAAGGTGCTAATCAATTCCTGGACGCCGACAAAATGACGGATGTACCGCTCGAAATCGTCGACGCCATAGCCATGCGGCTGGAGAACACGTTCGATGAACATGGCCGGCGAGGTGATGCCCATGCGCTCGAAGGAGTGAATCATCTGTTGCGCCATGGAAGCGGCCGCATCATCGCCGACGTGAATTCCCAGCTTGCGTTGCAATTGCGCCAGCAGCAGCCAGCGGTACGTTTCCAATTCGGGATTAACACGGCTGTCCTTCTTTTCGTCGCTCAGCCAGTGGCCGCTCATGAAGAGGATGTGCAGGTCAACCTCGCGGTAAGCATTTGCCTTTTCGATTCGGGTCACCCGCTCGCCATTAATCGAGCCGTAATTATCCGAGCCCCTGCCCGCGTTCATCTTTGAATTCGGCGATAGGAAGCTGACGAAACTGATAATCGTCAGCGTAATAATCACCGCCCACAGCCAGGTCTGATGCTTTCGGATCGTCCCAAACATAAATAACTTCAATTCACTTAAGGAACGTGCAACCTAACCTCCGATGACAAGACGGGTCAAACCGAAAAAAGTGGTTTTTGAATGGTGGGAATGGTGGTGGCGCGCTGCGCTACTCGACTTGGCGTAGCGCAGAGTCTCCAGCCGGGACTGATGCAAGTTTCAGCGAGCTTGACCAGTTAACGCCTTGCCGACTGAAAGTCGGCGATACAGCAGGCGAGAACGCCTGCGCTACGTCCCTGCTGGACGGTCCGCGGTCTCCCGAAATGCCCTTTACAACGCGAAAGCTGTTTGTCAGCCTGCGCTCATGCTGAAGAGAATGCTGCTGTGTATATTTGCGCCCCTATTATTGGCGGGCTGCACCTCCACTTTCACTAATTTAACCCCGCTGCACCAGACCCGGAATGCCAATAATCTGTATCCGGTGGAAGTAGCAATGACCAGCCGCCAGCAAACGCTGCGCTGGGATTCGATCCGTCCACAGATCATGGTGGGAGCCGAAGTTTACCCGATGCGTCCCACTAACCTGATGACTAACCGATGGGAAGGGTTGGTCCCAGTGCCACCGGGAGCCAGCTTGGTGCATTATCGCTACAAGTTCGATTTCGACTATAACACTATGGGCCGACCCAAGCCCGACAGCGCCTTGTCCCCCGAATACACCTTGCAGATTTCCGAGCCGTAAAGAGTCGATTTTTCCGCCCGGCCGCCCATAATCCCCGGATGCCCCCGAGCACCGACTCGCCCCTGGACCTTCTCTGGAAAGAGTACGGGCTGGTGTTTCGCGACTTCGATGATCTCACGCTGGCCCGGTGGATGGCCCAAACGCTCGGCCAGTTCGAGGGCAAAGCCTGGCGCTTATCCCACCCGCTGCTCGGGGCGTATCGATTGGCGGCGCAATTGGCGCATGAACGCCAGACCTGGTTCAAACGCCTGGCCACCCCCCCAGCGGCCTACGGGGAATCGGCTTGTTGCCGCGCGCCAACGCTGCCGCTGCTCACGCGCGACGTGCGCGACGCCGGACTGATTTGCCAGCACTGTAATGAGACCCTGCTGCCCTTCGAAGAGATCGCCGAGCCGATCCGACTCGAACTCGAGAGTTGGGCCAGCGCCTACGCGCCCGTGCATGCGGTGGCTCATTGGGACGATGCGCAGCGCAAGGGCGCCGGCAGCTACGAACGGGCGTTTGAGAAAGCGGCCAAAGACGCCGAGAGGTTGTTGGCGCAGGCCGGCAGCAAACTGGCGCGAGAGCTTTTGGAGTCTTACCCCGCCGTCGTGTGGGAAGATCAGGACGAATGCCTGGAAGTCCGGCCGGAGGATGTGTTGTTCTGACCGCGGGTCAAGACCGGGCCGCTTTGACCAATTCGGCAGCCAACTCGGCACTGGTCCAGTCTTTGCCTTCAAAAACTTTTTGCAGCCGGCCGTGGGCATCGATGACAGCGGTGCGCATATTATGCGTGATGCTGCCGGTGGAGTCGCGCCAGAACACCAGGCCAAACAAATCGCCTAGAGCCGTGACGTCGTCCAAATCGCCCGTGGCAAAGGTTGAGTGGGCCGGGTCATAATGATGGGCCAGAGCGTAGGACTTCAACACCGCGGGCCGGTCGAAGTCGGGATCAAACGAAACGGTCAGCAAATGCCAATTGGCCGGACCGCCCTGCAGGTTGAGCATCTTCTCCTGGGTCTCGGCGAAGTCGTTCGCCAGCCGCGGGCAAAAAGTCGGAAAAGGGCAGCGAGTGAATAGGAAAGTAATGGCCAGCGCCTGTCCTTTGAATTGTGTGGTTGTAACGGCTTGTCCCAGTTCGTTGGTGAGATGAAACTCCGGCAGCGGCTGGCCCACTTTGAGCTCTTCAACCACCCGTATCGGTTGAGTCGCTGTCGAATTGGTTGAAGATTCCTCGGGGGCGCGGCCAAGCGGCTTGAGGTCGTCGACCCACCCCTCGGTCTCAGTCACAGTCAAACGAAAGGAAATCGACTGCCCGGGTTCAAGGCCGCTTAATTCGTTGGTGTCTTTGACCTCAAATGGCATGGTCATCGAGGGCATGTAATCAGGGATTTCCTCATGCTTGATTTCTATCTCGTTCCGCTCCGGCCGCAACGCCTTAACGATTCCTTTAACCAGGAAGACTCTTTGGTTGGCGCGCTGCGCTGGAGCGGTGGCGGACTCAGAGGAACTTTGAGCCGACCTTTTGCAGGAGCTCAGCGCAAATACTGCCATCGCACAACTGACCAGCAAACCAAGGACTCTGTTCATGGAAACAATCCCCGGACCCGCTTGGCTTCCTGGACGCGCTTGATCCCGAGCGATAGCGCCGCCAGTCGCATCGGAAGTTTTTGTTTCCGGCTCAAGTTAACGATTTGGGTAAAAGCGTTTTCCAGGATCCGGAACAACTTATCGACCACTTCGGTTTCGCCCCAGAAAAAGCTCTGCAAATCCTGGACCCATTCAAAATAGGAGACGATTACGCCGCCGGCATTGCACAAAACATCCGGAATGACGAATATCTCCGAGCGTTGGTTGAGGATGACGTCCGCCTCGGGCGTCGTGGGGCCGTTGGCCGCCTCCGCCAGAATCCGGCATTGGATTTTACCGGCGTTGTTTCCGGTGATTTGCCGTTCCAAAGCAGCCGGGACCAAAATATCGCAAGGCAGCACGAGCAACTGCTCGTTGGTCAGAGGTTCTCCCTCAGGAAAGCCGGCAACCGATTTAGTGTTGGCAACATGTTTTTCGAGCTCCCACAAATTCAAGCCTTTCGCGTTGTAAACACCGCCGAAAGCATCGCTCACGGCAATGACTTTGGCACCGTAACGAGCCAGCGACAGCGCCGCGACAGAACCGACGTTGCCAAAACCCTGGACTGCGGCTGTCGTCTTGCTGATGTCCAGGCCGAGCGTGTCGGTCGCGCGATTCACCAGGTACCCGACACCGCGGCCGGTGGCCTCCCGCCGGCCGAGAGAACCGCCAATCCCGACCGGTTTGCCGGTAACAATGCTGGGCACCGTATAGCCGGCGTACACCGAGTAGGTGTCCATCATCCAGGCCATAACCTGCTCGTTGGTACCCAAGTCGGGCGCCATCACATCGATCTGCGGTCCAATAAATGGAATCATTTCCTGCGTGTATCGGCGAGTCAGCCGCTCGAGCTCATTTGTGGAAAGCTTGCCGGGGTCGCAAGCAATGCCGCCCTTGGCGCCCCCATAGGGCAGGCCCGTCAACGCGCACTTCCAGCTCATCCACATCGCCAGGGCCGCTACTTCACCCAAGGTGACGTCGGGATGATAGCGCAGGCCGCCCTTGGTCGGACCCAGAGTCAAATGGTGCTGCACGCGGTAGCCGGCAAAAATCTCAATCCGGCCGTCATCCCGGTGGATGGGCAGAGCCACGGTCATCGAACGCTTGGGGAACTTAATGCGCCCGCGGTCTGATTCCGGCATTTGCAGGTGGTTGGCTACCAGATCGAACTGCTGGCAGGCCATGCGAAAGGTCGGATGATCGTAGATTTCCATCCGGCAGACAATAGTTCGTCGAGCTGGGAATTTCACGGGAAATTTCGGACGTTTTAATCCCGTTGATTCCCGTCTAAATTAGCACTGGATGTCCGAGACCTTGATCGTCAATGAGATTTACCTGAGCTTGCAGGGCGAAAGCAGCTTTGCGGGACTACCCTGCGTTTTTATTCGGCTGACCGCGTGCAATCTCCGCTGCTCTTATTGTGATACCGCCTACGCTTTCAAGGAAGGCCATCCCATGTCCCTTTCGGCTATCCAGGACGAAGTCCTGCGCTTATCCAAAGCATTCCGATCACCTACCTCAGCGCTTCGCACTCCGCATTCCGCACTGGCCGACTCCTCTGCACTTCCGCTCGTCGAACTGACCGGCGGCGAACCGCTGCTTCAGAAAAACTCTTTGCCATTGATGGCGCGCCTGTGCGATCAGGGCTTCACCGTCCTGCTGGAAACCAGCGGCGCCCACGACATCGGGCCCGTGGATCCACGCGTGCGTCGGATCATGGATCTCAAGTGTCCGAGCAGTGGGGAAGTGGCGCGAAATCGATGGGAGAATGTGCCGCTGCTGAAGAGCAGCGACGAAATCAAATTTGTCATCGGCACACTCGAAGACTACGAGTGGATGAAGGAAGTCATCCACCAGCACCAGTTAGCGGCGATTTGTCCGCTGCTGGTTTCCTGGGTTCACCCGCTGTTGCCGGAACAGCAACACCAATCACTCAAGCCGGTCCCCGCCGGCCAGACACCGATAAAGCGCCAGCAACTGGCGGAGAGAATCATTGCTGACGCTTTACCCGTGCGGTTCCAGGTGCAATTGCATAAAATCCTTTGGCCGCCGGACCAACGAGGCGTATGACTCCTGCGGCAAACCATCCATCATGAGCCGCCCTTCGACGCTCGACCTGCTCCAAAGATACGAGTCGCGGAATGTCACTTTTGTCGAAGCCGATCGTTCCTGGCCGATGGTCTGGGAGCGAGCGAAAGGAGTCCATGTCTGGGACGATACCGGCAAACGTTATCTGGATTTGACTGCTGCGTTTGGCGTGGCGGCCGCGGGGCATTCAAATCCACGGGTTGTCGCCGCCGGGCGGCGGCAGATGGGCCGGTTGCTCCACGCGATGGGAGACGTCCATCCGCACCGGCTTAAAGGCGAGCTCGCGCGGGTTCTTAGCCAAAGGACATTTGAACATTGGACCAAAGCGCCGCATCCTGAGCGGACAAGGACGACTCATGGCAAAACGATCTTCTGCAGTTCCGGTTTCGAGGCGGTCGAAGCGGCGCTCAAGACCGCGCTGTTGGCGACCGGCAAAGCGGGAGTAATCGCATTTGAAAAAGCCTATCACGGCGTGGGCTACGGTGCGCTCAACGCAACTCATCGCGCTCATTTCCGATCGCCTTTTCTGGCTCAACTACGCCAGTTCGGGACCTTTCTTCCTTTCCCCGCGATTCCTCCGGCGGACCCGGCCCGCGGCAGGCGGCATGGCGACACGCTCGATTCGCTCGAAGCGGGGCTTCGCGCGCACCTGCGCAAAAAAACGATTGGCGCAATCCTGGCTGAACCGATCCAGGTGCGCGGCGGTATTAACATTCCGCCCCCGGGGTTCCTGCCGCTGCTGCGATCGCTTTGCGACGAACATGGAGCAGTGCTGATCCTCGATGAGATTTATACCGGCTTCGGCCGCACCGGAAAGTGGTTTGCGTGCGAACATGCCGGCGTGGTCCCGGACCTGGTTTGTCTCGGCAAAGCCCTGACGGGAGGCTTTCCATTGTCGGCGTGCGTGGGACGCGCGGAGTTGATGGACGCAGCGTGGCCGCGCTCGACTGGCGAGGCGATCCACACCAGCACGTTTCTCGGCCACCCGGTTGGCTGCGCGATGGCATTGGCGAATCTTGCCGAGATTCAGCGTCGGCATTTGGTCGAGTGCAGCGCCGAGTCTGGCCGATTTTTGCTCGAGCGCTTGGCGTCGATTCGGGGCCGATTATCCACGGCCCCACGTTTTCAAGTGCAGGCGCGCGGGCTCGGCCTGCTGGCCGGACTGGAATTGCTGCGGCCCAGCGGCGAGGCCGCAACCGATCAAGTCCTGGCTCTGATTAAGTCGCTGTTGCACGAGGGCTTCATTTTTCTGCCCGAGGGCGAACATGCCAATGTGGTTGGTTTCACGCCGCCACTGACGATTTCGGCGAAGCAACTTGAGCTGGCGGTGTCGGCGCTTGCGCGAAAGCTGGCCCAGGCGTGATGAGACTATCCGAGATGAAACAATTGTTGGCCGCCGAGGGCATCCAGTTGACCAAATCGCTCGGCCAGAATTTTCTGCACGACGGCAATCAACTGCGCCGGATCGTGGCCGCCGCCGAGCTGAGCAAAACCGACCAGGTTTTGGAGATTGGCCCTGGGCTGGGCCCGTTGACCTGTTTGTTGGTCCAAGAGGCTGGTTACGTTTTGGCAATCGAGAAAGATGCCAGGCTGGCGCGACTTTTAAACAACTCTCTTGGGGCGCCGGACAATGAGGCGGGCCGGTGCGCGAGATTCCACTTAGTCCAGGACGACGCGCTCGTGTACCTCCGCCGGCAACCGGCCAATTGGGCCGACTGGAAGCTCGTTTCCAACCTGCCATACTCCGTGGCCTCACCCATTCTGGTGGAATTGGCCCAGGCCCGCTCCGGGCCGGCTCGGATGGTAGCGACACTGCAGTTGGAAGTCGCCCGGCGCCTCATGGCTTCAGCGGGCGAGGCCGACTACGGCGTGCTCACGCTGCTGATGAAACTCGATTACCAGCCAGTTGAGTGGTTCAAGATTCCTGCGACTTGCTTTTTTCCCGAACCGGAGGTCGACTCGGCCTGCGTGGTCCTGGCGCGTCGACCCAAACCGCTGCTGAGTTTCGAACAACGCGCGACCTTTACGAAGCTCGTCAAGTGCAGTTTCTCGCAGCGTCGCAAGATGATGGCCAAGCTCTTGAAGGCCCAATGGCCGGCAGCTAATATCGAGAGCGCGTTCGCCGACGCGGAACTGTCCACCCAAGCCCGCGCGGAAGATGTCGGGCTCGAACAATTTGTGCTGCTAACGAAGAAATTGCATGAGTGAGGAGATTTTTGACGTCGTTAACGAGCGGGATGAGGTCATCGATCGCAAGCCGCGCAGCGAGGTTCACCGGCTCGGTCTCATGCATCGCGCGGTCCATGTACTCGTGTTTAACCGCGGCGGCCAGATCTTCCTGCAGAAACGCTCGATGAGCAAAGACCGCCAGCCGGGTCTTTGGGATTCGTCGGCTTCCGGCCATCTCGACACGGGTGAAACTTATGACGCCTGCGCGGTGCGGGAATTGCGTGAAGAGATCGGCCTGGTCCTGGCCGCGCCTCCGCAGCGCCTGTTTAAACTGCCGGCTTCGGCCGAAACTGATCAGGAACACGTTTGGATTTATCGTTGCCAGGCTGAGGGCCCGTTCACTTTGCATCCAGAAGAGATCGAGAGCGGCGATTGGTTTGCACCTGAAACGGTGTCACGCTGGATGAAAGAAAAGCCTGGCGAGTTCGCCAGCGCGCTGCTGGTCATTTGGCCGCGGATCGTCGGACTTCTCTTTAATTGGAATGGTGGCCGCGAGGTGGAGTGACCGTGCGGACAATTAGTGGTAACCCTCGACAAGTCCCGCGCGTCTTAGAGGTAAGAGCCGAACCGCGTGCCCTTCAACCGGCCCAATCGCCACAACGCTAACAAAAGCCTACGAAAACTGACGCTTTAGGCGGGACCATTGATTTGTTGGCGGCTTCCCTGTGCCTGGGCCGCCAATTATATGCCTGAAATAAAATTCACATGTGGCCAATGCGGTCAGCACATTTCGTGCGAGGAAGCGTGGGCCGGCCATCAGCTGGCATGCCCTGCCTGCCAAAACAATCTTGTCGTCCCGGCGCTGCAAACCACGATCGCACCGGCCGCGACGCAACCGTCGGCCGCGCCGGCTCCCGTCACCTCCGGCGGCCGTCCAAGACTTGCGGCGGGCGTGACTCAAATCGCTCGAGCCTCGAACGCCGGGCCGGCGCCGCAGCGGCGTGTTGTTCGGCCGCCAAAGAGCACCAACCCGGCCATAAAGTTCGCAGTCATCGCCGTGGTACTGGCATCGATTGGCGTGGCGGCGGTGGTTTATGGCCCGGGATTGTTGAAGCAGGCCGGCGAGGCCACTAGTCCTAAACCGACCGGGTCGGCGGGCGCTAGCGGCGGCGGCGGAGCGGGGCCACTCGGAGAAGTAAATGGAGCGATGGACGTATCGGATGCTTTAGATGGAAACTCTTCCTCGAGGCCGCGTCCGAATCCCGCAAAGCGGTCGGCGCCGGCGGTGAACACTTCAACCACAAACCATCCTGCGAAGCCATCGAGTCCGGCCTCCTCCCAGGCACCCGGCTCGAAGTGAATGTATTGGGTCAGTTCCGACCCGACAGGTTTATCTAGTCTGTTGGGAAAGCCGCGGCACGTTGGAAATGTAGCAGCCAACGGCCCTGGTCTCGGCCACTGCCACCGGCCGATGCGTCAGAATTGCGTCCAGCGCCTCCGCCAGATCGTGGCGGGAGGGTTGTGGGCGTTCCCGCCCGATCTCGGCCAGACGGTCGTCGATTCTTCCATGGTAGACCAACCCGCCCTGGTCTGAGAAGACCGACGCCGAGGGTACGACTTCGGCTCGGCACCGCCGCGCCAACGATTGGTCGCGGTCCATGATAATCGGCAAGGTCAGACTGTACTGCTGATTGTGCTCGCGCACGCCGGCTTCGGTTTCCTGCGGGTCGCAATGTACCAGCCAGAACGCTACGCCCCGCGGCGCATACTGTTCATATAATCTGCGGATCTCGGGCGAATACCGATTCGCAATCGGGCAATCGTTGTTAACGAAAATATAAACTTTGGCGGCTATTCGAGCGTCGGCACCTTTATTAGAATTAGAGGACGCCGCCGAGTTCTGATGGATGCACGAGCAAGCTGCAACACCAATGCAAAGCGCCCAAAAAACTGCCGCAATTCGTCGAGCACCGTTCATGCAAATCTCAGGCTATTCGATGCCCAGCCTGTCATCCAGCAGGATTTCGCGAAGCTTCGGGGCTACTTCTTTGAGGCGGGCGTCGCAGGCGGATCAGCCTGCTTCAGCGCGGAAAGTTCCACCGATGCCAGAGGGTCCTGCGGATAAATCTCGAGCACCTGTTTGAAGTACTTCTCGGCTTCCGAACGGTGGCCTTGCTGCTCAGCGATAAAGCCCAGGTTGCCATAAGCTTTGTAGGCGTCGCGATTCAATTGGATGGTTTTTTGAAATTCGCGACGGGCGGCCGCGAGTTGGTTTTGTTGCCGGTAGTGCAAGCCGAGATAGTAATGCGGGCTGTCCAACTGCGGGTCGGCATTGGTCGCCGCCCAGAGATGACGCAAACCCTGGCTGATGAGCCCGGAACTGACTTGAATCGACCCAAGGCGAGTGTGGGCTTCGGCATCGTTCGGGTCGATCTGCAGGCGAGTTTCACTTGCAGTGATAATATCCTGGAGCACTCTTTCGGAGCAGACCTGCCTGAGGACCTCCAGTGTTGCCGGTGTCGCGGACAACTGCACCCACAACTCAGCCATCTCATCGGTCGTTTGGATTCCGTACCGCACGCGTTGCGGGGGGTGGCTCGGATTTTCCGGGTTCGCATCCGAGTTGTCATAGGTATAACGCAGGTGCAGCTCCGAGCCCGCCGGCAAGGCAAGCGGCTGTTTTAGCCGGTAATCTCCCTGCCAGAAAAAACTCCAGCGCGGAATCCAAATGAGCCATTTGCGTGTCCCGTCGGGTAGTATCGCGAAACCTTGAAGATCTTTGCCCAGGTAATGGGCGTGCGGGTTAAGGGCGGTCACTTGCACATCGACCGGAAGCCGGAAATGGTCCTCGACAACGTAGGCTGACTCACCCGGAGGAATGTCGATGTGTTTGGAACCCAGCAAAAGCTTGAACAGATGATTCGTGGGTGCCTGGTCAGTAAAGTAGAGACCGAGCTCCGGTTGGATCGGCTCGGGTTTTCCGCTCGGCTTGAGATGCAGTTGCACCACCAGATCCGCTCCCGGGGGAATGGTCCAGGCGGAGCCCGGCGCCGTGACGTACGGGCCACGTCCCGGTTGCCAGCTCAGGAAATGGCCTTCCGGCGTCTCGGCCGTAGGCGGCATTTCCATTCCTCCAAAACCGGGACCCGGTTCGCGCCGGTCGCGCAGCCGCGATTCAGGCGTTGGGTCAACCCGGATTGACGCGTGGTGGATGGCCCGATTCCCAGGATGGAATTCCATGGCACGGACATAGCGGGTCGGCTGCGCGGGCAAGGAAAGAACAAAGTTGCGATAAACATCCCGCCCCGCAGCGGGGAGCTCGTAGGACTCAGCATTGGACAGAATTAGATCCGGCCGCCCGAGTTGCCATCCTCCACTTGAGACCGGCGGCGCCGGTGTTTGTGCCGGATCACCCTGAGCCGAACCTTCCGCCGACCATTGCTGAATTTCGCCGATCTGTTCGACGGTGAGCCGGCGCTCGCCGACAAATTCCCCATACCCATGCTCCGGCAGCCAGGGAGGCATAAAGCGTCTCCCGACGACGTCGGCTATCAGACGGCTGCGCTTGCTGACGGTGGCATAATCCATCAACGGAAAGGGGCCGCTCTGTCCCGGCTGGTGGCATCCGGCGCAATTCTCAAAAATGATCTTAGCAATATGGCTGCTGAAGGTTAAGCTGCCGGCCTGATGCGGAACGTACCCTTGGATGAAATCGCCACCACCAAAGCATGGGCAGCTCTGCAGGACGAAGAGCCAAAGAAGCGGGAGCCGGGCAGCGGCAGCATTCGAGCGCGGGTTCATCGTCAGGTGCTAAGTGCCGAGAGTAGCAGGAAAGCTCGACGCGCCGCCAGTCAAAGCGAGTGAGTTTTAGGGTGCGATTCGAAGTGTCGATCTTGGCTGGAAGCCGAAAAAAGCGGCAGAGGGCTGCCGCAGTCCAAAACGCAAGCGCGACACGGGCGCGGGCCTCGAGAACCGAAGGTTTTGGAGTGCGGCAGCCCTCTGCCGCTTTTCTGCCACTCAACACAGAATGAC
>DASRFK010000272.1:0-11406 GCA_035651635.1 Verrucomicrobiia bacterium | reverse complement strand
CTTCCTGGATCAAGTGCCGGTCGTGGTATTCACAGGTTTAGAGGCAGGAAAGGAACTCGCCCAGTCGGTCACACTTGGGGCGACTGACGTGCGCGAGAAACCTTTTTCATACCGAGAGCTGATCCACGAAGCAAAAGAACTTCGCGACACTTACCTGCCGACCAGAGAACTCAAGCACGCTGCGTAGGCGCGTTTTAGAATTCGGTTTTGGAGTCCCGCCTTTAGGCGGATCGGCGCCGAAACCACCTAAAGGCGGGACTCCAAAACCAGCGGCTGGCGGGACTCCAAACCAGCGGCTTTCCCAAAGATGCGAGGTGCTATGGCTTGAGCAGCGCTGCGGCGTGTTTGCGCGACGCTTCGGTCTGACCTCCGAGCATCCGCGCTAATTCAACCACGCGTTGCTTGGGCTCGAGGAGCGTGATGCGGGAGAAAGTGCGCCCCGAGCGCAGGTCTTTACTCACGAGGAAATGGGTTGATGCCGCGGCGGCGACTTGCGGCAGATGCGTGATACAAAGGACTTGGCGTTTTTGGGCAATCTGCCGCATTTTTTCTCCTACTGTCACTGCTGTTTCACCACCGACATTGGCGTCAATTTCATCGAAGATCAGGACCGGCACTCGATCTTCATTGGCCAGCACCGTTTTCAGAGCGAGCATGACCCGAGCCAGCTCACCGGAGGAAGCAATCGCCCGCAGCGGTCGAGGGGGTTCGCCGGGATTGGGCGCAAATTGAAATTCCGCGGTGTCCAAGCCGGAAAGGGCCGGCTGTTGCCATTGTTCGCGGAACTGTTGTTCGGTCGAAGTAGTGAGCAGAATCTCAAAGCGGCTTGGCTTGAAACCCAGGTCTGCCAGCTGGTGGCATACCGCTTTGCCAAGCTGGGGCGCGAGTTTGCGGCGTTTAGCCGAAAGAGCGCTGCCAACCGACCAAGCCTCGCGCTCAACCTCTTCGATTCGGGCATTAAGCCGCGCCAACGCTTCGTCCCGTTGCTCAAGATCGGCCAGCTTGCGAGCCGCCTCCTGGCCGAAAGCCATCACGTTGCTTAGCGCCGGGCCGTACTTGCGTTTCAAGTTTTGCACCAGGTTCAGCCGCTCCTCCAATTCCTGCAGCCTGGCCGGGTCAACTTCGACACGATCAACATAATGCGAGATGGCCGCTTGTAGTTCGTGCAAGGAATCGACCGCACGCGACTGAATCTCGGTGAGCGCCGCTGTGGTGCTGTCGAGGCGCTGAAGTTCCTGCAGTGTCCGCCCGAGAGCGGCGGCCTGATTCAAAAGCGAAGTGTCCTGCTCAGCGAGCAGATCGAGAGCGGCCTGGCTCAGTTGGAGCAGCCGGGCGGAATTGCTGGCGCGCTTGTACTGCTGTTCTAGGAGTTCATCCTCGTTAGGCTGTAAACTCGCGCCAGAGATCTCACTGGTTTGATGCCGCAGCAATTCGAGCTGCTGCAAATAGGTTCGCTCATCCACAATCAAACTGGATTTCTCGGCTTCGAGACTGCCGCGGCGGCGCAGGAGCGTGGCAAAGCGCTCTCGTTCTTCTTCGATTTTGCCGAACGAATCCAAAATCGCGAGCTGCCGTGAAGGGTGCAGGAGCGATTGATGGTCGTGCGGGCCGTGGATGTCGACCAGCCATTGGCCGAGCTCAGCCAGCACGCTCAGGGTAGTAGGCGAGCCGTTGACGTACTGGCGATTTGTCCCGGCAGCGGTGAAAGAGCGTTTCAGCAGCAGCTGACCCTCCTGGCAAGCCTCCAATCCATGCTGATCCAGCAACTCGGGCACCGGCGATTGGGACTTAGCCAAATCGAAGCTGGCCTCGACCGAACAGCCATCGCACCCGTCGCGAATAAGCGTTCGGTCCGCTCGCTCACCCAGGACCAGGGTCAAAGCGCCAATCAGGATGCTCTTGCCCGCGCCGGTTTCCCCGGTAATGACGTTGTAGCCCGGCAGTAGATCGATAGTCAGATCATCTACCAGCGCGAGGTTCTTGATTCGCAGGCTCGTGAGCATCCTGTAGTCAGTGGCTTTGAATTTGTCGTTTCGGCCGGCGTTGAGCAAAAGAAAAGTGCCGCCGTTTGCATCCTGGCAGCCGCGTCAAATCCCCGGACTCCGGCCGCTCGACGCGAGAGGCGGGCATTTCACTTTGCCTGATTTCCCGGCCTTATCGTCAAAGACAGCGACCGGCCGGCCACAACGCAACCTTGTCAGCAACGTTATCGAATTGTTTCGTGCGGGTGGTCCTCTTAATTTCTCCCAGGAAGACCGACTTGTCCTTAAATGCTAGAAGTTGATTTGCACAGGTGAATGGTAGATCGTCCCGGGTACTTGCCGCGCAGCTTGCGAGCAATTAGGAATTCCGATTAATGTCAAGATCCTCGAATATGCGCCCCTGATCCCTCTCCCTCCGACATTACGTAAACTTCTTGCCGGCCAAGTCACCCCTATTTTTCTTACTGACAAAGGTCCTTTGATGCAGTAACACTTCTGCCGGAAAGGCTGCTCGATGATAAATTTCATCAAGGTGCGAACCTCTCTGGGGATTGCAGTAACCGGGGCGACTGCTTTGTTTTGGGCCCAATCGGTTCCCGCGGCGGCGGCACTCCAGCTGATTTCCAAACCGAATCCCGAACTGGGGCTGTCCGCAGCGGCAGGGGGTGATTCTTACCTGCCGATAATCACACCTGACGGCCGATTCATTCTCTTCGCCAGCTCGGCGGCCAATCTCGTTCAACTTGGCACAAACAGACAACCGCAGACGCAATTTCCGGCTCGGCTCAACGTGTACCTGAAAGATCGAACCAACGGTTCGACCATTCTCATCAGCGTGAACGTGGCCGGAACCGGCGGCGGTAATAGTGATTCCCTGCCTACCGGCATCTCCAGTGACGGCCGTTACGCACTCTTTGAAAGCACTGCCGGTGATTTGGTGGCCAACGATACAAATCAGGCGCGAGACATCTTTCTTCGTGACGTCGTCGTGGGAAAAACCGTTCTGGTCAGCGCCAGCATATCCGGCGGTTTTGGCGATAAGAGCTCGTATAACTCCGTTATGACCCCGGACGGCCGGTATGTTGCCTTTGCCAGCGCCGCGAGCAACCTGGTTGCTGGGGACACCAACGGGATTACAGACGTCTTCGTGCGCGATATGATCAGCAACGTCACCACTCTGGTGAGCGTCGGGGCGCAAACGACGCCGGCGCTCGGCTCCCAGCTTGGCTCCGAGGGGCCGCTCATCACACCCGACGCGCACTATGTGGCGTTTCAAAGCAGCGCCCTCAAGCTGGCGCCTGGCGTCAGCAACTTTGCCGGTATTTATATTCGCGACCAGGTAAACCAGACCACGACGGTAGCCAGCGCCGGCGCGTTGGCGGCTCTGAAATCGGTGGTCAGCGCCTCAAACGCGGTTTCGTTCAGTCCGTCGTTCAGTACCGATGGCCGGTACATCGCTTTTCAAAGCGCACCCTACCCATTGAGTTATATCTCGCCGAACGTGGTCTTGCGTTACGACACCCAGACCGGTAAGACCGATCTAATTGACACGAATGGGGTGCCCGCGCCGGGTGGCCTCTACCTCGACACTCAGAACCTGGCCATCACGCCCGACGGCCGGTTTGTCGCATACGCTGCCATTTCGCGCGACGTGTCGGCGACGACTTCCAGCATTCGTCTATGGGATGCTCAAACCCAAGTCAGCACAGTGGTGAGCACCGACCAGGCTAATGGCATAGTGACAAATTCAATTTCGGACTCACCCGCGGTCGATGACACGGGCCGACTTGTTGCCTTTGTGAGCAACGCGATTGTGCCGGGGACCAGCAATGCCCCGGGAGCGCTCCACATTTATGTGGCGGACACCCAAAATGGCTCGCTGAGTTTGGTGGATGCAAATACCACCGGCTTGGGTTCGGGCGTCGAACCGGACGTTGTTCCATTCATCAGTCCTGATGGGGGGCTGGTCGGTTTTGATTCACAAAGAAATGATCTGGCTCTGCGGGATAACAATCGCAGCTATGATGCCTTCGTTTATGCCACGTCGAATTCAACCAATGAATTAATTTCCACTCGCGACCCGGCGCTGCCAAGTCTCGCCGCAAATGGCACGATCAACTTGACCAGCCAAGCGCTGAGCTGGGATGGACGCCTGGCGGTTTTCACCAGCGACGCACCGAACCTGGTTGGGAACGACACCAATGGATTGCCTGACGTGTTTGTCCACGATGTGGTCGGCGAAACCAACTATCTCATTAGCCTTAGCACCAATGGAACATCCGGCGGCGCGCTCTCCGGCGAAGCAGTGATCAGTGCCGACGGTCGAGTGGTCGCTTTTTCCAGCTATGCGGATGACCTGGTGGCGGGAGACACCAACCGGGCCCAGGACGTCTTTCTGACTTCGCTGCCTGGCGGCCGCCCGGTGCTCGCCAGCCTCAATTTTGCAGGCACCGGTTCCGCTAATCGTGATTCGTTTTCTCCGGTCCTCAGCACCAATGGTCAGTATCTGCTTTTCCACAGCCGCGCGGGCGATCTTTCCCCCGGGATGCCAGCTGGTCGGGACAACCTGTTTTGGCGCGATCTCCAGCGCAACATGACCTACGCCCTGACGACTAATGGAGTCATCAGCAGTTCCATGACGGCGGACGGGCGCCAGGTGGCCTTTGTCACCGCCAGCTCCTATTCGGCCGGCGTATCCGATCGGCTTTACCTGTGGGATGCTCAAGCTTCGAGCATCGTGCTTAGCCTGAGCGGGAGCGGCGCGGCTTTTGGTCCGATAGCACTCAGCCCGGATGGTCAGAGAATGGTGTATGTCACTAATCTCACGATCTGGGCGATTGACCGGACGCTCGGCACCAACTGGCAAGTGGAGATTTTTAGAGCGGCCGCCGATCCGGGGTTGCGATTCAGCGCCGACGGCCGGTTCCTGGCTTATTCTGCTTGGAGCGGGCCCTACGGGCCGTTCGCAGAGCGCCAAATCTACCTATACGACTTCAATACCACGAGCAATCTGTTGATTAGCCATAGCTATGATGGATCCGCTCCCGGCGACTGCCACTCCGATTTTCCGGAAATTAGTCCTGACGGACGATTCGTTGCATACCGGAGCGAGGCCGATAACCTGGTGCCCGGCGACACCAACGGTGTCCCCGGTCTATTCCTGTACGACCGACTGGCGGACTCGACGACATTGATCGGGGCACACCCGGCCGCGAATGTCGTCGTGAACAACAGCACGTTCAGCCCGGTCTTTAGCGGTGATGGCCGCTCGCTGCTGTTCGCCAGTTGGGCTTCAGATTTGGTGAGCGGGGATTTCAACAATACCTCCGACCTGTTCTTGATGAACCTCGTTAGCAGCACAGAAATTACGCCGTTTACCGTCACCGTCTCTCCCGCAGCGGGAGCGGCCGCGCCCAATTGGCTGAATTGGCCGGTCGTGCCGGGGAGAGTTTACCAGGTGCTATTTAAGAACAATCTGAGTGATCCGATGTGGCAGCAACTCAACGCGCCCATTTCGGTCATCGGCGATCGTGCTACAGCCAAAGACGGGTCGGTCTCGGATTCCGCCCGCTTTTATCGAATCGTTGCGTACTAGGTTTTGCTGATTGGTATGAAAGGAAAGCCGTTTTTACCTGTCTGCGCTCGCCGGTTTTGCCCTGGATTTCGCCACGGATTCACCGCCATAGAACTCCTTGCCATCATCACGGTTGTGGGTCTGTTAGCCTCGCTGATGGTCAGGTCCTTCGCGGGGACGCGGGGTGGGGTCGTCGCAGTCCAGTGCCGGAATAACCTTCGGCAATTGGTGACGGGCTGGAGCATGTACACCGCTGATAACCGGGGGAAGCTGGTCTATAATGTTGAAGGAAACGGTTCCGGGCTGTCGGCCGGAAACGAGGCATGGGTGGTTGGCTACCTCGATTTTTCGAGCTCGTCCCACAATACCAACACCGCAATGCTGGTGGACCATAAGAGCTTCCCCTTCGGGGCTTATCTTGGCCCTTACGTGAGAGATCCAGCGCTGTTTAAGTGTCCGGCTGACCGCTCCGAGGTCGTCATAGCCGGAAAGCGCTTCGCCCGCGTTCGGAGTGTCTCGATGAATAATTCGTTGGGCCTCCATTCTGTAATCTGGCGCGGCCCGCTTGTGGGCTACACAAACGCATCGCAAATCACATTCCCCTCGGCTCTATTCATCATTCTTGACGAACGGCCCGATAGTATCAACGACGGAACATTCATGTCTGACCCCTCTACCTCTTGGCAAATCGTTGATTTTCCCGGGGCTTACCACAACGGCAGTGGCAGCTTCTGCTTCGCCGATGGGCATGTCGAAATGCATCGGTGGAATGATCCCCGAACTAATCCGATCATGGTTCCTAGCCTACCCCTGCCATTTAATCAGAACTTGCCAGGCGACCTGGACATCCTCTGGCTCCAACAGCACGCCGTCGGCCAACCCCCATAACCCTGAACTCACGAAATGATATCCCACCTTTTAACCTGATCAGCAGAACGCTTGGGGCCATTCGCATACATAGCTTCGCCACAATCTATGAAAGCAAAACCGTTTTACCTATCGTTGCGCCTTCAAAGTCGTGACCCGCGCAACGGATTTACCGCGGTGGAACTTCTTGCGGTCGTCGCGGTCCTGGGTCTGTTGGCCTCGGTGATGGTCACCTCCTTGGCGGGCACGCGCGGTGGCGTCGCCGCCGTCCAGTGCCGAAACAGCCTTCGCCAATTAGTGGCCGGTTGGAGGATGTACGCCGACGATAATCGCGGAACGCTGGTTTATAACCTCGATGGTCTCCAAGCCGGTCTGTCGTCTGGCGACCCGGCATGGGTCAGTGGATGGCTTGATTTTTCAAGCTCCTCGGCAAACACCAACCTTGCCATGCTCGTGAACCATTTGCAGTATCCCTTTGGTGCGTTTCTGGGGCCTTATGTGGAGGCCCCGGCGTTGTTTAAGTGCCCGGCCGATCGATCTCAGGTTCGGACAGGCGCAACATTTATACCCCGCGCTCGCAGTGTTTCTCTCAATAACTACTCGGGGGTGAATTCCAGAACCTGGAGTGGCCAGTCGGGCTCGATCTATTCAGTGCTGACCAAACTCTCCCAAATCAAATCGCCGAAGGATATGTTTGTCATCCTGGACGAACGGGCTGACAGCATCAACGACGGGCTGTTTTGGACCGACGCCGACACGCGCTGGCAGCTTATCGATTACCCGGGGGCTTACCATAGTGGCAGCGGCAGCCTTTCCTTTGCCGATGGTCATGTGGAAACGCATCGGTGGAATGACCCGCGCACCAACCCCATTCTGCAGCCCGGGCAATTAATGCCATTGAATCAGAACTTGCCGGGCGACTTCGATGTGCTTTGGCTCCAGCAGCACGCGGTTGGTACTCCCTCTACGCCCTGATATTCCACGGATCAGTCGCCGGGCACGATCGAAATTGCTCGCGATTTTTTCCAAAATTCCAGGGGAGTCGGACCAAAATTCGTGGCAATTTGGCCAGGCATATTACAGTCCTTGTGGCGCCGCTTCAGGGCGCGATGAATTGTAAATGTGGCATACCCAGGGCATCGGCCGTGGCGGTCTCAGCCCTGATATGCTCGATTGCCCCGTTGGGGCAATCCAAGGGAAAAGGGGAGTGTGATTAAATTTGTCGGTCATTCTGTGTTGAACGGCAAAAAAGCGGCAGAGAATTCCCCGAAGAATTCGCGCATTGAACCCCTGAACCTCGAAAACATGCAAGTGCTTAGTAATCAACGAACCAATTTTAAGGTTCATGGGGAGGGCTGCCGCACTCCAAAACCTTCGGTTCTCGAGGCCCGCGCCCGTGTCGCGCTTGCGTTTTGGACTGCGGCAGCCCTCTGCCGCTCTTTTCGGTTCCAGCCAAGACCGACACTTCTAATCGCACCCGGAAAGGGGCATTCCTTGCCGCTGAGCCGCGACCTTGCTAGAGTCAGTGTAGCAAATGTCGTTTTTCTTTATTTTCCTGGGCTCCGGGACATCCCAGGGCGTGCCGATTATCGGCAAGCAGTACCCACCGGAGTTCCTGGCCAATCCTAAGAACCACCGGACGCGGCCTTCGATCTATGTCGAGTCGAGCGGGGCAAAATTGGTGATCGATACGACGCCGGAATTCCGCATCCAGATGTTACGGGAACAGCTCGGCTACCTGGACGCCGTGGTTTTTACTCATTCGCATGCCGATCATATCATGGGGCTGGATGATTGCCGCCGGGTTTGCGACGTGCGCGGCGGCACCGCCCTGCCGGTTTATGCCAACGAACAAACGATGAGGGATCTGCGCAGGGTCTTTGCCTACGCTTTTCACGATGGGCCATGGCCCAAAGGCTATTTCATTCCCGAACCGCGGATCATCGATGGCCCTTTTCAAATCGGCGACCTGGAACTGGTACCGCTGCCCTTGCCTCATGGACGCATCGAGACGCTGGGTTACCTCTTCAAACAGAACAGGCAAAAGCGCCTGGCCTATCTGAGTGATTGCAAAGAAGTCCCGCCGCCGGTAATCGAGCAAGTGCGAGGAGTTCAAACGGTCGTGCTCGACGCATTGCGGCGCGATCCGCACCCCACTCACATGTGCCTGGATGAAGCCTTGACGGCTGCGCGCCGGATCGGCGCGGAGCACACCTACTTTACGCACCTCACCCATGATTACGATCATGACAACGCCCAGGCCGAGCTGCCGCCGGGCGTTCGATTGGCCTACGATGGCTTGAAGGTCCGGATCACGGACGAGGCGAGTGCCACAGCGGCCGTTGGACCGGGGCAGCCGGCCGCGGTTAATGATTAGTTTAGTTCCGAATGAAGTTTTTAATGTCTGCTTGCGGAGGGCTTTTGCTTTTGGCGGTGCTGCCGAGCTTTGGCGCCAATCAGGGCGACGAAGTCGTCGTGGTTTACAACACGCGTGTGCCCGAATCCAAGGAAATTGCCCAGTACTACGCCGCAAAACGCCAGGTCCCGACGAACCAGGTTTTTGGATTCGATCTGCCCACCGGCGAAGACATGACGCGGCGAGAATATGAAATCCTGCTGCAACTGCCGCTGGCCAACGCTATCCGGACAAATAAGCTGTGGCATTTTGAAACGCAGTTGATCCCCGCGACAAATCACCAACCGGAAAAATTGGTTTGGAAAATCGATGGATCGAAGATTCGCTACGCGGCGCTTTGCTACGGCGTACCCGTCCGGATCACGGCTGATCCGAATTACCCGGAGGAGGGTTCCGACAAGCTGCGTCCGGAGATGCGGCGCAACGAAGCGGCCGTGGACAGCGAACTTTCGCTGCTGCCGCTGATTAACGAGAAAGTGCCGCTCAATGGACCGGTCCGCAATCCGATGTACGGAACAACCAACGAAGCGGTGCTGCACCCGACCAGCGGTATCCTGCTCGTGACCCGGCTGGACGGACCGACGGCGGCCATCGCGCATGGGTTGGTGGACAAGGCGCTGCAGGGCGAAACGGACGGGCTTTGGGGACGCATGTACTTTGACCTGCGAAACATAACCGATCCGGCGTACAAAACGGGTGACGAGTGGATTCGAAACGCCTCGGAGGTCTGCCGGCATTTGGGGTTTGAAACCGTGGTGGATGAAAACCCCGGCACCTTTCCGCCCGGGTTTCCCATGAGCCAGATTGCCATGTACATTGGGTGGTACGACGCCAACGCTTCGGGCCCATTCGCACAACCGGTGGTTGAATTCATGCCCGGCGCTTTTGCGTATCATCTGCATTCGTACAGCGCTCACCCCTTCCGCAGCACCACGCAGGCGTGGGTCGGACCGCTGCTGGCAAAAGGCGCCACCGCGACCATGGGCTGTGTCGAGGAACCTTACCTGGCCGGCACGCCGGACATGACGATTTTCACCGCGCGCTTCGTTTACAGCGGAATGAGTTTCGGGGAGGCAGCCTATGCCTGCCAGGCCGCTCTCTCCTGGCAGACCACCGTTGTCGGCGACCCACTGTACCGGCCTTTCGGGAAAAACCCCGACGCGCTTAAAGACGAACTGCTGCGGCGCAATAGCAAGCTGCTGGAATGGTACTATCTGCGTCTGTTGAACGTGAACCTGGCAGCGGGAAAACCCATTGCTGAAGGAGTCGCGGTGCTCGAACAATTTGAGAACACAAAGAACAGCGCGGTTCTCACGGAGAAACTTGGAGATTTGTACGCCGCCCAGGGAAAACCGGCGTCGGCCGCGCACGCCTACCAGGAGGCTTTGAAGCTCGACCCGACGCCGCAGCAGCGTGTGCGTTTGCAACTGGACCTGGCGGAGAAGCTCATCATCGCAGATGAGCCGGCTCAAGCCTATGAGACCTACTTGGCCCTGCTGCATGACGACCCGGATTACCCTGACAAACTTCAGATCTATAAGTACCTTTTGCCCCTGGCTGAGAAACTCGGAAAGAAGGCCGATGCGGAAAGGTATCGGGCGGCCATCAATCCCGAGCCGCATAACACAGCCAAGAAGTAGCTAGCCGGGGAACCCCCACAGATTCAGGGCGACCACAGATATGGAAGAAAGAGTCTACCCCGCAGATTCGGGGCGACCACAGATACGGAAGAAGAATTCACCCCGCAGATTCGGGGCGACCACAGATAGGGAAGAAGAATTCCCCCACAGATTCGGGGCAACCGCAGATACCGGAAAGAGTTACCCCGCTAATTCAGGCGGAACGCAAGGCTCAGACGGGGATGGGGTCCGTGCTGCGTCGCGCGATTGAATCGAGGCTTTGGCGCACAGTGCGTGCCAGTTGGGGCGGCAGATAAGGTTTTGCCAGGAACACAGTGTCGTTCTGGCTCAAATCTCTTCCGTTTGAATCAGGACTGTAACCGCTGCTGTAAATTACCTTGAGCTCGGGTTTGCGCTTCTTGAGCTGCGTGGCCAGCTCGCGTCCAGTCATCCCTTCGGGCATGACCATATCAGTCAATAATAAATCCACGCGTCCGTCAAATTCATCCCAAACTCGCAGGGCCTCGACGCCCGAACCGGCTTCGATAACCTGGTAATCGTATTGCTTTAAAATCTCACAGACCATCTCGCGCAGGACCGGCTCGTCTTCGACCACCATGATGGTTTCGCTGCCGCCGCGGACCGGCACGGGGGTTTGGGGGCTGGCATCAACCGCCTCGTGCTGGGCGGCCGTGGCGGGGAAATAAATGGTAAAGGTGGTGCCCACCTCGACGGTGCTGGAGACTTCGATCCAGCCCTGGTGCTGTTTCACCAGGCCGTACACCGTAGCGAGGCCCAAACCCGTGCCTTTGCCCACTTCCTTGGTCGAAAAGAAAGGTTCGAATATCCGGTCGAGGGTTTTACGATCCATGCCGCAACCAGTGTCGGTCACCTTAAGGCAAATGAAAGAGCCGGTGCGAGCGTCAGCATGGTGACCGGCGTAATCTG
>DASRFK010000271.1:0-9419 GCA_035651635.1 Verrucomicrobiia bacterium | reverse complement strand
GAGCGCCTCGTTGCCGTTCATGACCACCTGCTGTCCGTTTTTGCTTCGGCTTTCAACGAACTTAAAAGTCTCGAGCACGTGGCCGAGCGAGTGGCTGTAGCCTCCATGAAACGCCGCCAGGGCATTGTTCAAGATACTGGGATCTTTGCCGCCAAAGCGTTCGGCGATCAGCGCTTCGAGCTTGGGAACATTCAGGTCGAACATTTTGGCCAGCAGACCGAGCGCAAAAATGTTTTTGCCTTTGTCTTTGGCTGTGCCGCCAATCGCCTCGATGGTCAGACTCGAGATGGGAATGCCAAGATGATGGTATTCGCCCTGCCACTCGGCTTTGGGTTCGACGTGGTCAGTATCATACAACACCGTGCCGCCCTTTCTCAAAGAACCGATGTGTTCTTCGTATGAGTGCTGATAAAATGCCAGCAACAGGTCCGCTTCATCCCCCGCACTGGCCACTTCTCCCGAGCCGATGCGCACCTGGAAGATCGAAGGGCCCCCGGAAATGGTCGAGGGAATCGTCATGAAAGTCATGACTTCCTGCTCGCTGCGTCCGGCCAGGCGCGCTAAAAAACCGCCGATGGCTTGAATGCCGTCTTGCGAGTTGCCGGCAATTCGGATGACCGCTTCCTTAATGGTGGAAACCTTGGCTGGGCTGCCATTAGTTTGGGCGGGAGACGTTGGTTCGTTCATGATCAAAGGCCTGTTTCAAAAAGATAAACTGTCCCGGATTCGACGCGGCCCTTAATGAGCCCGTATTACCGTCGTTATAAAACTCTATCATTGCGGCCGGGTGTGTCAATTTCTAATGGACCTCCACATGCTTCTGATGTTCAACGTCTTGTGACTCAGATTTACTTGGCCTTTCGAAGCCAAAATATGTCCATTAAATCCCTTAATCCGGGTTCGGCCATTAATAAACTTGAATATTCAGCGCCCTGCTGGCGCAGCATAATATTTAATTGCATCAGCCACCCCGTGCCCGTGCGGGTGCGGACTGAGGTAGCCGCCGGCCCGGCGCACCGTTTCTTTCACCAAGGGAATCGCATTGGACGGAGCCGCGAGGAAGGCGGCGTATTGCCGCGAAAGCATGGGCAAATCGTTCAAGTGATCGCCCACGGCCAGCACCTGTGCGGAAGGGATGCCCAGGCGGCGCGCGATTTCTCCGAGCGCCGAGCCTTTATTATAGTCCCGGTGGCTAAAGCGGGCATAGACGTCATTGCGGACCACCGTGAGATTGGGAAAGCTTTGGCAGAATTCATCCAACTGCGCGTGGATGCCATCCATCTGTTCGTTGTCTCGGGCAATGAGGCACAGAGGCGAATAGGCATCTTCATAAATGCTGGCGTGAAAGCGCTGGTTGATGGAAGCGATTAGACGTGGCAGGGACGGTTCGATCACGGCAAACAGGTCGGCATGGGTCCGCGTGCAGGCCGCATTCCAATCTTCGAGCGGCAGATAAAGGGACCGGTCGTGGCGGTGGATTTCTCGCTCGACCAGGACCAGGTAATCCGGTTCGACCTCGACTCCGGCGCGGGCGAGTGATTCCATGAGGCTGGACATTTCGCGTCCGGTGTTGATCACCCATTTGGCGCCCTGCTCGCGCAATTGGCCGATCAGGCGCAGCAACTCAGGCGGAATGGGCGGGCTTTCGAATTCGGCGAACAGGGTGCCGTCGAAATCGGTTGAAATGAGCTTGATGGGCGTCGACATTATGTATGCCTCGTTTGCGGAGACATGATCCGTCTTGAGTGCCGATTGTCAAAAATTTATGTCCACGCTCCAGGACCAGTACGACGATGCCATGTTCGACTTCAGCACCGGCAACTACGCTGAGGCGATCGCCAAGTTGAAGCGGATTCTCTCAGAAGATCCGGGCCATTTCGATGCGCAACTGGCGCTCGGGATGGCCCATTACCGGCTGGGTGATTATGCGGCCGCCATTGCTGAAGGGCATAAAGCCGAGAAACTCAAACCACACGAGCAATTGGTTCATACCAATTTGTCCCTGTTCTACATGAAGGCCGGAAACAAGCCGGTGGCCGAGCACCACGGCCTGCAGGCCCGCATCTCCTCCTGGCGGACCGATGCTCAGCAACAAAACCAGGCAAGCCCGGCGTCGGGGCCCGCAGACCCGGAGCTGCAGATGGCCAAACCAAAAATGGAGCCCCTGAAATTACCAGGCAAGTTCCCCGACATGCCTTGGAAGAAGAAACCCGGTTCGGGCGACCGTTCGTAATCCTTCACTTGGGGTCAGTGCGACACTTTTTCCGGGGTTGCCGGCGGGAAAAAGTGCGAACTGACCCCAAGGCCCCGCCGCCACTGACCCGTTAGGTTGGTTCCAAGTCTTGACGGAACTCGATAATTGTTCTCTGCTAATCTCCGATGAAAACAGCCTACGAACTCGCGATGGAACGGCTCAGCAAAGGCTCCCCCACCGTCAAACTGAGCGATGAGCAAAAACGGCGCATTGCCGATCTGGAATCTCAGTGCGCCGCCAAGATTGCCGAGCGTGAATTGTTCCTTCAGGAAGAGATCGCCAAAGCGGTGGACAAAGGGGACGCTGAGGCCATGGCCCAACTGGAGAAACAATTGGTCAGCGATCGCAAATCGCTCCGCGCCGACTTCGAGGAGAAAAAAGAGAAAGTGCGGGCAGAAGGCGCGAAGTAGCCACGTTGGTGAAGGCCGGTTACGCCAGGCTCGAAGGCCGAAGCCCGAAATCTGAAAGAAGTCCGAAGTCCGAAACCCGATATATTCCCCTTTTGAATCTCAAGGCTTTCAACCAGCAACTTGTAACCTGCAACCTGCAACCTATGACCTGTAACTCGGCGGCGACCATCGAGGAACGCCACCGCTACCTTCACTGGATGCAAATCGCAAATGGCAAATCCCTGATCTCCGAGCGCTTTTGCAACCGGCTTTTGCTGAGTTAGCGCCGCGATAGCTCGAAATAATAGAGACCAGCCACGACGAGGGCGTGCTGAATTTTGAATTGCCGCACGAGTTCCGGAATTTCAGCAATCGGGATCAACCGGGTGAGCAAATCCTCGCCGTGATCAAATTCAACCGGATGGATGCATCGGCAATTCTCAATCAGCACGGTAAAGCAGGTATTGCTCATAATGGCGGGATTGGGAAAGACTTTGCCGATGATCCGCGGGTTGTCTCCGGCGTAGCCGGTCTCTTCGCGCAATTCGCGAACCGCGGCCGCCTCGGGACCTGGGTCGTGAGGGTCGATCATGCCGCCCGGGATCTCCAGCTCCACCGTCTGCGATCCGTGCCGGAATTGATCGATCATCACCAACTGCTGGTCGGGCGTAATGGCAATGACATTCACCCAATTGACCGAATCCAGGACCAGAAAATCATGCTCCTTGCCGGTGCGAGGCGAAAGAGCGCGCTCGGAGCGCAATTTAAAGATTCGATAATCGCCCAACGGCTGCGAGCTGACCTTCTTCCACGGCTTGAGCATGTTAATTAAATTCCCTTCTCTTTGGCCGCCCAGCCCTGGCGCATCAGTTCGAGCAGGTGGGTCAGTGCGTCGTCGTAACTGCGTTGTTTCTGCTCGGCCAATTGCGTGGCTCGTTTATCCAGTTGCGCCGCCATTTCCATGGATTTGTGCGGCGGACAACCCAGGGCTTCCAGCACTTTGGCAAGTTCGGCGGATGTCATGCGAAAATCAGTTCGACGGAGTGGCAAGGCCAAGCCATTTGCCACCGCAGATTCGGGGCGGCCACAGATTTGAAAAAACACCCTCGGGGCTCACTGCGCGAAGCTTTCGCGCCTGGCAGAACAGCCACCGATTTGTCCAGGCCCTATTTTACCGAATCGGCGGGGACGATTTTGATGCTCTCGATGCCCACGCGCTCATTTGGCCGGTCCGGCGAATGGGTAGGCGCGGTGCCGATTTTTTCCAGCACGTCGTCACCTTGAACCAATTTGCCAAACGCAGTGTACTGGCGATCGAGGAAACGCGGGTTGCCGTGACAGATGAAGAACTGGCTTCCGGCCGAATCCGGATTATTGGAACGGGCCATGGAAATGACACCGCGGTCATGATGCCGGTCGTTGAACTCGGCCTTAATCTGGTATCCGGGCCCCCCGGTTCCCCAACTGGCTTCCTGCGTGAGATCTTTGGTCAAAGGATCGCCTGCCTGGATCATAAATCCCTTAATGACCCGATGAAAACAGGTCCCGTCGTAGAATCCTTTTTGCGCCAGGGTTTTGAAGTTCTCGACCGTCTTGGGGGCGACGTCCGGCCAAAACTCGATGATCATCTGGCCCTTTGTGGTCGTGATGATCGCTACTTCGGCATTATTGCTCATAGGTGACAAAGTTTCCTGCTATTTCACGGAATCGGCGGGAACAATCTCGATGCTCTTGATCTCAACACGTTTGGTCGGCTTGCTGGGCTCGCCACGGGCGTCTGGAACAACGGGGGTATCAGCAATCTTGCCCAGAACGTCTTCTCCTTTGATGAGATTGCCGAACGCCGTATATTTATGATCGAGATTCGGTGCGTCGCCATCGCAAATAAAGAACTGACTACCAGCCGAATTCGGGTCCCCGCTGCGCGCCATGGAAATAACGCCGCGTTTGTGCGGCCGGGCATTGAATTCGGCTTTGACCGTGTAGCCTGGTCCGCCGGTGCCCCAATCGCTTTCCCGAGCCGGGTCCTTAGTTAAAGGATCACCGCCCTGAATCATAAATCCTTTAATAATGCGATGAAAAGCGGTGCCATTGTAGAAGCCTTTCTTTGCCAGGGTTTTGAAGTTTTCAACGGTCTTCGGAGCCACATCGGGCCAAAACTTCACGACCATGTCACCTTCAGTTGTTTTAATCACGGCGACCTCATTGGCATCGGGGCCGGTTTTGCCTTTCTGAGAGGAATCCTTGACTTCATCCCCCCGAGCGAGAGTCAGGCTAAGAACTAAAGCACAAACAGAATAAAGTACCTTCATAGCGCGGCAGAATGTTCCACGTCCTGTCCTTGATGTCACGACGAATAAACTATTCCACGATTTCTTCGATAATCAACCAAGCTGGCGTTTCGGTCGTAAACGGTCTCGTGTTTGGAGTCCCGGCTTGAGCCGGTGCGATGTTCGAAGGCCGGCACGCCCCGAACTCGGCTGCGCTACCTTTTGGCTCGCGTGACCGGCTCAAGCCGGGACTCCAAACGCGTGACCGCCTGAAGGCGGGCCTCCGAACCAGAAGGGGATCTCATGAACTTCCCTGTAACCAAATGGCGCTGGCAGCGTCTTTGCTTATATACGACGGCCACGCGGGCCGAAAGAAAGAAAGAGAGAAGAATGAAATTGCAGAAATTTAGCAGTACAGCAGTGGCCATACTGGCCGGTTTGTCAATGGTGATCGCCACCGGTTCGGCCCAGGATACGAATTCGACCCGCCGCGCTGAGCGGCGCGGCCCCAACGTGAAGCAACGAGTGGAACGGTTGAGCGAGGAACTCAAACTCAACGACGAACAAAAAGCCAAAATGACGACGTTGCTGGAAACACAAGCCAAGCAACGCCGGGAGCTAATGGCCGACAACAACCTTTCACGTGACGAACGCAGAGAGAAAATGCGCGCGATCATGCAAGATGAACGCAAAGAGGTGAAGGCACTCTTAACGCCCGAACAGTTCGAGAAATGGCAAGCGCTGCGTTCGCAGATGCGCGCCCGCCGCGGCGGCCCAGGCGGACGACAAGGCGAGCCCGCGGCAGCACCGGCACCGGCACCAGCGCCCGCACCCGCGCCAAAGCCCGGACAGTAGACCATCCTATTCCCGGAACGACTGTGCGAGTCCGCCGGGTGACCCGCGGGGGCGATTTGCAGAAATCGCCCCCGAATTTTTTACCGATTAAGACTTTTTTCAGTCTCGATTTTCGAGGACAGTGACGGGCAGCAATGATTCTTTGCATCGGGACGACTCCGGCGGCCCAACGGGTGATGGTTTTCGGGAAGCTCGAACTCGATTGCGTCAATCGGGCGCACCAAACCTGCGATGGGATTGCCGGCAAATCGATCAATGTGGCAAAGGTTCTGACCACGTTGGGCTCACGCGCGATCGCGGCGGGGTTCCTGGGCGGAGATAGCGGAGCAGCGATCCTCAAGCAACTGCGAGCGCGGGGAATCACCACCCATTTTATTTCAGTTGCACCTGCGACCCGACAATGCCTTACAGTCATAGATGAGAGCGGTCAAACCGTAACCGAATTGGTCGAGGAGAGCCGGCCCGTCGCGCCCGAGAATTACGAGTCGCTCGAAACCATCGTTCAGGGGCTTTTGCCCGGATGCCAGGCCGTCGTCATGTCCGGGAGTCTGACTCCGGGCGGGCCGGTGGATTTCTACCGGAAAATCACCAACCTGGCGAACAGCCATCGAATCCAAAGCATCGTCGACGCGCAGGGACCGCCACTGGTGCAGGCACTCGAGGCCGGGCCGGGACTGGTGAAACCGAATCGGCAGGAACTTGGCGCCACCGTCGGCCACGCTCTCGGCACCGAATCGGAGGTCATCACGGCCATGAAGGAAGTGCAGCGGCGCGGCGCGGCGCGGGTCGTCGTCACGGCGGGTAAATCTCCGGCGCTGGCGTTGGATGGTGAAGATCTTTGGCGCATCCATCCTCCGCAGGTCAAAGCCGTCAACGCAATCGGCTCAGGTGACGCTTTCACGGCGGGGCTCGTATGGCGGTTGTTGCAAGGAGAGTCTTTGGGCCAGTCGTGTCGGTGGGCGGCCGCCAGTGGGGCCGCCAACGCCCTGAACGTGATGCCGGGCGAGGTAGATCCAAAAGAAATCGAACGACTCGCCGCGGAAGTAGTCGTGGAAAAACTCTGAACGTGGAAAGCTCACTTTTACTTTCGCGCATGCAGTTGGACGATGAACCCGCTCCAGGAGGGCGCACCAGCGTCTTGGAGTGCGGTGCCATGCACCGCTTTTGGAACCCAACGACGGCCGACCCGCGAGAGAATCTCAATCGTTCGACCCTGCTTCGCCCCCAAAGGCGCCGCGAAGCGGACGCACTCCAAAACCTTCGGAGCTCCTGGACGCAATGAACAAGCGACTGCTGATAATTTTGATCGTGCTGGTGGTGATTGGGGGTGGGACCTGGTACGCCCGGCTGCACTGGCGCGGCGCCAGTCAGAATGCGCTCGTGCTCTATGGCAACGTTGATATTCGCGAGGTGAACCTGGGATTTCGTGTGTCGGGAAGGCTCAAAGAAATGCTGCACGATGAAGGTGATCCGGTGAAGACAGGTGAAACGCTGTCACGCCTGGATGATGAGCCCTACCATCATCAGCTCGACGAAGCCTGCGGGCAGGTCGCCTCGTTGCAAGCGCGCCTTGCCTTGCTGCAGGCCGGAAATCGTCCCCAGGAAATCGAGCAGGCCCGCGCCCAGATGCATGAACGCGAGGTCACCTTCGCGAATGCCGAACGCATTTATAAACGCCAGCAAGAGCTCTTTACCAGCCGCACGGTCTCGATCCAGGAACGCGACGACGCCGAGGCCGCTTACCGCGAAGCCGAAGCCCGGCTCGCCTCGGCGCGCGAACAACTCAACCTGTTGCAGGCGGGCTTCCGCACCGAGGAAATCGCGCAGGCCAAGGCGGATCTGGCCCGAGCGAAGGCTGCGCAAGCCACAACCGAACTCCAACTGGAGGACACCACGCTCAAAGCGCCAGCGGACGGCATCGTGCTCACGCGGGCACAGGAGCCCGGGGCTATTGTCCAGGCCGGTACGACCGTCTTTACGGTTTCACTCGAAAAACCGGTCTGGGTGCGGGCGTACATCCGCGAGCCCGACCTGGGCCAAATCCATCCCGGCATGAAGGTCGCCGTATATTCGGACTCAGCTCCCGCCAAAGCCTACCCCGGGACCATCGGGTATATCTCACCCCGAGCCGAGTTCACGCCGAAAAACGTCGAGACGACCGAACTCCGCACCAGCCTGGTTTACCGGCTGCGCATCGTCATCGCGAGCCCGGACGAGGGCCTAAGGCAGGGAATGCCGGTGACGGTGAAGCTGAACCAATAGGCTGACGCGACTATGGGCGAATTGCGGGTCCAGCTTAACGAGGTCGAGAAAAGGTTTACCGGCTCGGGCCGCGCGGCCCTCAACCGAATTTCAGCGGAAGTCAGGCCGGGGCTGATCACCGGCCTGGTGGGTCCCGACGGGGCGGGCAAGACCACACTGCTAAGGATTTTAGCCGGCTTGTTACTACCCACGTCGGGGAGCATCGTCATCGAGCAAGGGACCGGATCCGGAGTTCCGAACTTGAACAATACACGCGAGTGGATTGGTTACATGCCGCAAAAATTCGGGTTGTACGAAGATCTCTCGGTTCAGGAGAACCTCGAACTGCACGCGGATCTACGCGGCGTCATTGGGGTGGAGCGCACTGCGGCCTTCGAGCGATTGCTCTCCTTCACGGATCTGACCCGTTTCACCAAACGACTGGCCGGCAAGCTTTCGGGAGGGATGAAACAGAAACTGGGTCTGGCCTGCGCGCTACTGGGCAAGCCGCGACTGCTGCTATTGGACGAGCCGAGCGTGGGAGTGGATCCCATTTCGCGGCGTGAACTCTGGAAAATGGTCCAGGAACTGATTCATCAAGGCCTGACGGTGATCTGGAGCACCGCGTACCTGGACGAGGCCGAGTTGTGCGGCGAAGTTCTACTGCTGAACGAAGGGGATTTGCTTTTTGCCGGGCCGCCCGGGGAATTGACCGGGCGGATCCGAGACCGGTGCTGGCAAATTCGCAATGCTGAAGGCAGCCGGCGCCAGGTGCTGGCCCGGGCGCTGAGCCAGCCGGAAGTGCTGGATGGAGTCATTCAAGGCCACGCGGTGCGATTAGTGATGAGGCAGGGCGGTCTGCGTCCCGATCCGGCCGCGTTCAATGCCGGGCCGCGAGCGCAAACCGTTCCGGTGCCGCCGCGGTTTGAAGATGGCTTTATTGACGCGCTCGGCGGCGCCGGGGGAGGGGAATCAGCACTGGCTCGACACATGCACCCGGCAGCTCCGGCTGGTGAGGCGGTCGTCGAGGCAGTCGATCTGACCAAAAAGTTCGGCGATTTCGTCGCGACCGACCGCGTCACATTTCAGGTAAAACGAGGAGAGATTTTTGGTCTGCTAGGGCCGAATGGGGCGGGGAAATCCACGACGTTCCGGATGATGTGCGGATTGCTCACGCCAACTTCGGGGACGGCGCACGTCACCGGGATCGACTTGAAGAAGAGCGCCAGCCGAGCGCGACAGCGGCTGGGATACATGGCGCAAAAGTTCTCCTTGTATACGAACCTGACGGTGCGGCAAAACCTGGAATTCTTCTCGGGTGTTTATGGGTTGCGCGGAGCGCGGCAGGCACAGGCGGTGGGCGAGATGGTCGAAGTATTCAAGTTCGAGCCGTTTCTCGAAGTAACGCCG
>DASRFK010000270.1:0-15778 GCA_035651635.1 Verrucomicrobiia bacterium | reverse complement strand
GCGAGCAGAATGTCCAGATAGCGGCCGGCGCGGTTGGTCAGCCGCCGGTCGGGCAACCTGTCCCGTTCGAGCTGCAGGTAAATGCCAAAGGCCGTTTGGTTTCCGCCGACGAGTTTGGGCAGATCATCGTTAAAACTGGCGCGCACGGCGAAAAGATCCTGCTCAAAGATGTCGCCCGTCTCGAACTGGGAGCGTCAGCCTATTCGCTTCGGGCGCTTTTGGATAACAAAACGGCTGTAGCCATCCCCATTTTCCAAACGCCTGGGGCCAACGCGTTGCAACTCTCCAAAAACGTGCGTCAAACGATGGAGCAGCTCAAAAAGAATTTTCCCGAAGGGATTGACTACGCGGTGGTATACGACCCGACAGTATTTGTGAGCCACTCGATCGACGCGGTCGTGCATACTTTGGTCGAGGCCATCTTGCTGGTGGTCATTGTGGTGGTGCTTTTCCTGCAAACCTGGCGCGCTTCGCTTATTCCTTTGGCGGCGGTGCCGGTTTCGCTGGTGGGGACCTTCGCCGTCATGCTGGCGTTGGGGTTTTCGATCAACAACCTCTCGCTCTTCGGGTTGGTGCTGGCCATCGGCATCGTGGTGGATGACGCCATCGTAGTGGTTGAAAACGTCGAGCGGAATATCGCGTTAGGATTGTCGCCGCACGAAGCCGCAGGCCGCGCCATGAGTGAAGTGACCGGCCCAATCGTGGCCACCGCGCTGGTGCTGTGCGCGGTTTTTATTCCCACCGCTTTCATTAGCGGACTTACCGGCCAGTTTTATAAGCAATTTGCGATTACCATCGCCATCTCGACAGTCATATCGGCCTTCAATTCTTTGACCCTTTCCCCTGCCCTGTGCGCGGTTTTGCTCAAAGATCATCACGCGCCGAAAGATTGGTTCGGGCGGGTCATGGAAAAAGCTCTGGGCTGGTTTTTCCGGCCGTTCAATCGCGTGTTTGCCTGGTCAGGACATCAGTATGCCCTGGGCGTCGGCAGCGTGATTCGCAAAAGCGCCGTCGCTCTCCTGGTTTATGGCGGCCTGGTGATTCTCACCGGCTGGAGCTTTAATAAAGTGCCGACGGGATTTGTTCCCACTCAGGACAAACAATACCTCGTCGCCTTTGCGCAGTTGCCGGATGCGGCTTCCCAGGGGCGCACCGACGCGGTGATCCGGCGCATGACTGACATTGGGCTCAAACAACCCGGGGTGGAATCAGCCGTTGCGTTTCCTGGACTAAGTATCAACGGTTTCACCGTAGCGCCCAATGCCGGGATCGTGTTCTTCTGCTTGAAGCCATTCGAGGAACGGCGGGCTCCCAAGCTGAGCGGCCAGGCGATTGCCGACGCTTTGAACCAGCAGTTCGCCGCGGTGCAGGATGCGTTCGTATTGACCGTGATGGCGCCTCCGGTAAACGGCCTGGGAACGATTGGCGGCTTCAAGTTATTCGTTGAGGATCGAGCGGACCTCGGCTATGACGCGCTCTTTCAGGCCGTCCAGGCGACCACGGCCAAAAGCTATCAGACCCCGGAGTTGGCCGGCGTTTTCTCCACCTTCACCATCAACGTTCCTCAATTGGACGCGGAGATTGACCGCACAAAGGCCAAGCAACAGGGTGTCCCGCTGCAAAATTTGTTCGATACGATGCAGATTTATCTCGGCTCACTGTACGTGAATGACTTCAACCGGTTCGGACGCACTTATGAAGTCATCGCTCAAGCCGATGCTCCCTTTCGCCGGCAGCCCGAAGACATCACCCGGTTTAAGACCCGCAATAGCCAGGGCCAAATGGTGCCGCTGGGCACACTGGTCAAGGTGAAGGAAACCTATGGACCCGACCGCGCCATGCGCTACAACGGGTATCCGGCCGCCGAAATCAACGGTGGTCCGGCCCCGGGCTTCAGTTCGGGACAGGCTGAAGCTTTGATCGCGAAACTGGCAAAGGAAAACCTTCCGCGCGGTATGGAGTTCGAATGGACGGACCTGACGTACCAGCGGATCCTGGCCGGAAATTCGGCGATTTATGTCTACCCGCTCTGTGTTCTTTTAGTCTTCCTGGTGCTCGCCGCGCAATACGAAAGCTTCCGCCTGCCGCTGGCGATCATTCTCATTCTGCCGATGTGCTTGCTCTTTGCCATCACGGGGGTTTGGCTCAAAGGCAGTGATAACAACATTTTCACACAGATCGGCTTCATTGTGCTGATCGGACTGGCTTGCAAAAACGCCATCCTGATTGTGGAGTTCGCCAAACACCATCAGGACCAGGGCAAATCGCCGATGGAAGCAGCCATCGAAGCGTGCCGTCTGCGGCTGCGGCCGATTCTGATGACCTCGATTGCGTTCATCGCCGGCGTGTTCCCCCTCGTCAGATCCCAGGGCGCGGGCGCGGAGATGCGCCAGGCCATGGGCGTCGCGGTGTTTGCCGGGATGATCGGGGTGACATTATTTGGGCTGTTTTTGACCCCGGTCTTTTACGTCACCTTGATGAAACTCGGGAAGCAAAAGAAAGATCAGCCAATTGCCGAACGGCGGCCGCCGACACCGGACTTGCTGCAAGGCGGTGCCGCGCCGGCGCAAAGCTGAGCTTTACAGGAGGAGGCAAACATGAGCTTGCGTTATTTTTCATTCGTTACCGCCGGGTGGTTGAGTATTAAGCTGGCTGGCGCTACCGCCACAGCCGGGCTGCTCACCGTGGGTCCGGATTACAAGCCGCCGACGAATTCTTTCCCGGAGAAGTACAAGGCCACGGAACTTGGGTCCTGGAAAGAAGGAAGGCCGCTGGACCAGATCGCAAAAGGCAATTGGTGGGAGGTCTTCAGTGACGAGGGATTGAATCAACTGGAAAGTCAGGCCACCCATGAAAACCAGAACCTCAAAGCCGCCATGGCTCGGGTTAACGAGGCTCGCGCCACCGCGCGGGTGGCCCGTGGGGAGCTGTTGCCCAACGTGGACCTGGCGCCCAGTTGGACGCGCCAACGCTTTTCGCCAAACCAAGTGCCGAACTTCGGCAATGTGACGGCAAATAGTTTCAGCGTGCCCTTGGACTTTAGTTACGAGCTCGATTTGTGGGGACGCGTCCGCCGGAATTTTGAAAGTGCCCGAGCTGAGGCTCAGGCCTCGCTGGCAGATTACTACAGTGTCCTTCTCACCCTGCAAAGTGATGTAGCGCAGAACTATTTCGGGTTGCGTGCGCTGGATGCCGAAATGGCCATCGTTGCCGGCACGGTGGACCTCCGCCGGGAGCAGGTGAAACTCGTTCGCAGCCGATTTGAAGGCGGCATTGGGAATGAACTGGATATCGCTCGCGCCGAAACCGAATTGGCGACCACCGAGGCGGAACTGGCGTCATTAGCCCAGCGGCGGACGGAACTTGAGAACGCGCTGGCCATTCTGGCCGGCAGCAATCCAGCGGCGTTTCGGCTGCCAGCGAGAACAGCCAACAAATGGAACCCGGTTCCGCCCGAAATCCCGGCGGGCCTGCCTTCGGAATTGTTGGAGCGACGCCCGGACGTCAGCCAATCTGAACGGCTGCTGGCCTCGGCGAACGCCAGGATTGGCGTCGCCAAAGCCGCTTTCTTTCCAGTCGTGACCCTGACCGCCTCCGGCGGCTATCTGAGCGGTGAACTCGACAACCTGTTCAAATGGGATAGCCGCGTCTGGTCGATTGGCCCAAGCGTTTCCCTGCCAATTTTCGCGGGTGGTCGAAACCGGGCCAATTACCGCCGGTCGCAAGCGGCCTTTGAAGAAGCTGTCGCGCGATACCGGCAGCAGGTCCTGGTCGCTTTTGGCGATGTGGAAAATAGCCTTTCTGGCATTCGGCATTTGGCGGACCAGGCGGCGGCGCAGCAGCGCGCGGTAACTCAAGCCCGGCGGGCCGCCGATTTGGCGACGCAACGCTACCGCTCAGGAATCGTGTCGTACATTGAGGTGATTGACGCCAACCGCGATGCGCTTCAGGCCGAGCGAGCGGCTGCTGAACTGGCCGGCCAGCGCTTGATCACGACGATTCAGTTGATCAAGGCGCTTGGAGGGGGCTGGAGCCGCGAATATCTTGCGTCGAAAAGATAAGCTTGAATGAACCGGCCCGTCACTTCGCAAGCTCCAGAAAGCGCTTGGCCATTTTCGGCCCTTTCCCGGCTTCCTCGTGCTTGAAAAAGATGAACGTGTCTTGCCAGGTTTGCTGGCGCACCCGATCCACCCACGCCGCGAGTTCCGCGTCCGTGTAGTCGGGCCGGCGCAATCGCAGATAGCCCCAGTCCGCTGTGGACACAAAAGGAATCTCGAGCTCATTCTCCGCCTCGGCAATACAGAGAGTTGCCTTGTGTTCGCGCAAGACGCCAAACACTTCTTCGTCGAACCATGATTGATGACGGAATTCGAAAGCTGCGCGGTGTTGCCGGCCGAGCCGCGGTAAAAAATCACGCAACCGAGCCACATCCTTTTTGAGGAAGGGAGGCAACTGAAACAAAATCGGTCCCAACCGGTCCTTCAGTGCTCCGACAACCTTGAGCAGGTAAGCCACCGAGTTGTCTTCATCTTTGAGCCGCTGCATGTGCGTGATTCGCTGTGAGGCTTTCACCACAAACTTAAACTCTGACGGAACTTCCGCCCCCCATCCTTCCAACACCGCCGGCTTGGGCATCCTGTAAAACGTATTGTTGATCTCGACCGACCGGAAATGCTCGCCGTAAAAATGAAGCATTTGCTTGTCGGGCAGGTCCTCCGGATAGAAGCTCCCCTTCCACTCCTTATAGGAATAGCCGCTGGTGCCGACGTAGAGGTTCATCTCGCAAATGTGTACGAATCACAACTATTCCATCATCTCCGCATAAGACAAGCTCGGGCCGCGTTTAACCTATGCTGGGTTATGCTGGGATGATGCCACGCGACGGGCGACAACTCCGAAGGAGCAGCGTCCGGTCGCAACCCGTTGCGGGTTGAACGGATTTTTCTGCCGGGCTGACCCAGGGTGGCGCGTTCCGCGCGACCCTGGGCTGGAGGACAAAATCCCTTCGGGATTTAGCCCGGTGGAATGGGCCTCAACAAAATGGAATGTCTTTTCAAATCTTAAACCGGTTTCGGCGTTGCGCTCCACAGCCCCTGGGCAACACGCGGCTTTCGACTGGGAGGGCTATTGCGACTCGGCTAAGAACCAGATACTCCTTGTGCAAGCTCGACTATGAAATTCGGCAAAACTCGACATGCGGTTATTTCCACCTTGGGTTTGAGCGCCCTCGCCATTTGCGCCAGCCTCACCCATGCGTCTCCCCAATCGGCACCTCATTGCGGGAATCCCATCTTCCCCGGATGGTACGCTGATCCCGAAGCGGCCATCTTTGATAATCAGTATTGGGTTTATCCGACCTATTCTGCGCCTTACAATCAGCAGGTCTTTTTTGATGCGTTCTCCTCACCGGACCTGGTTCATTGGACCAAGCACAACCACATTCTTAGCACCAATGAGGTGACCTGGGCTCGCCGCGCGATGTGGGCCCCGGCGATCGCCGAACGAAACGGAAAGTACTATTTCTTCTTTGGCGCCAACGACATTCATGATGAGAAAAAGGAGATTGGCGGCATCGGCGTCGCCGTCGCCGATCATCCCGAAGGCCCCTTCCACGATCTGCTGGGCAAACCGCTGATTAACGAAATCCGAAATGGGGCGCAACCAATCGATCAGTTTGCCTTCCGCGACCAGGATGGGCAGGACTACTTGATCTACGGTGGTTGGCGCCATTGCAACATCGTGCGGCTAAAGCCTGACTTCACCGGTCTGCTCCCCTTCCCGGACGGCAACACTTTTAGAGAAATCACTCCGGAACATTATGTCGAAGGCCCGTGCATGTTCCGCAAAGACGCCAAGTATTACCTGATGTGGTCGGAGGGCGGCTGGACTGGGCCTAACTACTCGGTCGCTTACGCCATTGGCGACTCGGCCGCCGGCCCGTTCAAGCGCATCGGTAAAATTCTGCAGCAGGACCCCGCCATCGCTACCGGCGCCGGGCATCACTCCGTCATCCACGTCCCCAATAGCGACCATTGGTACATTGTCTATCATCGGCGGCCATTGGGTGAAACCGACCCCAATCACCGTGTCACCTGCATCGACGAAATGACTTTCGACGCACAAGGCTTGATCAAGCCGGTGAAGATCACCAACGAAGGAGTCGCCAGCTTGCCGCTCGGTTCGAAAAGATGACTCAGGGTTGATCCGGAATTTCCGCCTCGACCAGTTTTGCGAGGAGTGTCAGTGATTCCTGCCAGCCGAGATAACACGCTTCCGCTGGAATGGCGGTCGGAATCCCCTCCTGAGTGATGTTCAGATCCGTTCCGCAGAATACCGGTTTCAAAGCGATTACTGTTTGCATTTCGCCCGGCAGGTTCATGCCATCGAATTTGTTCGTGTAACGAATCCGCTCGTGAGGAATTAATTCAAGATAGGTTCCGCCAAAGGAGTGGCTGCTGCCAGTGGAGAAGTTCGTGAAGGACATTTTGTAAGCGCCTCCCACTTTGGCTTCGAGTTGATGCACCTTCCCGGTGAATCCATTTGGGGGAAGCCACTTGGCCATTGCCTCGCCGTCGAGGAATGCCCGATAGACTTTCTCCGGTTTAGCCCGGAGCACTCGATGCAGTCGAACCGTGTTAGTGTTGATTGCCATAATCATGTTCTGGTTGTTTGTCTTCAATATAACGAATGAGCGCCCGGCTCCAGGACAACTTGTTTGGCCAGGGGTTGCTCTAAAGCACCTTCTCTACGGCAAATCCGTGCTTCAAAGCGATAGTGGCGGCGGTGGGAAAGTCGATCAGTTCATCGGCATGTTTGAAGATCCCCAATTCCAGGACCTCAGCGACAACCTTAAAAGGCTTCAAACCGAGCAGTCCGGCCAACTCTTTGACCTCGATGTAATCTGCCAGAAAGATTCTCCTGCCTGGCTCGCCGGGGTCCAACAGGTCCCGGGCGGTAAGTTTGGGCGGCCTGGGTGGCGGCTGTGGCGGTCCGCCCGAGAAAGCCGGTTGAGTAGCCGGGGCTTTTTCAGGAGGCGGTGTGAATTCATATCCGCTCATGTGGACCTACCAATGAACTATGTCCCGCTTGGGCGAATCACCGTCAGACCGAGCGGTTGTGTCAATTTTCACGCTGAATTATTTTTGCCGGCATTTATTGGACGGAAATAATACGGTATTTCACAATCGAGCCGCCGAGCCTGGTTGTCCATTGCTGGCCGGTCTTCTTGCCCATTAAATTCTGTCCCAGGGGAGATTGCGGCGTAATGACCGTGACCTCCTTGCGGCCAACCGTGATCTCCAAACCGCCGTTGCTCGGCCCAATGAAATAGAGCAAGCGCGTGCCGTCCGAATCCAATTCCACCAGCGCGCTCAACTCGACTGGGTCATCCGGCTGAAGATCCTTCACCGCAAGGGATTCGTAAAGACTGATGGAGTCCAAAAGTTCTTTTGCCTGGCGGGCCTGACCGCCGGCGAGATAGGCGGCCTCCAATCCGCGAGTATCATATTTGCTTTCGGCCTTGCTGCTCTCGTGCGTGGCTTCCGCATGAGACGCTCGGGCGGCTTTTTGCAACCTGGCCAGGCTCTCGGTCAAGTTGGCAACAATCCGCTTCAGTAATTGCTCTTTGTTCATTAAATTTGCGCCACGTCGAGGTCAGCTGCTTACTCAAAGTGGAGGCGAAATCATAAATTCCGTCATCGCCAAGACCAGAATACGGCCGTTGCAGACCCTTTTTCCACACTGGATTAGCTTAAAGCGTGTTTTAAAAAACCGGCCGGGCAGCGGGCGCCTCGGCTTGGAGTCCCGCCTTTAGGGGGTTTCGGCCGCCGAGCCGCCTAAAGGCGGGACTCCAAACCGAACTCTAAACCACGCTCTTAGCGCACAAACTCGGCCGAGGCTCTTGACCCGTCTATTGCTTCACAGTTTAGGCTCCTCCAAGTCATGGCCATGACGAACTGTAAGAAACATAAACGAGACATGAAATGGACATATGAAAAACCGAGTAACCGTAAATGAATGGGTCGCCATGTTCGAGGAGATCGGGCTGAACCACGCGCAAATGGAACGCTGGCACAAGCTGTTCGAAACGCGTCATCCAGACGCGCACCAGGGCTTCCTCGAATGGCTCGGAATCAAACCGGAAGAAATTGATCGGATCCGGTCAAAAAGCAGATAATCGCCCGGGCGCGGTGGCGGCGAGTTGCGCCACCGCCTCGGTTTGTAGATGCCAACCTATTCAATCTCAAAAATTGCCCAGGCCTGTGGCTTGTGCCGCAGCACGCTCCTGTACTACGACCGGTTAGGCTTGCTGAAACCAGCGGGCAGAACTGGCTCGGGATATCGTTACTACACCGACGCGGATAAAGGCCGCCTTGAACGAATCGGCCATTTCCGGGAAGCCGGACTAACCTTGAAAGAAATTCGCGCCGTCCTTTCCTCCGGCGGGAAGCCTGGGGCCAGGCTTCTCGAAAAACGGATACACGAAACCGCCGCGAGCATCGTCAGCCTCAAAAACCAGCAACGGCTGCTGGCGGGCATGCTGCGCCAAGTAGCGTCCGGCAAACGCCCGCCTGCGGTGGACAAAAGGCTTTGGGTCAAGATGCTGCGCGCGGCAGGCATGGACGAGTCGGCGATGCACCGGTGGCACAGCGAATTCGAGCGCCGCGCTCCCGAGGCGCACAATGAATTTCTGCTCTCGCTGGGAATACAGGCTAGCGAAGTGGAACAGATTAGGACCCTCAGCCGTGATGCCTGGGCATAAAATGCACGCCGTGCAACTCGACCGGCTATGAGCTCACCTTCGCAGGCAAAACCAGCCGCAATCGTTTGGTTCCGGCTTGATTTGCGTCTGGCGGACAATCCCGCGCTGCAATCCGCCATCGAGCGGGGCGGGCCGGTAATCCCGGTGTTTATTCATGCGCCAAAAGAAGAGGCGCCGTGGCAGCCAGGCGGCGCCTCGCGCTGGTGGTTGCACCAATCACTCGGCGCGCTCGATTCCGACCTGCGCAAGGCCGGCTCAAGGTTAATCATAGCGGTCGGCCCGTCACTCACCGCTTTGCAGGAAGTTGCGCGCAAAAGCGGGGCCAGCGCCGTATTTTGGAACCGGCGCTACGAACCAGCCCTTGTTGCCAGGGACGCGGCAATAGAACGAGCGTTGCGCAGTCAGGGTCTGGAGGTTCAATGCTTCAACAGCGCATTGCTGCAGGAACCCTGGGAAATCCGGAACCAAAGCGGCAGGCCTTTCAAGGTCTTTACCCCCTATTGGAAACATTGCCTTGGCAAGCTTGACCCCGCCGAGCCCTTACCGGCTCCGCGCACGATCCGGTCGCCCAGGAAATGGCCCAGAGCACTGCCCATCGCCGCGCTGGAATTGGAACCGAAAATCAACTGGGCCGGCGGACTGCGGTCAGCCTGGAATCCCGGTGAGGCTGGTGCACAGGTCCGCCTGAAACATTTCGTGCACGAGGCGCTGACTCAATACCAAAGCAACCGCAATCGTCCCGACCTGGCCGGCACATCGCGGCTCTCGCCGCACCTGCACTTTGGGGAAATCGGTCCGCGCCAGCTCTGGCATGCGCTGCGCCGACACGCCGCAACAAAGGGGCTGGGTGAAGGATGGCGCACCGGGCCATTCCTGGCCGAAATTGGGTGGCGCGAATTTTCACATCATTTGCTCTCCCACTTTCCGCAGAGCCCGCTCGAGCCGCTGCGGCCCGAGTTCAAGAATTTTCCCTGGTATGACAATCCCGCGTTCCTGGAAGCGTGGCAAAGAGGCCGGACCGGTTACCCCATCATCGATGCGGGCATGCGCGAGCTCTGGACAACCGGCTGGATGCATAATCGCGTGCGGATGATCGCCGGCTCGTTCCTGGTAAAGGACTTGCTATTGCCGTGGACTGAAGGAACCCGATGGTTTTGGGATACACTCGTCGACGCTGATCTTGCGCAGAACACACTGGGCTGGCAATGGACCGCCGGCTGCGGCGCCGACGCGGCGCCTTTTTTCCGCATATTCAATCCTCTGAGCCAGGGGGAAAAATTCGACCCACAGGGCAGCTATGTGCGTCGTTGGTGTCCGGAGCTCGCGAAAGTCCCGACGGCGTGGCTGCACAAACCCTGGCAGGCTCCGCAAGAAATCCTCACCGATGCCGGTGTGCGTCTCGGCCAGGATTATCCTGCTCCTGTGATCAGCCATACAATTGCCCGCCAGGTCGCTCTGGAAGCGTTTGCAAAAATGAAAGCCTCTGGGAACCCGACCGATTCAGGCTGTGATTAATCTGTCGGTCTTCCTGTGTTGATCGGTAGACAAGCGGCAGAGGGCTGCCGCTTTTTCCGGCTTCAGCCATGACCGACACTTTTAATCGCACCCACCGATTCATGCGGAGTTGACAACCAATGAGGCCCTCGGGAACCTGTCGGTCCAGATCATATGATTACTCACCGCAGAGTCTTTCTGAAGCAACTCGGCTTAGGCATGGGAGGCGTAGTAGTCGTTTCGTCTTTTCCCCGGCTGATTCTCGCCGCGGCGAGCGGATCGGGCAAGTTGCCGCGGAGCGCGCCTGAAGCGCAGGGGGTACATTCGGAAGGAATATTGCAATTTCTGCGCGCCATTGAGGGGAGTAAGCATGAGTTTCATAGCTTCATGATGCTGCGCCATGGACAGGTCATCGCCGAAGGCTGGTGGTCACCTTACCGCGCCGAACTCAAGCACATGCTCTATTCGTTGAGCAAAAGCTTCACCTCGAGCTCAGTCGGTCTGGCAGTAGCAGAAAACAGACTGAGGGTGGAGGATCAGGTGATTTCCTTTTTTCCGGAAAAGCTGCCGGGTGAAGTAAGTGAGAATCTCCGAGCCCTAAAAATCAAACACCTGCTGACTATGTCAGTCGGTCACGCCCAGGATTCAACTCCCTCGATCACCAAAGAAGAGGATTGGGTGAAGGCGTTCCTTTCGCTGCCCATCGCCAATCCACCCGGCACTGCTTTTCTGTACAACAGCGGCGCGACCTATATGCTTTCCGCCATCGTGCAGAAAGTGACGGGACAGAAGGTGACCGATTTTTTGAGGCCGCGCTTATTCCATCCCTTGGGCATTGAAGGCATGACCTGGGAGACCTGTCCGCGCGGAATTAATACTGGTGGCTGGGGATTAAGCGTGCCCACGGAGGCCTTGGCCAAGTTCGGTCAAATGTATCTGCAGAAGGGGGCCTGGCACGAAGCCCAAATCCTGCCCAGCGCATGGGTTGAAGAGGCGACCAGCTTTAAAATCCAACAGCCGGGCGCTGATCTGGAAAAACTAAAACGGGAAAGCGACTGGCACCAAGGTTACTGTTATCAATTCTGGCGCTGCCGTCACAATGCCTTCCGCGGCGACGGCGCCTTCGGCCAATACACGATCGTGATGCCCGATCAGGACGTTGTGATCGCCATTACCAGCGAAAGCTCCAATATGCAGGGTGAGATGAACCTGGTTTGGGAGCACCTGTGGCCCGCCATCGAGACCCGGCCGATCCCGCAAAATAAGAGCGCGGCCGATGAACTGCATGAAAAACTCCGCAACCTCAGCCTCGCTCCACCCCGAGGACAACCCTCCTGCGCAACCGCATCACGCGTATCTGGCAAGCGATTTAAAATCCAAACCAACGAGACGGGCGTGCAGAACGTCTCGTTCCTTTTCAAGAAACACGAATGCCTCTTCAATCTAAGCGACGCCGGGGGTGTTTACCCGCTCAACTGCGGTCTTGAAAAATGGGTGATGGGTGAAACGAGCATGCCAGGCACGCCACCAAAGCTGACGAAGTCCAGCGGCACCACCAAGTCAAAGGTGGCGGCCAGCGGCACCTGGAAGGACGAGCAGACCTTCGAAATGACCTGGCGTTTCATCGAGACGCCTCATCACGACACGGTGACTTGCCGCTTCGAGGGCGACACCGTCAAACTGACGTTCCTCAACAGCGTGACCCAGCTCTCGCCGTCGCACAAAGAAACCCGGCCCATGCTGGAAGGCCAACTCACCTAACCCTTCGCAAAACCACCTGTTCAACCGGCAACGCTCCCAACCGGTTTGGCCCAGGCCGGGCGCTGTGATAGCTTTGGACAGCACCGCAATGAAGAATTTTAAGCGATGAAGACAGCCTTTTTTCCGGCCAAGCTTTTGCAGGGCCTCCCTTCAGATAATGTGGAAGCACTCGCCGCACTCTGCACCGAGTTTGAGCGGTTCGACGGACATGCCCGGCAATTGCCCGAGCACCATGGCGATTACGTCGAAGCGCTAAGCATTTTACGCGGCTTTGCCATCGCCCGGGAAACGAAGCTGGAGGCTTTTCCCGAGATCGGTCCGCAGCGGCATCAGAACATCGCCCAGGTCGCCGGCTACTTTACCCGGCTGCGAGATCAGGTTCGGGGGGAACTTTCCGGCCGGTACTCGCGGGGTTATTTCGAAACCAAAACCGAGGAGTACGTGGCCTTGTTTTCGCGCGTTTCGGTGTATGAGTTTTCGGACGGCGACTTCAAACGGGTCCATGAGCTGGTTCGAGAGCTGCGGGACCTGATTCGCGGCAGCAGCCTGATCAGCGAAGAACACAAGCGCCGTTTACTGCGTCGGCTCGAGGCGATGCACGCCGAATTGCATAAAAAGACCAGCGACATCGACCGATTTTGGGGTTTTATCGGCGAAGCGGGCATCGCCATGCGCAAGTTTGGCGAGGACCTCGCTCCAATATCCGAACGCGTGCTCGAACTAGGTGGAATCGTCATCACAGTGATTTTTGCAAAGGAAGGCATCAAGGCCCTGCCTGAAGTGAGCCAGATTGTGCTCCCGCACAGTTGAAGAGCTGACCGAGGTGGTAACTTAGCGTCGAGTTAGTGGTTCCCCCCGGGATTCACCGGGACCTTTCCCAGGAAACACCCGGGGTTCCGTTTTGTACCTGACCCGATGGTTTCGGATCCGCGCCTGCGCGAGACTTAAGCCATTGAAACGCGGCGTGTTAAGTCTGATGCTTGTTAACGAGGAGAGGTTCCGGGCGCTTGCGGTATTTGGTCTGATGTTCCTTTTCGGAGCGCTGCCGGGCTTGGCAGCAAATCGGATTGTCAGTTGGGGAGATATCACCTACGACGTGACGCTTACCTCAGCCACAACCAGCAGCGTTCTTCAAATCGCCTCCGGAGATTTTCACAGTATCGCTCTTAACGGTGACGGGAGTGTTATGGCTTGGGGCGATAATCGGTTTGGGCAAATCAGTGTGCCGGAGTTGCTCGAGCACAGTCCCGCATCCCAGATTGCCGCTGGTAACATTCACAACCTGGCGCTGACACATCAGGGCACCGTGGTGAGCTGGGGTCCCGCACCCGGCCAGCAAGGCGATTACGGCCAATGCGCGGTTCCGTCAGGCATGGGCACGGTCGTAGCGGTAGCGGCCGGCGCGGTTCACAGCCTCGCCCTAACCAGTCAAGGGCAGGTTTGGGCCTGGGGTTTGAATCTGAGCGGGCAGTGCAATGTTCCCGCCGGACTGAATAATGTCGTGGCAGTGGCCGGAGGGATGTACCACAGCCTGGCGCTTCGTGCCGATGGCACGGTGGTCGCCTGGGGTGATAACCGGCAGGGCGAGTGCGTCGTCCCGCGCGGATTGAGCAATGTGGCCGCGATCGCGGCGGGCGGATTCCACAGCGTCGCGTTATTGCACGATGGCACCGTAGTCACCTGGGGCACGTACGGCCTGGCTCAAGCACCCGTGCCCACCGGGCTCAGCAATGTGGTGGCGATTGCCACCGGCGATTTTCACACCATGGCCCTTAAGCATGATGGGAGAGTTGTCTGCTGGGGGTTTAACATGGCCGGTCAATGCAACACGCCGGCGGGATTAGCCAACGTCGTTGCCATCGCGGCACGCGGCAACCATAGCATGGTGCTGATCCAGGATCAGACCCAGCCCCCCAAAGCTCTCCCTCCCTTGGGCAAGTAGAATCCTGGGGGCCGACCGCCTCAACCCGCAGGCGGAACGCCCGACTGTGGCTCGAAAGTGCCTTGAGGCCGGACTTGCTTTATAAGGGCGAGCGAAGAAGATTATAAGTCGTTCGCGCTCATGAAGAAGCTTACCGGTTTTCCTCGCATCCTTTGCGCTAGTGGCGCGCGAGGCATGACACGCCTGCTGAGCATTCTTTTGCTTGGCGCACCGCTCTCGGCTCAACCCGGCACCCCCAGCGATAGTTCTCCGTCCGGCCCGGATTTCAACCGGGTAATCCGACCCATCCTCAGCGAGAATTGTTACAAATGCCACGGCCCCGACGACGGCGCCCGCAAGTCGAATCTGCGATTTGATGTGCGTGCCGAAGCGCTGCGCCCGGCCAAATCGGGCCGCCTGGCGATCGTGCCCGGGGTTCCGGAAAAAAGCGAAATGGTGGCCCGTATTACGGCTACCGACCCTGAAAAGCGCATGCCGCCAGTGTCGACCGGGAAGAAACTGAGCACGGCGCAAATCGAAGGGCTCAAAGACTGGATCGGCACGGGAGCCCATTACGCAGTCCATTGGGCTTACGTCAAGCCGCTGCGCCCGGAACTCCCTCACGTGCGCGATCAGAATTGGCCGCGAAATCCGATCGACCATTTCATCCTGGCCAGGCTTGAAACCGAAGGAATGAAGCCGGCCCCTGCCGCAGATCGGGCAACGCTAATTCGACGCGTCTCGCTGGACTTGACCGGTCTGCCGCCTGCGCCTGAAGAGGCCGATGCCTTTGCCAAGGACCAGGACCCGCAGGCTTACGAGAAAGTGATTGATGCCCTGCTCGGACGTGAGGCGTTCGGCGAACATTGGGCGCGCATGTGGCTGGACCTGGCTCGTTATGCCGACTCGGCCGGCTATGCGGATGATCCGCCGCGAAACATCTGGGCCTATCGGGATTACGTGATCCGCTCGTTCAATGCCAATAAGCCATTCGATCGGTTCACGATCGAACAAATTGCCGGTGACTTGTTGCCCGACCCAACCGACGAAGATCGAGCCGCCACGGCGTTCCACCGAAATACCATGACCAACAATGAAGGGGGTACGGATGATGAGGAGTTTCGCAATGCCGCGGTCGTTGACAGGGTGAACACGACCATGTCCGTTTGGATGGGGACGTCCATGGGCTGCGCGCAATGCCACCACCACAAGTACGATCCCTTTTCACAGGAGGAATACTTCCAGCTCTTCGCCATTTTCAACAATACCGAAGATGCCGATCGATCGGATGAAACCCCGGTCAAACGTCTTTACACACCCGCTCAAAAGCAACAACTCAGCCAGGCCGAAGCTCAGAGCTGGAAATTGGATCAGCAGTTCAGGACAGCAACCCCTCAATTGCAGTCCGGCCAGGATCATTGGGAAAAGGAATATCCGTGGCAATTACTATGGCAGTTCGCTCTCGAAGCAAGCCATCGGCCTCTGACGGACGCGGAAGCCGCTGCGCAATACAGCAACCCGCCGGAATCAATTCTTCGCCTGCTCGCAGCGCCTGCCGCGGAGCGGAACGACTTTCAGCAAACCACACTCGGCAATTGGTACCGGCGGCATGCCGCCCCCGAGCTAAGGGCTGAACAGTCGCACTACGCGCAACTGCAACGCGAAATTGCGGAGGTTGCACCCAACACTGTCCCCGTAATGCGCGAACTTCCGCAGGAAAAGCGGCGGAGAACCCGGGTGCAGCTGAGAGGTAATTTTCTCGCTTTGGGCGACGAAGTCAGTCCCGCGGTCCCGGCTGTCTTCCGGCCGCTGCCGCAAGACGCCGCTCCGGACCGGCTGGC
>DASRFK010000269.1:0-18184 GCA_035651635.1 Verrucomicrobiia bacterium | reverse complement strand
TGGCTTTGGACCAGCTGGATCAGAAATTGTGGGTAGCCCTGGCCTGTCCTACCAGAGGTTTGGAGTTTGATTCCAAGACCTTGGCCCTCATCGACACCGACCATGATGGCCGGATTCGTGCGCCGGAGTTGATTGCGGCCGTCAAATGGGCGGGTGCCTGCCTGAAAAGCCCTGACGAGCTACTCAAGGGCTCCAGCAGCCTCCCGTTGGACTCGATTAACGATGCCGCTCCCGAAGGCAAGCAACTGTTGGCCTCGGCCAGACAAATCCTCTCTAACCTGGGGGAAAAGGATTCCACCGCGATCACGCTGGAGCACACCGCCGACACGGCTCGAATCTTCGCCCAAACGCATTTCAACGGAGACGGGATCGTTCCGGTCGATTCGGCTGAAGACGAGGCGACCCGGCAGGCGATCAACGATATTCTGGGCTGCCTTGGCCCCGAGCTCGACCGGAGCGGCAAGCCGGGAATCAACCAAACCAAGCTCGATAAGTTTTTCTCGGAGGCGCAGGCGTTCTCGGATTGGTGGAAGAAAGCGGAGAGCGATCCGGCGATTCTCCCGCTGGGAGCTTCCACGATTAGCGCGGCCGCGAGTTTTCAAGCGGTTCGTCCCAAAATCGATGATTACTTTACCCGTTGCAAGCTGGCGGCCTTCGACCCACGCTCCATCAATGCGCTTAACCGCGAGGAGAAAGAGTATTTGCTCTTCACCGGCAAAGACCTGAACTTGCGTTCCAACGAGATTTCCAGCTTTCCCTTGGCGCAGGTCGCTCCGGCCAAGTCTTTGCCCTTGAGAGAGGGGTTGAACCCCGCTTGGGAACACTCGATGGAGTGTTTTCAAGCCGACGTGATTCGGCCCATGCTCGATGGCACCTCCGCGATTGGTGAGTCGGATTGGGAAATGATTGCCGGCAAGTTTGCCCCTTACGAAAGCTGGTTGGCAGCAAAAGCCGGGGGCGCCGTTGAGAAACTAGGACTGGCGCGCGTGCGCGAGCTGCTTTCGGGCAAGGCCCGCGAGACGATTGCGGCTTTAATTGCCCGTGACCAGGCGCTCGAACCCGAGTCTAACGCCATTGCGACGGTGGACAAACTAATACGGTTTCACCGTGATCTGTACAAACTGGTCAACAACTTCGTTTCGTTTCGCGACTTCTATTCCCGGCGCGATAAGGCCATTTTTCAGGCCGGCACGCTTTACCTGGATCAGCGTAGCTGTGAGCTGTGCCTGACGGTCGAGGATCCGGCCCGCCACGCACTAATGGCCGGGCTGGCCGGCGCGTACCTGGCTTATTGCGACTGCGTCCGTCCGGCCACCGCTGAAAAACTTCAAATCGTCGCGGCCTTCACCGATGGTGACTCGGACAATTTGATGGTGGGCCGTAATGGTGTCTTTTACGACCGCAAGGGCCGTGATTGGGACGCAACGATTTCCAAGATTCTGGATAATCCCATCAGCATCCGCCAGGCCTTCTGGGCTCCCTACAAAAAGCTGGTGCGGATGGTCGAAGAGCAGATTGCCAAACGCGCCGCGGTCGCCGACGCCGCGGCTACGGATCAATTGACTCAAGCCGCCGCTTTGGTCGATAAACCCCCACCGGCGGCGGGCAAGCCGGGGGACATTAAAAAATTCGACGTGGGCGTCGTGGCGGCGCTGGGCGTGGCTGTCGGGGCCGTTGGCGGCGCGCTGGCCTCGCTGGCGACGGGGATCATGCGTCTGGATTCATGGCAGATCCCGATGGTGTTCGTGGGGTTGATCCTGATGATTTCCTGTCCGTCGATGTTGATTGCGTTTTTGAAACTGCGCAAACGCAATCTCGGACCAATCCTCGATGCGAATGGGTGGGCGGTAAATGCGAAGGCGAAAATCAATGTGCCCTTTGGGGCGTCACTCACCCATGTAGCGGTTCTTCCTCCCGGCTCCCAACGCGACCTGGTGGATCCGTTTGCCGAGAAAAAACGGCCTTGGAAATTCTATCTCACGGTGGCGATTATTCTCTTCATCGCGCTGGGCTGGGCCATCGGCAAATTCGATCACCTGTTGCCGGATAAACTGACCAGCTCCTGGGTGATCCGTGGAAAACTCCCGGCTGATTCGGCGCCGGCGAAAGACTCGAAGGCCCCCGAACAAAAATAACGACTACTTGGTTTCGAACAGGCTCGGAGCCACCTGGCGCGCCAGTTCCTGGCAGCGCGCCAGGATGTCGGAAGCCGATTCGCACTCCAGCGCGAACTCCGCCAATTGGTTTGCCTCGGCCAATTTGAGTCGCCGAATGAGAAACTTCACCGGCGCCACCAACGGAGGCGCGGCGCTCAATTCGTCCACGCCCAGTCCCAGCAATAGCGGCGCGAATACGGGGTCACTGGCCATCTCGCCGCACACGCTGACCCAGATTTTGTGGCGATGGGCCGCGTCGACCGTCGCCTTGAGCAAACGGACGATCGCCGGGTGCGTTGGCTCGTACAAGTGCGCGATCTTTTCATTCATCCGGTCCACGGCCAGCGAGTATTGAATCAGGTCGTTGGTCCCGATGCTGAAGAAACTCAGGCGCTTGGCCAGCGAATCGGCGACGACGACCGCCGAGGGCGTCTCGATCATCGCGCCGATTTCCATCCGCTCATCGAAGGGGATATTTTCGGCGCGCAACTCGTTCTTATACCGTTCGACCAGCGCATTGGCCTGGTTGAGTTCGTCCAAACCCGAGATCATCGGGTACATCATTTTGACGTTGCCTTCGGCGCTGGCGCGGAGAATCGCGCGCAGTTGTTCGCGGAAGATGTCCTGCTCCTGCAGGCAAAAACGAATGGCGCGCCAGCCCAAGAACGGGTTGAGCTCCCGTGGCAGCGGCAGGTGCGCCAGGAATTTGTCGCCACCCAAATCCAGAGTGCGGATCACGACCGGCAAGGGTTTGAGAGCCTGCGCCGCCTCGCGGTACGCCTGGTACTGCTGCTCTTCATTGGGCGGCACATCCCGGTTAATGAACAGGTACTCGGTCCGAAACAGGCCGACTCCTTCCGCCCCGGCCAGTTTTACCGCCTCGCTATCTTTGGGGCTCTCGATGTTTGCCGAGAGAAAGACTTTGTGACCGTCGAGCGTTACCGCAGGCTTGAGCTGGAGGTCGCGCAACTTCTCTTCCAGCGTCACCTGCTTTTTAATCAGCTGGCCGTACTCAAAAAGCGTTTGATCGGTTGGATTGACAACAATGACGCCGTTGAAGCCGTCCAGCAGCGCGTATTGCCCGCTTTCGAGGCGCGTGCTGGCATCCTTCAGGCCGACCACGGCGGGGATGCGCAGAGAGCGGGCCATGATCGCGGTATGCGACGTCCGGCTGCCGACATCCGTTCCGAAACCCAAGACGTTTCGCTTGTCGAGTTGCGCGGTATTGGAGGGCGTCAGATCGTGGCTGATGATAATGCAAGGTTCCTTGAGATGCCGCAGATCCACTCCATCGTCCAAACCCAGCAGATTATTGAGGACGCGGCTGGTCACATCGCGCATATCGGTCGCGCGTTCGCGCAGGTAATCATCCTCGATGGCCGCGAGCGAAGTCGCATACCGTTCCGCCACTGCATGGAACGCAAACTCCGCGTTGACCCGTTGGCTTTGAATCATCCGAATCACTTCGTCGAGTAGCGTGCGATCCTCCAGCACCAACAGGTGCGCGTCAAAAATGCTCCCTTCGGCCGCGCCCATTCCCTCGCTGACCCGGCGCTGCACTTCCAGGATCTGGTGACGGGTTTGCACCAGACTGCGTTCGAGGCGATTGATTTCCTCCTGCAGCTCCGTTTCGGAGAGATCACGTTTGCCGATGCTCGGGCGGTTTCGATCGATCACCAGCAGGCGTCCGCGGCAAACCCCGGCGGATACCGGTATGCCCCGGAAGTACTGTTCTCCCTGCTGCGACGGTTCAGCCATGGATAACCTTTTAGCCGACGTTCCTACCATTGAAAAGCAATTCTTGTCCGAACTGCCGCGCGCCGTGGCATTGTAACTTTACACTTGCCCGCCCCGGAGTCTTTTTCGTTCACTGTGGCCTGTACACCGAGCGCTTTTCCCCATGAAAAACCCAGGCGCGAATAGCCGGAAAGGTCTGCTGGCCGGAGGCAACTGGATCATCGACCAGGTGAAGCTGATTGACGTGTATCCCCAGCCCGAACAACTGGGCAATATCCGCGGTCAATCTCAAGGCACCGGCGGGGCGCCCTACAATGTCTTGATGGATCTCGCAAAGTCTGGTGCGCCTTTCCCTTTAATGGCTGCTGGCCTGGTTGGACAAGACGCCCTGGGGGAACAGATCCTGAAACATTGTCGCCAGCACGATATCGATGCGCGGCACCTCGCTACCACCGCCAAAGCTCCAACTTCCTTCACCGACGTCATGACCGAACAGGGTCATGGACGGCGCACCTTCTTCCATGCCCGCGGCGCCAATGCTCTATGGCGTGGCGCGGACCTGGATTTCGCGCGTTGCAAGGCGCGCATTTTTCACCTCGGCTATCTGTTGCTGCTCGACGCCTTGGATGAGCCGGATTCGAAGTTCGGCACCAAAGCGGCCCGTCTCCTGGCGGCGGCACAAGCCGCCGGCATCAAAACCAGCGTGGACGTTGTTAGTGAGGACAGCGACCGCTTCCCGCACATCGTCAATCCCGCCCTCCGGCACGTCGACTACTGCATTCTTAATGAGATTGAAGCCGGGAAGACCACCGGGTTCAAAGTCCGCCTGCCGGATGGCCGGTTAGACACCGTCGCATTACGCCACGCGGGCGGCGCGCTGCTGCAGCAGGGTGTGCGAGAGGTGGTGGTCATTCATTTCCCCGAGGGCGCCTTCGCGCGCACGCGCAAGGGCGAGGATTTCTGGCAACCCTCGTTGAAACTTCCGCCGAACTATATCGCGGGAACCGCTGGAGCTGGGGATGCTTTCTGCGCGGGAGTCCTGCTGGGCTTGCACGAAGGGTGGGAACTTCAGAAAGCGCTTTTAACCGGGGTGTGCATCGCCGCGGCATCCCTTTCCGATGCGACCTGCAGCGACGGCGTCAAATCTCTGAGCGTCTCGCTGGCCCTGGCCAGGAAATTCGGACTGGGCCGCGCATTGCAGCCCGAGGATTAACTGCCGACCTTTAGATTCGGTTTTCGGATTGCGAGTTTCGGCTTTGGAGAGAGGCGAAAGCTATTGTGACACCTGCCCTATGCCCTTTCCATGTACTTGCCGGTACGAGTATCAATTTTTATCTTCTCGCCGGTCTTAATGAAGAGCGGGGCCTGAACGGTGATGCCGGTCTCCATCGTGACCGGCTTTTGCACGTTATTGGCTGAATCGCCGCGGATACCTTCCGGAGCGTCCGAAACTGTCAAGACCACACTCGAAGGCAGTTCGATCGACACGGCTTTGTCATCGACGAAAGTTACCGTCACCTGCGCATTTTCCACCAGGTAACTTTTGGCATCTCCGACAATCTCGGGCGGCAGCGTAACCGTTTCGTAGTTTTCCGGGTCCGAAAACACGTAATCTCCACCGTCCTTGTAGCTGAATTCCATCTTCTTGGTCATCATCGGCACGACTTCCAGCTTCTCGGTCGAGCTGAAGCGCACGTCCGAGGAACGGCCCGAACGGATGCTCCGCAAGGTGGCCTGGACGAACGCGCGGAGGTTGCCTGGCGTCCGGTGTTGGCTGTCCAGAACCACACAAATGTCGCCGTTATAATTGATCGCCATGCCGCGGCGAAGATCGTTTGCTGTTGCCATATCTATCTAAAATCTAGGTTACTCCTCCCGCCGATTCTTTCAACGGGAGCTGGGGAAGATAGCTGGGACGAGGCGAATTGCAAGCCCGCATTGCCGCCAAAATTAAGTCTCTTGCCCCCGCTACCGTGTAAACGACTGGAAACGCGGCATTCCGGTCCGTGACACACGCAACTCCCGCACTGCCTTCTTGAAATGCCTTCAACGCCGGTTTAAACCAAAAGCATGTCAAAGTGGGTTCCTCACCTTCCCCGTGCCAGATGGAAGAGGTGGCTGCTACTGGCGTTCGCGGCGTGCGTGGTGGCCGTGCTCGGCTTCGTGAATCTGGCGCTCACGGGAGTGCTGCTGTGGCAGAATCCAAAAAACCAATCCTGGGTGATGCTAAATATCCTGAGGCATCAGATTCGGCAGCCGGCGGAAACCCCACCTCCTGCGCATTTGTCCCCGGGCGAAGCGGCATTATTGCGGACACAGGCGGCAGACCTTCAATCCGCGGCACAACTTTTTCAGTCGACCAACATTTGGGACGTTCAGTTGCGGTTCAGCTCGAACCAATGGGCGGCGTTGGGACCGAATGCCGTCGCGCCGGTGTTCCATTTTCTGCAGCCCGATGGCAGCGTGATTCTCCGCAATCCTCAAGCCACTCGGAACGGGCTCGCGGGCGTTTTTGGGCTGGACTTTCCGTGGTCCAGTGCGGAGGTCAGCTTCGGGGATGCTCATTTTCTAAATTTGGCCATCCGATTCAAAGGCAATGGCACGTTCGTTAATTCGCAGCGTTCTTACAAACGGCCATTCAAGATTGACCTCAACAAGTCCATCAAAGGCCGGCGCCTGGCAGGGGTCAAGACGCTCAATCTCCACAATCTCACCGCGGATGCTTCGTGCCTGAGTGACACGCTGGCTTATGAGTTTTTTCGGCAAGCCGGCGTCCCGGCAGCGCGGACCGCGTTTGCGCGTTTGCGCCTTTCGATTGACGGACGTTTTGCCGATCGGCTCCTGGGCCTTTACGTGCTGGTGGAAAACCCCGACGAAACCTGGGCCCGCGCGCAATTCGGAACTGAAGGAGTCGCCCTGTTCAAGCCGGTCACGTATGAGTTGTTCAAGGACCTCGGCGAAGATTGGACCGCGTACGAAGGCATTTACGACCCCAAAACAAAGCTAAAGCCCAAGCAAATCCGCCGGTTGATCGATCTGGCCAAATTGATGACACATGCCGCCGATGACGAGTTTGCCGGCCGAATCGGAGAGTTTATAGATGTGGATGAGTTTGCAACCTTCCTGGCGGGCCAGGCCATCCTCTCGAACTACGATGGCCCACTGAGCAACGGCCAAAACTTTCTGCTTTATTTGGATCCACGAAACGACCGATTTGGTTTTATACCTTGGGACCTGGATCAATGCTGGGGCGATTTCGGCTTCATCGGCAGCAACAAACAACGTGAGGAGGCAAGCCTGGCGCATCCCTGGGTCGGAAAAAACCGGTTTCTCGAACGGATGCTCCAGGTCCCAGCCGTGCAGGCTGCCTACCGACGCGAGTTGGAGCGTTTGCGCGCGACCCTGTTTATTCCCGAGCGGCTTAACCAGCGTCTGGATGAATTGATCCGGGTGGTGCGCCCTTTTGTCGCGGAAGAGTCACCCGGCCGGCTGGCAAGGTTCGAGCGGATGGTTGGCAGAGAACAGGATTTTAACGAGGCAGGCCACGACCCGGCCAATTCCGGCAAACGCGGCTTCTCGATGAGACATTTCTTCGCCGCCCGGGCGGCCGCGGTCACCGCGCAACTGCAAGGAGATGAACAGGGCGTCATCCTGAGCCGAAGATCGCGAAACTAATTTCCGCCTCCCGCAGTTGCGCGGAATTATGTCACTTTGCAAATTCCGCCGCCTCCGGTACCCTTGCGCTGCGTGGCAGGAAAACCAAAATCAGCTCAACCATCGGCGGCTCCTTTTATCAACCGGGAGCTGAGCTGGCTGGAATTCAACCAGCGGGTGCTGGACGAGGCGCTCGAGCCGCAAAACCCGTTGCTCGAACGGGTTAAATTCTTCTGCATCGTCAGCTCGAATCTGGACGAGTTCTTTGAAGTCCGCGTGGCCGGGCTGAAACAGCAAATCGAAAGCGACGTAGTGGAACGGAGCCTGGACGGCATGACTGCTTCGGAGGCGTTCCGGGCGATTAACGCCCGGGTGCGGCGAATGGTTGATGACCAATATGCTTGCTGGCGCGATCAACTCATGCCGGCGCTGGCCAGGAACGGCATCCGGATCCTGGACATGACCGAACTGGATGACCGGGACCGGGGGTGGGTGACCCAGTATTATCATTCGCAGGTCCGCCCGGTTCTCACGCCACTAGCCATTGATCCCGCCCACCCCTTCCCACAGCTGCTAAACAAATCTCTTAACCTGATCGTACGGCTGGAAATGCCCCGAGGCCAGGAAATGCTCAAGCACCTGGCGGTGGTCCAGATTCCCCGCATTTTACCGCGCATGGTCCAACTGCCCCGCGACGACGGCCGTTTGGATTTTGTCTACCTCGGCCGCATTATTGGGCATTTGCTCGGCGATCTTTTTCCTGGCACGAAAATTCTGGGCTACTGGCCCTTTCGAGTCACCCGCAACAGTGAGCTCTATATTGATGAGGAGGAAACGGCGAACCTGCTCAAAGCGGTTGAGAACGAATTGCACAACCGCCGCAAGGGTGACGCTGTCCGGCTCGAAGTGGACTACGAATGTCCGCCGTTCATCCGCGAGGCGTTGCTGAAGACTCTGCGCTTGAGCGAAGACGACCTGTACTTGATTGACGGGCCCCTCAACCCCACGCGCCTGATGGCTCTCTATCAGGGTGACCACTCGCCGGAGCTGCGCGACCCGCCCTTCGTCGCCCCGATCGCCGCCCAACTGCGCGACCGGCCCGACCTCTTCGCCGCCATTCGCGAACGGGACATTCTGCTGCATCATCCCTACGAAAACTTCAGCAGCGTAGTCGATTTTTTAGAGCAAGCCGCGGCGGATCCGGACGTGCTGGCCATCAAACAGACCTTGTACCGCACCGGCGGCGACCCGCGCATCATTGGCGCGCTCGAGAGCGCCGTCAAAAATGGCAAGCAAGTGACGGCGGTGGTCGAACTCCGGGCCCGATTCGATGAGGCGAATAATATTCAGTGGGCGCGGCACCTGGAAGAGTCCGGGGTTCATGTCGTTTATGGGTTGGTCGGGTACAAAATTCACGCCAAGAGTTGCCTGGTAGTCCGGCGCGAAGGTCATCAGATCCGGCGGTACATTCATTTAGCGACCGGCAATTACAATCCCACCACGGCCAAGCTATATACCGATCTCGGGCTGCTGACCTGCCGGCCCGAGTTCGGGGAAGACGTGACTACGTTCTTTAACTTGCTCACGGGGATTTGCCAGTTTCAGCCCATGCGCAAGTTGGTGGCGGCGCCGTTTGAGTTGCATGAGCGTTTGCTCGCCCTGATTGGCCGCGAAACTCAAAACGCGCGCCAGGGATTGCCCGCCCGCATCGTGGCGAAGATTAACTCTTTGGCCGAGCGCCAGGTAATCGACGCTCTGTATGAAGCCTCCCGGGCGGGTGTCCAAATCGAGCTGATCGTCCGCGGCGTGTGTTGTCTGCGCCCTGGCATTAAAGGCCTGAGCGAAAACATTACGGTCAGGAGCATCGTTGACCGCTTCCTGGAGCATAGTCGGGTTTACTATTTCGAGAATGCCTGCCAGCCGCAAGTTTTTGTGGCCAGCGCCGATTGGCTGCCGCGCAATTTCTTTCGCCGGATTGAACTCGCCTTTCCCATCGAGGACGGCGTCTTGCGTGAACGACTGATCAAAGAGGTTCTGTCCGTTTCGCTGGAGGACAATATCAAAGCCCGCTTTCTGCAACCGGATGGCCGGTACCGCCGCGCGCGGCCCGCGGCGGACCAACCGGTTCGCCGCAGCCAATTCAGGTTCATCGAACGCGCTGGGTCGGCCCCGGTTCCGGACCCGGCCAAATCGGCTGATGGGCAGGGCAAGTACCCGCGCGTTAAACTCGCGGCTTCACCGTTCACTGCCGCGGCAGGCAAGCTCGAGGCTCGTGATAAAACATGAAGACGTTGAACGAACACAATCCCTGGGCCAACACAAGCGCGATGGGCGCAATGGCGTTTCTACGAAATTAAACCTGCTATGAATCTCTTTATTCTGCGCCACGGTTTGGCCGTCGAGCCCGGTTCGGCTGGGTTTAGTAAGGATTCTGACCGGCCACTAATTCCGAAAGGAGAACGCAAATTGCGCCGGATCGCCGACGCCCTCGAGGAAATGGAGGTCCGCTTTGACTGGGTCCTTTCCAGTCCGTACATACGCGCGCGCCAGACCGCGGAAATCATTGCCGAATCACTGTGTGCGCGCAAAAAGCTCGAATTGTGCGAGCATTTGACCCCCGCCGGCAGCGTGAAGAAGCTCGTCGAAAGGATCGATCAGAAAAAGCCTGTGCCCGAGAATGTACTGCTGGTCGGCCATGAACCCTATCTGAGTGAGCTGATTTCCCTGCTGCTGACGGGTAATTCAGACCTGCGGGTCGTGATAAAAAAGGGTGGGTTGTGCAAGTTATCTCTGGAAGAGATCGAGGCCGGACAATGCGCGACGCTCGAATGGCTGCTCACCCCCAAGCAGCTGTGCCTGATGGCCTAAGCGCAAAGCTTTCGCTGAAACTCTGGCTGGCCTAAATTCTGGCGCGCGATGCGAACCTTAAGGCACCTGTTTGACAATAACAAAGCCTGGTCCGACCGGATTCGGCAGCAAGATCCGGACTTTTTCCTGAACCTGTCCCGGCAGCAATCCCCCGAGTATCTTTGGATCGGTTGCTCCGACAGCCGGGTCCCGGCCAATCAAATTGTCGGGGTGTTGCCAGGAGAATTGTTTGTGCATCGCAACATTGCAAACCTGGTGGTGCACACGGACCTTAATTGCTTGTCGGTCATGCAGTTTGCGGTCGAAATCCTGAAAGTGCGGCACATCATTGTATGCGGGCATTACGGTTGCAGCGGTGTCGGGGCCGCGTTGCGGCAGGACCGGATTGGGCTAAGCGATAACTGGCTGCGACACGTTCAGGACGTTCGGGAAAAACACCTGTCCCGGATCGATTCGGCGAACGGGCCTCAAGCGCACAACCGCCTCTGTGAGCTGAACGTGATTGAGCAAGCCGCCAATGTGTGTCACACGACCATTGTGCGTGACGCCTGGGAACGAGGCCAGGAACTATCCATCCACGGCTGGATCTACGGTTTACAGGACGGGCTGCTCCGGGATCTGAAGATGACCGTGACCAATTCGAGCGAATCAGTTTCCGTTTATAACGCCGCGCTGGCAGCGCTGGGGTGAACCTGGGGGCCCGACGGTTGTTTGGGAAAAATTATTTGGGGTTCGGATAGGTTCGGATAGGTTCGGAATGGTTTGAAATGGTTTGGATCGGGTGGCAATGGTTTTGGGCTGAGAGGGTGGAACCCGAATCAAAAAAAACGAAAAGGAGGGGACGACGAGGACGAGAAGGAGGAAGATAAGGTGGGGGGCACAGGGTGCGTTCAGAAGCGTCAAAGCGTCAGACCCCGGGAGAAACCGAGGGATCGTGGCGGCCAAAGCGTCAGAAAAAGAGTCAGAGGGCGTCAGGGAAAGTGTCAGGAAGACAGGTGCGAGGGACGATTTTGGACCAAAAGATGCTGTCATTTCATTGGAAAAGTGTATCAGTTGTACATCTTCTGCTTACGGAGAACAAAAGAGGTTTACCACTATGAATGAGGAATCAGATGTGCGAGCGCAGGGGTTATGCGCCAAGCAGGAAGAGAATGGGCGCTTGGGCGACCAGGCAACGCAAAAGGTGAAGGGGGAAGGGAACGTGGTTGAGCGGGAGGAGGGGCAGGCGGGCAATGAGGCCGGCAAACAGGTCGATAATGGGGAGGAGCGGGGAAGTAGCATTTTTTCGTGGGATGAAGGGGCGAGAGTGGAACCGTGGCCGGAGCCGGTGAATGGTGCGGAGCTGCTGGAGGAGCTGGCGGGTTTGGTGAGACGGTATGTGGTGATGGGGCGGCATGCGCCCGAAACGATCGCGCTGTGGGTGGTGCATACGTACGGGTTTCAGTTGAGGGACGTCACGACGTATATCGGGATTGAATCGCCGCAAAAGCGATGCGGGAAGACGACGTTGTTGACGGTGCTCAACGAAGTGGTGAACCGGCCGGTGGTGGCGTCGAATATCAGTTCGCCGGCGTTTTTCCGGGTGATTGAGGAGAAGCAGCCGACGCTGATGATTGATGAAGCGGACACGGTGCTGCATCGAAATGACGAGTTGAGGGGCATTCTGAATGCGGGATATCGAAGGAAGACGGCATATGTGGTAAGAGTGGCGCATGAGAAAAAGAAGAAAATCAGAAAAGCGGAAAGCGGAAACGTGGTCGGAAAAGCGAAAAGCGGAAATGTAGGGATGGAAATGGGAAAAGGGGAAATGACCGAGACGGTGATCGCTGATAGACGGGGCTACGATGGGACGAGGCTGGTGCGTTTTTCGTGTTGGTGTCCGAAAGCGATCGCGACGATCAAGCATCTGCCGGAGACTTTGGCGGATCGTTGCATTATCATCACGATGCAACGGAAGAAGGTATCGGAGAAATGCGAACGGGTGAAGGACGCGGACGGGAGCGAAGTGCGGCGGAAATGCGAGCGATTCGTGAGGGATCACGCACAGGAGATTGGAAAGGCGTGTCCGGAGATTCCTGCAGAGCTGAACGACCGGGCGGCGGAGATCTGGGAACCGCTATTTGCAGTGGCGGACCTGGCGGGTGGGGAATGGCCGAAGCGCGCGCGGGAGGCGGCGGTAGGGCTGTCGACGGGTGGTCAGGAAGAGACGGCGGTTGGGGCGTTGTTGTTCGACATTTCGACGGGATTCTTGGAGCTGGAGACGGAACGAATGTTCAGCCGTGACGTAGTGGCGTGGTTGAATGGACGGGGGGAACGGCCGTGGGCAGAAATCAGGAAAGGCAGAGCGCTCTCGGAAGCCTGGTTGTCACGGCAGTTGCATCAGTATGGGGTTAGTGCAAAGCCGCTGTGGATTGGGGAGCGATCGGCAAGGGGCTACGAGCTGAAAGATTTCCGCGAGGCGTTTGAGCGGTACATACCGAAGGGACAGGCGAAGAAGATGATTGAAGAGTTGAAGGCGGGGCCAGGCGGTTAGCCGCTTTGGATTCAAGTTGGATGGGCAGGGGTGTGCATGCCGCCAGAAGTTTTTGCTTGTTATCCTGCGTCATAAGCTCCTAATCGGAGGTCGTTGGCTGCGTGGCGGAGGCCCTGATCGCCGCCCCGAACTTACTGGCGTTTTTATCATTTTTGACCGTTGGTGTCGGCCGCGTGTCGTAAATGGCCTCAACGTCCCGTGCCAGTGCCCTGGTTGAACCAAGTAAACCACGGACCTCGGACCTTTGTGCTTACAATTCAGTATAAGTACGGAACGCCCATTGGACAATATTTGTCCAAGGCGCCCTGGCAAGATGAACCGCGAAAAAGTGAACCAGTAGGCCCATAAATAGAAAGAATGTTATGTATTGCATGTTACGTTACCTATGCTACATACACTTCATGCCTCGCGGATCATCAGGACGCATTGTCATCGAAGTTGAGCCGGAAACAAAGCGCCGGCTCTACGCCGCACTCGCCATGTCCGGCAGTACCCTCAAGGCTTGGTTCTTGAGGTCTGCCGAGGACTTTTGTAACGAAACTGCGCAACCTTCTCTGTTCCACCAGAAGACGGAGCCGGGAGGAGGCAGGGAAGAAACCCAATCCTGACCGGCGCACAAACGATGGACGCCGCCGGCTTCAGCCTAAGATACCCGGAGGTTCCGGGCCCGCCGCCCAGGCGTTTCCGGCGGTCAGCACCAGGGGAGGGGATATCGCTTGCTTCGGCGACCGAAGCAAAAGCCGCGGGGGTACGCGAGGCGGTCACGCTGCTAGCCACGAGTTTCAACTCCGTCGAGCTTGAAGAGGTTTTCCGCTCCGAATTTGCGCCGCGATGGCAACTGACGTTCCGCGCCCAAGACCAAGCCGAACCAGTCGAGAGCCGCGCAGCATGGAACCTTGTTGCAACTTGGTGTGTGGCGCAGGCAAGCGGTCAGGTGCCAAAGCGCAGCGGACTGACGGAATCCGTTGCTTGGTTCCGTGGTTCCACCCCCTTCCCGGTTCCCGCGCTCACAAGCCTCCTGGCGACAGGAGTTCTCTGGCGTGCTCAACAACTGCTACTCTCCTCACCACTCGACCACGACTTCTGGGACCTTTTTCCCTACATCCTTGAGGCTCACGGCCCTGGCAGCCGTGCCTCGGTGATGCGTGACCCATCCACAGTTGTGGCAAGAGAGGCCAAGCGGAAGGGCGGAGTATTCTACACGCCATCCGACGTTGTTGATTACATGGTTAGTCACACCATAAACAACTACGCAGGTGATTTTCCAAGAGCGAAGTGCCTCGATCCAGCCTGTGGCACAGGTGTAATGCTCCTTGGTCTACTTCGAGCCTTTGCTCAGTGTTCTGCAATTCACGGTAGGGCGACTCGCCTCGACTACATCACCAGCTCCTTATACGGGTGCGACATTAGCGCCCACGCGCTTGATGCCGCTACCTTTGTGCTGCTGCACCAATGCCTCCCCGAACTCAAGGACCGGGGGCTAAGTCCTTGGGAAGCCTGGCACGCCATCCGTCTAAACTTCGCCAAAGTCGACTCCATCACAATCGCAAGTGCCAACGGCTCCCCGCCATCCCCCAGTCTCAACGGGCGGCTGGCCACGAAGCAACAGCTTGCCACCGCATCCTCCACGTGGCTGAGCCCAGTCGAGATACCCTTCCACGAGGTCGCGCAGGCGAAGGAAACAACACTGGGCTTTTATCCCACACCAACAGTCCCCTTCCAACTGCTCTTTCCTGAAGCATCCCAAGGGTTTGACCTTCTGATCGCTAATCCGCCGTACGCCGCACTGGGTGAGCGATCCGATTACGCCACGCTCAGCCAGGAATACCTCTCATTAGCACAAGCGAAACCAGCTACGCGCCACAACTGTTTTCCACTGTTCGTCGAAATGATGTGGCGCCTGACCTCCCCAAAAATAAGCAGCTCCGCTCTGGTCACGCCGCTCTCGATCGCTTTCCACCGCAGCTCCCAGTACGAGGGCTGTCGCTACGGCATGTATTGGCAAGGCGGCAAATGGCAGCTCGCCTTCTTTGACCGAGAGCCTCACGCCCTTTTCGGCGAAGAAGTTAAAACTAGAAACGCGATCCTTTTCAGACTAGAGAACAGTGAAACCCCAAAGCGCGGGCAGCCAGCAGCGATCGAGACCGGGCCCCTCCGCAAATGGACAAGTCGAACCCGGCGGACCCTCTTCCAGTCCATCGATTTCACCCCACTTGAAGCTATTAACATCGCGACAGGAATTCCCAAATTAAAAGGCTCACAGCAATCACATGCCTTCGCATTGCTGCGCAAGCGGCTGGTCCGCTTGCCAAGCTGGTGCATAAACCTGACCACCTGCGACCCGTCCGAAGCTTGCTCGACCGCAGAGACGCCCCGCGTTTTCGTGGGCGGTACGGCATACAACTTCCTCAATGTTTACAGAGGCTTCACACTCGACGAGAGAAGTGTACAGCCTCTGAGCGAAAGCTCCATCCATTGCCTAGAATTCCGTCGCGAAGCTGATGCGAGGGCCGGCTTTGCCATTCTCAGCAGTCGGTTAGTTTTTTGGCTCTGGCATGTCATGGGTGATGGCTTCCACGTTCCAGGCTGGCTGTTCGATGAATTGCCTTTCGTCCGCAGCTCATTCACAGACGCCCAGTTCGAGCAACTTGCCGCCCTGGGGGCCACGCTTTGGACTCAAATCCAACAACACCGCATCGTGAGCGTCAACGGCGGGAAGCAAACCATCGCCTTCCGCCCCCTGGCGCTAAACCAGGAGCGAGACGCCATAGACAAACTTCTCATTGAGGCCGCGGCACTGCCGGCCACGTTTGCAGGGGCACTCTCCGACTTCGTCCTCAACACCGTGGTCGTCGATCCAACCGACAAGCGCCGCCAGCATCTCCAGGCCTATTTCAACGAAGACGTAGAATTATGATTACACAAATCACCAAAGCACAAAAACAGCGAAGCAAGGTTTCGAAAGAGGAGTGGCGCGAATACACGAAAACAGTTTGGCAAATCGCCAATGTCTCCGACCCGGACCATCCCGCCGTTTTTCCACCTGAGATACCAATGCGCCTGATCAAGCTCTTTTCCTTCCAGGGAGAGACAGTGCTCGACCCATTCGCAGGCACAGGAACCACAGCACTGGCAGCTCTACCACTTGGGCGGCGCGCCATTTGCCTTGAACAGAACCCTGACTACGCACGCATCATCACAAAGCGCTGCAAGGCTCTGAACGGCTCGGCTGCGCTGGCTGAAGTCATTCACGGAGATAGCCGCATTATGTCAACGGTGCCATCCAACTCGGTCGGGCTGGTCGTCACCAGCCCCCCGTACTGGAACAAAGCCGATTACGGCGGCAACGGGACCAACCTCGGGAACGAACCTGTTTACACCCGCTTTTTGGCCAACATTCGACCGGTTTTCAAAGAGTGTCACAGGGTCCTGATGCCAGGTCGCAAGCTTTGCTTGGTTACAGCAAATGTCAACCAGCACACGGAGCATGGCCTGCTTACATTCCCATTGGCGGCGGACTTCATCACCCTGCTGAGAGACATGGGTTTTGTCCTCATTAACGAAATTATCTGGTCCAAGGACGGAACTGGCGGGAAATGGGGTTCCCACGGCAAACAACGCCCTATATTCGGTAGCTACCCCTATCCACCTAATTTTTGTTTCAAGAACGTTCACGAGCACATCCTCATCCTGGCTAAGACTCCATCGAAGCAGTCCAGCGGCAAGACGGTAATTTCCTATGAGTATCTCCAGGGACGCTCCAACAGCCCTAAGCCCACCGCCGAAAAAAAGTGCAGGTAAGCAATGTTCTACAACCAGCCATTGGCTCATCGCTTTGGAAAGGCGCTGGCCGACGATATCGGAGGCGGCCGCTGGAATCATCTCGAATTTGCCGTCGCTTGGGTTCGCCGGTCAGGCACTCAGCACCTTCGCCCCTCATTTGAGAAATTCCTCGGCTCTGGCGGTATCGCTCAGGTTACGGTAGGGGTGGATATCGAGAACACGTCAGAGGAGGGGCTCACAGACCTCCTATCTCTGCAGGCTGCCGGCAGCATGGAGACATCCATCTACCACAACGAATTGGATGCCACCTTTCACCCGAAGGTGTACCTGCTCCGCAACGCAACCGACGCTCGCCTGATAGTCGGCTCGAACAATCTCACCGAAGCAGGCCTCTTTGCGAACACGGAGGCCGGCCTCCAGCTAGACGCGCCACTCGCCGATCCACTTATCTCCGACGCCCGCGCCGCACTTGCTGCCTGGCGTGATCCAATAACGAAGTTCACTCTTCGACTAGACTCAACCCTTCTAAGCGATCTGGTCAGACTCGGCTACGTCTTTCCCGAGAAGCAACTGCAGCAGCGCCGCAAAGCTAGCTCGCAGCATCCCGGTCAGGTGCGCCGCACGCCAACCCAGGCGCTATTCAAAGGCCAACGCATCACCCGCCCCCCTCGTCCACCCAGTGGCCGCGCCGGCACGTCGACCGCCCATGTCCCCGGCACCGTGCTCCTCATGCGAGTTCGGCGGGCATCCGAAACCGCTCGCAGAACACAGATTCAACTTCCCATCAGGCTTGTGGCTACAAACTTCTTCCATGGCGTACACGAGCTCGTCAGCGCACACGACGCGCGCGCGCACGTCCTTGTGCGGGCAACAGCACGAGGATCCCTAAACACGATAAAAACCGAGATTCCGGAGATCGACACACTGCCAGATCCCGTTCTCCGATTGGAGCGCACCCCAACCGCCATCATCTACCAAGCCTTCGACGCTAACTCCCACTTGGGCATGCCCATACTCCAGAAGCTACTAAACGGCTTCGCCCTAAGCCCTCCCGAGACCGAGAAGACCGTACGTGACCAGGCTAGAGCCACATGGTGGCGCTTCATTTAAAGGGCCTGCCCCCTGGTCGCCCCACCCACTCAGGCGAACATGGATGGGTATTTCACACCGCTGGGCGCCTCCGTTCGAGTTGGACAGGTCTGGCGTTTCCGGAGTATGTTCCCGGACTAATTTATGAGGATCGAGCTGGAACGAGAAGAGGATCGCCGCTGGTTCACCGAAATTCCGGAGCTTCCGGGAGTGGTGGGCTATGGGCGGAGTGAGGTGGAGGCCTTGGCAAAGGTGAAGGCCCTGGCGTTGCGCGTTATGGCCGACCGTTTAGAACATGGCGAGGCGATCCCGGAGTTGGTGGATGTGTTCTCGGTCGCCGCATGAGCCAGTGGGGCTCGAGGAA
>DASRFK010000268.1:0-12930 GCA_035651635.1 Verrucomicrobiia bacterium | reverse complement strand
AGCGAGGTCCGCCGTAATGATTGCCAGGGCCTTCACGGTGGCCTTGCCCAGGGCGCTGTCAACGAATTCCTGGTTATCGAACCCGATGCCGCCGCCGCCCCCGGTGCCGGCGCCGCCCAGACTAAAGCCGCCGCCCTTTTGCGACGCGGTCGCTGAACCGGTCTTGATGATCTTGCGCGTGGCGACATCCACCAGGCGCCAGTCCAGTCGAATATCCGCCGTGGTCTGATGTACGCCTAAACCGCCGAGCGCCCCGGAAGCGAACCCGCCCAAACCAACCTGAGTGTCTTTGTTCCCAAACCGGGTGACTTTGGCGTTAAACATGAAGTCCGCCCCGGCAAATCCGCCCTTTTCCACCTTCTCGGAAGGTTCGACCCAGCCATCGTCGCCCATCTTAATCTCGTCTTTGAGCGCATCCAGTTGCGTCGTCTCCAGGACCTGGAACTTGTTGAGCTTGCCCACTTCGGTGATCAGCATTTCCGACAGACCGGCGCCCATGGCGGGCTGCCAATAAGCGAGCGCCGTCGAGTCTCCGGTGAACGCAGGCACGATCAAGGTGGGTAATCCTTCATCATCAGCTAGAAGCGACGCCGGTGCGGCCGCCGCCAGGATCAGACCACAGGCCAGGTGAAGCAGGTTCCTTTTCATAGTCTCGGCAATCATATTGAGCAAAAACTTTCGCCCGGGCGCGCCAACCCCAGAGTTGTGCGCGTGCACCGGGAAATGTCAGGTTAGTGATTAAAACATTCGCAAATTATTGTCAATGTTTTTGGAGCGGCGCAGACTTGACCAAGGAACGAAAACAGCCGACTATACCATTGCTTCTCCGGATTGTTATTGCAGTTAATATGCGTTTGGACTGCGCGCCTTTTCGGACGGCGGCCGCCACACAAATCTTGCGATCAGCAAATTGAAAGGAAAAACTTATGTCGGGAGCACATGAAACCTTGGAACATGCCGAACACGCCTCGCATGCCGGAGGCCATCATACCTCCAACAATCGATTGTTCGGGGTGACCATGGCGTTGATTGGGGTGCTGATTGCCTTTTGCGCGGCCATGGTGGGTTCGGAACGCAACGAACTGACCCGCGCCATGATCAAACAGACTCAGGCTCATTCCGACTTCACCGCCGCCAGTACCAAGTACCGGCTGGTCCTGATCGAACTGGAAAAGCAGCACGCTCGAGTCGCGAGCGCCCGCGACCAGGCCGGGGGTTGGTCTCCCGTTAAACGGTTTGTCGAGCTCGCCGCCGATTATGGGGACGAGCGTGGATTATCTAAGAACTGGGCCGATAGTTATGAACCATTGGTGGAGGCGCACTTTGATGCCGCCGAAGGATACGAGCACGCCCAACTGCTGGCCGAGATCGCCATTGTGCTGGCTTCCCTGGGAGTCTTGCTGGCCAGTCGCACCGCCTGGCTTATATCGTTGGTGCTGTCGGCAATTTGCGTGCTGCAGGTTGGGCGCACTTATTTTCCCACCCGCCACGAAGTCATGGAAGCCGGTGAGAAAATCGGCCATGCCGGTCAGGCTTACGCTGCTTTGCGCAAAACCCACGTCGGCGCCAATGAGGACGAAAAGACCATCGAACAATTCGATCCCGATGGAAAAATCCGTGGCGCGCGCCAGGCGCAGATGACCCTGACGCAGGCCGCCGACAATCGGCCGGAGCAGAAAGAGTAATATCGGCCTCGATCGGTCCGGTCAAAACACCGTGCTCCGTAGCGCGCGGGCGAATCCTCCGTAACATTCAGGATTGACGTTGGCCGGGCCTCGGGTAGGCTCGGACCATCAACGCAAACCTTTTTCTTTCGGAACCTGTTATGAACAAGCGCTCGATGAGACCTTGGGTCGGGGTGGGATTGCTCCTGCTGGTGGCGGTGGGTTGGACCGGCTGCAGCAGTTGCAAGCCGGGAAAACCGGGGCCGATTGGCCGATACAATGTCGACGTGGCGCTCGACGAGTCCCTCAAGACCGGCTCGGTTCTGGTCGATCTGGTCGGCGCCAACCCTTCCACCTTGCCGCGTTGGGAAGGCTACGACATGAGCAAGTACTGGAAGGAAGGCGATCCGATGCGGCGCGATGCCGACAAGGTCGTGCTTAATTTCGTTTCCGGGCAAACCTTGACCAATGCCCTGGCGGTAACTAATCCACAGTGGGACAAATGGAAGGCGACCGGCGTTACTCATTTGGTGGTTCTGGCTGACTTGCCTGGCGCTCAAGCATCGCGTCCCGGCAGCCAGGACGCCCGGCGTTTGATCATTCCCCTGGATGAATGCACTTGGCAGTCCAACACGAAAGTTCTCAAAATATTGGTGCAACGCAGCGGCATGGTGGTGCTCACACCCATGCGCCCAACAAAATGAAGTTCGCATCGGCCGGTGTGGTCACTCGCTCCGCACCAGGGCTGAGTGTTGGCGAATGGCCGGTTGCGGGGCAGGGGATGAGAGACCGGGCTGGTGAGCTATTGCGTGTCTTCTGATGGCCACTTTCGGCTCTTTTGAAACCGAGCGGGAGGTCTACTCCGATCCCATTTACACGGTTTTCAGCGCGAAAAAAGACGGCGATGCCACATCTCAGTACGCGCTAAAGGTTTTCTCCATCCAGCGGGCCGGTTTTGATCTCGATGCCGCCGCCGACCTGGCCCCGCTCCTGGTCGATATCGAGGATTCCCGAGTCCAGTGCATCGAACTTCAGGCCAGAGCCGCCGCCAACTCGCGCTGCGTCGCGCCTGTCTTGGAAAAGGGACAAGACGACCGCGGCGTCTGGTACGTGACGCGCTTTTACCCGCGCTCGGTCAACAAGATCATTCAAGGCAAGGTTGCCCTCACTCGCGAAGCGCTGCAGCACCTGCTGCGCTCGATTGCTCAAGGCGCGCTGGATCTCAAAAACACCTGCGGCCGTTCCCACGGCGATATCCTCCCATCGAACGTCCAGATCAGCCGCAGTGAAAAACTGACCGAAGCTGAGATCGTGATTTGCGATCCGCTTCCCGGTGGCGAGGAAGAGGCCGTCAATTTCGAGCTCAGCGATTTGCGCAGCATCGGCCGGATTCTCCTTCAGTTGGTCCAGCAGCGCGCGATTGGCAAGGAAGAGGATTTCCTGATTTTGCCAATTCTCTCATCGCCGCAATGGACGCGCCTGTTCGGCAACCGTGCGGAAACATGGCTGTCGCTTTGCAACCGTCTGCTGGACCCGAACCTCTCCCTCGAGCAAATCACGCTCGAAAGGCTGATCGCCGAGTTGGACGCCTTGGAGCCGAAACGCAGTCTTCCGCCAAAGATGCTCATTGGAGCCGCGGCCGGACTGGTGGTGCTGGTTGCCCTGGCGGCCTTCCTGCTGCGGCCGCGGCCCTTGCAACTCTCGGTCACCAGTGATCCTCCGGGGGCGACCATCCTGCTCAATAAACAGCCCGTGTCCTCCGTCACGCCCATTAAGCTTAAACTAAAGAAGGGCGATTACCTGATCGAGGCGCAGCATGCCGGCCTGCGTTTGACCGCCCAATCTACCAACCTGGTCGTAAGCGCCGGCGGCTCCAGCCGCCTCCATTTCCAATTTCCCTATGGCGTGGTCGTCATCAAGAGCGATCCTCCGGGCGCGACCATCACCGCCGATGGCGTGACGGTGGGCAAAACCCCTGTGGAGATTCCGGTTGTGCCCGCCGGCACGGAAGTGAAGTACCAGTTGGCGCTGACGGATCATGCTCCAAAAACTCTCAACGGCACTGTGACAGCCGGCCAGCGCCTGATCTTCAATGAAACTCTCCCGCTCTCGAAGGATTCGGGCATTCTGGAAGTGGACAGCGTTCCGAGCGGCGCCAAGGTGTATTCGAAAAATGAACTGCTGATTTCTGGCACTCCCGACCACGTTCAGCTCGCCCAGGGCACTTACGTGCTTCGCGCGGTGTACCGAGATTGGCCGGAGAAGCAGTTCGCGGTGGAAGTTAAAAGCGGCAAGCAGAGCACTACCAATCTCAATTTCGAATTCGGGGTTTTAGAGATCCGAACCGATCCGCTGGGCGCCACCGTCTGGGCCGGCACCAATAATCTGGGCACCACCCCGTTGGATAACGTGCGCCGCCCTGCCGGTGATACCGCTCTTCGTTTCGAGTTGGCCGGTTTCGAGTCCACCAATCTGACCGTGCGCGTAACCGATAAATCAAAACAAACCATTCGACAGACCCTGGTTTCTGATAATGGGCTCTTTCAGTTCAGCTCAGATCCCCCGGGCGCTTTGATCGTGGACGGGCAGGGCAAGGAGTGGGGCCGGACCAAAAGCGGTCAAACGATACCGGTGAATTTGCCTCCCGGCTCTTACCGTTTCACAGCCCGGTTGGAAGGTTTGGCCGATGTCAGTGCAAGTTTGACGGTGGCAAAGCGCCAGGTGAAACCATACCCGTTTGTTTTTGACTACGGCAGTGTTAGTCTCACCAGCGATCCCCCTGGCGCTGCCATTACCGTCGACGGTCGGGCGGTCGGGTTTACCCCGGCCACTTTGATTCAAAAACCTGGCGTCAATGTCAGCTACGGGTTGGCGGCCCAGGATTATTTACCCGTCACCACTAACGTCACCGTCCAAAGCCGAGAGTTCAATCGGCCGGTGAGCGTTAGGCTGATGCCCGAACCGGTCAGCGTGACGCTCACCAGCGATCCGCCGGGGGCGCAGTTTTATCTGGGAGCCGCGGCGTTGGCCAGAGTCGGCGCTGCGTTCCAATTGCCCTGGGGCACCAATTTGCTCACCGCCAGCCATCCGCTATTTCCCTGGCTGGAGCCGGTTACCGAGTCATTGGTCGTCCGCAAAGGAGCCGCCAACGAGAAGCAGTTCAAATTTGCCTATGGTGTCGTTTCGTTCGAGACGACTCCTCCGGACGCGGGGGCCGGCATCTTTCAATCCGGCAAGCTGCTGGGCTACACCCCGACTAACTTGTTCGTGCGGCCCGGCCCATCGGACTATCAGGTTATTTATGAAGATCAAACCAACCGAGTGGGCACCAACGTGGTGAAATTTGCCGTCCACTCTTTCCACAGCACGTTCGAGGTCAAACGCGATTATACCAATGCCATCGGGATGGTGCTGGTCCGGGTCAAAGACCCATTATACGTCTGCAAATTCGAGATCACCCAGGACCAATTCCAGCAGGTCATGGGCCATGGATTGGAAGGCAAACCGCGCCAGCCTATTGTTAACGTCAAGTGGGCTGATGCCGAGGCGTTTTGTCAAAAACTCTCGCAAATGGACGCCGGCTCCGGCGCGCCAAAGAAGTCTCATCTCGAGGGGTGGACCTACGGTTTGCCTACCCAGTCAGAATGGAGCCGCTTTTCCGAGAGTGATCCCGGTCAATTGGTTGAAGCGGTGTTCGATTCCCGTCTGACCGAACCAAAGGACATTGATGCTTCGCGCAAATCGGCCAACAAAGCCGGATTGTACGATCTTTATGGGAACGTGGCTGAGTGGGCGATTGGCCTTCGCAAAGAACCGGTGATCATTGGCGGCTCATTTGTTCAGCGCAGACCCAAGCAAGTGCCCGCCGATTTGTTCGTCGAGACCCAGAACCTCGCCAGTTCAATTTCCGATGGTTCGCCCAATATCGGGTTTCGTTGTGTGCTTCGGCCCCCGGCACAATAGCCCCGCGCATTGAGGTTTTGACTCTAACTCCTGCATGAGACTGCGCCAGTGGTGGACAAACCACCCGCTCCCGGGATCGCCTCTTCCTCGCCCTGGTTCTGAATGCATCCATGCCGGTGAGAGGGCTGAGCCTCGCTGCCTTGCCCTTCCGTCCGTACGCCTCCGGACCCCGCTCGCCCGTACTCATTGGAGCCCTCGGCGAAGCTCCGAAACCCAAAAATTCGGTTGACGCCAGGGAAAATTTCGGGTCAGATGATCCCATCAACCAAGCTTTGCACCGGATGACTACGGGCATTCTATGAATAAGAGTCGTACTGTACTTCTGTCTGTCGTTTTGCTGTCCGTGCCCGCGTTTCGGTCGCACGCCAACCCGCTGGGCGGGGCCGTGCAGGCCGGCTCGGCAACCATCACGCACAAGGGGAATGCTTTCACCACGGTCAACCAGTCCAGCGACAAGGTGATCATCGACTGGAACTCTTTTTCCATCGGTGCGGGTGAAGTCACGCGTTTCGTTCAGCCAAGCGCCAACGCGGCGGCGCTCAATCGCGTTCTGGGCGGCAATCCGACCGAGATCTACGGACTGCTCCAGGCTAACGGACAAGTCATGGTCATTAACCCGGCCGGCATCCTGGTGGGCCGCGGCGGCACCATTAATACCCATAGCTTCGCCGGCTCAACCCTGGACGTGAACAACGCAAACTTCCTGTCCGGCGTGGGCCTGCGTTTTTCCGGCGACTCCACCGCCTCCGTGCGGAATCAAGGAAGTATCCAGGCTTTGGGTGGTGACGTTTTTCTTTTCGCGCACCAGGTTGAAAACTCCGGCTCAATTGCCGCCAGCCAAGGCACCGTGGGAATGGCCGCCGGAAGTGAGATTCTATTAAGCCAAAACGGAAGCGAGCATATTCACGTGCTGGCGGGAAATGTGCAGGCTCCCGCCACTGCCACGGGCGTGAACAACGTCGGGGCGGTCCAGGCCGCCACTGCTGAGTTGAAGGCCGCCGGCGGCAACATTTACGCGCTGGCTATTAATAATGGCGGCATTGTTCGCGCCAATACCCTCGTCAACCAGGGCGGCCATATCTATTTGCGGTCCTCGGGTGGAAATATCCAAAACTCGGGCACCCTTGATGCCAGTGGCAAAACCGGGGGATCGGTGGTTGTCGATGGTGGGCATAATGCGCCGGCGCCGGCTACCGTGTTAAGCAGCGGCTCGATCAATGTCTCCGGCAATGACGGCGCCGGCGGACGCGCGTCTGTTCTGGGCGACCAGGTCGGCTTGGTGAACTCCGCCGCGATCGACGCCAGTGGGTCTTCCGGGGGTGGGACGATTCTGGTAGGTGGAGATTTTCACGGCGCCAATCCCGACGTGCAAAATGCCTCCAGAACCTACGTCGGCACCGACGTGAAATTGAACGCCGACGCGGTGAATTCGGGCAATGGCGGAAAAGTGGTGGTCTGGGCCGATGCAGAGACTCGGTACTTTGGCAGCATTTTCGCCCGCGGCGGTGAGCACGACGGCAACGGCGGCAATGTCGAAGTGTCCGGAAAAGAGCTATTGACCTACGACGGTACTTCGGACTTGCGCGCCTTCCACGGAGAACTCGGCACATTGCTGTTGGACCCGAAAAGCGTCACTATCATTAACGCCAATAACGGGGGGAGTCTGGACGGCACGCAAACGGGAAGCAATCCGTTCACCTACACAGTGCCGGACAACGCGGCCAATACGATTTCGAGGGGCGTGTTAGAGGCATTCGGCCCGCTCGCTAACGTGATCATCGATGCCGCCGACGGGATTACAATAAACTCCCTGGCGACTGCGCCGACGTCGCATACGCTCGATCTCAATGCAACGACTGGTTCGCTGACATTGAATGCGGGCACGGGTGACTTTTCGATGCAGGCCGGGGATACCATCCAGACCCATGGCGGTGCAGTGACCATTAGCGGCAATGGGGTGACCGTTGGCAGTATCGTGACGACTGGTTCGGGCAACGTTGCGGGCGGCAATGTGAATTTGACAGCGGCCGGTGCGCTTTCGATTTCAGGAAATATCACCGCAAAAGGCGGTACTGCCAGCAACAATAGGGACGGGCAGGTTGGTGGCAATGTTTCGCTTTCGGGAAGCAGCATTTCTGTGGGTGGCAACATCGATCTGAGCGGCAGCGCGGGCAATACCGGCGGTTCGCCCCAAAAAGGTGGCAACGGTGGTTCGGTCACGATGACGACCTCTTCTTCGGCCGCGCCGGCTAATAGTATTACTATTGGTGGTTCAGTTGTTACGGCCGGAGGAGCAGGGGATGGCGGCGGTGCGGCTGGAGCCGCCGGCACCATCTCGCTTTCGGCTAATACCCTCAATCTTAACGGCACGTCCGATGCCGGTTCAGCTCAGGTTCCCTTCAACACGACCGTCAACGCTGTCGTTCTCAACAAGACCGGTGGCAATACCTTCATCAATGAAACGGACGGGATTGATGTTTCGGGATCAACGACGGGCAGCCTGAATGTAAACGCCGGCGGTCCCATTACCCAAAGCGCGAGTCTCACGGCGCCTTCGGCCACCTTCAATACTCCCGGCCAGGACATTACTCTCCAAGACCCGGGCAACGATTTCACCACGGTTTCTTTCAACGGCGCCAATGTGAATGTGGTCGATAAGAATGCCCTGGACCTCGGCCCTTCGACTGTCACGGGCAGCTTGAGCGTCTCAACCGCCGGAAACCTGACCGATTCCGGGGCTGTGACCGTAACAGGGACGACGACCTTGGCCGTCGGCGGGACGCACGATATCACTCTGGACAATGCGGATGATTTTGGCGGAGCAGTAGCCGTCCAAAGCGGTAATAACGTAGTGCTTAAAGATCAGAACAGCATTGTGCTGGCCGCCTCGCTCATTAACGGCACCCTGGACGTGACCTCCGGCGGCAATGGCACCCCTGGCGCTCAAATTACCGAGACCGGAGTATTGAACGTGGGTGGCCTGAGTACGTTTCACGTTGCGGCCAATAACTCGGATGTTTTGCTGGGCAGTTCGGCCAATCTCTTTAATGGCGTTGCCTTGGCGACCGCCGGCGGGAGTTTCCATGACGTATCCATCCATGATGCCGCTGCGGCTCCGACTTTCGTGACCGGTCTGGCGGCACCGTTTGCCGATCTGTCTTTGCAGTACGACAACTCCGGTGTGGCTCTGCCCAGCTTAAATGTGTCCGGTGCACTCACGGTCACCGCCAGTGGCCCGATAACCCAAACAGCTGGTCTGACGGTTGGCGGGTTAGCCGCTTTCAAGACGCTCAATGATGCCGGCGCAGCGATCACGCTGGATCAGGTCGCCGACACGGTTAATAACAGCTTTGGATCGATTAGCGCGCAGGTGCGCAACTCCCTCGATATTGGAAATGCCACGGCCGATATCGTCATCCATGAGGATAAAGCCGGGGGCACGCTCCTGGCCGGAGTGCAAACAGGAGGCAACTTGACCGTGGTCTCGGCCGGCACGATTAGTGAGAACGCCGCCCTCATCGTGAGCGGGGCCGGCAAGACCGCCACTTTTACGGCTAATGGAACGGATGCCGGCCTGGCGCTGGATACCCAAGCCAACAATCTCTCAGCCGTGGTCGGCACTATCACTGGACCCGGGGTGCACGACCTGGGGTTGCGCAATATCAATTCCGGCGCGGCCGTTCCAACCTTGCCGGCCGGCCTGCACAATCTGACCCTGCGGTTCGACAATGCCGATATTAATTTGCCCGCCGTGACCCTGACCGCCGGCGGCAATTTGCAGTTGGTCGCGGGCGGTAACATCAGTGATACCGGTGACATCGTTGTGCCGGGCACGACCAGCTTGCAAGGACTGGGACCCAACCACGACGCGCTGTTTACTCACAACGACGATTTTGCCGGTGGCATCAGCCTCTCGGGTTTGCGAGATGTCACCCTCAACGAGATCAATGGCTTGAGCATCTCCGGCACCGCTACGCGGAACCTGACCACGACCTCCGCAGGCGCCACCACCTTTGGCACGTTGCATGTCGGCGGCGCGCTGAACTCGACCGCTAACGGTTTGATCAGTGATAGCGGAAACGTGACGGTGGCAGGTACGACTACCCTGGCAGCGGGCAACACCCAGGATATTCAGCTTACCCAGAACGATGATTTTGGTCTGGCGGTGACCATCAATAGTGCCCGCGACGTTTCCCTGAACGACATCAACACGCTTACGGTGGGCGGCGCGCTCGCGCGCAACCTCACTCTGAACTCCGGCGCCGGGTTGTCACTAAATGCGTTGAATGTGGGTAATAACTTGAACGCCACGGCCGGCGGGAATATCGCAGACCTGGGCGCAATTACGGTGAATGGCGCGACTACTCTTTCTGCCAGCTCGGCGAACGATATCACGTTGAACCATGCCGATAGTTTTGTCGGCCCGGTCAGCATCCAGAGTGGCAAAGACGTCACCCTGAACAGCCTGAACAATTTGACCCTCGGACCATCCACCATTTCCGGCGCGCTGTCTGTCACAGCCAATGGTCCGATCAGCGATAACGGAAACGTGACAGTGGCTGGGGCTACAACTTTGGCCGCCGGCAATCTTAATGGGATCACTTTCAATCACGCCGACGATTTTGGCGGCCCCGTCAGTATCGTGAGCGGAAACAACGTCACGCTTAACGACATAAACGGCCTGACCCTCGGGCCATCGGTGGTCTCGGGTAACTTGGCGGTTACGGCCGGTGGGCCGATCGACCAAACCGGCCCGCTCACGGTCACCACACCCGGCTCTTTCGCATCCTTCAGCGCTGCCGGCAATGCCATTACCCTCAACGATGCCAACAATGATTTTGTTACCACCCTGTTCAATGGCTCGGACGTTATCGTGAACGATGTCAATGCCTTGGGCCTTGGAGCTTCGACTATCAGTGGGAACTTCACGGTCGGCGCCGGCGGCCCCATTTCGCAAAGCGGGACTTTGCTCGTGAACGGGGCCGGCAAGAGCGCCACCTTCAGAAGCCCCGGCAACACCATTACCCTTGCCGATCCCAATAACGATTTTACTTCCGTAAAGCTGACTGGCTCGGATGTCACCCTCGTCGATGCCAACTCTTTGGATCTCGGCGCCGCGAACATCAGCGGCAACCTGGCCGTTCTCGCCGGCGGGTCCATTTCCCAAAGCGGCGCTCTCAACGTCAACGGAGCCGGCAAATTGGCCACGTTTATCGCCCCGGCCGGCGCAGACATCCTGCTTGGTAGTTTCGCCAACAACCTCACCGCGGTCAATGTGACTGTCAACGGCGCCGGCAGCCTCCACGATCTGGCGTTGCGTAATATTTCCGCCGGCGCCTCCCTGACCGGATTGCCGTTGGCTGGGTTGCATAATTTGACCCTGCATTTTGACAGTGCTCCGGTCAATTTGCCCGCTGTTATCGTGACCGGGGATTTGAATGTTACCGGGTTGGGAATCACCGATAGTGGGAACATTGTCGTTGCCGGCCTTACTACCCTGACCACGCCCGGTAGCGGGCACGACATCGTTTTGAATCACGCCGACGATTTCGGCCTGGGGGTGAATCTGAGCGCTTCGCGCGATGTGTTCCTGAACGAAATCAACCTCCTCGAGGTGAGCGGACTTGTGCCTGGCAACCTCTCCACCACCGCGGGGGGCGGTACGCAGTTTGGAGCGCTGCAAGTGCGAGGGAACCTGAGTGCAACTGCTAACGGTCAGATCTTCGATTCGGGCAACGTCAGCGTGTCTGGGACCACGAGTCTGTCGGCAGGATCCGCAAACGACATCCTCCTCACCCACGCGGACGATTTTGGTCTGGCGGTCACCATCGCCGCCGCCCGCAACGTAACGCTTAATGACGTAAACACTCTGACCGTCGGAGGCAGTATCGGTGCGAATCTCACGACCGTTTCCTCAGGCTCGCTCACTCTGAATGGATCGGCCGTGGGTGCGAACTTGATTGTGAATTCGGGTGGAAACGTCAACCAGACCGCCCCGGTTACCGTTGCCGGAAACACGACCCTTGCCGCCGGTCCCGCAAATAACATTGCCCTGAGCTCAGCTAATGACTTTGTCGGCCCCGTCAGTATTACGGGCGGCAACAATGTCTCTCTGAACGACATCAACACCCTGACCCTGGGTCCCTCGACAATCTCGGGCAATCTCGCCCTGACTGCTAACGGGTTGATTAGTGACAGCGGTAATATCAGCGTCGCCGGCAGTACCTCTCTGGCCGCCGGCGCAAATAATATCCAGTTCAGCCACGCGGATGATTTCGGCGGGCCGGTCACCATCCTGAACTCAAAAGATGTCAGCCTGGTCGATATCAACGCGCTCACGGTGGGTGGCACAGTGGGTGGCAAACTAACCACCACTTCCGGCGGCGCCCTGACACTCAACGCCTTGACCGTCGGCGCGGACCTCACCGCCAATGCCAATGGAGCGATCAGCGATGCCGGCGCCGTTGTCGTGGCTGGCACGACCACGCTCGCCGCTGGAGCCGCCAATAACATCTCCCTCAGCCAGGCCGATGATTTCGTCGGGCCGGTGAACATTGTTAGCGCCAAGGATGTAGCCTTGAACGATATCAATACCTTAACCGTCGGAGGCACAGTTAGCGGCAGTCTCTCGACTATTTCCGGCGGCGCCTTGACACTAAATGCGCTGAACGTGGCAGCCAATCTAAGCTCCACCGCCAACGGGCCCATTGCCGACGCCGGGGTTGTAACCGTGGGCGGAGCGACTTCTTTGGGGGCCGGAGCCGCCAATAATATTACTCTAAGTCAGGCGGACGATTTTGTGGGGCCGGTTACTTTCGCAAGCGGCAAGGACGTCAGCGTAAGGGATATCAACGCTCTGACGGTTGGCGGCACTGTGAGTGGCAAGCTTACCACGTCCTCGGGCGGAGCCCTCACTCTCAACGCGCTAACTGTTGGTAACGATTTGAATTCGGTTGCCAACGGGCCAATTAGCGACGCCGGAGCGGTAGTGGTCGGCGGCAATACGAGTCTTTCTGCCGGGACTGGCAATAATATCAATCTCAGCCAGGGCGACGATTTTGTTGGTCCCGTGAACATCGTTAGCGCCAATGATGTGACGCTAAACGATATCAATACCCTGACTGTTGGGGGCGCGATTAATGGGAAGCTCACGACCAGTTCTGGCGGGGCTCTGACCCTCAACACGCTTAACGTGGGTGGAAACCTTGCATCAACCGCCGGTGGCGCGATCAGCGACGCCGGCGCGGTCAAGATTGGTGGCACAACTACGCTGACTGCTGGCGGCAACGATATCACGCTGAGC
>DASRFK010000267.1:0-8409 GCA_035651635.1 Verrucomicrobiia bacterium | reverse complement strand
TCCAACTCATGCCAGCCACGGCCAAACGCTATGGCCTAAGGACCATGTGGCCGCTCGACCAGCGAGTGAGTCCGGAGCCGAGCGCCCGAGCGGCGGCTCAGTATCTGCGCTACCTTCACGGTCATTTCCATGATTGGCGCCTGGCGCTGGCCGCTTATAACGCCGGCGAAGGCACTGTTCAGGAGCTTCTCACCCGAAGCAAGGCACGGACCTATGATGCGATCGCCACCCGTTTGCCGGCTGAAACGCAGATGTACGTGCCAAAAGTTGAAGCCACGCTTTTGCGTCGGGAAGGAAAGAATCTGAACGAGCTGCATGCGCCAGCCGGTAATTTCGCCAAACATTGAACGTGGGGCGGGCCCGGGTTGCGGTGCACCCATCCGCGGCCCCGCGCACAATCTGATAACTTGATAACTTGCTACCCAATCACCGGCTCGAAGCGGTGCGCGCGCTTTCTTTCATTACAAAGCCCATCAACCGCCGAACACGAATGCAGCCGACGAGCTTGCGGTCATCTTTTCGCTCGACGACCGGCAAACTCTTTAGCCGATACTCCCGGATGGCTGCGGCCGCAACCGAACAATCGTCGTCGGCCGCAACCACGACGGGGTTTTTGGTCATGAATTCGGACGCGGGTGTTTCGCTGTTGGTGCTCCCCGGCTGCGCGCGGTAGAGATCCGTGATCGTGACTACCCCATCGATCTTCGCTCCGTCAGCCGAAACGTAGAAAAATTCATGCCCATGCTCGACAAACGCCTGGCTGGCCTCTTGCATCGTCGTGGTTGGTTTGAGCAGCGGTTGTGGCGCGGCTTCCATGAGTTGACGGACGGGCGTTTTTCTCAGCAACTCGTAAACTTGCGGCCGATTTTTCCACATGTCCACTACGCGTCGATTAAGCGTCTGCGCCAGCGCATCGCGCAGAGGCCCCAGTGCGCCGGACATCTGCGTGAACACGTTTTTGCCCATGACCAGGACGTCCACCGGCGTGCGGGCTCGGATAGACATGACCCGCGGCCGATTGCCGAGCAGGGCCCGCTCGCCGAAAAATGATCCTGACCCGAGCACCGTCACGACCTCGTATCCGGCGCCGTTGCCGGACACCTTGCCATCGGCGCCGTTGGTGGAGCGCAGGACCTCGACTTCGCCCTGTTCGAGGACATAAAAGTTGGTGGGGGCGTCGCCTTGTTTGAAGATGAAATCGCCCGCGTCATAATGGGCGTGGGAGACGCGCTGGGTGGCTTCGCTGCGCACGTAAGCCAGGTCGCGGGGAAACAGCAGCAGCGAAGCCCAATCGAAGCCGACTTGCATCCGCCGGCCAATCGTCGGCAGCTTGAACAGGTAAACACCGCGCCACACAAACCAGGCCAGGAACCCTGATAAATGCATTCCGAAGAGATCGGCCACGGCCGAATGGCCGCCGATTGAGCAGAGTTCGCCCAGCAGTTTGAAACGAAATGGCTGGGTCGGTTCGCCGCGCAGGGACCGGACGATGTTTTGCGCGCACTGGCGGCCCTCGCGTTCGGCAAACTGACCGGTGGTCGGCGAAATCTCTCCATTCAGCGAATTAACAATGCAGGCGCAATCGCCAATCGCCCACACATTGCGGGCGCCGCGGACGCGCAGGTCCGGCTCGGTGGCCAGGCGGCCTTTTTCCTTTGGCGCCTTGAGGCCGCCAATAACGGGCGCGGCGGAGCTGCCGATCGTACAAACAATTGTGGCGCCCCTGAGCAAGGTGCCGTCCTCCAGCGTAACCCCTTCAGGGGTGGTCGAGACCACCCGCGCATTAAGGACCATTTGGACGCCGGCCTTCTCCATTTTCTTGCGGGCAAAATCGCGCAGCCCGGGGCTGATCTCGGGCAGGATCTGATCGCGCGAGTGAATCAGCACAACCTTCAGATCAGCTTTCGTCCAATTATGAAAGTAGCGGGCGCTCTCGCGAATCAAATCGTTAATTTCGCCGGCCGCTTCCACGCCGCTGTAACCACCCCCGACAACCAGCACGGTTAGATGCCAGCGTTTGCGAGCTGGATCGTTCGAGATCTCGGCCTGCTCCATTTGTGCCATTATATGCGAGCGGAGATTGGAAGCATCGGCGACATTCTTCAGCGGAAAACCGTGATCGGCCATCCCGGGCACAACGTTCAGGTTCGTCACGCTTCCGCAGGCAATCACCAGGTGATCATAATGCATGCGCGCGGCTTGTTCGTCCTCCCCGTGGTACTCGACTTCGTTCTTATCGAAATCAACGGTCTGAATTTCTTCAGTTCGACAAAACACGCGCGGGAGCAGTTGTCGGAGCGGCACCACAACATCCAGCGGATTAATCGAAGAGCCGACTACCTCCGCTAATAGCGGACTGAAGACCAGGTGGTTTTGACGATCGAACAGCACAATCTCGGCATTGTCGCGTCGCAACTCCTTGCTGAGTGTTGCGGCGCATTTAACCCCGCCGAAACCGCCTCCGATGATGATAATCCGCTTTTTATCCATATCCAATCGATTGCAATACTCCGGGCCAATATAGCTCAAGTGTCTGCTCCCGAAAGAGGAGCGAACGGGCGCCCGTTCCGGCAGTTCATTCGGGGCGACCGGACTCGTGCGTGTGAGCCTGAATTCAGTCGTAAATGACTTGAAGGTAGAAGCTTAGGTCCAAGCTTATGCAGCACCGGTCATGAACGAGAAATTACTTTTGTTGAAACAAAACGAGCGGGTCCGGTGTCTGTCAAAGAGAGAAGCACTAGCCGTTCGTACCGTGGTGCAGCAGGGAAACGGTTTATGAACACACAATCTTTACGGCAGCATCAAGGTGCGCCCACTTCGACTGGGTTCACCCTGGTCGAACTGTTGGTGGTTATCGCCATCATTGCCATTCTGATGGCCCTCATGATGCCGGCGATCTCGCGCGCCAAAGCCAAGGCTAATCAAACCAGCTGCCTTAACAATATGCGCCAGCTTAACCTCGCGGCTTCGATGTATGCCAGCGACCACGATGAGGAATATCCTCCCCGTCGTATTCCGACCAATGCCTGGCCGCACAAGCTCAAACCCTATTACGTCAACTGGCAGATCATCGCCTGTCCGAGTGACCGCTTCGGAATCATCGGCCTGCTAGCCGACGACGCCAACCCCAAGCGCAGCTATCTCATCAACGGTTTCAACGATTACTTCAAAGTCAACCTCAGCCCTGGCGATTACAAACTGGTCCAGCAGTGGAAATTTGCGCATGGCATGAAGACCACCCGCGTTCCCAAACCCAGCGACACGATCCTCTTCGGTGAGAAGCGGAGCGGCTCGCCCCATGTGCATATGGATATCGATCAGGGCAAACGCGGCAACGATTTCGAAGAAATCGAGCATCAACGCCACGGCGCCGGTTCAAACTTCGCTTTCATCGACGGCAGCGCCCGTTCGATAAAAAAGTACCAGGAGTTGTATCCCGAGAATCTTTGGGCGGTCATCGAAGAGTTTCGGTATCCACCCGGACCGCCGCAGGGCTTGCCGTAAACGGAACGGTGCAATTGGAAAACACGGATAGACACTGATTGACACGGATGCCGGAGCAAGAAAACCGCTTTTCCTTTGAAGCCGGCGGTTTTCGCCAGAGCTTGACCCGGAATCGGATCGTCCAAAATGACCTTTGAGCCCTTCCCATCAATGCTCATCCGTGTCCATCAGTGGCATCGCTTCCTGGTTCTCCCCTATTGGCCGCTGCGGATCTCTCATACTGAGGACCACGCCGGCGCTGATTAGCAATGCCGCAGTGGCCAGCTCCAGCCCCGGCATCCGCCGCACGCAAAAGGCCAAAAATACCGTTGAGAGCAGTGGAGTGGCGGCCGCAACCATGCTGAGCGATTGGATCTTTGCACGAGCTAACGCCAATTCCCAGAGCAGGTATCCCGCTGCCAACGGTCCGACGCCGTACAGCAGCGTCATCACGAGGCCCGCAGAACTCAAGTCGAGGGCTCGCTTTCCGCTGGTTTTGAGGATGATCCACCCGATCACTCCGATGACCATGAACCCGACGGGGCTCGTAACATATTTGCCTGACCAACTTCTCCATCTCGCCAGCAGCGCCGAGTAAACCGCCCAAGTCAATGCGGCGACCGCGGCCAGACCAAACGGAAGCCATTGCGCCAGGCCGGCTCCAGGTTTGGCAGCACCTCCCGAGAACAAGGCCTGGAGAGCCGTGGCATTGGCGCACACCAGTCCTGTCACCGCCAGGACGAGCGCCAGTCCGATCCGTCGTGTTAGTCTAAATCCTGGTACACACCAGGCGCTGAAGACCACCGTCAATACGGGCCATAAATAATTGATCAGGTTGACTCCGCCGGCTTGTCTCGGGGTGGCGGCGGCCAATGCCCAGGGCCAGGCCAATCCATAAAGAACAAAGCACACCAGAGGCCCGGCCCAGAGCCGCCAGGGAAGCAGCAGCGCTGTGCGCACTTCGCCGTAGTGAATGCCTCGGGAACACAGTTGCAGCAGCCCGGCTGTGCACGACGCAATAGTGACAAAACGCCAGGTACCCGCTTCGCGCGCGCCTAGATAGACCAAAGAGGAGCCAAACGACCAGAAAAGCACCGCTGCGCACCCCAGCCATAATCCGACTCGCGCGGAGCGACGCGATTGGTTGGTGCGCATGTCCGAAGGCGGCAAGGCTCCGGCGCTCGGCGCCGCCTCGGTTTTGCGAGCAGGCATAACGCTTTTAGCGAAACGACCAGCACTGCGCCTCTTGTCCGAGAATTCGCAAGGTATTTGCCCGATTAATCTTGTTCAGAACGTTCGGCTGGCCGAGGGAAATCACGAGAGATAAGGGGGTCATGCGCGGGAGCTTACCAGCTGAAGGGTCGGTGTCAGGCAAAAGTCAACTTGCACGGTCAATCAGGTAGGGATGGCGCGCTGCGCCGTCCGCGCCGCGTTCAGCGGCGCAACGTCGGATGTGAATGTAACTCCTCTCGCACATTCGTTCCGCTAAGCGCGGGGGGGACATCGCAGCGCGATGTCCCTCTACCTCAGGGCGCTCTTTTCAAGGGATTAACTTATTTTGTCGGCTGCGCTGGTTTCTCGCCAAGCGCTTTAAGCATCGCCTCGAGAATCTCTTGATAGTTCACCGGCTTCTGAAAGAAGGCTATCGCACCGGCTGCCAGGGCCCTATTCTTGTACTCCGCAGCCTCGCTGCCGGAGATCAAGATGACGGGGATTCGTTGCAGTTCGGGAAACCTGTGCAGCCATTGCATTACCGTAAAACCGTTCCACTCCATCGCGCCGCCGGTGGGAAAGTTCACATCCAGGACAATGAGTTCGGTTTGGGTCTGTTCGGCAGTACTGGCTACTGCCGAGCTGTTGGTGGTCGTTGTCACCGCAAAGCCATCGGCTCTGAGCTTGAGCTCGAATGCTTTTAACACCACCGCATTGTCATCGACCACCAGGACCCTGCGGTTATTGCCAATCGGGGCAGGGGGGGATGGTGAAGGGGCCTCGGTTGAAAAGGCATCCTTTTCCTTTTCTTTTGGCAACGCGCGTCTGGGCGTTTTGCCGGTGGGTTTCTCCGCTTTATTGACCAAATGTAATGAGATTGGCATCGCTGAGGCTCAGATGTACTTCAGCATTGTCTAAAACTGATACATTCTGGCGCGTCGTCCTGTCATCCAGGCCAACGCTTGGCCAGAGTAGCCGTTCTTGTGCCAATCCCATCAAGTCCAGGCAGTTCCAAAATCGAGAATTACGCTTGCTATTCCCTTGAAACAGGTCACTGTTTGAATCGTCGGTGACGCTGGTTCTACTTCCGGGGTATGGAAGTCTTCACGTGAATTCTTTCAGTGTGGATTTGAGACCCGATCCTCGGGAACAACCGGGAAGGATGAGCCAGTTCAGGAGCATACGGAGTTTAGATGAGCACAAAATTGTTCGTAGGGAATCTCTCATTTGATCTGACGGAGAACGATCTGCAGGATGCCTTCGCGGCACACGGGACCGTTTTGGAAGCTAACCTCATGATGGACCGCGCAACGGGCCGTCCCCGTGGTTTTGGCTTCGTCACGATGAGTAGCCCGGAAGAAGCGCAGAAAGCCATCAATGCGCTAAATGGCAAAGAACTGGGCGGGCGGGCGTTGACAGTCAATATCGCCCGACCTCGTGAGGAACGTCCGGGCGGCGGCGGCGGCGGTGGTGGCCGAGGCGGCTACGGTGGCGGCGGCCGAGGCGGCGGTGGTCGCGGTGGCGGCGGCGGTGGCCGCGACCGGTATTGACCCGCATCTCCGGCTGTTGTCCCGCATTTCGGGACCTTGCTCGGCTTTATAGTCTTCGCGTCCAGCACCGCTTTGGCTGTGCTGGCCTGATTTGTCGTGTCGCTGTCGATTTATGAAAGAAGAAAGCATCGAAATCGAAGGCAGCATCCAAACCGTGCTCCCGGGAACCATGTTCCGGGTTGAGTTGGACAATAAGCATTTGGTTCTGGCCACCATTTCCGGCAAGATGCGCAAACGTTGGGTCCGCCTGACCGTCGGTGACCGCGTCAAAATGGAGATGTCTCCGTACGACATGGACAAGGCGCGGATTGTTTGGCGTTTGCAGGATCAGCCCCCACCCCAGGCTGGGGCATAAGCTTGATCTTCGTAAATTCTTAAACGCCTGATTCTTCCGAATAATCGGCCGCCCCATTCTATCCGTCTTATCAGCCCTATCGGGCCTCTCCAAACCGTTTAAAAATAGTTTCGAATTCAATTGAACGAAAAACGGGCTCGTTGCTCTAATTTATCAGTATTGGTTGTTGGCTGAGTTGTGGTTTAAGAAAACGGCCGAGTTAGTTTCTCGGCACCGTTGGAGAGCGGTCTCCTGGGAGGGAGGCCGCTCTTTTTTCGACCTGCTGGGTTGAACAACAGCGCGTTATTCTCTTCCCATGACCTTCGCCCCTGACTATTACTGGTTCCAACTGGCGGTTTGGAATGTTCGTGCGCATTCCGATTGTGGAAGATTCATCTGCCAAGAATGTTTCGGTTGCCGGCGGACCTGACTCAGGCCACGCTGGGTTGAGGGGTTTGTCCAACACCAGCCTGGTTGAGGAAGCCGCTCGAAAAGCTCTCAGCGCCCAGGAACTCGAAAAGACGATCGAACGCTTTCGCACTCTGTGCCAGGATCCCGCTGCGGACGTTAAGGCTCTTGAGGATACTGCCGAAACCCTCCGCAATGCGGGGTTCAAGCAGGAATTAATGCGCCTGCTGCGCGATGCGCTGGCTGCGCCGAGGGTTAACCCACATGTCGGCGCGATTTGGATCCGGCGTGTGGTCACCAGCAAAATCTGGGACCACCGATATCCCGACGGACTCGATGCGCTCTGCAAAGCGGGCGAAGTGGGCCGCCGCGCGGTGATTGAATTTCTCGAGATCGCTGGCCCCAAGCGCCGCTCTCAACTGGTGCTCCAGGCGGTGGCCCGCCACCAACGTTGGTTGCGTACCCATGAAACCGGCTGGGCCGCCGCGGGCCGCGCCCTCGTCCAGGCGCGCTGTTACTCGAAAGCCGTAAAATGGATGTCCGATTGGCGGCGGCACGACCTTGATCTGCCGACCATGAATTGCCTGGCCTTGGCGTTGCGCGCGACCGGCCGGATGCGCGTGTCGGACGAAGTCGCGCGCCTGGCGCTGGCCCGTCCTTCCGCGGCCGACCTGTTCCCGCTCTTGACGCTCTGGGCGGCGCAAGATGAGGCTTTCGCGGGTGATACCCAAAGCGCTTCGGCCACTTTCAAGCGAATTAACCCGACTGGCTGGGATGACGATGCCTTGGCGCTTTATTACCTGGTTCGTGGTGTGATTCGAGTGCAAAAGGCCCGCAACGACGATCCGAAGGGAACCTTTGAAATGGCCCGCGATCGGGTGCGTGACCTCTTTCGCCGCGTGCCGGTTTACAAGCGCGACATTTATTTGCGCCGCGAATACCGTCGTTGCATATCGCGCATGGCCAGGGATTCCGGCGCCTGGTCTGAGCGCGTGCTGGCCTGCTGGCGCAGCGCCGACAGTGCGTGGTTCCTGGCGCTCCTGCTGGTCATCCCAGGTTTGCAGTTGTTTGTTCCCTGTTACCTCTATCGCCTCTGCTCGCGTCGGCGCGGCGTGATCAAATAACTCCGGCGCGCGGACCCGCCAAGTTCTCTCGCGTTTCTGGGGCTGGAAAGTCCAATATCTCTAATCCTCTCCTCCCGGGGAGGCCTGAGAGGAGAGGGTAGGGGAGGGCGGCGTAGAGCGTGTTTTAAAAATACTGACCTGGACGTGGGCGTATGGTTTTGGAGTCCCGCCTTTAGGCTAATGCCTTTCGGTAATTATTCATCAGCTGCCTCGAGGACTGATATGGTAAGGGGCTCGGTCGAACTTTTCTGATGCTTTTTGCGCGGCCAACGCTGGATCGGTTGGCGCATCGCGCGTG
>DASRFK010000266.1:0-7358 GCA_035651635.1 Verrucomicrobiia bacterium | reverse complement strand
CGTTATGCCTGAAACCGTGGTCCCATCAAGGCGCTTCCGGGAATTGCGGGAGCGAGCTGGCCTCTCAATTGATGAGATCGCAAGGCGAATCGGGGTTCAATCGCCGTGCATTTGGGATATTGAGTCGTTTGAAGACGAGATTACCTCTTGCTACTCGCCCATAGAGGTGCAGCGTTTTTGCAAAGCCCTTGGTGCGAATCCCGCTGAGCTTTTCCAGGTGGCTACCACCGAGCCCGCAGTTTCCGCCGCTGAGTTGGTAGAGCGCATTCACGCCGAATGTGAAAGACGTGACGTGACGCTGGAGGAGTTCGAGAACGTGGTTGGCTGGCGGCTCGGGCAGTGCATGCGTCCTCCCGAACGTTTGCTTGAGGACATGAGCCTGGATGGTCTTCAATGGCTCTGCCGGGAGCTTGACATTGATTGGCGAAGGGTGATCCTCAGCCTATGATGGCCGGGCATAACGATTTGCTGCTGGCGACTCCGGTTTGCGTGCGCCTTTCATTCCTGAGCCAATGGCCCGGAGCGCCAGAGCATCGGCGTTAAGCTGACGCGCAAGAAATGACAACGCAACAGAGGCGAAAAGTTGATCGCGGTGAGTTCATTGCCCTGATAATCTTCATCGCGCTGCTGTTCTTGCTCGCACTCCGGAACACAGGGCCCCGTGGCCTGAAATGCCCCAGAATTTACCAGGTTTCAGTCGACAATAAGGGCAGATGTCGTCTATATGGCCTGCCCGTATCTAACCTGGTTGTGCGCCGTGCTGTATTCCAGGCAATCTCAGTCTTTGGCGGCGGCGAAGTTGACATAAATTTATTTTCAGGCTGGGCTAGGAACTCTAACGTTAAAAGCAAAGTGATGGCGATTGGTGACGACATTGAGCGATTTGGCCTGGACCGAGATTCGGCGGACAGGGTCCTTGCTGAGCAGCGAAAGAAGTTGGAGCACCATCGATGACCAATTCAGCTTACAATTTGCTGCAGGACGACTGCGGTTTTCGCAAGTGCAAGCTGTCTCCAAAGGGTCTTGGAAAATCCTGTCTGAAACAACTTCGAGGCGCTTTGACCCCACTGGTCGGCTTTTTGATGTCTCTAGACACCTTGGAACCGGGGGAGTATCGCCGGATTTGGCTTTCCTCAATCGGGGACGCACCATGGAGGGTCTGCGTCACGTATCAGCCGGAGCGCCGGGGTTTAAATGCGTGGCTGGTTTGCGCGAAAACAGCTTGGGCAACACGCCGTCTCTGCAAATCAGTGTGGCGCGGACGTGTCTTCTCCGGAGTGGAGCAAGCGGTCAGCCGGGAGATTCCGTGACTATGTTGAACAACGCCATGCACGCGGACTCCGTAATAACGTTGAGATTTCATTTCGGAGATCACTGTCGCGGAGCCGGTGATGGCGAACGTTATGCAAAGACGTAGCACAGTTGCGGTTACCGTCGCGGCGGTAACTATTTGCGGCCTGCTGAAGCTTGTCCTAGCGTCCTCGGAGAAACCTCCGGTAGAAATAACAGTAATGGGCTCGCAACCCACCGAAATAGTTGACGATGCCGGCGCGGAGTTGTCTTTGTTGACTCTGTTTATCAGGAGGCCCCCCGATGCCGAGGGTATAGTCTATTTTTTTGGGCCCGCTCTTATCGAATATAAAATTGATGACCGGTGGAGAGAAGGACGGGATACATTTTGCTTGGGCTCATTGGGAGCGAATCAAACCACCAAGGAACTGCTCCTCAGGGCAAGTGGTGCAGATCGGTGTCGAATCCACCTCAAGTATGCCGGTGCTTCCGTTTGGTGGAAATTGGGAGGGTTCGTTTCGCGATGGGGAATTAAGTTGCCTGCAACTTATTGGAGGTGGGCAGGATGGCCAAACGCCGAGGGGAGGCACCCTCACTGGCAAAGCGCCATTATCGAAATTCCGCTTGCGCCAAATCCGCTACCATCGAAGCTCCAACATAGGGCATAACAATCGGGCTGCAACGAGCCCCGCGATGATGCGTCAGTTGAAAATCAAAAATCCATTGTGCGGGGTCGTTGACTCGACCCGTTAGCAGTTATGCGGAAGCCCAAGCTCATATTATTGGCGGCGGCGCTGGTCGTTGGAGTTGTTGCTTGCGGTTGGCTCCTCATCTTGGCTTCTCCACCAGGGCAGGCACTCGCAGTTTCGTTCGTTGGATATACCAATCTGCTGTCTGGATACCGTGAGGTTTCCTTCACGGTAAGCAACCAGTGCAGCATCACTGTTGAGCGTTCACCCGTGGTCTATTTAGAGTACTCTCCGTTCGGGCCTAAAGATCCAATCGCGCCAGCAAAAATACCAACGAATTGCGTTATGTTCTTCGTCGGCCATCCAGATATTTACCTGAAGCCGAAAACTACCGAGCGGGTAACCCTGCGGATAGCGCCTCCAAATGGCGAATGGAGGATGAGAGTACCTTGGTCATCTGGTGTCCGGGTCAGGATTCAAGAAGCTGTTGCCAGGTTCCCGTATTCGAGACTGCTGAGACGATTGGGTCTCGCGCGAGTGTATTATGCAACCAGCAACCCAGTTAAGTAATAGGGCTGCTAACGAGCCGCCTGGAGCGGACGCGGGATGGCGCGTCCTGTTTGCATTTGGATGTCATCGACCCCGCGCTGCCCAGGCCGGAACGTTAGCGGTCGCATTGCGCACGTGATGCCTCATCGAATAGCTTGCGTCGGAGTAACGGGGGCTTTGGTTTTGGCACTGTTCTTCGCATTCGCCGCGAGGACAAGGGACGCTCCGGGAGCCGGGGCAACGCTAGACCAAATCAGGGCATTCGCTCTTGCCAAGCAAGCCGACGCCCGGCGAAGCCACTTACCTTTCCGCGAGGTTACCTATTTCGTGAGCCCGCTGGGAGTTACTCTCAATACTGAGTGGCATCTCAGGCCTGGTCACCCATTTGCGATCCACGCCGTTGAATTTCCCTTTCAGAATGATTTCCAAAAGACTGGCCAGAATTCTTACAGACTGGTGATGGGGCCTCGTGTTTTTACTGGCACCAACATTTCTCACTGGGAGCTAAAATGGAGTCTATGACGCTCGGTTCCGCTAACGAATCGCCGGAGCCGACTGGCGCCGCGCTCTCTGTTTTTGATGCCAAAGCCAGTTTCGTCGCTTGCTGGCTTTGTCGCAGCGCTGTCTCCGGCGCCATCGGCTCAGCTCCACGTTCGGCGGAGTGGGACTCCATCGACAGATCGGTTCCCCCGGGTTAATGTAACTGACGGCCATGAAACGCAAGCTCGCAGGCAGTCGAGCAGCGGCGCTTGGGCAGAAGCGCCTGCCACAAGGGGAGGTCGCGTTCACGTTGGTTGAGCTTTTGGTCGTCATCGCCATCATTGCGATCTTGGCGGCGATGATCCTTCCGGGACTATCAAGCGCCAAACAAAAGGCTCAATCGATTTACTGCATGGGCAATGTGAAGCAGTTGTCCTTTGGGATCGCAATGTATGTTCACGATTACCGTTTTTATCCAAGCTATTTTGGGCCGCAAGTGGGTTCGGATGCCAGCAAGTGGACCAGGTGGCCTGATGAGATTGAGCCTTACACGCGAAACCAGTGGACCAACTCTTTGTATAAATGCCCGGCCTACAGCGGGCCGACGCTGCTTCCCATAGCGGGCCCGAGAAACGCGTTTCCGCTAATGGGTGGGTACGGTTACAATGCGAGAAACGACACTACTTTCAACTTCGGGTATTTCGGAAACGGTCTGACCAATTTCGGTTTCGTTTTGCCTGACTCCAAGGTCAGCGAGTCGGCGGTGAAGATGCCGAGTGACATGATTGAACTTGGTGACGCTGAGCTGGAGTCGGGTGCCTCAGCAATGCCAGCGATTAACGATGAATATTATGGGTTGCCTCAAGAGACGAAGTTCGTTTTTGGCCAGGGTTGGATTTGCAAGATGAGCTATCCATTTGACTCGCTCAAGGCTGTTCTGCCAGCCATTCGCCAACGTCATCAGGGGCGTCAGAACATCGCGTTTTGCGATGCACACGTGGAATCAATCAAGTTCGAAAACTTGTACGAGTGGAACGACCAATCTCTGAGGCGTTGGAATTACAACCATGAGCCCTATATCCAGGAATCGACCGTCACCGTCCCTTCCGCCGTCGGGAGCCACTAACTTAATGAGGCCGAATCGCCGGAGCCGACTGGCACCGCGCTTCCTGTTTCCGAGGGCCGAGAGAGATTCGTCGCTGCCTGGTTTCGTCCAGCGCTGTCGTCAGCGCCATCGGCTCAGCCCGGTCGTTGGGCTCGCACTGGCCGGCGGGGATGAATTTCAGAAAGGAAATACATGACATATACCATGATTGGTTTGTTTAACTTGGGTGGAGGGGAGATCGTGCTCGTCCTGGCCCTTCTGGCGATGTTGCTGGTCGTGCCTGCCGTCCTTGTGGGCGTCATTTTCCTCATCATTCGAATGACGCGAAAGAATGGCTGTTGCGCGTCAGGTCCTACGCCTCCTCCAATCCAGACCGGCAGGTCCTAGCTTTTGGTTTCCCCATGGCGCCCAACGAGTCCCTGCTGCGAACTGGCACCCAGCCTAGGTTTCGCAAATGTCCAAGTGTCAGCTACTGCGATGCCGCCGTATTCAACGAGAAATTTCAGGTGCCAGTAGCAGAGTTTTACCGTTGGATTTGAACTCCCGTGCGATCACAGGATAACGACATTCGGTCACAACGAGGCTGCGGCCGCTTCTTCGGCTCTCTCGTTGCACTTTCTGCTGGTCTAGCGTGCGTAAATATCTACAACGGCTACTGGGGGGCCGCATTGGAGTTGGTGCCAGGGATGGTCTTCTTTAGTGGACTTGCTTGGTGCGCATTCTCTTCGACTGCGGTGAGCCTGGGTCCGGATCCTGAACACGGGTCCGGCAAATCGGATGCGGGTAAGCCAGTGCCGATCAGGCCCAAGCCTACGCACCACCTGGTTGCTGCGAAGGAGTTGCCACCTTCCGATAGAACTCATTCATTCCGGCATGATTAAAATAGCATCCAACCGGGCTGCTTCAGTGGACGCGCCGTTAACGTCCTTGTTTCATGCCAAACGTCATTGGCGGCGCGCCACTGATCATCGTTGTTGGGCAACAACATGACCCTGTGGCTTTTGCTATTCGCCATTTCATCCGTCGTGGCCGTTCCTTCCGGCTTTATCGAAGGGAGGAAGGGCGGAATTCTTGGCGCCATCATCGGTTTAATCGTCGGGTCGATGGTAATGATAGCATGGTTCTGTGGACTTCTTGCCGGAAAGTCTTGTCTCGACAAGCATCTGAATCGGGTCAAGCCGGGATTCGGGGCTGTTGTGGCGGTCAGCATGGGCTATTTCTTGGTAGTGGCATCAAGTCTGGGCTCATTTCACTTATCGAGGTTGGCCACTCGGTGGCTCGTCAGTTTGATTGCACGCTAGTCTAGATTTCTTGCATCTGTGAAATAGAATGAAACTGAAGCCGAAGCACCCAAGGCAGCGGACCCGCGAGACCGCTCTGCTTGCATTTCCACGCTCAGTGGCGCGGGGCCGCTGCTGCGGAACGTTGGGCTGCCAAAGGCTGTGAATGCCTGCACCATATTTTCGTCTGAAAGCCCGAACGTGCGGCTGCTCATGCGGTAGTCAAGGGGTTCTCACGCTCATCACATGTCCAGGCTGTGGTCATGTGGCACTGGCATGTGATGAGGTTGGCACCGTGTTTCCCGATTCTCACGACTTGAGTAAGCCTTCATGTGGCTCGTGGTTACTCGCCGGCGGGTCACGGGCGAAATGCCCTAAGTGCGACAAAGTGCCTCTTGCCGAGTTCGAGTATTCGACGGGTGAGGAGCTTAGGTCAGCTGGTTTATCCGCAGCCGAATATGAATAGCACCAGCAAGGCAGCCCAACAATTTCGTGCAGGCGACTCCGGTTTGCGCCATTCTGTTCATCCTGAGCCAGCTGCCCGGAGCGCCTTACGACAATCGTTAGTCCACACTACACGCCAACCAATGATTTCGTTCATTGTTCCAGCACACAACGAAGAAGCTTGGGTTGGCCGGTGTGTTTCCGCCATTCACAGCGGGGCGGAATTCCTTGGCGAGCCACATGAGATCATTGTGGTGGATGATGCTTCCACAGACGCCACGGCCTCGATTGCGCAGCAGCAAGGCGCACGGGTTATTCGAGTGGAGCACCGCCAGATTTCCGCCACTCGCAATGCGGGCGTGCCATCGGCTCACGGCGACATTTTATTCTTTGTGGATGCCGACACGCTGGTGAACGCCGCCGCCATTCAATCGGCTTTGCGCAGCGTTCGGGCTGGCGCGGTTGGCGGTGGTTGTTTGCCACGGTTTGAGGGGTGGCTGCCCTGGTGGTGGCGGCTGGGTTTGCCGGTGATGGAGCGATTGTGCCGCTGGTTGAACGCTTTTCCGAGCGGAGCCTGCCTGTTTTGCACGCGCGGCGTTTTTGAGACGGCGGGCGGTTTCGATGAGAATTATTATGCGATGGAAGATTGCGTGTTTGTCCGGGCGTTGAAGCGTCAAGGGCGGTTTGTCATTCCAGCCGAGACGGTGGTCACCTCCGGACGCAAGCCCCGCGCGTATTCCTTTATGAGCTATTCGAAGCTGTTTATGCGCGTGACTTTTCTCGGTTCCCGTGGACTTCGGAGCCGCCGGGGATTGGAGTTTTGGTATGAGTCTGAAAGGGAGAAAGCGAAATGATTTATGACCGTGTGGCCTGACTCGACATCGGTGATCTTAATCGTTGACCATTGCCCAATCATGTTCTGGTTCCTTCCGCCATCGAAGAAGCCGACTCCATCTGAATATGCGGTGCTTGTCTGGTTTGTTTGCGCCGTATTCATCCTGGTGGGTATCGTGGCAATCGTGGTTGGACTTCGAGCAACGGAAGCCAAGCATGATTTGGCGGTTGCACTGGAATCTCGCGGGGCATGGTGTTTAGCTATTGGAATTGCCATTACAGCGGGATATTGGCTGTATCGTCGCTTCGTGGATTATTGAGGGTTACGTTGTCCAGAAATAAAGGGGCCTAAACGGCCTGGAGTGGACGAGGGTTGTGCGCTCCAGTTTGGATTCGAACGAGGTTGATCGTTGGCGAAACATGCACGCTTTGAAGTATGGCCACTCAAAAACTCGAGGGCGGCACCGTTCACAAATTGCCTTCAGATTTCCGGTGACACCGAAAGGCCATACAGTTGGATGCCATAGCCAAGAACCTTTGGTCCGACATTACCCCTCTGGCGCGTAACGAGTGTATCCGTGTCGCCAAGACCGCCTAGCGGGTCTGTATGAATCGGATAATCTGTGGGGATGTCAGGGCCGCTTGGCTTGGGCAACCTTCCACACCGTGGGCGTCAGTTCGCCCACC
>DASRFK010000265.1:0-36447 GCA_035651635.1 Verrucomicrobiia bacterium | reverse complement strand
CCCGAACCGAACCCGGCCACGAGCATGCTCTGACGTCAGCCGGTCTTCGCGCGTCTTGTCGGGCATGGATGGGCCCCCCAGGTTTCCATCCAAGCCCTTTAGCCGGAGATTTGCTTTCGTCACCCGCTTGATTCACCATGCGCAGCAGCCTTGCACACGTGAGCACGAGCGCTATCCGAAGCAAATTTCCCCGAGTCATTTTGCTGGTCGAATCTTCGCGCGGTTCAGGCCGGGCCCTCCTGCGAGGGATTGCCAATTACGCGCATCACCATGGCCCCTGGTCTTTCTACTGGGAGCCGGGGGGCCTCGAAAAGGCCTGGCCCGCCTTGCGCCAAATCGAGGCCGACGGAATTATTCTTCGCGACGTCGAAAAAGTGGAAGAAGCCTTGGCCAGCGGTTTGCCGGCTGTCGTCATCGGGCATCGCCAGTCTGAGATTGCCGGGCTGGTCAATGTGGTGACCGATTCCGAAGCCATTGGACGCATGGGCGCCGAGCATTTGATCGAGTGCGGGTTCAAACACTTCGGCTTTTGCGGTTACTCGGGAAGCGCGCTCGAACGCACGGTCTGGTCCGAAGTCCGCGGTAAATTCTTCAGCGCGCGCATCCGCGCGGCGGGTTTCAAAACGCCTCGTCGCTACGCACTCTCTCACACCGCCGAGGATTGGCCGAAAGAAAGGCGAGCGCTGGCAGCCTGGCTCGAAGCGTTCCCCAAACCCCTTGGGCTGATGGCCTGCAACGATGATTGCGGCCAGCAAGTCGTCGAAGCCTGTAAACTGGCCGGACTGAGCATCCCGGACCAGGTTGGGGTGATTGGCGCCGACAACGACGAGGTGGTCTGCGGCCTGACCGATCCTCCTCTCTCCAGCGTGGCCATCAACTTCGAAGCGGCAGGCTACGATGCCGCCGGAGCCCTCGATAAACTCATGCGCGGGCTCCCCGACGTTCCGCCCCGAATCATGGCCGCCGCCCCGCACATCATCACCCGCCGCTCAACGGATTTCGTCGCGGCGGACGATCAATATCTGACTCGCGCCTTGCGATTCGTGCGCGATCATGGGCGCGGCAGTATATCGGTTGATGAAGTGGCCCGGGCGGCGGGCCTGTCGCGCCGAGCTCTCGAGAAACGCTTCCGTACCTTTCTCGGTCGCTCGATCCTCGATGAAGTCCGCCGCGTGCGCACCGATCACATGGCGCGAATGCTGGTCGAGACCGATTTGCCCGTCACCGCCATCGCCGGGATGCTTGGGTTCGCTGACGCACACCATTTCGCGCGCTACTTTCGTTCGGGTAAACAAATGACTCCTCTGCGATACCGGAGCATTCACGCCCGCTACGGCAGCGACGCCAAAGCCCGTGTCCCGAGACGAGTGACGAGTGACGAGTGACGGGTCCGCGGTCTCGCCGAATCCATCATCATGCACCTTGGTCCTATCTGCTTAGGAGCCACGCAACAATTCATCCTCAAACCCATTGAGGAGTTTTGCCCCAATCGGGGCAGCGCACCCCATTCGCAAAATGGTGATTTTTTTACGCAAAGTGGGGTTGTCGGGGGACGGTTGGGTTAATAAAGTTTGTATAGTAAATAGCACCCTTGCTCCGATGAGACCCTTTTGCCTGTCGGCCCTGTCCGCTTGCGGCGCGAGACGACACGAATCCAGTTGTTCTCCGGCACCAAGCCGCCCGAGACTCGCCTTCACCCTGATCGAGCTGTTGGTCGTCATCGCCATCATCGCCATCCTTGCGGCCATGATTCTTCCGGCGCTTTCGCGGGCCAAAGACAAAGCCAAGCGGATCCAATGCATGAACAACGTCAAGCAGGTGACGCTGGCGATCCGGCTGTATGCGGACAGTTACAAGGACAAGTTGCCCGTCATGGACGATGGGAACTGGGTGTGGGATCTGCCCTGGGACGTGGGCGATCTCATGCTCCCGAACATTGCCTCGCAGTGGCGCGCCTTTTATTGCCCCTCCTCAGGCTTCAGCGATCTGGATAATTCCAACCTGTGGTACTACGCGCCGCCCAGCACCACGGCTAAGCCGTTTCATGTCATTGGCTATGCCCAAACCTTTCCGGGCACGGCCAGCCTGGCCTTCACCAATCAAAACCCGAGCTTGATTCCCAGCTCGATTACCGATCCGGACACCCATATCACTTATCCGCCTCCGCCTCCGACGGATCGTGTGCTCATGGCCGACGCGACGCTCTCGAAGCCGGGCCAAACCAGTACCATTAACCGTGGGGCGAATTCCTATGTCGGCATTCAGGGCGGTTTCACGAAATTGCATCGGACCTCGCATGTGGAGGGGAGCTATCCGCAGGGCGGCAACCTGGGGATGCTCGATGGTCACCTCGAGTGGCGCAAATTCAATCTGATGTACCCGCGCACCACCAGCGGTCCCCCGGTATTTTGGTGGTAATGACCCAAGTAGCACGAGTCTGCGGATAAGGCTGACGGAAGTCGGCAACCTGCTCACGCAGGCGGGAAGACGTCCGTGACACTCAGTTCGACGAAAGAAGTGCTGTGTGATGTAAAAACAACCCAAACCAAAAACCTGCCCTATGAGAAACCCCAAGAAGTTCGTCCGGCTCTTTTTGTTGATGCCACTCTTGATGCTCACGTCAGCGCACGCGAGCTTGATCCACCGCTATAGTTTCACCACCGATGCCAGCGACTCGGTCGGTACCGCCAATGGAACGAACCTGGTAAACACCGCGCAGCATGCTGGCGCTGTCCCGGTGGTCTACACTAACGGCCAGGTCGGCTTCGATGGGTCTGGCGGATACATCCAGTTGCCGACCGGTTTGATTAACGGGCTGACCAATATCAGCATCGAGGTATGGGCCACTTGGAATGGAACTCCAGGCAGTACGGGCGATTGGCAGCGTTTCTTTGATTTTGGCGATACGGATGCTGGGGCCGCCGGCGCCTACGACATGTTCCTGACACCCAGTTACGGGGGGTCCGGTGGAAAATTGCGGTTCGGCATTGCCAATGCCGATCCGGGTTACAACCTCGAGCGTGACGTCAGCAGCGCGAACCCCTTTCCACAAGCCACCGAGACCCATGTGGTTTTAACGTACGGCACCAACAGCGGGGTCATTCTTTATGTCAACGGTGTCCTGGATAGCTCCGGGCCAGTGTCCTTCCCCTTGAGCGTGGTGCATGACGTGTACACCTACCTTGGACGCTCAACTTATAACGATCCCCCGTACAACGGTTCCTTGAACGAATTCCGAATCCACGACAGCATCTTGACCGCTCCGCAAATCGCCGCCAGTTTCGCTTCGGGTCCTGACACCGTCAGCTATGATCCGGGCTCGGTCACCGCGCTGGCCTTTACCAACGCACAGACCACCATGAGCGAGGGCGATCTGCAAATCCCGCGCTTTTTGGCCAGTTACGCCAAGGCCGGGGACGTGGTCATCGGCACCTCGGACGGAGTTACGCTGAGCTCCGGAAACACCAATGTGCTAGTCATCAAGGCCGGCGGAATATTTGCCAAAGCCCCTGGCACGGCCAGCATTACTGCTTCACTTGGAGGGCTCAATAGCGTGGTTTCAATCACCGTCACTCCTGCCGTCCCGGTTTTGCTGCACCGGTATAGTTTCAACGACGCCCCAACCTCCACTACGGTCGCCGACTCCGTCGGCGGCGCAGCCTATGCCGGGTCGTTGGTTCCTGATAGTACTGGAACGACGAACGTGGCGCTGACTAACGGCGAAGCCGTGTTCGCCGGACCCACCACCGCGAGTTACACGACGGCGCCCTATATCGCTTTGCCCGGCGGCCTCTTCACCACCATGACCAACGTCACCATCGACGCCTGGGCCACCTGGCAAGGCGCCAATGCCGCGGGAGTGACCACCTGGCAGCGAATCTTCGATTTCGGCGATAGCCAAAAAGGCACGATTGCGCAAAACGCCGGCAACGGACTGGATTCGCTGTACCTGACCGTCAGCGATGGCGGCGGGAACTCGCACGCGGATGCTTTCATTCCGGCGGGCGGTGGCGGGGAAACGGTTCTGACCGGGCCCGGTCCGTTGCCCATTGGCAAGCAAGTGCACGTGACGATGGTTTACGCGCCCAATCGTCGACAATCGACTTTCTATATCAATGGCGTTCCCGTCGCCAGTGGCGATGCCGCCAACCCGCTCAGCGCTCTCAGCCCGGATGCAAATAATTGGCTGGGCGCTTCCCAATGGAACGATCCGCCTTTCCACGGCTCGATTAGCGAGATCCGCATCTACGAAGGCGCGCTGAGCGATATCGCGGTGGCGGTCAATGACACCGCCGGACCGGATACGGTGCCGCAGGACCCTGGAACCCTGCAAAGCGTGAAGTTGACGAGCCCGCCTTTGCTGCCGGGCAATCCGTTTACCAGCCAGGCTCTGTTCCTGGGAACATTCCAGCATGCCAACAACGTAAATATCAGCGGCGTTGCCGGCGTGTCCTATACGGTAGGCGATACCAACATTTTCACTATCACTCCGACCGGAGGCCTGCGCGCCGTTACCAATTCCGGCACCAGCACTCTGGTGGCTACGTATGGCGGGTTGTCGGCGACTTCGCAGGTCAGCGTCGTCGGTCCAATTTCGCTTGCCGTCTCCAATCTGCCGGCTTCCGCAATCTTTGATGGACCTACAGTGTCGGCCGCCCTGGTCGCCACTTTCCCCGGCGCCACCAATGTGGACGTGAGCCGTTTTGCGGGCGTCACCTGGACGGTAACCGACCCACTCCTGGCCAGCATCTCGCCGACCGGAGTCGTGACTCCGCTCAGCCCCGGCACCCTGACGGTCAAAGGCACCTACCAGGGCTTGAGCGCGACCGCGCAGGTCTCTCTGAATTATGCGCCGGGATCCGGGCCGGCGGTGTTAATCCACCGGTATAGCTTCAGCGACTCCAATGTCGTGGATTCCGTCGGTGGCGCCGATGGCCAGGCATTGCTGGATCCGAACAAGACCGCTCCGAATCCGGTCGTCTTTACTAATGGCCAGGCTGTGTTGGACGGCACGGGTGGCTACATTGCGTTACCCGGAGGATTGGTTTCGAGTCTTTCCAATCTAACGGTTGAAACCTGGGTGACTTGGACCGGAGGACCGGACTGGCAGAATATCTTCGTGTTCGGCAATACCGATGGCGGCGGCAACGGCGAGTTCGGGTTGTTTGGGACACCTACTTTCGGCGGGTCCGGTGGCAAGTTCCGGCTCGGCTTTGGCAACGCGGACCCGGGCTACAATGCGGAATTCGATGTCAGCAGCCCGAACTTTTTCCCGACGAACAAGCCCACCCAGCTGGTGGTGGTTTATGCGCCGGCTGACGGAGGAACCCGCATTTACATCAACGGGGCTCTGGATGTCAGCGGCGGCGCGCCGGATCCGCTGAGCGCACTTCAGGACGTGTACGGTTATCTCGGCCGCTCGGGTTACAATGGGGACCCAACTTTCCGTGGGTCCTTCGATGAATTCCGCATCTATGACGGCGCCCTCAGTGGAGCGCAGGTGGCCGCGGACTTTGCTTCCGGCCCCAATAATGCCACTCCACTCCCAACGCTCAACGCCAGGTTGAGCAATGGGCAATTGGTGTTTAGCTGGCCGCTCAGTGCGACCAATGCCACGCTGGTGGTCAGCCACACTCTCGGTTCAGGCGCGTCCTGGCAGTCCGCGGGCGCAACGGTCGTTCAGACCAATGGAACCTACAGCGCAACCGTGACTCCGACGCAGTCGCCTTCCTTTTACCGGCTGAAAGAGTAAACCGTCGTTTTTGTCCGTGAGGGTGAGCTCGGGGCTGGGGCGGGTGACCGCTCCGGCCCCGCGCGTTGAATAGATGCAACCGTCACCGCAGAAGCACCGGTGTCTTTATTCCCGGGAAAGTTTCTGGCGCAGTCCCTGGACATAACGAAGCGCCAGGGCGTTGGTCGGGCTGCGTTGAAGCACCTGCTCGAATTCTGGAAGCGCCTCGGCGTCGCGGTTCTCGCTTACCAAGGCGATCCCCAAATTGAGTCGAGCTTCCAAAAGATCGGGCATAAGCCGAACGGCTTCTCTGAACCTGGCTTCGGCGTCCGCGGGTTGGCCCGACTGTCCCAATTCCAGGCCCCACTGGAATTGCGCCTGCGGCCAGTCGGGTGAGAGCACGGCCGCAGCGGCAAAGTATTGGGCCGCTTCGCGGTGGCGCCCGAGAACTCCAAAAACCTGGCCGGCTTCATAGTTCAGGTTGGGATCGGGCCCCGTCAATTTTAAGGCGTCAACATAGTTGGTTGCGGCGGCCTCGAACCATCCACGATTTGCGCAGAAGCGCGCCAAGGTGGCCAAATCGCCGCCTCGATGAATCCGGTTGCTCAGGGCTTTTTGGAAGCATTCTTGCGCGTGCTCTTTATCGCCCGAGCTTTCCAGAGCCAGCCCCAGCCCGAGCCAGGCGGGGCCGAATCGGGGCTTAATCCTGAGCGCCTGACGATATTGCCGAATCGCCTCAACCGGTTGGTTTTGTTTCACCAAACACATGGCCAGATTTTGCAGGGCGGAAACGTCTTCCGGATCCAGAGCAAACTCACTCCGAAAAGCATGAGCCGCCTCCTGGAATTGTTGTTGCTGAACCAGGTCCAGGCCCAGCGCGGCCCATGCGGCCGAACTGGTCGGCAACAATTCCACGAAACGTCGGCTGGCCTGAACGGCTCCCGAAATATCGCCCGCCGATTGCCTTAGCATTCCCAGTTCGCCTTGCAGGAATGCATCTTCCGGAAACTTTGCGGCTGCTTGCTGGCACTTTTGCAGAGCGCCTTCCTGCTCGGCCTTTGCGGCTTTAGCTTCAGGCTTTGATCGCGCTATCAGGTGCGCCACCTGCGCAGTGTGCGTGAGTTGTGAGGTGAACGGCGCATCGCTCGAACGCACAAGTATTTCGCCGTAGGAGGCACGGGACTCCAACTGGTTCCACCCAAGCCGCCACGCGCAGTCACCCACGGAAGGCCATGATTCGTCCCGCGAAGCTTTGGCGGAGCTTGTGTTTGGGAGCAAAGACTCGATTTGCTCGGCAATCGTCCGGGCCAGCAGATAATTGCCTTCAAAAGTGAGGTGAACGTGTTCGTAGAACAAATCTTCGCCGGGTAGTCCATTTGGACTCTGGTCCACAAAGGCTCGTTCCGCGTCAGCCAGCCGGACCGGGCCGGCGCGGTTCCCGGCCGCCGCTCGGCGAATCAGTCCGTTAAGGCCGGTGTCACAGCGGAAACGCAGGGCATCCAGATCACGGGCCGCCGCAAATTGGGTTTGGGCCTCTGAAAAGCGGCCCAGCCCCAGGGCGCATTGAGCCTGTCGAAAGCGTAATTCGGCATACGAGCTATCCAGCCGAGCCGCCTCCGCAAAAAACTCCGAAGCCTTCTCCAAATGTTGGGTCGCTTGAGCTTGCGTCCCTTTTTGCCAAAGCTCGCTCCATTGCCGTTTCTGGTCCTCCGTCAAATCGGCGCGGTGCTCTGAAGCGAACGGGGCGCAGTCTTTGAGATTGACGGCGACGGTACTCAGGACGACTCCGCAGCCATGTTCCTTTCCCAGACGCAGAATATCGGTGAGGTTCCTTTGGAAATGGTGGTAAACCGAAGTCATGCGCGGGTCTTCGGCCCGGACGTGTTGCCCCAGGAACATCAACATGCCGCCCCATTCCGTTTTGTTGGGCGGAGGTGGTTGGAGATGTTGACGAAGGGAGTCCGCCAGCTGCCCCAGGCGTGTCGTTTTTAAAGCAAGGTTGGCTCGGATGATTGGAAGCGGGGGCACCTGACCGCCGAAAACCGTCCCGGCTCCGAATGGCCCGACGACTTCATTGTTGCCCATGTAAATGACCCAAAGGTCGCCTTGCGCGCGGGCGCAGTCGCGAGCGATGGGCAGAATCGTGTGCGAATTGATCCCGGTCATCGCCGCATTGACGACTTCAAATCGGGTCTGCGGGTGACGCAAACTCAGTAAAGCCTCGAGCATGCGCGGCAGGCCGAAAGCCGGGCGAGGGTCGCCAAAGGCTGCCGACTCCCCAAAAACGAAAATGCGGATTGAGCCAGGCGGTTTGGGATTGGGTATGAAAACAGCCGCGGGTAACCGTGACATTTGCGGACCAAAAAAGCGCCAGGCAAACTGGTTGTTTTGCACGAACCTGGGCTCGCCCATTTCAACCCTGCTTAAAAGAAAGGCCGTTGGGTAGCCAAATCCCGTGATGCGCAAGATCAGTTCGAGCAAAGCCAGGAAGGCACCCGGAACCACGAGTCCCGCCATCAACCGCATCGGCCACACCTTCGGTCGCGAAGGGAGTTGGTGGCTCTTGGGGGCCGACGCGGAGGAGGGTTTGCCTTCCTTGTGTGAGCGGCCGGTGGGAATCTTAACTTTGCTGCGGCGGCTCATTTGGGTTCAGAGCCAACCTGTCGAGCGAAAGGCCAACTGTCAAAGGCTTTCCAGGGCAGGTTTACAGCCGAATCGGCATTTGGCGCACGCGCGTGGCGCTCGCGTGGAAGACCGCATTGCCAATGGCGGGTGCGATGGCGATGATGGGGGTCTCACCCGCACCAGCGGACGCGAGGTCCGGACGATCAAGCAGATGGATGTCGAACTCGGGGACATCGGCAAAACGCGGGACCTGGTACCTGCGAAAAGAGGCGTTAACGATGGCGCCATTTTCAAATTCCATTGCTTCGCGTAGCGCCGGACCAAGGCCCATAATGACTGCCCCTTGGACCTGGGAGTACAGGTTGTCGGGATTGAGAATCGCTCCGCATTCAAACACTTCACAAACGCGCCGCACACTGACTTTGCCGTTATCGATGGCGACCTCAGCGCACGCGGCAACGTAGGAACCCTTCTCCGTCCCACAAGCCAGGCCCACGCCCAGATTGGGATCTTTCTTTTTCACCCGCTCTTTCCAGCCAAATCGCTCGGCGGCCGTTTCCAGCACGGCACGGATCCGTGGATTTTCCAGATGTGCGAGGCGGAACTCCAGCGGGTCAGCGCCGGCTGCGGCGGCTAATTCGTCCATGAAAGATTCGCGGGCGAAGTTGTTGGCCGTGGCGGCCAGGCCGCGATAGGAACCCTGGCGCAAGGGTGCGTTGGAGCTGACAAAGGGACAGCTCGATTTGCCGGTTTTGTAGGGCGTCTCAATGGCCGAACCTCCGGAATTGATATTCACGAAATGCCAGGAGGTGAGTTTGCCATCCGAATCGAGGCTGGCTTCGATCTCGATTAAGGCCGCGGGGCGGAAGTACGCCCAGGTGAATTCCTCCTGGCGGGTCCAACGCAGAGAGACCGGTTTCCCGGCGCCTTTTGCCAGGCGCGCGGCTTCGATGCCTGCTTCACCGGAGTGCTTACCGCCATAGCCGGCTCCGAAATCGGGGACGACCAGGCGCACGCGTTCTTCCGGCAGATGGAATGCTCGAACCAGTTCCCCCCGGCAACCGAACGGATTCTGCGTGCCGGTCCAAACCGTTAATTGGTCGTCTATCCATTCGGCGACTGCGGCGCGAGGCTCCAGGGGCGCATGTTGGGCGTAAGCGACCTGGTAGGTTTGGCGCAACACCTGTTTTGCCTGGGCCAGTTCATCCTTAAACGGATTGGACGGCACCCCGCCCTGGGCGTGTTCCTTAAGATGATCGAACAGGATCTTTGAATCCGGGTGCGGCGCCGGTTCCCATTTTGCGGTCTTGCCAATTGCCTCCAGCGCCTGCTCGGCCAGTTGCGTGGATGGAGCGGCAACACCGACAAATTGATCGTCCTGGATCACCACCACGTTTTTGAGGGCTTTGGCCGGAGCGAGATCGACCGAGGTGAGTTTGGCGCCGTAAGAAGGCGGCCGCAGGATTTTCCCGAAGAGCATTCCGGGACGCACGATATCCGACGGGTACTGATGAGCGCCGGTGACAATGTCGCGTCCGTTCGGACGCGGCAAAGGTTTGCCCAGCCTCTTCCAATCCTTTGTTTGCGTCAGCGCGGCATCCGTTGGAGCCGATTCGGGGAACCGTTTTAGCGCTTCCTCGTTGGCGGCCAAATCGGCATAGCTGAGCGGGCTGGGCCCGGCCGGATTCACCGCTTTTCCGTCACGCACCTGGACGTTTGCGGGTTCCACGTTCCAGGATTTGGCGGCGAGTTCAACCAGGCATTGGCGCGCGGTCGCGGCGGCCTGGCGAATCGCCGGAACCGTGGAAGGCGTGCTGCGGCTCCCGGCGGTGATGCCATCATCGGGAACAGCAGCCGTATCCGCCATCACTAACCGGATAGCGTTTGGGGAAACACAGAGCTCCTCGGCAGCGGCCAGGGTCAGCTCGGCGCGCGCGCCCTGGCCGGCTTCCACTTTGCCGGTAAAGACGGTGATCGAGCCGTCTGTGCCGAGGTGAATCCGGGCGCCGAGGGGCGCAGCCCGGCGTTGGCCGCGGCCGCCGTCGCGACGTTGCGCCAGGGCGGGGGAGGCATTGGCGATAATCAGCAGGCCAGTGCTCAGGAACTGGACGAAAGAGCGCCGGTTCAGGCCGAAATCGTAATCGACCCGCTCAATCGGCTCCTGATAATCGTCGGCTGCAACGGGCGCGTTGGTTTTCATGCAGCGGCGCGGCGGATCGCTTTAATGATTTTGGGGTAGGTGCCGCATCTGCAGATGTGACGCTGCATGCGCGCGGCGACGTCCGTTTTGGCCAGCTTGGGATCGTCGTTGAGTAGTTCGACGGCTTGCAAGATCATTCCGGCCGTGCAGTAACCGCACTGAAATGCGCCTTCAGACAAAAAGGCTTCTTGCACGGGATGCAGCCGCTCGCCGGTGGCCAGACCTTCGATAGTGAGAATGGATTGGTTCTCCACGTCGGCGATCGAGGTTGTGCACGAGGCGATGCTCTTGCCGTCAGCGAGAACCGTGCAGGCCCGGCATTGACCTTCGCCACACCCATACTTGGTCCCGGTGAGGTGCAGTTCTTCGCGCAGGACTTCGAGCAGCGACCGATCCGGATCCGTCGTAATGGTGTGAGGCTGGCCGTTTACGGTGAGGGAGATTTTCTTTTCCATGCCTAAAAGCGGAAGTCAAACGCCACACTAATCGCGTGGGTATGGGTATTGCTCATCCGCATCGTGTCGCTGGCCGTCCCGCGTGTGAAATCCGCCTGCCAGCTTGCGCCGTCGGCATTGAAGTAGCGGTACTCGAGGCTCAAACCCATTTGTTCGTTGATCTTGAAGCGCAACCCGGCAAAGGCTTGCCATGCGAACACGGTGTCGTTGACATCGCCGTGCAATGACGTCCCGTTCAGATCGATGTGCCCGACGCTCAGCAATGCTTCGGAGAAGCCGACTCCGGCGCCCGCATACGGCGTCACGGGCGAGGAATTTGGCAATCGCAATTTGCCATTGACCAGGAAGGGAACGTTGCCAAACCAGGCGTCATGAACCCGATCGGCCCCATCGATGCGGCTGATTCGGTTTTCCATATAGCCAACCTCGACTTCCGGCGCGAACCAGTCAGTCAATTGGTAGCCACCGCCGAGCCCGGCGCGGAATCCAGGATCAAATTTAACCTTGGTATTGGGGGCAACCGGCCCGAAGAACTCGTTTAAAGTCGCGTCTTGCGTGAGGTTGCCACCCACATCGGCTTTGACATAGAACTTTGTAGACTGAGCGAATGCCGGCAAAGCACAGGCAGCCAGAGCGCAGGTGCACATCAGAGACTTAGGGAAAAGGCGAATCATTTTCATAGTTCATTTCCAAAGGTTAAGGGTATAAACCTTGATTATTGTCTTTTAACTCCTTGCGCTCAGGCGTCAAGCCCGTTTTTACCCTCACATTGGACTTTGAAATCCGGCCGCGGCACCCTACGTTACGGCGATGTTTCGTCCGTGCATTGACCTCCATGAGGGCAAGGTCAAACAGATCGTGGGCGGCACGCTCGATGGCAAGGCGGCACAGTTGCGCACTAACTTTGTCGCCAGACAACCGGCGGCCTGGTTTGCCGAGCTGTACAAGCGCGACCACCTCGAGGGCGGGCACGTGATCCTGCTAGGCCCCGGCAATGAGGCACAGGCGCGAGCCGCTCTGGAGGCTTACCCGCAGGGGCTTCAGCTGGGCGGGGGAGTCAGCGCGGAAAACGCCAGGTCCTGGCTCGAAGCCGGCGCTTCGCACGTGATCGTGACCTCATGGGTGTTTCGCAATGGACAAATTGATCGGGAGCGGCTCAACGAATTGGTGGCCCAAATCGGTCGCGAGCGACTGGTGCTGGATTTGAGCTGCCGAAAAAGGGATGGAGAATATTTCGTGGTCACCGACCGCTGGCAGCGATTTACGGAGGTGACAATCAGCGAGCAAATCCTCGAGGAATTGGCGCAATGCTGCGCCGAATTTCTCGTTCACGCCGTCGATGTCGAAGGCCTATGCCGCGGCATCGACGAGCAGCTCGTGCGTAACCTGGGTGAGTGGAGTCCGGTGCCTTGCACCTACGCCGGCGGAGCAAACTCGATTGAGGACCTGCGCCGGGTTAGCAGCTTGGGCCGCGGTCGCGTCGATCTGACCATCGGTTCGGCGCTGGACATTTTCGGCGGCTCCGGCGTGCGTTACGAAGAGGCGGTAGCTTTCAATCGAAAGCAGCAAAAAGCGAGGCGGGACGGCGTATGAATTTGCATCGCTGGCTGCGGGAACACTCTTTGAAACTGCTGGCGATTCGCGACACGCCCCAGGCCATTGCCGGCGGAGTGGCAATCGGGATTTTTTTCGGGTTCACACCTTTATTCGGCTTGAAGACGTTGTCGGCCATTCTGTTCGCGTGGCTGACGGGCAGTAATATTCTAGCGGCGGTGATTTCCGGGGCATTGCATGACGTAATTCTGCCGTTCATGCCGATCATTTATCGATGGGAATATAATGTAGGTTATTGGGTGCTGAGCCATCCACATCACTGGCCGCCACCATTGAAGAGCATGCATTGGGAAGGGGCGGCCTGGCGGCACTGGACCACCTTCTTTTCAGTGGGCAAACCCTTGTTGGTCGGCGGGTGCATTTGTGCCGCGCCCATTTCCCTGGCCTCGTTCTTCATCACGCGGTTTATTGTCGAGCGGCATCAGCGTAAAAAGCACGCCCAGGCCGCGGCCATTGCCCCGGAGGAGGACAATCCAAGCTGATCCTGGGCGAGTTGCCGGATAAGGGCTGCACAGCGGAAGTTATTTCACCGCGTTTTCGCTTGGACCCAGGCTCTGGAGCATTTCCTCGGCGTGCGCGCGGAGTTTGCCGTCGATGTAGGGATGGCAGAGTTGCTGCAGTGTGCCGCGGGCGGCGCCGGCATTTCGCTCGGCAATCTGCACCTGGGCCAGGGTGAGCAGGTAGGCGACATTTTCAGGCTCCAGTTCGATGGCTTTCTTCAAATGCTGGTTGGCGTCTTCGAGGTTTTCACCTTGGATCAGTTCGAAGAACCCCAGTAGATGATGGGCAGGTCCGAAATCGGGCATGAGGCTCAGCGCCTGTTGGAGTTCATCGCGGACCTGCCGGGCGTCGTCGCCTTCCAGGCGCGAATAATGGTCGGGGGTTTTGGCGGTTAGAATAAGTTTCTCGCGCGCGAAACCGTAATGAACGAGAAAACTTTTGGAACCGTGATCGATGGCGCGCTTCAGATCGTCCAGCGCTTCCTGGTGCCGGCCGCGTTCGGCTTCGAGCAGGCCAAGCCCTTCGCTCGCCAGCGGGTTGGCCGGGCCCAGTTTGGCCGCCTGGATCAGGTAGCTCTCGGCCTCGCTGTCTCGGCCGATACGCAGCAATTCATCCCCGAGCCGAAAACAGGTCTCAACCGCTGCCACCGGGCGTGTGGCCATGGGCTGAGCCACGAGCAAGCTCGCGCGGACGGCGAAAGTCAGCGATTCGAATTTGGCCTGCTCCAGGTAATGGGACAGCTCTTTTTGCACCACGCCCACCGGGACGTGGAAAGCATTCGTGAAGGCCTGCTCGGGCGTTTGGCCTTGCCGCAATAGAGTGCTCAGTTGTCCGAAATTGGCGCGCCGGGCCGGGTTTCCAATCATCAAATAATGAGTCAGGAGCCAGGATTCCGCATAAAAGATCCCCTGCCGGTCGCGTTCGTTGTACTCCGGCGAATCGTGTGTCACCGCGAACAAAGCCGGCAGAGGCATCATTGGTTGATTGGCCAATACCCGCAAATACAGCTGCTGCGGCTTGCCCAGTCGCACGGCGTGGTCGCCGGTCACTTCGAAGGTGGCATAAATGTCGGCCATTCCTTCGACGAGCCACATCGGCCAGATTTGCTGGTTACGCCGCAGCACCAGGTGGGTATATTCGTGGAAAATGGTGTCCAAGGCCCCGGCGCCGCTGTCGGCCAGCGAGAGCACAATCAGGTTTTCGTCGCTGCCGCGATGGAAAAAACCGGAGAGGTTCATGGGCTGGCCTTGGTACAAAGGTACAAAATGTTCCAGGGCCGAATGGTCCGGCAGAGCCAGAACTTCAATGGGTGGCGAAGCGACGGCCTGGCTTCCCGCCAGGGCTTCATAGGCCGACCGGAATTGTTCCAGACGCGCGGTGAGCTTGGCGACGTCTTGGGTCCCGCCGCAACTAAAGGTTCGAAAATGGGCGGTGCGCGCCTCAAACCAAGGCTTGCTCAGCAAAGAAAAATCAGGTTCGCCATGGCTGTGGGCGGGAAGGAACACCAGGATTAACGTCAGGGCTGCGCGGATTATGGCGGTAGCGCAGGTGACCACGCCGTGCAGGTCAGGAGACCTGCGGTACGGCAGACTGAAAGTCTGCGTTACGGTGGCGCGGGGAGTCCCGCTGGCTGTACCGGCGACTTTCAGTCGGCCGGGCGAGCCTGGTGGAAGCGCGGCAAAATCTGCATGCGTGCACGCGGCCACGCCGTGCAGGTCAGGAGACCTGCGGTACGGCAGACTGAAAGTCTGCGTTACGTTGTTGCCGCCCATATTAAAAATTGATTGTGCGTCCGGCCACTCCCAGGGCGGCCTCGCGCAGCGCCTCGCCCAGCGTCGGATGCACGTGGCAGGTGCGCGCCAGGTCTTCGCTGCTGGCGCCGAACGATATGGCTGCGGCGGCCTCATTGATCAAATCGCCCGCGTGCGGGCCGATGATATGCACGCCGAGAATCCGGTCGGTTTTTTTGTCCGCCAGAACTTTTACCCAACCCTCGAGCTGGTTTAGCGTGCGGGCGCGCGCGTTGGCTCGGAAGGGGAAACTGCCTTTGCGATATTCGGTTCCGAACTCGTTGAGCTGCTCTTCGGTCTTTCCTACGGACGCAATCTCCGGTTCAGTGTAAACGACTCCGGCGATGGCGTCGTAATTGACGTGCCCGCGGCCGGTGACGAGATACTCGGCGAAAGCCACTCCTTCTTCCTCGGCTTTGTGAGCCAACATGGGACCGACAATCACGTCGCCGATGGCATAAATGCCGTCCGCGGTGGTTTTAAACTGTTCATTGACGGGGATAAACCCCTTTTTGTGCAACTCGATGCCAACGCCTTCCAAGCCGAGTCGGTCGGTATTAGGCACGCGGCCGACGGCCATCAACACGCGGTCGCAGCGCAGCGGTTCCTGGCCTTCCACTTCGACGACGCATTGGTCCTTCTCGACGCGGGCCGCGGTGACTTTGCATCCCAGTTTAAACTCAAGTCCTTGTTTCTCGAAAACTTTTTTGGCTTCAGCGGCAAGCTCCGCGTCCATGCCGGCGAGGATCCGATCCAGGTATTCTAAAACCGTGACCTGGGACCCCAGCCGCCGCCAGACGGAACCTAATTCCAGCCCAATATAACCTGCGCCAATAACGACCAGGCGGCGGGGCACTTCCGAGTAGGACAACGCCTCGGTGCTGGTGCCGATTAGCTGTCCGTTCAGTGCTATTCCCGGCAAGGTTGCCGGTTTGCTGCCGGTTGCGATGAGAATTGATTTGGCCTTAAGCTCCAGCAGTTCGGCCTCAGTTTCGACCAGCACCCGCCCGAGGCCATCGATCCGGCCGTGCCCAGTGTAGCGGGTGATCTTGTTTTTCTTGAACAGCGCTTCGACCCCGCGCGTGAGGGTGGTGACAATCTGGTCTTTGCGCCGCAGCATGGTGGACAAGTCCAGCCTCGGTTCCGAAACTTGCACGCCATGCGCCGCAAGGTGGTCCCTTGTTTGCGCGAATTTGTGGCTGGATTCCAGCAACGCTTTGCTCGGAATGCATCCGATCCGCAGACAGGTGCCGCCCAGGGCGGCGGCCTGTTCCACGCAGCAAACGTTGAGCCCCAGCTGGGCGGCGCGAATCGCCGCCACGTAGCCGCCCGGTCCCGCGCCGATGATTATCAGATCGTGCTCCCGTGTTGTTGTCATAGGTTGCCTTCGCTTGGCCTTCCAGCCTTCCTGGTCCAATCGCCGTCGAAATATTCGCCAGGGCGGGCGAAAAGAAAAGGACGACTTGGAAGGCAGGGCCTGGGAGAGGAGGGCGCTAACGCGGGTCAAAGCGCTAAGGCGCGCCGCTTCGACCGCGGACGGAACGGTGCTTACCGGCGCAACATTCTGGCCAAAGTTCTATGCGCGTACGAAAGCCAGAGCAGACTCAAGACTCCAATAATGAGCACCTGACCGACCACAGGAAAGGTGTAAATCAAGAAGGCGCTCAAGCCACAAGCGATCGTCGCTTTGATCAGATCCAACACGTTCATAACACTGCGCTCACTGCAATTTCGCCGCTGCTTTGGCCGCCGCGTTCGCGTCATCCCTGGTCGCTAAACCGGCCTCAGCCAGTCGGCATGATTTCGCCCTGAAGGTTCTCTACCCCTTGTTTGGCCTTATGCAAGTCAAAAGAAATCACTATGACATTTTTCAAAGATTTTTGACAAAACCACTGGACAACCCGGGGGTGCATTGGTGATATAATCAGACGTTCGTGCGTTTTGCCGGTGTAGTTGGGAGTCAATGGGAGGTTTGCAACTCGATGTTCAGCGGGTGCGTTGCTGTTTGCGGTCTTTCCCTGGTTCTTCGTCTTCGCGTGGCCAACGCGCATCCCCTTGATCACTGAAACGTAAAATCCCAGAGCAAAATATGTTAAAGCAATTGTTCGTGGGCTTTGGCGTCGCCTTGCCGGCCTTGATTGCCGGCATCGAAGCCCCGGCCCAATCTTATTCCAACGCAGTTATGGCGTTGAGTCCGACGGCCTACTGGCCGTTGACCGAATCGGCGACTCCCCCGATGCCTATCAACCTGACGGCGGCCAATAGCGGCAGCCTGGGAGCATCCGCAAACGGCAGTTACGGGGCATGGTATCAACCCTCGGGGTCGACGTGGTTTTTGACAAACAATATCGTCCAGGGCCCAGGGGTGGCCTCGGATGGCGTGGCGATGCTCTGCAGCAATCAGCCCGGCCAATACGTCGTTGTACCCCGCAACACCAATGGCGGTCCCAACCCGGCCCTGACCATCGTTCCGCCCTTTTCGGTCGAGGCATGGGCAAAGATAGGGACCGTTGCCGGCATTAATGGCATTCTGGTCAGTGAAGGCGGTTCGACCACGTTGCAGACGGGTGGGCCCGACCCGGTCAATCCTTTTTATGGCGGCCTGAGCACAGGTTGGGGCGGGTTCGCGCTCGGGCAGTACCAGGACTACATCTACTTCAGTTGCCAGACCACCAATGCGGTGGGCAACAAGTCCAGCGAATTGGATACCAGCGCGTTCAACGCGCACAAGGGCTTTACTGTCGGTCAATGGGTGCATGTGGTAGCCACCTTTGATGGCACAACCGAGAGTATCTACACCAACGGAGTGCTGTCGGTTTCGAAAAACGTTTCCGCCAATGGGGCCGGCCAGAAGTATGTGCCCGATCCGACTTCGCCCATCATGATCGGCAGCGGAACGGACGTCTCCGCTTCCTACGCGCAGGCGTTTCAAGGCGGCCTGAGCGAAGTGGCCATCTACAACAGCGTCCTGTCTCCCGACAGCATTCTGGCTCATTATGAAACGGCCTACGGCACCAACGCCACCTTCGGTAGCACCTACACCAACGCGGTGCTCGCCGATAGCCCGATCCTCTATTACCGTCTCAACGATTCCCAATCGGTGACTAACGCGGGTTACCCGAGCGGCAGCTTTCCGGTGGCTAACAGTTACGGCGCACTCGGCACCGCCGCGAACGGCGTTTATCAACCGGGCACGAGCCCCGGCGTGGCGGGCCCGCCCTTTCCAGGCTTTGGCGCCTCGAGCAAGAGCGTGGCCATCAATGGCTGGCTTGGCGCGGTCGACGTCGGCGGCGGCCATTTGCCCGCTGAACTCAATCCGACCGGCGCTGTGCCCTTAACTGTGGTCAGCTGGTTCCAGGGCGGCCCGGCCGATTCCCCGGGACGTTTCCAGGAAATCGTCGGACACGGCGACAAATCGTATCGGCTCGCGCTTGGTCAAAACGGCGGCGATAATCACTTTAACCCGGGTCCGGGTCCGGAGCTGCAATTCACCAATGCCCTCGACCTGGTGACTAACGGATTTGCTCTGAACGACGGCAAATGGCATATGGCCGCCGGTGTATCGGACGGTACCAATGAATACTTGTATTTGGATGGCGTTTTGGCCAAGAGCGCCCGGGTTGCCACCGGCATCAATATCGTAGGCTCGACCAATGATTTGCTGCTGGGCGGGGATTCTCAGTACACGATTGCCAGTCCGAGCAGCGCCAATACGCTGCGCTACTTTGACGGGCAGGTGGCGCAGGTCGCTTTCTGGACCAATGCTCTGTCCGCAGCGCAGATCTATCAACTCTACTCCGCCGCCGGCATTGCGCCGACCATCGCGTCCCAGCCGGTCTCCGGCACCTTTAACGCCGATAACCCGGTAAATCTGTCGGTCACCGCCAAGGGCAGTGCTCCTTTTGGTTACGAGTGGTATCACAATAATTCCCCGGTTTCCGGCGCGACTAATTCCGCGCTGAGCATTGCCTCGGCCCAGCCCGGGGACGCGGGCAGCTACTACGTGGTTGTGACCAATGCCTACGGCTCGATCACCAGCACAGTGGCGCAAGTTACGGTATTTGCGTCGCCCATTGTTCAACAGCAGACGCCTGCGACGGTAAAGGTGTTTGCCGGCGCGAACCCCACCCTCGAAGCCAGCGCGACCGGCCCTCAGCCTTTGAGCTATCAGTGGACTCTCAATGGCAACGCGATCCCCGGCGCCACGACGTCGAAATATACCATCGATAATGTGCAGGCATCGGGCAGTTACGGTCTGACGATCTCCAATTCATTTGGTTCGGCGAGCATCACTCCGGTGTCCTTGACGGTTCTGCCTGCGCCTTCAGCTCCATATCCGCAGGCGGTTCTAGCGGACAAACCGGTGGCTTACTATCGTTTGGATGAGACCTCCGGCAACGTGGCGTATGATTACGCCAGCGGCCTCAACGGCATCTATACCAACGTGCTGCTCGGGCAGCCCGGATACACCGCGAATTTCACACCGCAAACCGATCCGACCGAACTGGCGGCCAGTTTCGGCAATGGTGTCAGCGCCAACAGTTACATGGATTGGGTTCCCTCGTTCCTGAACTTTGGCACACCGGCCGGCGGTAACGCCCAGTTCTCGATTGAAGCCTGGGTCAACGGCGGCTTCGGCCAATCCACGGATGCGGGGATCGTCACCCTGGGTTACGGCAATGGCGGCGAGCAGTTCAACCTGGATTGCGGCGCCGGTGCCCCGTTGCACAAATTCCGGTTCTTCGTCCGCGACGCCTCCGGTGGCGTGCATGCCGCGGCGAGCAGCGTGGCTCCGAACGACAACAACTGGCACCACGTGGTCGCCATTTGCGATGAAGCGGGGGGCCAAGTGCTGCTGTATGTGGACGGCGCTTTGAGCGGTAGCGGCACGATCGCTTCCGGCGGCGGCATTCTCAGCTCGACGTCCTCGGTGAGTATCGGGTCACGCCAGTCCGGCCAGGGCACCGCTTATGACAACCAGTTTGTTGGTTCGATCGATGACGTCTCAATCTACAACGTCGCGCTGAGCTCCAACCAGGTTGTAACGCATTACCTGGCGGCCGGTATCCCTCCGCGCGTGGTGCAGCAAGCTCCGGAATCGATCACCACCGACGAAGGGACGACTCTGGTAATCTCCCCGGTTATCCTGGGCACCGCGCCGGTCAGTTACCAGTGGTTGGGCAATGGGTTCCCGATTCCCGGTCAAACCAATGCCAGCCTGGTATTGTCCAACGTAAACTCTTCGACCGTCGGCGGCGCTTATAACGTCAGCGTGTCGAATGCGTGGGGCACCGCTCAGAGCGACAACACCATTGTGACCGTCAACTCCGGCCCGCCCTCGCTGGTGACGGATCTGACGCCCACCAACCAGACGGTTTACTCCGGCACACCGCTGAGCTTCTCGGTCACAGCCACCGGCACGGAGCCGTTCCAATACCAGTGGCTGCTCAATGGGTCGCCGATTGCCGGCGCAACTGGCGCGTCGTACTCGTTCCCCGCGCTGGTGGGAACGAACCATTACACCGTCAATATCTCCAACTCTCAGGGCCCGATTAGTCCGAGCCCGAGCGTGGCGGTGGTCATTGGCGTGCCTGTGCCAACGCTGAATCCGGGTGATTTTGCCTACAAGACCAAAATTACTTTTGCCGGATATAATCGCGGCGAGGCACTGGTGGATTTCCCGGCCCTGGTGCGGTTGGGAACGAACGTTCCAGGCTTCTCGTATCAGCAATTCGCTTCACCCACCGGTGGCGATTTGCGCTTCACGGATTCCAGCGGAACGCGCGAGATTCCGCACGAGATCGACGAGTGGAATGATGCCAGCGGAGCCTCGAGCGTTTGGGTGCAGGTGCCCAGTCTCTCCTCGACGAATGATTACATCTGGGCCTATTGGGGCAATGCGGCGGATGTAACACCGCTGGATTGGACTACCAATGGGACTGTCTGGGCTCCGGCGTTTGGTTCAACCGCACCTTATGAAGTGGTTTACCATCTCAAGGAAGGCGCTTTGCCGGTGCTCGACAGCACCTTGCAGCACACCGCGACAAACGGTACGCCACCTGTACCCGCGCCGGGTGTGGTTGGCCAGGCCGGTTCATTCGATGGTAGCAACTGGCTGGATGCCGGCACAAACGATGTGGGTGATGCCTTCACGCTCTCGGCGTGGGTCAACATCGCACAAGATGCCAACAGCATTCAAACCCTGTGGGCCAACCAACACGGCGGCTACGGCGCTCCCGGCTTCGCCCTGTTTGTCAATACTTACGGCAATAAAGACGGGAAGATCGACCTCGCCACCGGTGATGGCAATGGTGGCGGCAACGAGTCGACCACCGGCGCTAATGCCGTGGGCTTCGGCCAATGGCATTTCGTGGCCGCGGCGGTTAACCGCACCAACGGCACCGTGAACTTCTACGTGGACGGTGGTAACGTCGGCTCCAGCAGTTCGGTCGTGAAAGATTTTACGACCTTGGCTGACCTGAACTTCGCCCGGTTCACGGATGCCAACTTCGGCATGCATGGTCTGATGGATGAAGCTCGAATTCAGGCGGGGGCAAGCTCGGCCAACTGGATCTGGGCCAGCTATATGACCGTGGCGGCGAACAGTTCATTCCAGACCTACACGTCCGTCGGCGGATCATCTTCGTCCCTGACAATCCAGGTCAACAACGGCAATATCGTGCTGAGCTGGGGGCAGGGGACTCTGGAATCGTCTTCGAGCGTGACTGGTCCGTACGCACCGGTTAACGGCGCCCAATCGCCCTACACGGTCCCGGTCTCGGGCCCGCAACAGTTCTTCCGCGTCAAAGTGCAATAGCAGCGTACGCGTCGACCTGTTTTTCAGTCAGAGCGGCCGGGAAGCAATTCCCGGCCGCTTTTTGCTGAGGCAAAGAGCCGAGCGAGGTAGTGGGACTCGTAGAAGAGCGGATCAGGGCAAACGCATCTAAATCCCTTGAGAAGAGGCCCTGAGGTAGATGACATCGCGCTGCGATGTCCCCGCCCGCGTTTAGCGGGCGGAACGAATGCGAGAGGAGTTACCTTCACATCCAACATTGCGCCGCTAACGCGGCGCGGACGGCGCAGCGCGCCATCCCTACCGCTAGAATTAGATGCGTTTGCCCTGAAGAGCGGATGGGGTGGGCTTGCGCGTCCGGTGCGTTTGTGCATTATGGCGGGCACCGCTGATTTCATGTGTAGCTTCAAAAATCGTATTTTGAGCAGGGCTCTGGCGATACTGATTGTGTTGGTTGTAGTTGGCTGCGAGAAGTCGCAGGTGGCCGAACGGAAGCGAGCGCACCCTGGAGAGTATGCGGCGTTAAGCGGTGAGGATAAAGTATCAGTGGACCGCGGGAGGTTGCGCGAAGGCATGACGACGAATGCGGTACTCATGGTTTGGGGAAAGCCGACCACTATCAGCACCATATCCACTCCCAACGGCCCGTTTGTGTTGTGGGAATATTACCGAAAGAGCATGATCATAGAGGATCCGCAAGTCATGGTCCCGCGGTCGCCTACGCCCGTTCCTCGGAGCCGCGTTCTGCCTGGTACCCCACCCTCGTCGCGGGTGGTTGAGTGGTTGGACCGAACGGCCGCATTCCACGAAGAGCGCCTGGTGAATTGGTCCCCCAAGTAGAGGGATGAGTCGAGGGCTTGGAAAGCGCGCGGAGGTCAACCCAGTCAAATCCACCAGGGTTCAGAGGCGAGGGTCGAGCCCGGGGGCCACGGCGATGATCGATTTTCCGGAATTTCCGGTTTCCGGTGATTTCCGGCCGAAACCCGAGGAATCGCCTCGCCTTTGGCGTTCGGGCCTGATAGATTCAGGTTGTGGTTTGAAATTTGAAGAATTGCCGTCCTGCCAGTGCTTTGAAATCCTCCGATCCTGTTCCCGTGTTTGTCCGATTGAAGCCCCGTCCTGCTGAACCGCCAGTTTGGCCGTATGCCCGTTGTTTTTTCATTGTCCCGTTGCTCGCCGCTTTGTTGCTAGCGGCACCGTCCTGGGCGGCGCCTCTGTCGGATCCGGCCGTGGACACCTACAACGTGCGTGTCGGGACGCAGACCTTCGCCGGATTATATCACTTCACCACCAACACCTTGCTGGTGGAAACGGCCGAGGCGATGCGAGGGCTGGGCAGCGACACGATTAAGTTTTACCTCGGCAGCAATTATCGAAGGCAATACGGCTATGGCCTGGCTTCGACGATCACGAATCTAGTAACATTGGCGCGGGACGATCGCTCGTGCCGGAGCGTGCTGGATATGCCGTTCCGGAATATCATTGCCTGGGCTTACCCGTTTTCGAATGCCGACGCTCCGTTTCTTGACGGAAACTACACTGCGTCGGAGCAGGCCAACGATTATCGTGAAATGTACGACCTGGCCCGATATCTCCTGACCAATTACAACAATTCCGGCAAGACCTTTTACCTTGGCCACTGGGAAGGCGACGGTTATCTGAGCGTGAACAACTGGTCGACCAACCCCAGCCCGGCGGTTATTCAAGGAATGATTGCCTGGGAGAATAACCGCCAAAAAGCAGTCGACGACGCCAAAGCCGGCCTGACGTTCAGCAACGTGAATGTCTATTACTACGCCGAGGCCAACCGCGTGCGCGACGCGATGCTCAACGGGGCGAACAATAACCAACGTCTGATTAACATGGTGGTGCCGTACATCACCAATCTCGATTTCCTTTCCTATTCATCTTATGACGCGATGAACCTGGATCCGGCTTCGCTATATTCGACGCTGGATTATATCAAAGCCAAGCTGCCGTCGGCCAAGGCGAGCGCGGGCCTGGGCCAGCGCATTTGGATTGGTGAATACGGCTGGGGTGGCGACGCTCCCGAGGCGCAGGAACCGCTGAATCGGGCGTACATCCAACGGCTGCTGAACTGGGGACCGCGCTTTATTTTATTTTGGGAAATCTACAACAACGAGACGAATCGCAATTTCTGTCTGATTGATTCGAACGGCGCCCCGGTCGCTTCCTATTATCTGCATCAGCGTTTTATTAACCTGGCCCGATTGGAAGCGGCGCGCTTCAAAGAAGTCCACGCACGGCTTCCTAATGATAGCGAATTCGCGTCCTTGCTGGGCCCCGCGTTGAACCAACCCTTATCGCCTCCCGTGGCCCTGGCGGTGTCGAATTTTCCCGCAACCGTTTCCGGAACATCCGCTACGCTTACCGGCCAACTCACCCAGGGAGTATACGGGGACGATGAGGCGACGGTCTGGGTCTTTTGGGGTACGCAGGATGGCGGGAATGTTCGCGCTCAATGGCAGTTCAGCCGCAAGCTGGGCATCAACACCAACTTCAACCCGGCAACGTTCAGCGCCACCCTCAGCTCGTTGGCGAGCCAGACGAATTATTACTTTCGTTTTTATGCCACCAACGCCAGCAGCGAAAGCTGGGCGCCCGCCTCGACTAAAATCAGCACGGTCACGCTTAATCCAGGGGATTATGGGTCGCGCATGAAGATTGTTTTTTCCGGCTACGGTCAATCGGCTGAACTGATGGATTGCCCGATCCTGGTCGAATTGAATACGAACCTTCCGCGTTTCCGTTACGAGCAGTTCGCTTCGCCGGTGGGCGGCGACCTGCGCTTCACCGACGCCAGCGGCACCTCGATCATTCCACACGAAATCGATGAATGGAATCCCGGAGGCACCTCGCTGGTGTGGGTCCAGGTCCCCCGCTTAAGCGGCACAAACGATAACATCTGGGCTTACTGGGGTAACCCGCTGGCCACTAATCCCCCTGCGGCTAATGCCTCGACCTGGTTACCGCAGTACCACGACGTGTGGCATTTGAAAGAGGGTGGCTTTCCATATTCTGACAGCACCCAACAGCATCCCATTAGTTCCGGCGCCGCTCCTGGCTCCGGGTTGGGAATCATCGGTCGCGGTATCTCGTTAGACGGAGCGGGACAATACCTGGACGCCGGCGTATTGGGCCTCAGCAATTCGTTCACTGTCTCGGCATGGATAAGAATCGATCCCGCTGCCACGGGCATCCAAACCATTTGTGCGAACAAAAAGGGCGGCTGGAACAGCGACGGCTTCGCGCTCTACGTGAATTCGTACCTGACCAGCGATCACAAGCTTCTCTTCGAGAGCGGAAACGGAATCACGGGCCAAACGGCTTCCACCTCAACGAATGCGGTCTCTCCTGGGATTTGGCATTACGTGGCGGCTACCGTGGACAAAGCGACAGCTTCCGTGCGGCTTTTTGTGGACGGCCTGGACCAGACACAGTCGGGGGTCGCGCAGCCGGACTTCAATTCCAATGCCGACCTCAATTTTGGGCGGTTCATCGATGGCAGCTTTTATTTTAAGGGATTGATGGATGAAGTGCGGCTTGCCGACGGTGCCACGTCCCCGGCTGAGCTCTGGGTCGATTGGATGACGGTATCGCAAAATGCCACCCTGAGCAGCTATGCGAATGTGGCGTTACAGCCGGTGCTGCTGTCTTTATCGGGTATTGCCGGCAACCAAATAGTCGGCTGGGCAGCCTTCGGTGTGGGCGGCGCGCTGTTCAGCGCCACCAACCTCGCGCCTCCCGTTTTGTGGACGAGAGAGACAAACCTGCCTTCCCTGATAATGGGCCAATGGCAGATCCAACTGCCGAACGAGACCAACGGGACACGATTTTTCCGAATTGAAATGCCGTAGACGAGCGTGTGACCGGTCTCAGAGCGGTGTGGTGGGTTATCAGTTATCAGTTATCAGTTATCAGGTTATCAGGCGCGGGCTATTTGGGGTAGAAGGAGCCCTACCTGGCCTGATTGCGGCAGGTTTGATGGTTCAAGCAGTGCTGCCGCATAAATGCAGCGTTCCGATGCGCGGCCGGAACGCCGCATTTATGCGGCAGCGCCGCCCAGGCGAGTTTAGCGAAAGCTATTTTCCCGCAGCGGGGCGTGCGCGCAGGAGATAAACGAGGGCTTTTACGGTGAGTTCCAGGAAGAGAAACGGTTTGGCGATAAAGTCGTTGCCGCCGCTCATGGTGGAGTTGGCGCGGCTCTCCAAATCGTTAAGGCTGGTAACGAATACGACAGGGGTGGTTTTGTGGGCCGGAAGCTGGCGCAACTTCGAACAGAGTTCGAAGCCGTTCATCCCGGGCATGTCCACGTCGAGAAACACCAGGTCATATTTGTTCTCGATAAGGAGTTTGTAAGCCGCTTCCGCGCTTTCAATCGCGGTCGGTTTCAACTTCGCCCGTTCCAGCGCATAGGTTACGGCACGCCGGGAAATGGCTTCATCGTCCACGACCAGAACCCGCGGCGGAGGCTTGTGATGTTGTTCGGGTTCGAGATCCCGCGCAGAAAGCGCGCCCAGGAAATCGACGGCCGAGGCGACCGTGCGCAAAGTGGAGGCATTGAGGTTTTTGGGCTTTTCGTGCAACTCCTTGAGGAGAGCCTCCAAGGCATCGGACAGCTGGGCCAGGTTGTGCATCCCGGTCATACCGGCATTGCTGGTGATGCCGTGGATGCGCTTGTACATTTCCTCGATACTCTTGCGTTGAGTGGCTTCGTCAGCCGCCTTGATCAACGCCTGGAGGTGCGTACGCAAGGTTCCTAGCGCGGCCGGCAACCCGCGCGCAAAATCGCCCCTCAGTTCCGCCTGGAACGCGGCCTCGTCCGGCACTGTCGGCGCAGCGGGCGCGGATGGAGCTTTGGCTTCGGCGGCTTGTTTGGAGAGCGGTGGCTCTTCAGTGGCGCCCGCAGGAGCCGGGGAACTGCCGATACCAGAGAGGCTGCCACGCACAACTTCAAGCAGCTGTTTGGGGGAACAATTTGCTTTGGAGAGGCATTTGGTAGCGCCGGCCTTCCAGGCATCCTGGACGAGGTTGCTCAGGTAGGTATTGGAAAAGACTATGATCGGCAGGGTTTGAAATTGCGGCTCGCTGCGCACCTGCTTCATCAGCTCCACGCCCGTCATTTTGGGCAGCATCAAATCCAGCACGACTGCGTCGGGGCGGAATGTGCGGATGGATTCCAGGCCGCTGACCCCATCGTGAGCGATGTCCACTTGAAAGCCTTCGACCGAAAACTTGTTCCGGTAAATATTGGCCACCATTTGGTCATCCTCGATGATCAAAATTTTCTTCATGCTAATTTTTGGCGGCAACATCGCTCTGGCCGATCCGCCGTGATTCGAGGAAAACCCGGATGCGCTGAAATTCGCGAGTGGTTTGATCGAAGATCGTGTCCGCGTTGGTCAGTTTGCCTTCGCGGCCCTGTCGTTCCAGTTCGCGCAGCAGCGGCACCATGTAGCGCATGCCGCACGTAGCGCTGGCCCCGGCGCAGCTGTGCGCGACTCGGCGCACTTCGGCGGCGTCAGCCGCTCGGACGGCTGCGTGCAGTTTTTCCAACTGCTCGGTGGTTTGGGACAAGTAAAGCTCGACCAACTCGCGCAAGTTTTCGGCGCTGCCGTCGGTAAACTCCAGCAGCCGATCCATGTCGACCGGGCCGTCCTCGCCGTCGGCCGGGGCCTGAGTCTGGCCGGCGGGGGGCGTTGCGGCCGGCGCGGGTTTTTGTACATCAGGGGAACCGTTGGCGTTCTGGTCGGCGGCTTTTCCTGCCCACAGTTCGATCACTTTGCGGACGTCTTCAGGGCGAACCGGTTTTGCGATGTAGTCATCCATGCCCGCGGCCAAACACTTTTCACGGTCGCCCTGCATCGCATTCGCGGTCATGGCAACGACAATGATATTGGATTTATAGTTGGGGAAGGCGAGCGGCTGCTTTTGCCGATCCCGAATGGCCGCCGTGGCCTCCAGCCCGTTCATTTCGGGCATCATGACATCCATGAAAATCAGGTCGTAAGGCTGCTGATCCAGCGCGATGAGAGCTTCCAGGCCATTGGCGGCCAAATCCGGGCGGTAGCCCATCTGTTGCAACAGTCGTGAGGCGACTTTTTGATTGATGGCATTGTCGTCGCACAGGAGCACCCGTAGTGGATAGCGCTTTGCCAATGTGGGATCCAGTTTGGGCCCGTTGGCGGGTTTTCGCGCCACCGGTTTGGCCCCGGAAATGACCCTTAAAAGTACTTGCTGCAGCTGCCCGGGTTTGACCGGCTTGGTCAGGCAGCTCGCAAAGGCCAGGTTCGCAATTTCCGGTTGGGTGCTTCTAACGCCCATGGACGTCAGCAGAACCAGCGGCAGCGACCCGCCTTGCGGCAATTTGCGGATTTCCCCGGCTAACATCAAACCGTCCATCCCCGGCATTTGCATGTCTAAAATAGCCAGGTCAAATTTTTCGCCGCCGCGCAGCCATTCCAAGGCTTGTCCTGCTTCTTGCGTATGACGGGCAATCATGCCCCACTTGCGACTTTGCAGGGTCAGGATTCGGCAGTTGGTTGGATTGTCGTCGACAATTAGAAGCCGCAAATCTGACAATTGGGTTTGCGTCCCGTCGAGTGGCGCGAGGCCGGGTTCTTCGGCACCCTGGATTTGAACCGTGAAATGGAAGGTGGATCCCTTTTGAGGGACACTCTCGACCCACATCTTGCCGTTCATCATCTCGACCAAACGCTTGCTGATGGCCAAGCCGAGCCCAGTGCCGCCGTAGAATCTCGTGGTCGAGGCGTCCGCCTGGCTGAACGATTTAAAGAGTCTGGCCAGGCGATCCACGGGAATTCCGATCCCGGTGTCACGCACCGAAAAATGCAATTGCCAAAAACCCGAACCGGACTGAACACCATTAGGTCGCGCCAGCACCTTAACTTGGACGACGACCTCGCCGGCGGGCGTGAATTTGATGCCATTGCTAACCAGGTTGGACAGGATCTGCCGCAAACGCACCGAATCACCCAGTAAATGGGTTGGCGTTCCATCCTCGAACAGGTAAGCCAGTTCCAACCCCTTCTCGGCCGCCTTGGTCGCCAGCAGATCCAAGGTCTCCTCAATGCAAGCGCGGAGATCGAATGGGTGCTTCTCGAATTCGAGCTTGCCGGACTCAATTTTCGAGAAATCGAGGATGTCGTTGATGATGGTTAAAAGCGAATCGCAGCTCGAGTGGATGGTCTCGACGTATCCATGCTGTTCATGGCTCAGCGTAGTTTCGAGCAACAGCCCCGCCATGGCGATAATGCCGTTCATGGGTGTGCGAATCTCGTGGCTCATGTTGGCCAGGAACTCCGCTTTTGCACGCGCGGCCGCTTCGGCGCCGACCCGGGAGGCCAAAAGTTCGCGATTGGTTTGGCTCAACTGGTCTTGCAGGTGCTTGGCCCGCAAAGCCGAGCGCACTCGTGCCCGCAGTTCCGAAGACTCGAACGGTTTGGTCAGGTAATCCACCGCCCCGAGTTCGAAACCTCGAAGTTTGTCACTCGTGCTGTTCCACGCCGTCAGCACAATGACCGGGATAGCTTCTGTTTCGGGCGATTCCTTGAGCTCACGCAACAACTCGAACCCATTCACCCCTGGCAAGCCCAAATCGAGCAGAATTAAATCGAAGGATTTCTGGCGCAAATGATCGAGGGCTTCGGTGGCATCCTTGGCGCCAGTCAGCAGGATGTGATCGTCGTGTAAAAGGCCCGCCAGGATCTCGGGCATTTGCGGATCATCTTCGACCAGCAATACAGTGGACGAGGATGGCTTCATAAAATGGCGCTTGGTTTCACGGTGCTGCCTTGTACATCGGCAGCAAATCAATGCTGATGAAGCACATTCAACACCAATTCCGAGTCCGCGACTACTCTGATCTTCGTTTTTTTATGGGTTGGCCCAGGCTTTGATGGCTTCCTGACCGGCCGGTTATCCATTCGCGCGACCGGAACTTTGTTTTAACCGCCCGACTGCCGCCGGTTAAGCCAAACGCGAGTGCCTCAAGACAGGACAATTTGGAGGTCCGCACGGACAGTAACATCCTTTTAGCTTAGGGCGTGTTTTAAAAGTACCGACATGCGCATGGGCGTATGTGGTTCGGAGTCCCGCCTTCAGGCGGTCCGGCGCCGAAGCCGCCTAAAGGCGGGACTCCAAACCGAATTCTAAAACACGACTCTAGGCGTTGGCGGCGAATTGTTTTGGTGGGGAACACGCGGCGAGGGGGCCAGCGCTCGAAGAAAGAAACGTTGCGAGGGGCTGCTCAAACGGATACATATGCTCCCATGGTTCATGCTTTGCTCGACCATGGTGCGGTGAGCGAGATTCCCTCCATTCGCGAAAGTTACGTCAAGGCATTTCGCCTGATGCTTTTGGCTCGTCTTTTGGACGACAAATTCGCCAGCCTTTACAGGATGGGCAAAGTCCACGGCGGGGTGTTTCTGAGCCGTGGACAGGAAGCCCTGAGCGTCGCCACGGGGCTGGCCTTGCAAAAGGGTGACGTTTTCGCGCCACTGATTCGAGACACGGCCGGCCGTCTGGCCTTTGGGGAGTCATTGCTCGATGCGGTGCGCACTTGCCTGGGCTCACCACTGGGGCCAATGCGAGGACGCGACGGCAATGTCCACCGGGGCCGGCCCCGGGAAGGGATGTTCGCCATGATCAGTCATCTAGGCGCCATGATATCGGTGGTCAATGGGGCGTTGCTGGCTCACCGATTTAAAGGCATTCAGGGCACAGTGGGAATAACTTCTTTGGGGGATGGCGGCAGTTCCACGGGAGCATTTCATGAGGCGTTGAATCAGGCTGCGATTGAGAAGCTGCCCCTGGTGTTGGTACTGGCTAACAACCATTACGCGTATTCCACACCCACGGAGCGCCAATTTGCCTGCCGTTCGCTCCTCGACAAGGCCAGCGGTTACGGCATCAGCGGGTTGGCCGCTGATGGGACAAACCTGGCGGAGTGTCTGAAGGTGGTCAATGAAGCCGTTGGCCGCGCGCGGGAGGGTGCCGGGCCGCAGTTGGTCGTGGCTACACTGCTCCGGTTGTGTGGACATGGCGAGCATGACGACGGGTCCTATATCGATGCGAGGCTGAAATGCTCTCCGGTTGGGCGTGACTGTCTGAAGTTGGCCGAAGAGCACCTGTTGGAACAGGACTGGGCGAACCCGCAGCAGGTTGCCAGTTGGCGGTCTGAGGCGGTTCAGGCCATCGAGGAGGTGGTTGCCAAAGTGCAGCGGGAGCCCGCGCCCGACCCGTATAAGGAGGACTGGTGCCCTCTGGCTTCCAAGCACCTGAGCGAAGGACATGAGGCCTAAGCTGTGAGCATCACCTATCTGGATGCGATCCGCGAAGCTCAGGCGCAAGCACTGGCCTCCGATCCCCGAGTGTTTATTTATGGCCAGGACGTTGGCGCTTTTGGCGGTGCGTTCAAAGCCACCAAGAACCTCGCGCAACAGTTTCCAGGCCGGGTTATCGATTCGCCGATCAGTGAAGATGCCATGCTCGGGCTGGCGGTCGGCGCCGCGATCGAAGGAATGCGCCCGATTATTGAAATCCAGTTCGCCGACTTTTCGACGGTCGCTTTTAACCAAATCGTTAACCAGGCCGCCACTTTGCATTGGCGCACCCGGGTTCCGTGCCCCATCACCATTCGGCTTCCGGCCGGCGGCACCTCCGGCAGCGGACCGTTCCACAGCCAAAGCATGGAAGGCGTGTACGCCCATTACCCCGGCTTGGTCGTGATGACTCCCGCCACCGTCGAGGACGCTTACAGCATGCTGCTGGAGGCCGTTGCGATTGATGACCCGGTTATTTTTTGCGAACACAAATATCTCTATTATCATCTCAAAGCCGAGGCGCTCCCAACGGAGGCGACGCCGGTCGGCAAAGCGCGGATCGCGCGGCCCGGCCGCGACACGACCATCGTGGCGTACAGCGCGATGGTGCATGAAGCGCTGGCGGCTGCTGACGAATTGGCCCTGGAAGGGGTGGAGATCGAGGTGGTCGATTTGCGCTCCGTGAAACCTTTGGACACCGATACGGTGATGGCTTCGGTGGCGCGGACGGGGCGTTTATTGTGCGTGGGCGAAGCCTGGCCTTGGGGCGGGGTGACCGCCGAGGTGATTGCGAGAGTGGCCAGCGAGGGTTTTGGCTTGCTCGATGCCCCGCCTCAGCGGCTCAACGCCAAGGACACTCCCGTGCCCTATCATCCAAATCTCTGGAAGGCGCACCGGCCGACGGCGCAGCGCATTGCCTCGGCCGCCCGTCATCTGCAGCGAATGTAAACATGCCGTCGATCCCAATCATTATGCCCCAACTCGGCGAGTCCATCGCCGAAGCAACGATTGTCGGTCTGTTGGTCAAAGTCGGCGACCAGGTGCGGACCGATCAGGACCTCATTGAAGTCGAGACCAGCAAAGCCACGATGAACGTGGCCAGCCCATGCCCGGGCCGCGTCGAGACCCTCTCCGTCAATCTCAACCAAAGCTACCCCGTCGGGACGGTGCTCGGATATCTGGAAGCCAGCGCTGAGGATGCCGCCCGTCTTGGACTGGACGCGCCCGCTCCGGAGAAGAATGGGCAGAATGCCCAGGCCGATCCCTCCACGCACTTGCGAACGCAGGCCGACGCGCCCCAGCAGACCGTCGCGCCCACCGTTCGCGGGCTTCCGGTTCCAGCAAACGCCACCGGTGCCAGCTACATGTCTCCGAGGATGAAGGCGCGGATGATTGAGCTGGGCTTGCACGCGGCCGACCTGGCCGGGCTTCCCGGCAGCGGCGCCGCCGGTCGTGTCACCATCCAGGATTTTGAAAAATTCATCACCAACCTCGAACGCCACCACTTGAGCCAGGCCTCGACCATGCGCGTGGCCGTGGCCGACGCTATGCGGCGCAGCTGGACTCGCCCCCTGGCGACAGTGGCTTTGCCGGTGCGTTTTGATCCTCTCCTGAGCCATCGCAAAAGGTCCAATCCGAAACCGGGACCGGCTTTGTACGCGTTGCGCTCGCTGGCGATCGCCCTTTCGGAGAACAGCGCTCCGGCCGGGCGGCTCATTGGCAATAAGATCGTGCATCCATCGGCCATTGATGTGGGATTCGCCGTCGAGGTTCCGGATGGCGTGCTGGTGCCGGTAATTCGGAATGCGGAAAAACAATCGCTCAAGGATTTGGTCAAACGCTATGACGAGCTGATCGAGTTGGCGCACCAGCGCAAACTGCCCGCCGATGCCACCGGCGGATCCATTGCCACCGTCACCAATTTCGGCACGTTCGGTCTCACCTGGGCCACTCCCATCCCGTTACCGGAGCAAACCCTGGTTTTGGGAATGGGCGCCGCTCGGCGAGTTCCGGATTGGGACGAAACTAAGGGGCAATTTATCCCCGTGATGGAGGCCAACGTCACACTCAGTTTCGACCATCGCGTCCTGGACGGCGGAGCCGCCGGCCGGCTGCTGGCTCGGATCGCAAAATTGCTCAGCCAACCCGAGGCCCTTTAAGGCTGAGATCTTGGGACTGAACCCGGCGAAGAATAGGTTTGCAGTCAGAAGGTGTTCGGCCGTTGCTGCGGGCAGGAATGCCCGCGCGCCGGCGCGCGGATTTTTAATCCGCAGGCATCGTTGAGCAACCAACGAAAATCCTCCGAGAATTACCGGCAATTGCGCTCGGGCCCGCGCAATTTTGGAATGAACCGCGATGTTAATGAGAGACCCACCTGAGAGCGGGTCAGCCGATTGCGAATGAAAAAGGCTGCCAAGGCCTAGAAAGGGTGTGATTAAATCTGTCGGTCATTCTGTGTTGAGCGGCAGAAAAGCGGCAGAGGGCTGCCGCACTCCAAAACCTTCGGTTCTCGAGGGCCGCGCCCGTGTCGCGCTTGCGTTTTGGACTGCGGCAGCCCTCTGCCGCTTTTTTCGGCTTCCAGCCAAGACCGACACTTCTAATCGCACCCGGCCTAGAAAGGGGCATTGCACACGATCACCCGATGCCGATAATCTGACGCATGCTCTTTGGCGCACACTGTTCAACTGCCGGCGGTGTTCACATGGCCCTCCAACGGGCCAAACAAATCGGCGGTGAGGTCTGCCAAATCTTCGTCAAGAACAACATGCAGTGGTTTGGCAAGCAGCCGGACGAAGCCTCACTTGCGCTGTATCGAACCGGATTGGCTGAAAGCAAAATTAAATATGTTTTTGGACACGCCGGTTACCTCATCAACCTCGCGGCGCCCGAGTCAGAAAATCGCCGCATTTCCATTCGTTCGCTCATTCAGGAGATCGAGTTCGCCACGCTGTTGGAAGTACCGTTTCTGGTGTTGCACCCGGGCGCGCACCTGGGTGGCGGGGAAGAGGCCGGGCTGACTCAGGTCGTTTCCGGCCTCGACGAAGTGCTGGCCGCCACGAAGAAGTCGCCGGTGCGAATCGCCCTGGAAAACACGGCGGGTCAAGGGAGTTGCCTCGGCCACCGAATCGCTCATCTGGCAGCTATTTTCGATCATGTCGACCAGCCCAATCGCCTCGGAATTTGTCTCGACACAGCGCATTTTTTCGCGGCCGGTTATGACATCCGCACTCCCGAAGGCTGGGAAGCTGCTCTTGCGGAGGTCGCCAGGCTGATTGGCTTGCGGCAGATCCTGGCCTTTCATCTCAATGACTCGAAGGCGAAGCTGGGCTCCCGCGTCGACCGCCATGAGCACATAGGCAAAGGTTTAATTGGCAAGAAAGCCTTTGGCCACATCGTTAATGACCGCCGGTTCAAACGAACCCCGGGATGCATTGAGACGCCAAAGTCAAAGGACCTTCACGAAGACGTCCTTAACCTCAAGACGCTCCGTTCTCTGGTCGATTCGGCCGTACCCGTTAAAAGGTCCCACCCGGCCCGCCGCACGGACACCCAGGACTCTGGTTTAAACAGGGCCGATTTCCTCACGGGAGGTTGAAAAGAATTTCTGTTTCGGTAAGTTAATGTGTGTCGACGCCTGATGCCGTTGATTTGCTCGCCTCGCGTGCTGCCAGCCAGCTCGCTGTTCTGGTGATTGATGTCCAATCCGGTTTGTTCAATACCACGCCGCCGCCCTTTGAAGCCGCGGAAGTCATCCACCGAATCAATTTCGTCACCGGCCGCGCGAGGTCCGCTGGAGTTCCGGTGTTCATTATTCAGCATGACGGCCCGCCGGAGGGTGACTGGCTGGTCCCATTCAGCGACGGCTGGCAATTGCACCCGGATCTGAACCAAGCGACTGACGACCATTTCATCCGAAAAACCACCGCCGACTCTTTCTACGGAACCAATCTGGAGCGCCGGTTGCGTTCATTGGGCGTGCAGAGCCTGGTCTTAACCGGCTATGCGACTGAGTTTTGCGTCGATGCGACGTTGCGCAACGCCGTCAGTAAAGAGTTCGAGATATTCGTGGTCGCGGATGCGCACACCACCAACGATTCGGCTTTGCTCAAGGCCGCCGTCATTCGACCGTACTTCAACTCGGTTTGGCCAGAAAGTTCCTCCGCACGCGGCATTCACCTTCTGAACGCGGCGGATGTGCGTTTTGCTGTGGCGACTCAGTCTGCGGCTGTTGGTTAGGAGTTGGGGTTCATCCCCGTACAAAAAAAGAAGGCGGCTCCACTCAGAGCCGCCTGAACCTAACTAACCACCATTACAAGGAACCGCTACCACGCTAATCTATCTAATTCCTGTAACAATGGGGTCTTAACCCCAAATCGGACACGATTATACAAGAATTGACCGCGGATGACGCGGATAGTCAGAGGAGTCTGCTTAATCCGCCTCGGTCGGCGTTCTCCTCCCGGTCATGTTGCAACTCTGCATCCTGGAAGGAGTTGTCACGCTTTTTCCGCTGGATGCGCAGGTTAAAACCATTGCCAATTCAGACCGCGTTGGATAGTGTTAACCTACCGTGTGTTTTTGGGCGCACCCTGTTTGGTGCGCCCTCTACTTGTACGGCTGCGTGAGACGTTGAAGCGTTGAAACGTTAAAGAGTTGAAACGTAAAACGTTAAAACGGTAAAACCGAATCGCCACGCGCCTGGGCGGCAAAAGAAGTCTGCGGAGCTATGAGCAGACTTTCAGACTTTGGATTCCTTGACTCACTCCCCTGCGCCCTTATCATGCGCGCACCTTTTGACGGAGACGACAACCCTGTCTCGTCTACAGAGAATGATTCCTGATTCACTGAGATTGAAATTGAAAACTTAATTATGAGCACCATCTACGACATTCAAGCCCGTGAGATTCTCGATTCACGTGGCAATCCAACCGTTGAAGTTGACGTGATCCTGGCCGGAGGCGCTGTCGGTCGGGCTGCGGTCCCTTCCGGCGCGAGCACCGGCGAACATGAAGCGATCGAGTTGCGCGACGGCGATAAAAAACGGTTCCAGGGCAAAGGCGTCAGCAAGGCTGTGAAAAATGTCACCGAGAAGATCCTGCCGGCGCTGCAGGGAACCGACTCGCTGGACCAACTGACGGTCGACAGAATTATGCTGGATTTGGATGGCACCGACACCAAGTCCAAGCTTGGAGCCAACGCCATTCTGGCCGTTTCACTGGCCAACGCCAAGGCTGCCTCCGAGGCGCTCGGCATGCCGCTGTTCAAATATCTCGGCGGCACCAATGCCAAAGTCCTGCCGGTGCCGATGGCCAACGTCATCAACGGCGGCGCTCATTCCGACGCCCCGATTGATTTCCAGGAGTTCATGATCAT
>DASRFK010000264.1:0-83095 GCA_035651635.1 Verrucomicrobiia bacterium | reverse complement strand
GGCTTTATGTCCGCAGCACGAAGGAGAGCGCCTGCCTGGACCTGGCAGCCAGGTGAGTGAGGCATGAAAGCGCGCGTTCGTTTCGCCCCCAGCCCGACCGGCTACCTGCACATCGGCGGAGCCCGCACGGCTCTATTTAATTGGCTCTATGCCCGGCACACCGGCGGAACCTTCATCTTGCGCATTGAGGATACGGATGTCGCGCGCAACACGCAGGAGGCGGTGAACGTGATTCTAAACGGACTCCGCTGGCTCGGCCTGGATTGGGACGAGGGGCCCATTACGGCCGATGCCACAGGCGCAAGCAAGGGAGAGTACGGGCCCTATTTCCAGAGTCAGCGGCAGCAAAACTACCAACGCCGCGTCGAGGCGCTGCTCTCCCACGGTCTGGCTTACGAACACCAAGGGGCGATTCGATTCAAAATGACGCGGGAGCCGATTGTGATTGCGGACCTGGTAGTCGGCAACGTTACCCGCGAGTTGACGGACCGCGAACAGGCCGATCCGGATTTCGTCATCGTGCGTTCAGACGGGCAGCCGGTGTTTCATTTCGTCAATGTGGTCGACGATTTGGAGATGAACATCACTCACGTGATCCGCGGCGAAGATCACTTGAGCAACACCGCCAAGCATATTGCCTTGTTCCGCGCTTTCGGTGTCGAGCCACCGAAATATGCTCACATCCCGCTGATTCTAAACAGTGACGGGACCAAGATGAGCAAGCGTGACCAAGGCGCCTCCCTGGCGACTTATATGGACGAGGGTTACCCGCCCGAAGCGCTCATCAACTATCTGTGCCTGCTGGGTTGGTCGCCGAAAAACAATCGCGAGAAAATGGCGATTGCCGAAGTGATCGAGGCATTCGATTTGCCGCAGATTCTGAGACATAACGCCCGATTCGACTTGACCAAGCTGACCTGGCTGGCCGGCGAGTATGTGCGCGAAATGAACGACGAACGCTTCTACGAATTGTCGGCTCACGCATTAAACCGAGCGGGCTTTGACACTAACCAATATCCTTCCGCGTATATCCGGGCTGCGCTGGATACTTGCAAGGGCAAGTTCAAGATGTTCGGCGAGCTTCCCGCCTATGCTGGCTTTTATTTTAAGGACCAGATTGAATATGATGCCGAGGCGGCGGCGAAGGACTTCGTTCCCGAGAACAAGCCAAGAGTTCTCCGGCTGCGAGAAGCGCTAAGCGCTTTGCAGCCTTTCGAAGCGGACTCGATTGGTGCCACATTCAAAACAGTGGCTCAGGAACTAGGCGTAAAGACAGGAATTCTAGTCCACCCGGTTCGCCTGGCCTGTTGCGGGACCACCGCCGGCCCAAGCCTGTATCATTTAATGGCGATTCTAGGCAAAGAACGGGTCCTCAATCGCATCGATCGCGCCCTGGAACGGATGTAGCCAATTGGGTTCGCGAACCGCCCGGCAATCCAAAGGTTTTGGACTGAGCCGCTTCGCGGCGCTTTTTGGAGCGAAGCAGGGTCGAATGATTTGAGATCTTTCGCAGGTCACCCGTAGTTCGGTTCCAAAAGCGGCGCGCAGCGCCGCACTCCAAGACGCTGGCGCGCGAGCGAGTCCGCGCACCAGGTTTGGTTCCAAGCTTAAAGAGCCAGGTTACGGTTTTTTGCGCGCGACTCTTCCGCCAGGCGCTCTTTGAATTCCAAATACTTCTTTTGCAGCACGGGGTTCGCCACCGCGAGGATCTGGACGGCTAAAAGACCGGCATTGCGGGCCCCCCCGATGGCTACCGTAGCCACCGGCACGCCGCTCGGCATCTGGACGATCGAGAGCAGCGCATCCCAGCCTCGAATAAACTTGCCAGCAATGGGGACGCCAATGACCGGCAGGGGAGTCATGGCGGCGGTCACACCAGGCAGGTGGGCGGCACCGCCCGCTCCGGCGATAATGACGCCCAACCCGCGTGAGTGTGCGCTAGTTGCGTACCGCGCCAGGTCGCGCGGGGCGCGATGGGCGGAAATCACATTCACTTCCGATTCGACGCCAAACTCTTTACACGCATCGGCGGCCTCTTTCATCGTGGGCCAGTCCGAATCGCTTCCCATCAAAATCCCTACGGCCAAAGCCTTAAAATGTTTGTTTTTCATCCGCGGGACTTTAGCGCTGCCAGGTTCAAAAGTCATCCTTTCCTTGCGAGCCATGCTGGCCAGCGCCCGCTGGCCAGTCTTAGATTTTATTGGCAAAACCAGCGCGGTTCAGTTACTTATATCGCAGGGTAGAATGAGCGCGAAGAAGTTAGCGGGTAACGATTCGAGCATGACCAAAGATTTCCTGGTCCCAAACAAGCTGGGCATCCACGCCCGGCCTGCCGCCATGTTCGTCAAAACCGCCAATCGATTCTCCTGCGACATCTTCGTCGAAAAGGACGGTGAAAAGGTCAATGGCAAAAGCATCATGGGCCTGATGATGCTGGCCGCTGGGCCGGGCAGTAAACTGACCATCCATGCGGAAGGAAACGACGCCTCTCAGGCTTTGGCCGAACTGGAAACCCTCATCAAACGAAAGTTCGATGAAGAATAAGCCGGCGCAGGCCGCTGAGATTGACGTCAATTACGTCGCGCATCTTGCCCGTCTCTCTTTAACACCCGACGAGGCGCAAAAGTTCCAAGCGCAACTGGCCAATGTCCTCGGCTACATCGAGAAACTGCGGGAGGTTGAGGTGAGTGGAATCGAGCCAACGGCGCACGCCTTTCCACTGGTCAATGTGACTCGAAAGGACGAAGTCGAGCCTGGTCTGGACCACGAAGAGGCTTTGCGCAACGCGCCGGCCAAAGCCAACGGCCTTTTCATCGTTCCGAAAATTGTCGAATAACGCGCTCCTGGCGCAACCCAACCTCAGAGAAAGCCTCAACAACACCAATGACAGCGCTCCTCTCTTGCATCGATTAGGCCGATTGCGTACGGATCCGCCCGCGCGTTCACGCTGGGCGAATATCGGCGTCGCGACAGTTTCGGGATCCGGGCAAGCCTGGCTATGAAAAAGCGCATTCTCTTCGTCGAAGACAACCCTCTGCTGAGGCAGATGTTGTTCCTGATGATGGAAGGCGAAGAGGACTGGGAAACACAAACCGCCGCGGACGCTCAGGAGGCTCTTGGGTTGATGGAAAACAAACCCTTCGATGTGGTCGTCTCGGATTTGCGCATGCCCGGAATGGACGGTGTTGAGTTAATGGGAGTAGTGCGCCAGTTGTATCCGCGCGCTTCGCGCGTCATTGTTTCAGGTCTAAGCGACCAGGCTGAGATCGCGCGCAGCCTGGATTCCACGCACCAGTTCCTGGCCAAACCCATTAATGTTAAGACGCTCAAGGCGACCCTTTCCCGGTTGGGCAATTTGGATTCTTACCTGAAGGACCAGCAACTTCAGGCCCTGGTCGGCCAGATGCGAGTCCTGCCCAGTTTTCCTTCAGTTTACCACCAGATTATGCAGGAACTCGGCGGCGAGGATCCGTCCCTTGAGCACCTGGCCCAGATCATTTCCCAGGATCCGAGCATGACGGCCAAACTGCTTCAGATTGCCAACTCGGCCGCCGCCGGCCGGGTTAATCAGGCCTCGAGTCCCTTTGAAGCCGTCCAATTCGTCGGGCTTTCGGCCGTGCGCTCGCTGGCCTTATCTGCCCATATCTTCCGCTCGTTCGAACACATGAATTTGAGCGACTTCTCGCTGAACAACCTGTGGGATCATACGGTCCGCAGTGGCCGCATTGCCGGGCTGATTATGCGCCTGGAACGATCCGACCCGATTGAAGTTGAGGAAGCCCACATAGCTGGGATGCTTCACGACCTGGGCAAACTGATGCTCGCGGACAGCATGCCTCAACGTTTCCACCAGGCGCTCGTCCTGGCCAGAGACCGAGCACTTGTTTCGCATGAGGCCGAGCTTGAGGTGTTTGGCGCTCATCATGGAGGTGTGGCCGCCTATGTACTGAGCCTTTGGGGTTTGCCGGTCAGCATCGTCGAGGCGGTCGCTTTCCATCACACTCCTTCCAGCAGCGAGAACATCGCCTTCGGCCCGCTCACAGCCGTCCACGTGGGAGACATTCTCGAACACGAGCTCCCGTCCGACCGGCTCGGCAAAACTTCCAACCGGCTCGACCGCAGTTATCTTTCCGCCATCGGGATGGAACAGCGCGTCGAGAAGTGGCGCCAGGCCATTGCCGAGGAAATGGCCACCGAAATCCAATAACGTAAACAACGGCCACCGGGGCCGGCCTCAAAGCTAAAAATCCGCATTTCCAGGAGTGCGCGCGAACGGGATGACATCGCGGATATTGGAGACGCCGGTCAGAAACATCAGCAGTCGTTCGAAGCCGAGCCCGAAACCCGCATGGGGCACCGTCCCATACCGCCGCAAATCCACGTACCACCAATAATCCTCGGGCTTTAACTTGTGGAATTTCATGTTCTCGAGGAGCTGATCCAGGCGCTCTTCGCGTTGCGCGCCGCCGATGACTTCTCCGATCCCCGGAACCAGCACATCCATGGCGGTCACTGTTTTTTGGTCATCATTCAGTCGCATGTAGAATGGTTTTATTTCGCGCGGATAATTATACACCGTGACCGGCGACTTGAAGTGTTCCTCGGTCAAAAAACGCTCGTGCTCCGATTGCAGATTCTGGCCGTAGTCGACCGGGAATTCAAATTGCTTACCGGATTTCTTCAAAATTTGCACCGCCTCGGTATAACTCACCCGCACAAAGGGCCGGTCCACGACGAACTTCAGTCGTTCATGCAAAGCTTTGTCCACGAACTTGCCAAAGAGCGACAAGTCCTCGGCACAGTGCTCGACGGCAAACTGCGCCATGGCCTTGATGAACTCCTCGCCGAGATCCATATCCCCGTGCAGATCGCAGAAGGCCATCTCCGGCTCGATCATCCAAAACTCGGCAGCATGACGAGCGGTATTTGAGTTTTCGGCGCGGAAAGTGGGCCCGAACGTGTAGATATTCGAGAGGGCACAGGCGAACGTTTCACCTTCAAGCTGCCCACTGACGGTCAGGTAGGCCGGTTTGCCGAAGAAGTCGTTTTGGGCCTTTTCGTCGATGTTGCCTTTGAGGGTGGTGACGCGGAACATCTCGCCGGCGCCTTCGCAATCGCTGGCCGTGATGATGGGGGTGTGCACATAAACGAAATCACGCTCCTGAAAGAATTGATGAACGGCAAAAGCCAGCCGGCTGCGCATGCGAAAGACGGCGCCATAAAGATTTGAGCGGGGACGCAGGTGCGCAATGGTGCGCAGGAATTCCTGGGTATGGCCCTTCTTCTGCAAGGGGTAGCTCTGGTCCGAAACGCCGACCAATTCGATCCGGCTGGCCCGCAGTTCCCACTTCTGGCCCTGCGCCGGTGAGGGAACCAGCTTGCCCTCGATCACCGCCGCGGCGCCCGTGGTAAACTGCGCCAGGTGTTCGGCGCCGGGCGTGCCCGTATCTACCACGACCTGTAAATTGCCCAGGCACGAGCCGTCATTGAGCTCGAGAAAGGAAAATCCTTTCGCATCGCGTCGCGTCCGGACCCAGCCCTTGACGGTGACCTGGTCCTGCGGTTCGGGGGCGGCCAGAACATGCTTAATCAGTGTCCGCATGGACGCATCGTGCCGCACTCGTGGAAACCGCGAAAGCCCGAAATAGAGGCGCTTGATTTACGAATGATGAGTGGGGAGTTTCGGTTGGGGAGTCGTCGTCGAACCAGCGGAGCTCAAGTGAACTAATGAAAAGGCAATTATTCGAAAACAGTTTACTTCCTTGTTCATGCTATGGCTTCCATTGGCCGGCATGGTTCTGATTTGCTCGTCGCTGGACGAAACATCGGCTCCAGGCAAGACCAAACATCTACCAGCGCCTGCGAAACGGCATCGCCCTCCTTGAGGGCTAATTCTGCATCCCCAAGCATCGCGCCATCCCACCGGGCAGGCAAAGCGTGCAAATTGCATCAAGCCTGTGAAATAGAGCCGCGCATTTTGCATGATTTCTACTAACCAAGGCTTGAACCAGATCAGCCACCCGAATCTGGACGTCATTGTCCCGCAATGCGTTGCACTTGAGCAGCGCCCAGCGGCACCTGGCGTGCTTTTCGACACGTTGAACAGCAAAGAGCCCCTTGGACGTCCCGGTTTTTGTGATGGATGGCAAGTACACCTGTTGTCACGGGATGCCAGGGCCTTGCTGCAAAAGAGAGGACAATTGTATGTTTGGAAAGAAATGCCCGTCCTGTGGAGTGAAACTCGGCGATTACCTGTACGCTGACGCCTGTCCACATTGCCATGAGGTGCTAAAGAGCAACCTAGCGTCTTCGACTTCGATTCATGCTAGAGTCGCGAGGGTCAAATCCTGGCCGGTTCGCACGTTTTTTAGCATTAGGGACTTTGTGGAAAGTTGAGGACCTGGTAACCACTTTCCTGAAGCCTTATCCAAATCTTCGATAGCCGCGACCCACATGAGCACGCTGGTCGTACCGGCCCCCGCGAGCGTTCCGGAAGCGGAGGCCCAGCCAGCCCTCGGTCATCCTGTTTGCTACTCTCTTTTATCAGTGATCAGCGGAGGACCAGTCTGAACAGCGCGTCCGTCAAAGGGCTCAGCGTGGAGACCTTGCTCAACCGGGTGACTGAGTATGTCCGGGCTCGCAGTTCGTCTAACGAACCGCCGTTGCGAGGAGAGCTGTTCAGCCTCGAACAGTTGGTCCGCCATGCCAAAACCCTTGCCGAAGCGCACCTGGTCGTCACCCAGCGGGCCTCCAATCGCTTACTCGCGAGGCTGGGTGAAAACGAACAAATCCTAAGAGCCTATAACCGCGCGACTCAGGCCGTGGATCAAACCCGGCGGGTCACCCATGCCGCCGAGTGGTTGCTCGACAACTTTTACCTGATCGAAGAGCAAATCCAGATGGCCCGCCGTCATTTGCCTCGGGGTTACAGCCGCGAACTGCCCCGCCTCCAGTCAGGTCCGTCCGCCGGTCTTCCGCGGGTCTATGATCTGGTGCTCGAATTAATTTCGCATGTCGACGCCCAACTCGACGCGGAACCACTGCGCGCCTTCATCACGGCTTACCAAACCATCTCGCCATTGAAACTGGGCGAGTTGTGGGCCATTCCGATTATGCTTCGGCTGGCCTTGATTGAGAATCTGCGAAGGGTCACCGCGCGCCTGCAGGTCGCCCGGCATGACCGCGACCTGGCGGACCTGTGGGTCGAACGTCTGCAGGAGATGGCCGAGAAGAATCCAGCCCACCTCGTCGTTGTCGTGGCTGACATGGCGCAATCCACCCTGCCCTTGTCGAGCGCCTTCGTGGCCGAGTTCACCAAGCGATTGTCTCGCCAAAGTCCGGCCATGCACCTGGCGCGAACCTGGCTCGAACAGTCGCTGACGGGCCAAGGACTTTATATCGACCAAATGGTCCACCTCGATAGCCAGACCCAGGCGGCCGACCAGGTCTCCGTCAGTCATACGATCAACAGTCTGCGTTTCCTGAGCGCCTTGGATTGGCGCGAGTTTGTCGAGGACATGAGCCAGGTCGATCAGACGCTTCGTCTCGATCCGGCCGGCGTTTATGGGAAAATGGATTTTCCCACGCGCGATGCTTATCGCCATTCGATCGAGGCCATCTCCCGCCACAGTCTGCTCCAGGAGTCGGAGGTAGCGCAAAAGGCGGTCCAACTGGCGGAAGGCGGCGCGCAGCAAAAGGGAATGCAGGATCGGACCGCCCATGTGGGCTTTTACCTGCTGGGCGAGGGCCTGGTAGCGTTGGAGCGGGCGACAGAAATGCGCCGGCCCTGGCAAACCGCCTTGGAAAGGTGCATCCGGAGGTTTCCTCTGAGCTTCTATGCCGGCGGAATTTTCTTACTTACGGCTTTGGGAACTCTCGGCTTAACTCAGCAAGCGCGGACGCTCGACGCGCAAGGTTGGAAGCTGGCTTTCTTCATTCCCGTGTTCCTTCTTTGTTCCAGTCAATTGGCGGTTGCCTTGATGAATTGGCTTTCCGCATTCTTAGTCAAACCCCGTCTGCTGCCACGCTTGGATTACGGCTTCGGCATCGGACTCGAATGCCGGACCATGGTAGTCGTGCCGACGATGCTGAGCAGTTCAGCCGCGATCGACCGGCTCCTCGAGAGTTTGGAGATTCATTACCTGGCTAACCGCGACCCCAACCTTTACTTCGCCCTACTAACCGATTTCCAGGACGCGCCGGAGGAGTTCCAATCTTCAGACAACTTTTTGCTTCATCGAGCGCGGACAGGCGTGGAAATGCTCAACGCGAAATACCAACCCGACCGGCCCGACATTTTCTTTCTCTTTCACCGGCCGCGCCGGTGGAACAAAGTGGAAGGCTTGTGGATGGGATATGAGCGCAAGCGAGGCAAACTGACAGAGTTCAACGCCTTGCTTCGGGGTGGGTCCAAGGAGGGTTTTTCCGAGATCATCGGTGATATTTCGATCCTGCCGGCCGTCAAATTTGTCATCACACTGGATACCGACACACAGCTTCCCCGCGACACGGCCCGGCGACTTGCGGGAACGATGGCTCATCCGTTGAATCGGCCGCAGTTCGATCCGGTAAAGCGCGTGGTGACCCAAGGTTACGGCATCTTGCAGCCGCGTGTGGGCGTGAGCCTGCCCAGCGCCGGGCGTTCCTGGTTCGTCAAGCTCTTCGCCGGAGACGTTGGAATTGACCCTTACACACGAGCGGTTTCGGATGTGTACCAGGATGTCTTCCAGGAAGGCTCGTTTATTGGCAAGGGCATTTATGACGTGGATGCATTCCAACAAGCCGTCGCCGGCCGGTTCCCTGAGAATGCCGTCCTGAGCCATGACCTGATCGAAGCCTGCCATGCCCGCTCGGCCCTGGTCAGCGACGTCGAGCTGTACGAAGAATATCCGTCCCGTTACAACACGGACATCAACCGGCGGCACCGTTGGATCCGCGGCGATTGGCAAATCGCCCAGTGGCTTTTGCCACGAGTCCCGGGACCGGATGCTCGACGCATTGCCAATCCGCTTTCCACGTTGTCCCAATGGAAGATCCTGGACAATCTCCGGCGCAGCCTGGTACCCGCAGCCCTGTTGCTGTTGCTGCTAGGCGACTGGATGTTGCTGCCCGGCTTCGGTGTAGCCGGAGCCTTAATGGTCTTCTCGATTATTCTGCTTCCGGCAGCGTTGTCCGCGGCGGTCGACCTGTTCCGCAAGCCGCTGGAAGTTTCGCTCTCACTGCACCTGCGCGGACTGGTTGGCTCCTTTGGTCGCCAGCTCGGGCAAGCCTTCCTCACTTTCGTGTTTCTGCCGTACGACGCTTTGATCAGCCTTGATGCCATTGCCCGCACGCTCGTGCGATTGTTGATTACTCGCAAGCGCCTCTTGGAATGGCAAACCGCCAGCGAGGCCGAACGGGCTGTCCGCGAAAGGCCCTTGGGGTTTTATTCGACGATGTGGATCGCACCCGCGATCGGTCTGGCCTGCGGGACTTTCCTGGCCCTGGCTCAGCCATCGGCGTTGCCGATGGCCGCGCCGGTTCTGGGCCTGTGGCTGGCTTGTCCTTGGATAGCCTGGCGCATCAGCCAACCTATCGGACCTTCGGCGGCGCCAGAGCTAAAGCCCAGACAATTAGCGTTCCTGCGCCAAACGGCGCGCAAGACCTGGCGCTTTTTTGAAACCTTTGTCACGGAGCAGGAACATTGGCTTCCTCCGGATAATTTCCAGGAAGAACCCGTTCCGGTGGTGGCTTCCCGCACTTCGCCCACCAATATGGGATTGGCGCTGCTGTCCAACCTGGCCGCCTGCGACTTTGGCTATCTGTCCGTTGGCCAACTCCTGCGGCGCACGCGGGATGCCCTCGACACCATGCAACGCCTGGAACGACACCGCGGCCACTTCTTCAACTGGTATGACACCCGCACGCTCAAGCCTTTGCTGCCACTCTATATTTCTACGGTGGACAGCGGAAACCTCGCCGGCCATCTGCTCACTCTGGGTCCAGGCTTGGCCGAATTGTCCGCTCAACCAATCCTCGCAACTCAAGTGTTCGAAGGGCTCTCCGACACACTCCGCATTCTCCACGGGCTGTCCGGCAAAAGTTCTGAGTTGGAGAACCTCGAGTCCGCACTTAGGAATGTTCCCTCCACGCTGCGCGCAGGATTTGACTTGCTGCAACAGGTGACTGCGCGGGCGGCGCGATTGGTCGCCGCCCTCCAGGAAAGCGCCGACGAGGAATTGAAATGGTGGACACGGTCTCTGGAACGTGACTGCCGCGAGCATTTGAAAGATCTTCTTTTCCTGGCTCCCTGGCTGGCCTTGCAGCCCGACGTTATAGCGCAGATTTCCAATCTGCTGATTTGCGGGAGCCCAAACGGAGCAGCAACGGCAGCTTTGGAGGCTTCCGGATCGCCAGACGTCTTGAACCCTAAAAACCGGCGTTCGAGCAAATTGGAAACTCCCGGTTCGCCCCCTGAGGCAACTCAGGCCGCGTGCGATAATCTCCGCACTACGCTGGCGGCGCTCGGGGACGGGCCGACGCTGTTGCAGGTAGCACACTTGGATCGCTCTCTTTGTCCTCTGATTGAAGCGGCGTTGCAAGAGCCTTCCCAGGACTCGAAGCCCACCCGCAAGGAGGATAGGGCCGCGCTCGCTCAATGGCTGCCGGGTTTGCGCCAGGCCAGTCAGCGCGCCAGCGAACGCATCCTGGAGCTGCAAACGCTGGCCCGGGAAAGCGCTGAACTGGCGAAGATGGACTTCAGTTTTCTATTCGATTCCGAACGCGAACTCTTTTCGGTCGGCTTCAACGTCACCGACCGGCGAATGGATGCCAGCTTCTATGATCTGCTGGCGTCGGAATCCCGCTTGTGCAGCTACGTGGTTATCGCCCAGGGACAGGTTTCGCAAGATCACTGGTTCTCCCTGGGGCGCCTGCTGGTTTCTCTACGAGGCGATCCGGTGTTGGCTTCCTCGAGCGGGTCGATGTTTGAATACTTGATGCCTCTGCTGGTGATGCCCAATTACGACAATACTTTGCTGGATGAAACCTGCAAAGGAGCCGTCCGCCAGCAAATCAAGTACGGCCAGTCTCGCGGCGTTCCTTGGGGAGTATCGGAATCGGGATATAATCGGACCGACGTGCATCTCAATTACCAATATCGTGCCTTTGGCGTGCCGGGTCTGGGGTTGAAGCGGGGATTGGCCGAGGACCTGGTAATAGCGCCGTATGCCACGGCGATGGCACTGATGGTTGCACCGCGCGAGGCGTGCGACAATCTCGAGCAACTCGCCGCCGATGGACGCGAGGGGCCTTACGGGTTTTATGAGGCGGTGGATTATACTCCATCGCGACTCCCCCCCGGCCAATCCAGCGTCACGATCCGCTCGTTCATGGCTCATCATCAAGGGATGAGCTTGCTGGGCCTGGCCTACCAACTGCTGGGCCGTCCGATGCAACGGCGCTTCATGGCCTGCCCCTTTTTCCGGGCTGCGGATTTGCTTTTGCAAGAACGCGTACCCAACTCAACTGCCAAGGTGCTATCCGAAGAATTTGAATTAATTAAATCGCCCAAGTTTGGCACTGACGGTGAGAGCCTCTTGCGCCTGTTCACTAATCCCGATCTGCCCGCGCCCGAAGTTCAACTCTTGTCCAACGGCCGCTACCACGTGGTGGTCAGCAGCGCCGGCAGCGGCTACAGTCGCTGGCGGGACCTGGCCGTCACCCGCTGGCGCGAGGACGCGACGCGCGATTGCTGGGGTACTTTTATCTATTTGCGGGATGTGGCCTCCGGCGAATTCTGGTCGGCCGCTCATCAGCCTTGCCTCCGCTCAACCAAACGCTGTGAAGCTATCTTCACGGAAGCTCGCGCGGAGTTTCGCCAGCACTATGCCAGCCTCGAAATCCACACTGAAATCAGTGTCTCGCCCGAAGACGATGTTGAGTTGAGGCGGGTGACCCTGACCAACCATTCGCACGTGCGCCGTACCATCGAGTTGACCAGTTATGCCGAGGTCGTCCTGGCCCCTCCCGCGGCGGACGCTTCACACCCCGCATTCGGCAATCTATTCGTGCAAACTGAGTTTCTTCGTTCACGTCCAGCCGTGCTCTGCACTCGCCGGCCTCGCTCCGAAGAGGAAAAACCGCCTTGGCTCTTGAACTTGCTGGTCGGACAGAGCGGCGAACAGGGCGAGGTCTCGTGCGAAACCGACCGGAGCAGGTTTGTCGGGCGAGGCCGAAGTCTCGCGGCGCCGGCCGCTTTGCAAGGTAACTCGCCTCTCTCCAACACCACCGGTTCGGTCCTGGATCCCATCAGCGCACTGCGATGTACGGTCACCTTGGCCCCACATGGAACCGCTCGGCTTGACCTGGTCATGGGAATGGCTGAAACGCGGGACGCCGCTCTGGGGCTGGTCGAAAAATACCACAACCAGCGCATGACCGACCGGGCTCTGGACCTCGCCTGGACCCATGGCCAAGTGACCCTGCGCCACCTCAATGCCTCGGAAGCCGACACCCAACTTTACGCCCGCCTGGCGGGCGATTTGATATATGCGAATCCCGTCCGCCGCGCCTCTTCCAGTGTGCTGCTCAATAATCGGCGTGGCCAAAACGGACTTTGGGGCTATGGCATCTCCGGTGATGCTCCGATCGTCTTGCTGCGCATCAGCGATCCCAGCAGAATTGAGATCGTTCAACAACTGCTTCAAGCTCACTCTTACTGGCGGATGAAAGGATTACCCGTCGATCTGGTCATTCTCAATGAAGACGTTTCGGTGTACCGCCAGCCCTTGCAGGATCAAATATTCAGTTTAATTGCCTCTGGCATCGAAGCCCAAATGCTGGACAAGCCGGGCGGAATCTTTGTCCGCCGCCTCGAGCAATTCTCCGCCGAAGACCGTCTGCTGCTGCAATCGGTCGCGCGCCTGGTCTTATCGGATGAAAACGGGACCTTGCGCGAGCAATCGGAACGGCCGGCATTGCCGGATCCGGTAATCCCTTTGCTCACGCCCGCGCGTTCCGCCGCGCGCGAGTCGACCAAGCCGCTTTCGGAGCCTGAACTGATCTTTAATAACGGACTCGGAGGTTTTACCCGCGATGGGCGCGAATATGTCATCACCCTGTCAACCGACCAGGTAACTCCCGCACCCTGGGTAAACGTGCTGGCCAACCCTCATTTCGGCACGGTCGTTTCAGAGAGCGGCAGCGCATATACTTGGGTTGAAAACAGCCACGAGTTCAGGCTGACACCCTGGAACAATGACCCAGTCACCGACACCACCGGTGAGGCCTTTTATATTCGCGATGAGCAAACGGGGCAATTCTGGTCTCCCACCCCGCAGCCAGCGCGCGGCGTAACGCCCTACGTCATCCGTCACGGGTTCGGTTATTCAGTGTTCGAACACACCGAGAACGGCATCACCTCAGAGTTGTCCATTTATGTGGCCATCGACGCGCCCGTGAAGTTCGCGGTTCTGAAACTGCGTAACCTCTCGGGACGCGCACGCGCGTTGTCCGTCACCGGGTATTGGGAATGGGTGCTGGGCGAGTTGCGTCACAAAAACCTGCTGCATGTGCAGACGGAGGTGGACCCCAAAAGCGGCGCGCTGTTTGTCCGCAACCATTTTAATACCGAATTTGCTGAGCGGATCGCCTTTGTGGATGTAACGGACCCCGCGCGGACCTTCACCGGCGATCGCCGGGAGTTTCTGGGCCGGAACGGCAGTCTTTCCAGCCCAAGAGCCCTCAAACGAACACGGCTTTCAGGAAAAACAGGCGCGGGGTTGGACCCTTGCGCCGCAGTCCAAATGATGGTGGATCTGTCCGCCGGCCAGCAAAAGGAAATCAGCTTCCGTCTCGGTGTGGGCCGCGACGAGGCTGACGTGCAAACCTTGATTCGGCGTTTCCGGTCTACTGAGGCCTGTCGTGGCGCCCTCGAAGGGGTCTGGCAGTATTGGAGTCGGACGCTCGGCGCAGTGCAGGTTGAAACCCCCGATCCCTCCGTTAATGTGCTAGCCAACGGCTGGCTGCTCTATCAGACCTTGAGTAGCCGTCTGTGGGCTCGTACGGGTTTCTATCAATCGGGCGGCGCTTTTGGCTTCCGCGATCAGTTGCAGGATGTGATGGCCCTGGTACATGCCGAACCGGCCCTCACGCGCGAGCATCTTTTGCGTTCTGCGGCGCATCAGTTCCTCGAAGGCGATGTGCAGCATTGGTGGCACCCTCCCGCTGGTCGTGGCGTGCGCACTCATTTTTCAGATGATTATCTGTGGCTGGCTTATGCCACTTGCCGGTACGTCGCCTGCGTCGCCGATACCGGAGTGCTGGACGAGTCCATTCCCTTCATCGAGGGCCGCCCCCTTAAGCCGGAGGAGGAATCTTACTATGACTTGCCCAATCGCTCCGAAACCTCAGCCACTCTGTATCAGCATTGCGTCCGCGCCATCGAGCGCGCGCTCAAGTTCGGCGAGCATGGTTTGCCGTTCATGGGTTGCGGCGACTGGAACGACGGGATGAATCTGGTCGGCAAGGAAGGGCGCGGAGAAAGTGTGTGGCTGGCCTTCTTCCTGTACGACGTCCTGGTCAAATTCGCCGAGTTGGCGCGCGGCCGCAACGACACCGCCTTCGCCGAGCTTTGCCTCGCCCAGGCGCGCCTGCTGCAACAAAACATCGAGAAACATGCCTGGGACGGCCAATGGTATCGCCGCGCGTACTTCGACAACGGAAAGCCGCTTGGCTCCAGCACCAATCCTGAATGTCAGATCGATTCGCTGCCGCAAAGCTGGTCGGTGATCAGCTGCGCTGGGGATCCCCAGCGCTCCCGCCAGGCTATGGCGGCTGTGGACGAGCGGCTCATCCGCCGCGACGCCGGGCTAATCCAGCTTTTCGATCCCCCGTTCGATCGCTCCGCTTTGGATCCCGGCTACATCAAAGGGTACATCCCCGGTGTGCGCGAAAACGGCGGCCAATACACCCATGGCGCCATTTGGACCGTGATGGGTTTCGCCCTCCTGGGAGAAAATGACCAGGCTTGGGATCTGTTCGCCTTGCTTAATCCAATCCGGCATGGCGCCACTCCTGGCCAAATCGCGACTTACAAAGTGGAACCTTACGTCATTGCCGCCGACGTCTATGCCGCCGCGCCCCATACCGGCCGCGGAGGTTGGACTTGGTACACCGGTTCTGCGGGCTGGATGTATCGGCTTCTGCTGGAAACCATGCTCGGCGTGAACCTGGCGGGCAATCATCTGGTGCTGACGCCCCGCCTTCCTAAGAAGTGGGACGCTTTCACCATCCACTATCGCTATCGGCAGACTCATTACCGCATTCGCATCACCAGGTCCTCGGCAGCGCCTCCTGACAACGGTCGGCTATCGCTTGATGGCCAAGCACTCGAAGGTAATAAGATTTCGCTGCTGGACGACCGCCGAGATCACTTTGCGGAATTGCAAATCAATTGAAAATTGAAACGCTTGAGTTTAGGATTCTTTCTGGATGTTTGCAGAATCTGTGCAGGGGGACAGGAGCACCATCTGGAGTGATCAGGAAATACCACGCGTGAGTAAACCATCAGACGAAGTAAACCATCAGACGAAAGACAAAATACCATGGGTGACAAATCCCCCAAAGCCGTTAACAAGCACGCAACACAGAAACAAACCAAAGCGAACAGCGATTCGCAAAAGAGAAAGCAAGCCATTGCTGCCAAGCAAGTGGCGGGTAAAAGGAATTAGCCCTTATTTGGTTCATCGGCGAGCCGGCGCCGTTAGACCTTTGGCCTTCCACGGTTCCTGAGGGTCCCGGCTCCTCAAATCGGCCCTCAACCAGCTAGTGGCTGAAGGGCAGATTCTGCAGGATGCGATAAAGGTCTGTCTTTGCCAGGACCGAAGACTTCCGCAAGGCTCGGCGCCGTTTGGGGCTCTTGCCCTGAAGCAAATGCCGCCGGCCGGCCCCGTGAAATAGCACCTTTCCGCTCGCGGTGATCTTGAATCGCTTGGCCACCGATTTCCTGGTTTTAATTCCCTTGGGGCGTCGCATACGCGTTCCTTGCTTTGGCTAGGCCGCCTTTGTCCAATGCTGAGGACGTCGGCGATTCCTCCCCGTCGGACGTGTAAGCGCCAGGACTTCTGGCATCTCAAAGCTCATTTTGTCCTCGATGATTTCAGTCAAAGCAATGTCCGCCATGCTCAACTTTGCACTATCAGCCACCAGTGGCCTGCACGCGCCGCCATACCCGGAGTTTAATTGGCGAACGCGTTGTGAAACCATGTTAATCAGGACGTTGGGATTAAGGACGGTTTCCAGTGCTTTTTTGACAAGAATTGGGTTCATAAAACTTAAAATGGGGGGAGCATCGAGATGCTTCGCTCTGCGAACGTTAGATTGCGTGACGATTTTGGTTTAACTTTTGTTCTTTGACCGCTCCAACTCAATAACCCATGCCTCCCTGGCCGCCAGGAGGTGCAGCGGATTGTTCTTCCTTGGGGATCTCCGTGACCAGGCATTCGGTGGTCAGCAACAGGCCGGCTATTGAGGCCGCGTTCTGGAGTGCCGTGCGAGTGACCTTCTTCGGGTCGACCACACCGGCCTTGACCAGGTCTTCATAGATGCCAGTCGAGACGTTATAGCCTTCGTTCCCTTTGCGTTTCTTGACTTCCTGCACGATTACCGAGCCTTCCTCACCTGCATTATCCGCTAACACACGGGTCGGAGATTCGACGGCTCGCTTGACGATATCGATGCCAATGCGCTCGTCGTCGTTCTCGGGCTTAACGGTGTCCATGGCGGCCAGGCAACGCAACAGCGCCACGCCGCCTCCCGGCACAATGCCTTCTTCAACCGCTGCGCGAGTTGCGTGCAAAGCATCTTCCACCCGGGCTTTCTTCTCTTTCATCTCCGTCTCAGTGGCGGCACCGACGTTGATGATGGCGACACCCCCGGCGAGCTTGGCCAGGCGTTCCTGCAGTTTTTCTTTGTCGTAATCGGAAGTGGTTTCTTCGATCTGCCTGCGAATCTGATTTACGCGTCCTTGAATTTCAGAACTCTTGCCGCCACCTTCGACGAGGGTGGTGTTTTCCTTGTCAACAGTGACGTTTTTAACGCGACCAAGGTCTTCCAGGTTCAGGCCCTCGAGCTTGATGCCCAGGTCTTCACTGATGAATTTGCCACCGGTCAGGATGGCGATATCTTCGCAAAGGGCTTTGCGGCGATCGCCAAAACCAGGGGCTTTGACGGCGCAAGCGTTGATGGTGCCGCGGAGCTTGTTCACCACCAGCGTGGCCAGGGCTTCGCCGTCGATGTCTTCGGCGATGATTAAAAGTGGTTTGCCCGCTTTAGCCACTTTTTCGAGCAACGGCAGTAAATCTTTCAGGCTGCTGATCTTTTTTTCGCAATTGAGGACGTAACAATCCTGGAGGTGGACCTCCATCGTCTCGGCGTCAGTGACAAAATATGGAGACAGGTAGCCCTTGTCGAACTGCATGCCTTCGACCACTTCGAGGGTGGTGTCGATCGACTTTGCTTGCTCAACGGTGATGGTTCCATCTTTGCCGACCTTGTCCATCGCGTCGGCGATAATCCCGCCAATATCGGTGTCCCAGTTGGAAGAAACCGTCGCGACCTGCTTGATCTCCTCTTTGTCTTTTACTTTCTTGGCGATTTTGTCGAGGTGTTCGACCGCGGCGGCGACGGCCTTATTGATGCCGCGCTGAATCCCGATTGGGTTGGCCCCCGAGGTGACGTACTTCAAACCCTCGCGAAAGATCGACTCCGCCAAAACGGTAGCCGTAGTCGTTCCATCGCCGGCATTGTCGCTGGTCTTGCTGGCGACTTCACGGACCATTTGAGCACCCATGTTCTCGCAGGGGTCTTCCAGTTCGATTTCCTTGGCGACCGTGACCCCGTCTTTGGTCACCGTCGGTGACCCAAATTTCCGGTCGATCACCACGTTTCGTCCCCTGGGGCCGAGGGTCGCCGCGACGGCTTTGGACAGTTTGGAAACACCTTTGAGCAGCGTCTGACGCGCGTTTTCGTCGAAGAGTAATTGTTTTGCAGCCATATAAAATGAGATAGTCGATTGTTGAAGTTGACCTCGAAAAGCTCCGAGGTTTGATAATTATTCGAGCACAGCCAGCACATCGTCCGAACTGAGAATCTTGTATTCCCTGCCTTCCAACTTTACTTCCGTTCCCCCATATCTGGTGACTAGCAGGCGGTCGCCCTTTTTCATTTCAAAGGGGACCTTCTTGCCATTGTCATCCGTTTTCCCCGTGCCCAACGCCACAACTCTGCTTTCCATGGGCTTTTCCTTGGCGGTGTCGGGAATTACAATTCCGCCTTTGCTGACTTCTTTTTCTTCGACAGCTTCCACAAGGATTCGGTCGCCGATGGGTCTAATGTTTAGTGTCATAAATTTGGCTGTTCTTAACTGGTTGACGATTCGTCTTGCTCTATCGACCTTGCGCTCTCCGCAAAGCAAATTATGGATGTGATCTTTTGATCCGGTCCGCCGCGAGACAACCATCCGAACACTTCTAAGCAAGGGGAGTGCCGGATGTGCGAAATTAACGGCAACGAGTTCGTGGCAAGGAGTTTGTGGACATTTTGGATTCTCAAACGTCCTTCCTCGACTGGCCAAATCATTGCGATTTGCACTGATGCATCTTCAAGCGGCATGCATTTTGCAGGCCTTCCGAGCCTTTGGGCGTAAACGATGATTGTTTCTTTTACAGTGCGAGTGATGCAACCCAGGCCCATAACAGCTCCGACGACTCTTCGGGCATTCGCGCTGGCATATTAGGCTTGACACAAAATGGATGCGGGCCAGAGTTAAAACTGAAGAGCAACAATCAAAAAAGGAGAAATCTATGAGGTTGAAACATTGTTGGGCAGGAAGTCTGATTGTCCTTGGCTTTGGTTTGCCGGCATACGGGCAGGTGAGCAGCATTAACTCGGTCGTGGTCACCCCGCGAAAATATAACGATGTGGCCGCTGCCACTTTAACCACAGTCACCAATTACCCGGCGCTTATTTCGTTTACTGAGCAAAACGTGAGCTCGGCCACTGGGTTCGCCAACCGCGATGAATGGCACTTTTCCAGCGACGGGGGCAACACCCCGTATGCGTTCCAGAGCAATGATTATTTTCAAATTTCCATGAAAATAACCCTGGTGGGCGACCCGGCTACGCCACGCAAGGAGGCCGGCTTTGTGTTTAATAATCCCGCCAACGACGGTGGCGAGTTCATTTTGGACACCGACGCTCACGAGGTCGTTGCGTTCGGGGGCTTCCTGCCCTTTTACGCTTTTCCGAAATTCTTTAACTCTGGCGACACGGTGACGATGGGGATCACCTATTTCAGGGATCAAAACGGAAAGAACGCGATCATCTATACTGCCAATGGCACGAACAGCCCGCCCCTGGAGCTGGGCAACACGGAGCAGGGCGTGATCAACAACACGACCATCGGCGGATATTTTCAAATCCAAAAGGACAGTGCCAATCCGACCAATTCCGGGTCCGCCTCCTTTGCCAGTATCACCGTTGCTCCCGCACCCCAGGTCTCGATCGCCACGGTCGCGAACGGCGCCAACCAGCAGGTCATTTTCTGGCCGGCTGCTCTCACCAATTTCGTCCTGCAGAGCACCACCAACCTGGCTTCGCCTAATTGGACCAAGGTGACCAACGGCACACCCGTTATTGGTATCACCGTGAGCAACACCCTGCCGCCAACATTTTATCGTCTCGAAGCGCCGTAACGATTGCCGGCAGCGCTCAAGCAGGGCCTGCGCTCCTCCGAAGCAGCTTGAACAAACCGAGTCTGGCAACGGGAAGAGGTTTTGCCTCAGGGGGTGGTCGGCCGTTGACGCGGGCAAGATTGCCCGCGCGCCGACCAATTACGGCGCGACCACTTTATAGAATCCAGAGCCGGTGCCCGAGGATTCACTGACTGACTTGGTCGTGCCATCACCGGCCACGGTCGATACGAGCGTCCAGTTCCCGCTGGCGAGAGTACTGCTGTAAAACACCCGGTAGATCACCCCCGGCTGGGTCGGGAAAGATAGGAGGATGTTGCCGCTGGTACGAATGGCTGACACGCTGATGCCCGAGACGGGGACCAGCATGAAGAAGTTCGGATTGCTATTGCCGGTGGTGGCAATGCGCAAAGTCTCCTGGCCTGTCAGCTTGACGACGACCGGGACGGACAGGGAGTCGTCACGCAGCGGCACCCAATTGTAGATATTATAACCGGCGCCGATTGCGCCCCAGCGTCCGAGACGTTTGGTCACCTGATTGGTGCCGCCGGCGCCGCTGATGACCTCGTCTAAATCCATGGTGTAGCTGCCTAAGCCAGAAAATCGCCCGTACACATAAAAGCTGCCTTGCGGGTAGTCGCGCGTGTAATTGGCCCAATCCCCATTTCCAAACCAGGTCAGGTCGTAATCCGTCCCGAGGACGTCAACAAACGCCTGCCGCAGAAAATCCCCTGTTTTACCTTCCGGAATTCCGTCGGTGCGATAAGGGAAGGCCTGTCCCGCAAAAGGCGTGTGCTGGAAGTCGACGTTGGTGACTGCACCGAGTGCGGCGTACGCGTCGGGCGTCCAGGGAGTAATGAACTGCCCGCCATTATAGTCGAAATCCTCGGCTTCAACCATATAGTTATCCTGGCTGAAAGTGTCGAAGCTGTTTGAAATGAGGATGCCGTGCCCTAAGGAATTGGTGATCGTGATGACGGCCAGATGCACGGCATTGGTTTGAAGGGGCGAAAAAACGACAGACTTCGTCGACGCGCTGCCGGTGATGAGCAGATTGGAGGAAACATCGATCCCATCCAGGTTCAGCTTGATTCCGGTCGCGGGAATTGTTGCACCGGATGAGGTGACCGAGAAACTCAGGGTGTTGGTGTTCTCGAACGGCTGCAGGCCGGTGGGATAAAGTGCGCTGATCTGGGGTTGATCGATTTGACCGGCCACCAACGCAAGAAAGTTCGGCAAGAGATTGCCCCCGCTGGTCAGACGCAAAGTCGCCTTTCCGTTTAAAGTGACGGCCGCAATATTGCCGTTTGTATCCTTGAGATAGACATTGTCGTAGCTGCTCCAGCCTCGCCCACTGGTGATCGTGAACGTGCCCAGGTCGGTGGTACTCTGGTCAGCGTTGACCTGGCTTAAGGTAACATCTCCCGAGAGATTTATATCCGTTGAGAGGCGGGCAATGACCCAGAATGTCCCCGTCGGCCAATCCCGGGTGTAATCGACCCATGAGCCCGTGATAAATGGATCGATTCGATAATCAAGAGCTCCCGCGTCGGCATGGTCTTTGCGCAAGTAATCTCCTGAAATGGATGTGCCGATGGCGTCGTCCGGCCGATACAAATGGCTGGAGGCCGAGCCGGTGCTATGCTCGTCGGTGCCTTCGTTCCCGACGGTGCCGAAGTAGCAGTTGGGGCTGCCCGGAGTATTGCACAACGCGGGTTGATCGAAATACATCCCGTTGGTGAAGTCAAAATCCTCGGCTTCCCACAGGTACACGATAGGGGGGATGCCAACCCAAGTGGTCTCAAAATAACTATTCTGGCTGGCCGTAAAGCCAAAACTATCCGTAACAGTAATCGAAGCCGTATAGGTCAGGTTGGATTGCAATCCGTGGTAGCTGACATTCTTGTTCGAAGACGAGCCGCTGATAACCAGGTTGGCCGAGACGTTCGTGCCATTGAGCACCAGGCCAATGCCGCTGTTATTGATGATAAACCCGGCCGGCGAACTGACGTTGAAGCTCAGACCGTTGCTGGGAGCAACGAAGATCATGTTGAGGGGAAATACATTGCTGATCACTGGCGGGATCGGGCCGCTGACCTGGTTCAGGACCGCGTCGTCAAGATAAGCCGAGCCGCCGGAAGTGCCGGCCTGAAGAAAGCAATAGCGATAGACGACCGTTTTCGTGCCGGGCGGCGCGACCAACTGGCTGACGGAACCCGTCACGGCATAAGTAGTGAAATAAGGATCGCCGACCGAAACGGGCAACGTCACATCGCAGGCGTTCGTGGCCAGGTACTGGAACCAGGAATCCGTCCCGACGGTTGAGTCGAAGTTATCCGTCTTGTACAAAGCAAGGAGGTTACTGTTGGCTCCCAAAAACTCGACTTGCACCCAGGCTTCGTTGCCCGCCCCAATAGTGTCGTTTCCCCTGGTGTACAACCAGCCGCTGGCCTGGTAAACCGAGCCCGGCGCGGCGCTAAAACTCTGGTAAATGCCGGCGACGTTGCTGACACCGGGGTTGTAAAGCGCACCCCATTGTTTCCAGTAGAAGGTGCCCGATTTCGCGGCTACCGCGCTCTCAACCCAATAATCACCAAAATAACTTGAAGGCTCAGGCGGTGAGAAGTAAGTCCAACCGGTCGCCGGTTGAACGTTGGTGCTGTACGTAGCATGGCCGCTGCTGGATTCAAAACTCGGATTCACCAACAGATTGCCGGCCCGGATCGAACCAGGCCAGAGCGCCAGCGCCGCGGCGCCGGCTACGATGAAAGCCCGCACTCGGCCGCCTCGTTGATTCTCGGAGAAGCGCAGCGACATTTTGCCGGAGTTGATTTGGGGTGTATTGTCAATTTTCATACGCAAGGTGGCTCTTCCTTTGGGATTCGACATGCCTTTGATTTGAGATGAACAGCCAGAATATACTTTGCGGCAGGGGCCAGGGATGTCAATGGTTTTCGAAATTGAACTCGAGCGATTCGTTGTTATGATGCGCGCACTCAGCTTTGATCGCCATGAGCCGTATCCTGATTTCGCAATTGTTCCTCCTGACGGTTTTCCTTTGTCGCTCCAGCGCCGTCCAACCTCCCACCGGTCTGGTTAGCCGTACCGGGGATCAAAGCATCGTCCTGCACTGGGACAAAAGCAACGAGGCCGACGTCGCGGGATATAACCTCTATCGCGCGCTGACCAACGGCGGCGCTTTTGTCCGGCTCAATCTGGCGGGCCTGGTCGCCTCGCCTGGATATTGTGATGTCAGCGCCGCCGTTGTTAACGGTCAGACGAATTACTATTATGTTACGGCGGTCAACACCAGCTCGCAGGAAAGCTCGCCTTCCGCGACGCTGCCTGCGGTTCCACACTTGTTTAGCGATGACGACCAGTTCCTCGAGTACGTCCAGGAAGTTAATTTCGATTATTTTTGGTACCTGGCCAATCCGCTCAATGGGCTGGTGCCGGATCGGAGCGCAACCGGTTCGGCCTGCAGCATCGCGGCGGTCGGTTTCGGTCTGAGCGCAATCGCCATTGGCGTGGATCACGGTTGGATCTCTCGCACCCAGGGAGTCACGCGCGTGCTCGCGACGTTGAATACCTTTCTGCAAGGCCCGCAAGGCCCGGCCGCCTCGGGCGTCATTGGCTACCATGGGTGGTTCTACCATTTCCTGGACATGAACACCGCGGTGCGCGCCAGCGCCGAGCTCTCCTCGATTGATACGGCCTTGTTGTTAGCAGGGATCCTCGATTCCAAACAGTTCTTCAACGGCCCCGGCTCGGATGAGGCGGCGATTCGTACCGCCGCCGATGCGATCTTTGACCGGGTCGATTGGAACTGGATGGCGCAAGGGACCAATTTGCTTTCCATGGGCTGGTATCCCACCTCAGGCTTCATTCCTAACAATTGGATCGGCTACAACGAAGGCATGATTCTCTATTGTTTTGGTCTTGGAGCTCCGACTAATCCGCTGCCGGCGACGGCCTGGAACGCGTGGACCAGCGGATATACCTGGGCAACCTATTACGGTCTGTCGTTTGTGCCGTTCCCGCCTTTGTTTGCTCACCAATACTCCCATTCCTGGATCGATTTCCGCCACATCGGCGATGCCTACATGAACAGCCATAACAGCACCTACTTCGAGAACTCGCGCCGGGCGACGTTGGCTCAGAGGTCCTACTGCCTCGCCAACCCGCTCAACCACGTGGGATACAATGGCACCGTTTGGGGATTGACTGCCTCCGATGGGCCTTCGGGCTACTCGGCCCACGGCGCCCCGCCTGCTCAAGGAGATGATGGCACGATTGCCCCGACAGCGGCCGGCGGATCGATCGCGTTTACGCCCGAATACTCGCTGCCAACGTTGCGCTATTTCTACACCAATTATCGGCCCCGCATTTGGACTGCCTATGGATTCCATGATGCGTTTAATCTCGGCGCGTCTTGGGTGGATACGGATGAACTGGGAATCGACCAGGGGCCCATCGTCCTGATGATCGAAAACTATCGCACGCAGCGCTTGTGGCGGCGCTTCATGCAAAACGATATCGTCCAGCGCGGCCTCCAGCGGGCCGGCTTTGTCCCATTGCTCTTTGCCGACGCGGACTTAAAGCTCGACCCTGCGCACAATGCCATTTCGCTGACCTGGGCGTCGCCTACAGGGGGAGCCTATCAGGTGGAATATTCTGCTGATTTAAGCTCCTGGTTTGACTCGCCGACGGGTGACCTTAGCGTTCAAGCTCCTACCGCTGCCTGGACTGACAGCGGCCCTCCGGCAACCAGCGCCAGTCCGTTCGCCGTTGGGCAAAGGTTTTACCGTGTATTACGGTTCGGGACGCCTTAGCGTCTGCTCCCCAAGCCACAGTAGGCTATCCAGGATTAGTTTGTCCTGGTTTTCATTTCCGAAGGTAAAGGAGAGCTCTTGGTTGGTCTTATGTTCGCAATCGATGTCATTGTGGCCCATGTTGAAATACATCATGCGGTACCGCTTATTCGTCCAAACCACGGGATAATAGCCGGCGTGCCAGACCTCGTGCGGCTTGGGTCCGGTCCCCAACGGGTAACTGGACGGATCGATGGACAAGAGAATCCTAATACTGGAGTTGGTGCGAAGATCGTTGCTCCATTTATACCACTCGTTTGGCGCCGATTTAAATGTTGGCCGGAGGTGCCGCGTCGCTGGATGATCCGCATCTTCCACCCGCAGCACCGCCGAGGTCGGCCGCCAGGTGTTGCCCACGTATGAGCCCGATCCGAGAAATTCGTTGTGGTACCAATCCCAGTTCTGCGGAACCCCCGAGGGTGTCAGCGCGAAGCCCGCAAAGTGAAACCCCATCCAGCCGCCACCTCGTTCCACGTACCTCTGAAAAGCTTCACGTTGAGCGGGTTGCTCCGGACGTGCGTCCAGGAACATCACCACTTGGTATTGGCCAAGAACCTGGTCGGTGAGGTCCGCCCAATTGGTCGTCGAAGTGTAGCTGAAATGATGTTCAGGGGCCATGTTGGCAAACCATCGATTTGCCTCCCGGACGAAGCTGATGTGGGCCTGGTCGCTTCGACCGGTATAGAACGCAATGACCTTGAAACCCGGCAAAGCCTTTTGGGCCCCCATGCACAAACAGCCAAGACCGATTCCGAAGGCGCCAATAGCGCACACGAGCTCATTTTTGAGTCGAACAAAACGAGACGCCGCTACGGAACGACGGTTCATGCGAACCTCAGATTACACATTCCCCATCTGCGGTCGCCCCGAATCCGCGGGGAGGTTCATGCGAAGCAGAAGGAACCAGCCGCACACCATGGTTACGCGCGCGAACGCATCGAGGCGCCGTGGAAACGGACCATGTGGAAATGCATGCGCTTGGGATCGACCGGGTGGCCGCAAATCGGGCAGGGTACGGTGGTGGCGGTCTCGAGGGTCGGCTGCTCCAGCAGCGACTCAGGTTGATCTCGTTTTCGGCGGCGCCCGTTGCGGCCCGTGTTTTTGCGACCAAATCGTTTCCGACCCTGGGGGTGCATTGAGTGATTTCCCATTTAGTTTAACATCTTTTGCTCGTGGGCGCTTTAAATAAAAAAGCGGGCTTTACCCTCAACTCATGCTCAGGGCTTTTTGGCCGGGCTATTGATCCGGAACTGTTTGAGTTCGGCATACACGGATTGAGCGAGACTGGATTTGGCAAAGCCCAGGATTTTGGCGCCTCTGACTTGGAAAAAGCCTTCCAGGTCGGCGGACGTATACCTCCGGACGATGGGATAATGAGAGAATTCTGACAGTACCTCAGCCCGGCTGCGTTCCGAGAGGTCCTCGGTCATTAGGACGAAATGCAGTTTGCTTTTACTCCGCAACAGCGTTTCGCGGCCCACCATTAAAATGCGCGCGCGGATAACGAACGGAAAGAGTCGTTCGACCGGTTTGGGCGGCGCTTCATTTTTTGGCACGACACTGCGGAGACTACACAGGCGACTGGCTCTTTTGAACCAGAAACAATTCGCTCCGGCGAAACAGCGCCAATTCATGAAAGGGGCGGGGACCGATGGCTGCGGTCCTTTAGAGCATCCGGGAAACAGCACCGACCTGCGAATAAGCGGAGTTGGCGGCCGTCCCTTCGTGGGCCGCGCATTTACACAGCTGTTGGAGATTCAAAGGCAGGTTCTCCGTCCGGACCTTCGCCATGCCCAATCCACCGGTCTGAGGCAGAAACGAGATCGTGATACCGTCGGATTCGACCTTTTGCAGGACCACTCGTTGATAGCACTTGCGTTCGGTGGTGACGAGCTGGGCAAACGTTTTCGTGTTGGGCGCTTCCGCGAGTTTCACATTGCGTTCGGCGACCGCCGACCCCTGTTGCGCGGCCAATCGGCACCACGCGGCCGCCTGAGTGAAATCCCGGTTCACGCCGCGCCCTTTGGCGTACATAAAACCCAGTTCATTCTGCGCCAGAGCATAACCCTGGTCCGCGGCCTGTCGGAACCAACGAACCGCTTCGTTGTAGTTCTTGGACACCCCGAGGCCATGCTCGTAAAGCAAGCCCAGTCCCGTCTGGGCTCGAACGTTCCCGTGCTCAGCGGCTTTGCGAATGAGGCGCGCCGCTCGCGTGTAGTCCCCCGGTGACATCGCCGTCTCAAAGTACTGTTTGCCAAGTAAGTACTGCGCTTCCGGCTCGCCCAGCCGAGCACGATTTTCCAACGACGAATCATTATGGTGCCATGCGAGCAGTGAAAACGAGCCGACCGCCAGTACGAGCAACAACAAGGCAAAGTACACTGGGTTGATCGGCGGAGTTCCGGCGTAACGCGGCAGTTTGGGGAGCAGCGCCTTGGCGCTCAGTGGCATGGCATTGCCTTCTTCGGGAGTCAATCGAAAGGCGTTGCTCGGATTGGGCGTCAGGCTCATCGCTTTGCTCATATGCCAATGTTTATATCCTCAATCCCGTTAAGGGGGTATCGGCGGAGTTCCCAAACCAGCGCCAAGGCTTGTCCCGGAACACGCTTAGGGCTTTCCCCGGGGGAGCAGACCGCTTCAATGAGTCAAAGCGTAGATGGCAATATTAAGAGCGAGCCTCCGGCCGTCCTCGGGACTAATGCCTTTGCTTTCATTGCAACTGTTGTTTGCGCTGAACGAGCAGCACAAACCGTCCTCGCACAGCACCGCGACCAGGCGCCCCTTCAAAAAAAGGCCTTCCAAGTGAATGTCCCGCTGTTCATTGAGGCATCGGATACGGTCAATCCTGTAAAAGGAGCGGTAGATCAAATGCTCGTACGGAATGGCCTGAACCTGTTCGTTGGGAAATAAACGCCCGAATTCGCGACGCCAGGCTTTCGGGAAATTGGGATTGGTGCAGCAGCCCGAGGCGAAGAAGAACCCTCCATGACTCAAATACTTGCGGAGGTTGGCGAGTTCCTCGTCGCTCAGGATGAAATCGTTGTGTCCGTTCATGAATAGGAACGGCGTCTCGTACAAAGCCGGATCCGTGAGCCCGACCTTGCGTTCCTCCTGCATCGTCAAGGTCGAGGCACGGGAAACCAATTGCAGCAAATCCTGGCCCACCCCTCCGCAATCGTTGCCGTCGTTGGCGCTGTACCGGACGCGGCCCATGAAGAACGTTGCTTGTTTGTCAGGCAGTTCCTGCCCCACTCCGTAGGCCGCGCACAGCGCGATCCCGACCGCCAGGTTCCCAAAAATCCGAGGCGGCCACCGCCTGGCTTTGCTGAGTTTGGTCATCGAAGCCATAGGTTGCAGTTTATCCCCTTCAGAGCGTGTTTTAGTGATTCGGTTTGGCATTCCGCCCTCAGGCAGTTTTGGCGCGGGGCCGCCTAAAGGCGGGACTCCAAACCCCATACGACTCCAAACCCCATACGACAGCGTCGAAGTCGGTCTTTTCAACACATGCTCTCAGATCAGCTCCCATCGTTTGCGCAGCAGCCACTCCGCGCTCAGCGACGCTAAGATCGCGCCTAATGTCCAACCGTTCAGTCCAAGCAAACGCCGAACCTGCTGGTTGCGCCGCACGTCTTCCACCTTCGCTTTTATCCGGGCGACGAGATCGGTCGTTTGCGGGCACTCCTCCACTTTAAAGGCCAGCCCATCGCTCACCGCCGCCCATTGGTTTAAAGCCTCCATATTGCGAGCCGTTCGTTCCAATTCGACATTGATCTCGCGGATTTCCACCGGGCGAGTGGCAATCACCGCCTTGGCGGAGTCCGCAATATTCACTGTGTACAAGCCCGGTTGTTCCGCCCGGAACCGGCAATGCACCGGCTGGCTCGCGGGCAATTCCAGCCCTTCTGTGCAAACAATCTTCTTCCGGCTGTCCTGAACCTGGAGGAGGAATTGCCGGTTGGTCTCGGCTTCGAGCGCATCGGCCTGGCGCTCGAGGCAAACCTCGATCTCGCGCCCCGGCCGCAATTCCTGATCGGCAAACTGAATGCTGACGTTCGAGCGCCCCGCCTGCCCCAGCCAGCGAAAGAGCTGCCGCCAAAACCTATCGAACTGCTGCGGGTCGGATTCTTTCGCCAGCCTCCAACGCCAGAAGTTCTGAAGACACAACACAGCCGATTGTCCCGCGCCATAACGTTGTGAGGCCATCAGAATGCGCCGGCCTGGCGCGCCGGATTCGCTCGGATGCACAAGCCAGACCTGGGCGCCTCGCTTGGCCGAGTCAACCTGTCCAAATTGGCCAAATGCCGGCAAACCGGCCCAAACCTCCTTCACCGGCCGGTTCTCCTCGACCCGAAACAGCGGGTTCTCCAGTGCCTCAGGAGTCAGTTCCAGGTGGAAGTCATGCTCCGTCCCCCTGCCGAATTGCTCTTTGGAGAAAACCACCGGCAACAACTTCTCCAGCCTGCTATTTTCCCAGGACGGATCGAACGTCGCCGCCCCGCCGATCATCAAAACGCCACCCCCAAATTCACCACAAAAGCGACCGAGCAATTCCTGTTGCTGCTGACTGAGGTCTTCCGGCCGAAGGTTGGACAGGACTATCACCCGGAAAGCCGCCAATTCCTTCAGGGAAGCCGGAAATCCATTCGCCAATTCAGTCGTGCTTTCGACGTTTTGGCGAAACACGGATTGTCGGGACGTGCGCGTCAATCCAGTGAGTTTGATGCTCGGATCCTCACGCAGTGCCAGGGCGATGAATTTATAGTCCCAGGTTAATGCCCCTTGGAGGTACAGGACCCGCAACTCGCTCTCGTCGACCACTCGCACCGAGGTGGCGGCCTCGCCGTTGATGCACCTCAAGCCAGTCAGGTTGGGCGTTAGCAACTGAAGACTGTACTCGTGCTCGCCTTCGCTCGGCTCGTTCAGATGAAAGCTCTCCACCCAGACATGAGAACCCGTTTCGAGCTTTACGGCCTTTTTCTGGACCGATTGGCCGTCGCGGAACAAGACGAGATCACAGCCAGCGGACTGCTGGCCGTTAATCAATTGCAATTCCGCCGAAACGCTGAACGCGGTTTTAGGACGCACCGTGCTTGGCGCGTCGACACCTCGCAGGGACAGCGTTTGCACTCCGTCATCGCTGCCGAATCCAACACCAATAAACGGGATGCCGGCCTGGGCGAGCTTACCCATGGCCCTGGCATCGTCCGTGGTCTCATTCGAACTGCCATCGGTAAGAGCAATCACCGCCAGGGGTTTCTGCCCGCCACTCAATGCCCGCGCAACAGCGCCGCCGAGATTGGTGCGTTTGCCCTCGGGCTTGGTTGAGATCATCTCAGCGCCGGTGACCACCTCAGCTGCCTGGTCAAAAACCATGCCTTGCACCGCCAGATCCGCCGATTTCAGCGCAGGCAGCAGACGCGTTCGCAAGAAAGTCAACGCCCGCTCATACCGGCTCGTGACGGTTTCTTTGAGCGACATGCTCTCGCTGCGATCCAGCAGGATCACCACAGGCCGGGTGGCGTTTCCAAGCTGCTCGCGTGCCATCCTTACCGGGCGGGCAGCCAGAAACAACAGCAGACCCAGGGCGACCGAACGCAAGGCCAGCAACGCGGCAACTCGGCCGCAAGCCAAACCGCGCGCGTGCTGGCGCCAGACCCACAAAGCCAGCAGTAGACCCAAGGGCAAGGCGCAGAACCAGAGCGCGGGGAATTCGAAGACAATCGCCAGGCTCATTCCTCAGAAAGTTTCTCGAAGTAGCGCTCGATCCGGCTGCGATAGGCCTGCGGCAAACGCGCCGGATCGATATTTGCCAGCGCTGCGTCGGCCGCTTTGCCCACGGGCCTGAGGCTTCGTTCGGCGGCAAATCGTTGGAGTTCTGATTCCGCCTCCAGATTGAGCATATCCTTGTGCCTTGCGTCCTGGAGCGGCTTCGGCTGGCTGGCGGCAAAGGCATTGCTAATTTGCGACAAAGCCGACTCGGCGGTCCGGGCTTGTTCTCGGCGTTCCGCGTCAGTTTGCGCCTGTTGAACCTTTGATAACGCCTCCTCAGCGGCCTTTTGGTTCTCTTGGTTCAACGCCTCACGCAGCGAACTCCCAAAACCTGCGCCCTTGGAAGATTGGTCCAGGCTCTTTTTCAACTCGCCCAGAATAGCCTGGGCCGCACCCGCGGCGGCGTCCATCTCCTGGGCCGACGCCTTGGCTTCAGGCTCTGCCATCTGGCCGAGCAGGCGAGCTTGTTCTTCCAGCATACGCTTTAGCCGATAGGCCTCGGCCAGTTGCTGGCCGGCGGCGTGGTTTTGCATGGCGGCTCTCAGTTGCTTGATTTTCTGCGTGGCCTCGCGCGTGCTGCCGGCGGACTCCGCTGCCGAACTGCGCAAGCGCTCCTCGGCGTGTTGCAGCGATTCCTGGGCTTGCGCGCTTTCGCTTTCCGAGCCTTGAAACGCCTTGGGATGCTCCCCCGCGAAATCCTTTAGCTCACGCGCCAGCCTCTGCTCCTGGCCCGCCAGGGCCGCACCTTCCTGCATTGGCCCGGCCGCCTGGCGTTCTACTTCCTGTTGTTGTTCCAGACTTCGTTGAACAAACTCTTCCGCAGATTTTGCCTCGTCGCGGAACTCAGCCATCTCATTTAACTTCTTTGAAGACTCTGCCACTGGCGAATCTCTCTGCGAAGGTTGAGTGAAATCTCCCGGATGCTCACTGACCGCCTTTTGAAATATTTTCCGAACGGCCACCAGCTCGGCCAAAGCGGATCGTTCCTGGCTCTGAGCCTGTTCCATCACATTCTCTTTGAGAAAACTGCTGGCCTGGTTCAACGAACTCTGTGCCTGGGCCAGACTATCGAGAGCGGCGCCGATGGGTTTATTTTCCATTGTGGCGGCCATGTCCGCGTAGAGATGTTGCGAGGCGCTGGCCAACTCCGCTTCCGTGCCCGCCAGGCCCATCCGGGTCTGCGCCCGGACCGGCTCTTGAACCGGGGGCTTTTGCACGAGTTGATGAGTGTCTCGAATCGCACGCTGCTGCAGCCCAACCAGTGAGGAAATATCATTCAATGTCTGGTACGGCTGACCGCCGGCGCCGCCCGGAATTTTGGCGATGTCCTCGCGAAATGGACGGACCTCGATGAAGTAAACATCCGAGGCGTAGGACTGATGGCTGGTCGTCTCCGCCTTGGCGTAATAGGTCAAAACATCCCAATCCGCGAGCGCCAACTCGTCCAGGTAAATCGTCGGGCGGTACAGGGCGCAACGCGGATCCTTCGGCGCGGACAGGTCGTGCTGCGTCTCTTCGCCCCCGTTTACTGAAGAATACCACTCGACTTGCCGCAGGTCGTCATTAGCCGCCGCTTCGATCGACAGCGGAACTACATCGACCTTCGTCACCCTCAGATCTTTGCCTGGTTCAATAATTCGAATCTCACCCCAACTCTGCGTGTGCTCGACATTGTTGGCCGGTAGAGCCAGTTCAGTTGGCGGCCTGGATGTAGGTGAGTTGGCAACCACCCTGAGAGTTCGATCGCTTAGGCGCTGCCAGGGGCCGTACTGCCCATTAAGCGAGGCTATTCCAATCACCAGCAGGAAAAAGGCCAGCGACCAGCCTACCGGCGACCCGGCAGAAATCGGCAAACGCAATCCTTTTTGCGTCAACACCCGTCTGGCCTGGTCGGCGATGCGCATTCTAAATGACAGCCCTTCAGCCACCGCAGTTTCGTTTTCAAGGAAGAGCATGGTATTCAGCCGATCTTGAAACCGAGGATCGGTCCGTTCGATTGCCGCGGCGATGCGGGCACGCCCCGACGGCGCAATGATCGTTCTGAAGGCAACTTTGAGCCAGCCGATAAAGCCGGCCATAATCAGGCCAGTCAAAAGACCAATTGCTTTAATCCTGGTGTGGATCACCCCAGCCATGCTTGCCCCCTCAATGCAAACTGTGAGCAGGCACACCATGACCCCAAGGATCGAACTGTCCCGCAGGAGCCGCAGCCACCGGCAACGCCGCTGCGCCCGAACCAAAGTCTGATCCACCGGATGGCAGTGGCTATTCAAACGAATTCTCCTTCGCCAAGGTCCAGGTTGTCTCGAGCGCTAACGCGAGCAAACCCAACAGCACCATCCACCACCAAATATGCTGCTTCAAGATGCTCGAAAACCCTACTCGGCCAGCCTCCGTCGCCCCGGATGGATCGGTCCGGTCCCTCTCGCCAACACTCCATTCGGCCGGTACCCGGGGCGATTGCAGGTAAACTAACTCCGACTCACGGGGGGACGGATTCACGCTGATGAAGCGATAGATCTCGCCGCGGTCGTCCAGGGTAATCCCATAGATCCCGGGCTTGTCCGGCATAGGCAGACTCGCCCGCGCGCGATTCACGGGGACCCTTCCCAATTCCACGCCCTTATCTCGCAGCACCACCGCTCCGACCGGAGGCTCGCCCCCTAATTGGATGATCCCCATTTCCCCGGGTTGAAATGCCCCGAGAGTGAAGTCCTGTGGCCGAGCCGCCTGCAACGCTAAATCCAGAAAGGGAATGAAGGTCTGGTGCACGGGCCACGAAGTCTCTTCCCGGTCCAGTCCGAACGCCATGATGTACAGTTTCCCGGGGTATTTTGTGCTCTCAAAGAACAACCCGCTTCCCGACTCGGACAGAATCAGCGGGTGCCCGGCGGTCGCGCGCAACCGGGCGTATCGGGAAACCGTCACCTCCATCAGGTTGCCGAAATCTGGCGATTCAAACGGGTGGAAGATCGAGTGGTTTGAGGAGACAAATTGGAAGTGTTCGGGTTTGGCGGTACCCGGTTCGAAAACGCCTTCGCATTCGAAACCGAGCTCGCGCAAAGACACATCGATGACCGGTGAAAGGCGATTGACCAGCAATAGGACGCCACGGCCGGCCTCCAGGTACCGTTTTAGAATGCTGCGACCCTCAGGACCCTGCAAATATGCGCTTTCCAAGCAGAGCACGTCCGACTCGGGTTCGGCGGACAGTTCAGCTTCGAGGCTGGACGGGTCCAGCAGCCGGACCCGCCATTGACCCCGCATCACGTCGGGCGCCAGCCCGAGGCGCAGGTAGGGAGATCGAGCCAGGAGCGCTACCCTGCCCTCCACCACCGGCGGAACGGCAAAGTACAGGTGGTTGTCGCCCGGCAATGAATCCGGACTGCCGTCGACTTCAGCTTGCGCCAGGAGCCAGGCAGTTGGATCGGCCTCGCATTGTGCTTGCAACGACATCGTTTGAGGTTGGCCTTCCAAATAGACGTTGCGCTCGTAAACCTTGCGTCCGTTGGCACGCAAAGTCACTTTGGCCGACCGCGCCGGCCCCAGGTGGCCCAGCCGCATCGTAAAATTCACTCGCGAAGTTTCGCCGAGGAAGATGCGTTGAGCCCGCGGCTCGCATAACCACAGGTTCGGCAACTGCGCGATCGGGGATTTGGGGAGCTCGACTTGGACCTGCCGGAGAAAAGGCGCAGTCGTCAGGCTCTCCTGCCACTGGTTGGCCTGGCTGTCGCCCAGAAAAACGATTTGTTTAGCGCCGCCCCCGACCTCCGCCAACAATGCATTGGCTTGTTGAATCCCATCCAGGTATGAACCCCGCCCAAACGACGCTTTTAGCTCCCGGACCTTTTCCATCGCCACTTGACGATCGTCACTGAACCCAACAACCAACTGGGGTGTGCCGGCCAAATTCAACACCGCGATCCGGGTATCCGGTCCGGCCGCACTCAGGTCATGGACGATACGCTGCTTATCACGGTTAAAACCATCATTGGCCTGCAGGCTCAGGCTGTTATACAGCACGTACACCCTGTTCCGGGTCGCAAACCGACGATCGTTTCTCCTCAGGTAAGGCCAGCTGAATGCACCCACAACCAGAAATACCGCCAGCGCGCGCAAGAGCAGCAACAGGACATTTCGAACTCGCAGCGGCCTGCCTCTGGCTTTCGGCTGATGGTCCAGAAATTGAACGGCAGCAAATCGTACCAGGTTCCGCTCCTTTTTCCGCTGCAGATGCAACCAGATTGGGGCGGCTACCGCCGCCACGCCCAGCCACAGCCATGGATTGAGAAATGCAAAGCTCACACTCAAAGCAGCCGCCGTCGTTTCGCCAGCAACATCCTTATGGCCATCGACGGATTTTGGTCCGTTCTAACCAGGCAATGGGGAACTTCAATCTCGCGAAAAAGCTTCTCGTAGTTCGCCATGAACCGATTAAACCGTTCCAAGTACCGGCTGCGCGCAGCGTTCCCGGATGAGACGGACCGTCGTTCTTCAGTCTCGAGGTCTTCAAAAATGGCGCTCTCTTCAAAAGGAAATTCAACTTCGTCTCGGTCCAGGACCTGAAAAACAACCACCTCGTGCCCGAGAAACTTTAAGTGTTTGAATCCCTGCACCACCTCCTCGGAAGGCTCGAACAGGTCCGAAAGGAATAGAATGAGGCTGCGCCGATGGATTAGTCGGGCAGCCTGGCCAAGCAAGCTCGCCAGACACGCCCCGCCGCCACAGGTCAAAGCGTCTAACTCTCGCAACATGAGGCCAAGCTGCGACGGCTTCTGCGATGGCCGGATAAAGCGAGCAGTTCCCGGGTTCCCTTTGAGCGACAGCATCCCCGCGGCGTCGTTCTGCTTAAGCAAAAACCAGCTCAAAACCGCGCCGAGCACTTTGGCGCAGTCAAGCTTGGAACCCCAGGCCGCCGTTCCGCGGTACCCCATCGAGGCGCTCGTGTCGCAAACAATGTAGAACCGGAGGTTCGTCTCCTGCATGTATCGCTTGATGCACAACCGATCGCTGCGCGCAAACAAGCGCCAGTCCAGGCGGCGCAGATCATCTCCGGCCTGATACGGCCGATAGTCGCTGAACTCGACACTGAACCCGTGGAAGGGGCTGCCATGCAGTCCATTCAGGTAGCCTTCCATGATGTAACGGGCTTTGAACGAGAGACCTTCCAGGCCGGCCAGCAATTTCGGATCAAAGCGATCCAATAAATTTAACGGTTCACTGATCATTCGCTTCCAAAAACTGCCGGGTTCATTGCCTCACCGCGGCACCTCTTCCAACAGCCGAACGATAATATCGTCGGTCGTTTGTCCCTCGGCATCCGCCTGGAAACTGCGGATAATCCGGTGACGCAACACCAGGGGAGCCAATGCGGCCACATCATCGCACGCAACATTGAAACGCCCCTCGCAAGCGGCTCGGGCGCGGCCGGCCAGGATCAAGTGCTGACTGGCGCGCGGGCTGGCGCCCCAGCGAATCCATTTTTTGATGAACTCGGGCGCATGCCCGTTGTTCCCGGGCCGGGTGGCACGCACCAGACGAACCGCGTAATCAATCACGTTCGGAGCCGCCGGAACCCGGGCAATCGCCTCACGGAATTGTAACACTTCGCTTCGCGTCAACACCGGTTGTAAACGGTCCAGCGGAGCGTAAGAGTGCTGCGCCACGACCCGTTTTTCCTCTTCCAGCGTCGGGTAATCCAACACGAGCTCGAACAAGAAGCGATCCAATTGGGCTTCCGGCAACGGGTAAGTGCCTTCTTGTTCGATCGGATTCTGCGTCGCAAGCACCATAAATGGCTCTTCCAAACGGTGGATTTTGCCCCCGACCGTCACCGTCTTTTCCTGCATCGCTTCCAGAAGCGCGGCCTGGGTCTTGGGCGGAGTGCGATTGATTTCGTCCGCAAGCAGCACCTGCGTGAAGGCCGGCCCGCGCAGGAAAACAAATTTGCGTCGTCCAGTGTCCGAGTCCTCCTCCAGAACCTCGGTGCCGGTGATGTCCGACGGCATGAGATCCGGCGTGAACTGTATCCGCGAGAAATCCAGTTCCAACGCCCGTGCCAGGCAGTTCACCAAAAGTGTTTTCGCCAGGCCCGGCACACCGACTAACAAACAGTGGCCACGCGCAAACAAGGCGTACAGTGCCGCCGCTATGATCTCCTCATGTCCGATGATGACCTTGCCGATTTCCTGTTGAAGCTGCTGGATCCGGGGACAGAGCCTCTCCAGGACAGCAGCGGGATCATGGGCCGCAACGGGAAACAGCTCCGGATCTCTGGTTTGAGAAATAGTCACTGGCGTTTCGAGTAGCATTGGATGGCTTTAGTTTTGGGTGGCTTTGAATGAATCCTGCAGCGGGCGCGGGCGGAAGAGCAGAACATCCGATCCTAAGGTCTGCAGCAGTTCGTTTAATTGTCTTTGAAAGGAAACCGTTTCGCTCCAGGAAAGGTTGGCCTGGCTTAATTCGGCACGAAAACGGGCATCCAGACGGTCTCCAGTGTGTTTCCACTCAACTCGCCAGGATAATGGGGGCGACGAACTTTCCCGCGGTTGCGGCAGCGCGTCTATTTCGGTGTCAGGCGAAAGGGCAATTTGAAACTCTTCCTCCAGCACCAGCGGATATCCCTCATCCAGAAACAAAGGGGATTTGCGGGCATGGAGCGCCAGGTCCCACTCTTTTGGAACCCAAAACGGAGAATGCAGAACCGGGTTAGCGGTGGAGAGCAGGCCGACACACTGCCCTCGGGCCTGCCATTTGAAACCCTGCTCCAACGTTGAAACCGGCGTAGCCTGTTGTTGCTCCAAGGCGAAAGAACCGGCCACGGGACGGAACGCCGCCGCCAGCAATGGAGTCAACTCTCTGCTTTCCCTCCCTTGCGCGGAGGCGCTGCGCAGTTGGTAATCAGCGTAGCCGTCCGCCGCGACTTTCAACTCAAGCGGGCAGCCGTTGCTCTGCTGCGCGCAGTTAATCTTGCCTTGAAATGCCCACCGATTCTGATCCGCATTGGAAGCGCGTATCGGTGTCAGTGAGGTCGTTCGCCCATCGATCACCAACCCGTTGCGCCCGGCGTCACCCGGTGGGAGCAGCCCGAACCGGCAGACCTCGTCCGTGCTGTCGATCCAAAAAACCTCGCCGCCGGCACTCACGCGTGAAATCGCGTGATTGAACCACAGACCCGGCAATGACGGATGAGCCTGGGTGAAGCGGGGCACGAGCACCAGGTTCGCCTCGATATCCAGCGCGTGCAGCAGCGCGTTGAGAAGATTTGCCTTGTCCTTGCAATCGCCGAACTGGTTCTGCAAAACGTTGGCGGCCGCATGCGGGCGCAGCGAGTTAACACCCAACGGAATGGCCACGTAGCGTAATCCGGTCACGTAATTGAAAAGGGCTTCGACTTTCTGGCGCGGGGTCCTGGCCTCGCGGGTTATCTCCTTAGCTTTCCGCTCAAGCTCCGGCGTCACTTCACTGGTTAGTTGCGTTATATGCGCATACCATTCAGCAAAAGCGCGCCAATCCGCAAACGTCGATACCAACAAGGCCGGTGCCCGGTGTGGTGGCGCAAGCGATTCAGCCAATGCGGGGGCGATATTGGTCAGATGCCAGGTATAGCTGGTGCTATACTCGGTCTGCTCAACCCCCGGCTCGACCGGCGGCGCACCTTCGAGATGGTAATGGAGCGAAGAACCTTTGGGGGACCTGATTACTACTGTGGCATCCAGCACCGGCAGGTTGCGGCTCAACGGAATTTCCATCGAGACATGTGGCAACGGGAAGTCTCTCCATTGTGAGCGGTAGCGCACGTGCAAAACCGCGCCGGGACCCACCCCCGGAAGGGAAAAAAACTTCCGGCGGACTGTCTGATACTCTTCGGGGGAATGCTCAACAGCGGTGTCGATCGATTCCGGATCTAAGCGCTCAAGTCCGCCGTCCGGCTGCATCACCTCGCAGTCCAGGAATTCCACTTCTTCCTCGGGCGGTGCGAACGATATGTCGAAATCCCCAAAACGCTTGCCTTCAGGCTTCAGAATCTGAACGAACTCCTCCCGTTCCGTTGTCAGGGCAGGACTATTCCCCAGTACCGATATATACCGGGAGCGCAGCACCACCGCGTCCGCATCCGGATAATCCTCCTTGCTGACCCTTTTGACGCTGCTCCAGGCATCAGCCGCGGGATGCCTTGTGACAGATGACGGGGGACGGGACGTGCTGCCGGTCTGTGGGACGATAGCCTCCTGCTGGGTCTGCGTGCCTACTCTGAAACGGTTCGGCTGCTCTCCCAAATGCCGAAGCTCTCCCCCGTCGGCCCAGAAGGTCGGCTCCTCCGCCGGAGCTAAACCGCGCTGAACATACCAATCCGCGGTGACCTGACCGAACTGCTCCATCAATTCGCCAAAAGGCTCGTCGGGATGAGCGCGAACCACTTTAAGGAGCAAAGGCATGCTATTGGGATCGCTGCCAGAAATCGTCTCATCATCCGAAGCCAACACTTGCCGCCCCGGACCGGCCAAGGCGCGCCCAAAAGCTCCGCTGCCTCGAAAGATCAGGATCCATTGAGAAGGGACATCCGGCAGTTTGGATGAAAGCGAGCTGAAATCCGCCGGGGTCAGTCGCGGCCCGTGCACGTGAAGCACCGGGGTATCGCCTTGTTTGCCACCGTGGCCCCAGACAATAAAGCGGACCGGGCCGGTAATGGCGCCTAGGGTTTGCGGCAATGCGAGCACATGCTCACGGTCCGCTTTGAAAAATTCAGTCGGCACGGAGCTCTTCTGCTGTGCGGAGGAGGGTCGATCGCCGAACACCACGCATCGTTTAGCTCTTGGACCTGCCGTCAATACCTCCAGCCAGGCCTGCTGCTGGTCTTGATAGGCGGTTTCGCTTTCCACGTCTCCAGGCAGACCGGAGATCAACACAAACGTCCGATCCGCTCCTAGCAGCGGTTCGTTTGGCCCCAGCGACGCCCCGCAACTCCAGCGGGTTGAACACACCACCGTCGCAGCCAGCAACATGCCGGCGACCAACGGTCTTCCCCGCGCCGCGAGATTGAACTCAGCATTATTAATCCTCGACCGTACGGGAGCTCACAATGTTTTCGCAAGCAGTAGAACCCCGCCTTTCGCACCCAGGCCCCACCCCGTTACGTTAAGGCAGGGTGGCCGGCGCTCCGAGGTTCCGGTGCACTCTTAATCCGTCAACCAGATGGGTTTGCTCGCCTGGTCGCTCGCTATTACAATGGGCCACCATGCCGGAAATCGTTTTGACCACCCTCAACGCGAAGTACATTCATGCCGCGTTCGGTCTGCGTTACCTGCTGGCCAATCTTGGTGAACTTCAACCATCCGCGGAAATCATCGAATTTGATATCAATCAGCGCCCGCTGGACATCGTTGAAGGCCTTTTAACGCAGCGACCGAAAATCCTCGGGTTTGGAGTTTATATTTGGAACGTAACCCAAACCACCCAGGTGATTGCCAGCCTCAAACGCCTTGCGCCTGAGGTGAAGATCATCATCGGCGGTCCGGAAGTCAGCTATGAAACGGCCGGTCAACGTGTCGTCGAGCTGAGTGATTACGTCATTAGCGGTGAGGCGGACCGGAAATTTGCGCAGCTTTGCCAGGCACTCGTCTCGGGCCAGGCGCCGGCTGAAAAAATCATCGCGGCCGACCCGCCCGATTTTTCTGACCTGGCCCTGCCGTATGAGCTCTACGATGCTCAGGACATCGCCCATCGCATCATTTACGTCGAGGCCTCGCGCGGATGCCCTTTCAGTTGTGAATTCTGCCTCTCTTCGCTGGAAATCCCGGTCCGCCAGGCGCCCTTGCCGGCGCTCTTGGCACACCTGCAAAAGCTACTCGAGCGCGGCGTGCGGCAATTCAAGTTCGTCGACCGCACTTTCAATCTAAACCTGGGCGTCAGCCGGACCCTGTTGGAGTTTTTTCTCGAACGGCACCGGTCCGGGCTTTTCTATCACTTCGAAATGATTCCCGACCGTCTGCCTGCCGGATTGCGGGAGATCATTGCCCGCTTTCCGGCGGGCTCGTTGCAGTTCGAGGTTGGCATCCAGACATTCAACCAGCAGGTCGCGCACCTGATTAGCCGCCGTCAGGACTATGCGAAGTTAGAGGACAATCTTCAGTTCCTCGCACGCAACACGGGTGTGCATGTCCATGCCGACCTGATTGTTGGGCTGCCTGGCGAAAGTCTGGAAAGTTTCGCTGCGGGTTTCGATCGCCTGGTCGCCCTCGGGCCGCAGGAAATCCAAGTGGGAATTCTGAAACGGTTGCGCGGCACTCCGATTGTCCGGCACGATTCGGAATGGCAAATGGTTTATGACCCGCATCCTCCTTACGAGATTCTGCGGAATCGATCGATCGATTTCCCAACTATGCAACGCCTGCGGCGGTTTGCGCGCTACTGGGACCTGGTCGCCAATAGCGGTAATTTTGTGGAAACCACTCCGTTGCTCTGGTCGAAAACAATTCGCGCGGGTCTGCCTGATTCCTCGCCTTTCTATTCGTTCTTGCGCTGGACCGATTGGTTGCACGGCAAGGCCGGCCGGACCGATAGCATCGCTCTCCTGCGGTTGATGCAGTTTTTGTTCGAATTCCTGACTGTCGAACTCGAACTGGACCCCAAACTCGCCGCCGCGAACCTCTGGCGCGACTATCAACGAGGGGGCCGCCGCGACAAGCCTGGTTTCCTCAAAGATCACTTGGGCGACATCGGAGCATCGGAAATCAATTCCCGGTCCCACTCCGGCCTCCCCAAACGCCAGGCTCGCCATGCCAGGATGCGCATCTGAGCGTTGAGCATTCGTCGGGCTTGCGGAATTGGGAAAGCGGGCTACTATTCCGCCATGAAATTTTTCTTGGCGATTGCTGCCTATTTGCTGATCAGCGTAGTGCTGGGACTGGGAATGCTGCTAACTTTTAAAGGCAATCCCTGGCTTTTAATCGTCGGTTTCCTCGCCTACGCTATCGCCTTTGCCAAACTCGGCTGTCTGCCTGGCAAAACCTCCCACTGATCTAATCGCGATTCGCGGTCAAAAAATAACCCACCACGCAGCCCAGAACCGCCGCGATGGCCAAAGTGGTCCAAGTGTTTTCGCGGACGTAATTATCTGTGGTTTGCCCAACGTTCTTCGCAGTCTCGGCTGCGCGTTTCTGCCAATCCTGTACCCGGTTGGTAAATTCGGTTGTATCCATGCCGCCATGATAGCGCGTTGTCGCTGATGCCCAATGGGGCACTCTCCTAACTCGCCCAATTATGCGTCGCGGTGATTCAACGGGTTTCACAAGCCACCGTCACCGTCGACGCTGAAATCACCGGGTACATTGCCAAAGGTTTGCTCATCCTGCTGGCGATTGAAGATTCTGATTCTGCCGAAGACATCCAATGGCTCAGCGGGAAGATATCGCGCTTGCGTATTTTTGACGACGCCGACGGCCTGATGAATCGATCCGTCCAGGACATTCACGGCGAGATTCTGCTCGTCAGCCAGTTCACTCTGTTTGCCAGCACCAAAAAGGGCAACCGCCCATCCTTCAGCCGTTCCGCGCGCCCGCAAGTGGCAATTCCGTTGTACGAACAACTCATTTCACAGCTCAGTTCAGATCTTGGACGCCCTATTCAGACCGGACAGTTTGGCGCCGATATGCAGGTAACCCTTACGAACAACGGCCCGGTCACGATCATCATCGATTCCAAAAACCGCGAGTAGCAGCGAGTGCTCCACGCGCTGCGATTTCCCATACCCATGCCGCGGTATCCGCAGCCCAGACAATCCCTGCCGGCTGTACCGCCGCCTTTCACTCGGCTTGGCAATGCGATAGGGGGAGCCGTGATTTTGAGAGGGGAGTCGTCCTCGATCCAGCGAACCTGATAGGGAAGGAAATCTTTTGAAGGGGAAAAATTATTTGAGGTTGGGAAAGGTTCGGAAAGTTCGGCATATTTTGGAATTGGCTGGTGGCCAAGATTTAACGGAGGTGGAGTTTCTCGCCGGCTGTCGCGAGGGGTTTCGGGAGTAATGACGCCGGGGGTTTTGGTCGCGGACTGTTCCCTGGCAAGCCCGGCTTTGAGAATTGCTTCTTGGGCGCGGTTTCGTGTGCAGGCGGTCTGCCTGCTTCAGCAGGTCATGAGGCTGATAGCGGTGGTGACAGACGTGGGATATTGGGCTTGGATCAGCTAACCAGAATGGCGATTTTTGCGCAGGGGTGGTCTGGAAATGAACAGCTTACTTCAATATCGGTTGACATAACCCGGCACTCAAATAATGAGCTGGACTTGATGGCTTCGCTCTGCTTATCATTCCGGGCCAGCGGCTTACGTTGCGCCTACGTCAGACACTGCTGAGGAAATGATCATAAACCGCCAGTCGTTGAATCACAGTTGGGCGACACGACCATCATGAAAATCGCTGTCACGATTGCTGGGGTTGTCGGGTGTCTCATGGCATCCCTGCTGATCACATGGCTTACCTGGGAGACGCTGGTTAACGGGCGAGCTTTTCGTTGCACGGACGCCGGGCCGTTTACTCTGTCCCTGGGCTTTTGGACCAGCGCCGAGACGCATCAGTCAGCCGGCGACCAAATTCAACCAGGGTGGACTTGGGAAAAAGTGGCGGAGGTGAACGGATTTTACAAACTCGCCTTCTTCGCGCTCTGGATAGGCGGTAGCATGGTGGCTTCTCACATTATCCATCGAACTACGAGGGCAGAATCATATGAACATATTGCCCATCCAGGCTAGTGCAGGCGACTGCGCGGTAGCGTCAGGCTTGCAATTCGGCGGCGCCGGTCGCGCAGCGCCTGACCGCCATTGTTCGGCATGAGACATCTTCGAGTGCTGCTGACAATCAGTTGTTGCTCGCTCACCGGATGCATTCCAGTGCGGATGCAGGTCGGCAAACACATCGATGGGACGGTCGTGGACAAAAGAACCGGTGCTCCAATCGTGGGAGCCGAAGTGTTGTACCGCCACAAGTCCAGCACCGCGGTCTTGACAGACACGAATGGCGCCTTCGCAATAGATCGGCAGGTCGTAACGTATTGGGCACCCGTTTTGCCGGTAGATTACTTCGGATTTTATCACTATCCTTTGGCTATTCGCGCGCAAGGATATAAATCAAAAGCGTATCAGCCGTCGCCGCGACCAACACCAGAGTCGGCGCGCATCGAGCTGAAAATCACGCGATGAAAAAGCCGAACCCTTCTCTGGAGCGAATGGCGGCAGACGGCGCTTGCTGGAAATTCCGAGCGTTTCGTGTGTGCCGCCATCGCTCAGGTCATCGTTAGCCGGCGTTCATGTATGTCAGAGCCTAAACAACTATCGAAGAGAGCGCAGAGGGTTCTGCTTTTGGCCAGTCGCGAGTCGAAGAGGTTTCATTGTCCTCACGTTGCCAGCGAGCACCTCTTGCTGGGTGCGCTTGCTTATCGTTCCGCAGCCGTATCGGGTCCGCTGAAGCGCGCAGGATTGGCGTTGCCTAAACTTCGTGCCTACGTTGCGCTGGCTGGTTCTGGGTCTGAGGTAGCGCCGCATGGCTACGGACCGTCGATGCACGGAGCTCTTCGCCGTTCATGTCGGTATTCAGACTCGCTTTCGCACACGAGATTGAGCCGGAGCACTTACTCCTTGGAGTGATTGATGAGACTGACGGAGGAGCAGCGCGAGCACTGCGGCACTTCGGCGTTGATGTTGTCGCGACTAGACGCCATATCATGCAGAGGATTCGCGAGTGATACATTCGACCACACCGGCTAACGAGCCAATGCACCGAATGAGCGGCATCGGCGCGGGCTTCGAATTCGGGCGCGGATTGATGCCGCTCCTCGGTGATTTTGGTCGTTCGGCAAAGCCGTGAGCCCCGCGGATTTCAAGCAAGCCTGGGAAAGCGATGACGACAAATTGGTTGCCTTCGCCTCAGAGGTCGTCGTCCCATTACGCATCTCGGAGGTTCATCGTGCTTTCCTGGTTGAAGCGGGGTTGCCAGAATCGGCCGCGCCATACCTCAATTTCGGGGGACGTCACTATGCTGGAATGCCATCGGCCGCCGACCTTTGGAAAGCTGGCGACACGTTCAAGCGTTACAGGGTTATCGGGGCAAACGGCTTTGGGGACCCGATTTGTATCGATGAGGAGTCCGGAGGTGCAGTCGTTTATCTTAATCACGATGACGAGATGAAGTGCTGTTTTATGAACTCCAACGTCGAGTGCCTGGCCGGTTCACTCTTAGCATTCCGTGACGTTATTCAGCAGACTCAGCAACACGGGGGGAAAGATGCCTACTTGGATGGCAGATTCCAAGTGAGGTGGCGGACCACTTCATAGAGAAAATGGACGAAATTGATCCGCCTGCGATTAAGTCGGATAGTTTCTGGTTTCGTTCCGTCGTGGGGGAGGGGATATGATGCCGAACAACGCCTTGCACACGGACTCTGCGATTCCGTTGGGATTTCATGTCGAGATCAATGGTCGCAGAGCCGGTGAAGGCGACCGTTCTGTGCGGCCATGAAGTGCATCGAGATAATCGCGACACCGCCCGGGGAAGCTCCTGAGGAAATCAGGAAAAGTTGGGTTGGTGTCGTGATCCCACTTCCACCCAAGTTCCAAAAAGAGCGAGCAACCACCGGCTACGGCGTGCTAACCGGCCCACGCTCTTGGTTCCTCGCGTTGCTTCCTTTTTTGCACAGGAACAAAATAAAATGGACAGGGTATTGGGTTAGAGGCCGCGAGGCTGTTGATGCACTAGCAAAGAAGGATCAAGCTGCCGCGGAATGGTGGAAAGAGAAGGCTCCGCACGTCTTGGGGAGACTTTGGTGCCTTTCGTTTCCAACCGACGTTTGCCGAATTGTCGAGCGATGAACACAGAACCAGCACATGCAGCCTGACCCCGCGATCACGTCGTTGTTTCATGCTGAATGCCATCGGCGCGGGGCGGCTGATGTGCAGCGTTCGGCAAAAGCGCACATCGTCACCATCGACAGCTCGGCGCACCTGGGTTAAAATATCCGACAGCCATGAAGAGGATGCTCGAATGCAGTCGAGCCGAAAGCCACTCGCAGAAGCGCGGGCGAGCAGGGAAGGTTGCGTTCACATTGATCGAGTTGCTGGTGGTTATGGCGATCGTCGCCATCCTGGCGTCAATGCTGCTCCCAGCTTTGTCACGAGCGAAGGAAAAGGCGTTTTCGACCCAATGCAGGGGTAACGAACGACAACTGGGTATTGCTCTTCAATTGTATGTCGATGATGATCTCAGGGCATATCCTTACTCGGACTATATCCCTGCCAATAACCCGAAGGGCATTGCCTTTTGGTTTGATGCCGTAGGTGCGTATTTTCCGAATACAAAATGGGGTGACGGGGTTTTCAAATGTCCAACTTATAAATGGACGGTCTTTGACGGTCAGACTAACAACAGCTCCGTTGCCGTCCCTCTTGGGAGCTACGCATACAACTCAATGGGAGCTGATGGTGGTATAGGTCCTAGTGGCTGGATTCGGGCTGGGCTCGGTCAGCCGGTATGGGTCGGTTTCCCTTTTCGTCCCGTGCGTGACAGCGACATCAAATCTCCCTCCGACCTTTACGCGATTGGGGACTCCAGGGTCTCTGTCTACGGCACTGGCCCTGCTGGTATAGCCGACTACAATGAATTTAGTACGATGCCCATCGCAAAGATGCCCCATGGCCAAGTGTTCAACATGCTGATTGCGGACGGGCACACGGAAGGCATCAAGACGAACGTACTTTTTGGTACCAATGCCGCGCACAAGAGCCGATGGAACAATGACAACCTTCCGTGATCATGCACGGCCCACAACGGGGGAAACAGCTTACGTTCATTCGGGAACGGTGCCGAACCAGCGTCATGCACGCGGACTCAGCGAGAGCGATGCAATTGAATATGGATGGTCATTGGCGCGGAGCCGGTGATGATGAGCGTTCGGCCGCGCAACCCCTTAGCGCCGTTCGCGAAGGTCCATTGACAAACCGAGCAAAGGAGCTGAACTTTCTGATAGCCACGCCATGTTAAGCAAGCTCGCCAGAGGTCGGCCTGATGCGTGTTCCAATAGACGCGAGGCATTTACGCTGATCGAGTTGCTAGTGGTGATCGCGGTCATCGCGATTCTGGCGGCGATGCTGCTCCCGGCGCTGTCGCGAGCAAAAGCCCAGGCTCAATCCTCCTATTGCAAGAACAACCTTCATCAGCTGGGCCTAGCTCTAAACATGTATGTATTAGACAACGACGCCAAATACCCATTTTGGCAAACCGTTACGCCAGGCGGAGGTAAGTTTGAGGTGGCGTGCTGGCAATTGTGTTTGCAGCCTTATCTCGGCCGAAGCGCGTTAAGCGGATCCTCTGGTCCTGTCGGACCATCGGATCCGGATGTTGACGCAACCTGGGGTTCAACATGGACAAACTACCCCGTGTTTCGATGTCTCGGTTATAAGGGGCCGGTAGGCCATCAAGGCGCTTCGCTCACGTTTCAGGCCCCAGCCTCCAGTTATGGGTACAACGCCCTTGGATCGGGTCAGTCAGATACGTTATGTCTCGGCCTGGGCTTTTTTGGTTTCACGGATAAGAGTGTTCCACCAACGTCCTTGGCGAGTGTTCAAACTCCTCCCGATATGGTCGCCATATCCGACTCAAGGCTGATGACCCCACAATTCGATGGAGAGCAAAAGTTTACCTATCCAGGACCCCCTGGCACTTCGTGGGTCGCTTTTGATCTTCTAACGCCAGGAGAACCTGGAGGTCCGCCGCTTGGCACGCAGGGAAACCCTGAGCGTCATGGTAAAAACTACAACACGGTCTTTTGCGATTCGCATGTTGAGGGAATTAATCCAAATGTCTTGTTTGATTTGCCGAGAAGCGCATCGCGCTGGAACAATGATCATCAACCTCACCGTGAAACGTGGCCATGAGCTGTCTGTTTTTCGGCTGCCCAGCGCCAACGGCGCCGAACAAATCCATGCAGCGATCTGGCACGCGCGCTGGGCTTCGGGGGTGTCGTTATATGAATTCCTGGGCTGAGCGTATTTTCAGTGGCTGTTTCCAGGTGCCAGTCGCTGATGTCGGTCGTTAGTTCGGCGTATGCACAGTAGCATCACAAGAGCGGTGGGGAGTGTCGGCGTGTTCTTCATGAGCATGCTCCTCCTGTTGTTTCTCTGCATTCCGGCCTGGGATGCGTTGATTAATGGGAAGCTGTATTACTGCACGGACGGCGGCACGATGGATTTCATCCTTGGACCATTCAGTGGAGGCTGGGTGCACCATCCGGAGCCAGTCCCGCATGTTTCTCCCCGTCCGATGGAGCAACCCGACGAGATCAGGACTGGTTGGAGCATCACAGGTCTGTGGTGTCTTTGGGGGGCGTTCGTCGGCGGTTCAGTCTTGGTAAGCGCTTTGTTCGCTGGTGCGCTTTGGCGTTCCGGTTCGCCGAACCCGCTCCATGCAGCCAACAGCCACCGGCCCTTCTGTTTTCGGCGGCTCGTGAAGCTGCGGTGCTCCCCGGCTTCGTCGGGTCTTGCCTCCCCGGCGGCTATGGCTGAGGGAGAGCGTTGGGCTGAGCCGCACGTATGACTACCCACTTGGAACGACGCTGGGGCGGTGGCGGAAAGAATCCGAATGAAGAAGAATTGCGGACTGCCCTTACCGAACTTCGCCAGCCAGATCCCGAACACCCGGATTGCTGGTTATCCGACGAGAGCGGCTGGACAATAGCGGCTCACGAATCGGGGTTGGTCGTGCTGGAGAATGGGGAGTCGGGGGAAGGCCCTTGGCACATGAACAGCCAGACGGCGGAGTCCGTCATGCAGCTCTGGCGGCTGCTGCAGGCCGGGGATATCGCGTCTATTCGTAGCAAGCCCTGGCTGCAAGGATATGGAGGTCGGTCGTGAACGGCACAAGGCCCAACCACACCATGCAGCGGATGCGAGCCAGCCGTTCATGTCAGTTACAATTCGAGCGCTGTTGGCGGCTGGCTCGCACCGCTGATGGTGAACGTTATGCCTAAGATGGTTTCGAGAAATCCTATCAAACGCAAACGGGAAGAAAAGCGCTTGGCAAAGCTGCAAAAAGAGGGTCGTTTGGTGAAGGGAATCGAGGTTCCGCAAAGCGCTTTGCCAGCAAACCCTGACGCCCAAAATCATGGAGGGGGCTACTCAGCCAAGTTTTATTACCAGGATATTGATTTTATTTGTGCTGGATGCGGCAAGCCCGGAATCTGGACGTCTCAACAGCAAAAAAGGTATTTTGAGATCCAGAAGGGGAACATCTATAACAAGCCTAAGTGGTGTCATGAATGCCATACGAAAAACAAAGAGGCAAAAAGGAACGCGGCATAACTACCGGACTGCACCGAGCCCCGCGATTACGTTCCGGCGGGAAATCGGACATCATTGCCGCGGAGTCGGTGAGCCGGAGTGTTCGGCGAACAAAGGAAAGCCAGGCGTGGTCGACAAGCTGCCCCGGGTGGTGTACTATTTCGGATAGCCATGAGAAGGAACCTCGCGACTGGCGGGAGGGTGCATTTCAAGAAATGTGGCCCTGCGGGATCGGCTGCATTTACCTTAATAGAACTCCTGGTGGTTATCACCATTATTGCGATATTGGCTGCGATGTTGCTACCGGCCTTGAGCCGCGCCAAAGGGGCAGCCCACCTGGCAAGGTGCAAGAGCAACCTGCGCCAGGTGGGCATTGCCATGATCGCTTACGTCGAAGATAGCAAGTTTTACCCGGGCAATAATCCGATCGGAACAAACGAGCCCGCTCTGTGCTGGTTCCAGAGGCTCGAGCCGTACACGCGCACCACCTGGACTCAGCCGCTCTATGACTGTCCCGGTTTTCTCTTTGATCGGTCAAAAATTCCGATTCCCCTACAAATGCAGGATGGGCTGAATCAGGGCGAATACGCCTATAATGACGTGGGGACTGGACTCAGGCGTACAAGCGACGAGCAACCGCTTTTGGGTTTGGGCCTCGATCCAGCCGGGTCTCCCCCAAGCGGGCTTCACACTCCGGAGTCCCGGGTGCTGGCACCAAGCGACATGATCGTGCTTAGCGACGCCTATGACGAGCCGTTCCAACCGATGCTCGGCGGGATAACGCAAATGTTCGGATACCAGGTGGGCGATGACGCAGAGAGGGAGCGAGCACGACGCTCGACTCGTGGCCGTCATACCGGGGTATTTAACGCAGCGTTCTGCGATGGACATATCGAGCACATGAAGCCAAGCAAGTTTTTTGGCCAGGGAGATGACGCGCTCATGCGATTCAACAACGACCATCAGCCACATCGGGACGAATGGGTTTCTGGAATGTGGCCAGTGATCAGCGATTAGGAATGCCGGACTACCTTGCCGCAGCGAACTCCGCGACTACACCGATTTGTGCAATCGGGAGTCAGAGGCGCGGAGCCGCTGGAGACTGTTCGGCGCGGTAGCCCTTTCGCAAACGTCCATTGGACAATCCAAGCCGGGCAGGTTAATTTTCCTTGATAGCCATGGTAAGCAAGCTCGCCAAAGGCCGGGCTGAAGCGCGTGCTGATCAACGCGAGGCATTTACCCTGATCGAGCTTCTTGTCGTCATCGCCATAGTCGCCATCCTGGCCGCGATGCTGCTTCCAGCGCTAAACAGGGCGAAGATAGCAACCGATGGCGCCGGATGCAGGAACAACCTTCGGCAATTGACACTGGCGATCGGAATGTATGTGCACGATTACGGTGCATACCCTGGATACATCTTCCATACACAAGCTACTGGGGTGCGCTCTTTCTTCGTTCAACTTCAACCATACACAAGGGCACCGTGGCCCGAACCTAACTACGATCAGACGGGGTGGCTAGGACCACGGACAAGTATCTATGCCTGTCCCGCCTACAGCCGTGTTCGAGGGGGCTTTGATCAGAGCGTCAAATTTTGGAGCTACGGTTACAATTCCGCGGGATGCACTTTTCAGGGATTTCTGGGACTTGGCGGGACTGCCGGCGCGGGTCCGGGTCCCACAGGTCCAACCCGGGAAAGCGCCGTCACCACTCCAAGCGACATGATTGCTATTGGCGATGCGGCTCTAGCAGGAGACTCTCCGGGAATTCCAGGTCTCGTATGGGGACAACCAAATCTAAACGACCCAATAGTTCTAGAGAATTTCTACAAGGCGGTAATGCAAGGTCAGCCTGTTTCGGATCTCGGGGTTCGGGCAATGAAGTATCGCCATGGCGGTCGGTGGATTGTTGGCTTTTGTGACGGGCACGTCGAAAGCCTCCGGCCGCAAGACTTGTTCATTGTAACAAATGCCGTGGTCGCGCAGCGCTGGAACAACGACCACCAGCCACATCTCGACAGCATCCTTTTCCCGCCTTGACTCAGAGCTTGGGAAAGCGCGAAGCAATCCTTCCTCAGTCGCAACGCGTCTGGCCGGTCAGAGCTTTTCTTGATCGTTTTCATCGCTATACTCGCTAGCGGGTCGAGCTTGACGCGAAAATGCTAACCTTTTAGGCGGGAACAAAGGAAGGATTCCTATGCTGTTGCAATCGGGAAGGAACTGGCGCGGGGTCGTTTACCCGATGCGTTTGGCGAATTACCGTTCCTGCGGTTTTGAGAATGGGCATGATTGGACAAGCGAGTCGGAGCGGGTTAGCATGTTTTCAGCCATGGTAAGCAAGCTCACCAAAGGCCGGGCTGAAGCGCGTGCAGATCAACGCGAAGCATTTACCCTGATCGAGCTTCTTGTCGTCATCGCCATCATTGCGATTCTGGCGGCGATGTTGCTTCCGGCGCTCAACAGAGGCAAGGCGCAGGCGCTTTCGACCGCCTGCAAGAACCACCTGCATGAGATGGGTCTAGCCTTGAATATGTATGTTGAAGACGCGAAAGCGTACCCTTACTCGATAGGAGGTCGCTTTAGTCCGCCGAGCCCGCTGACGGTGCAAAGTTGGCCAGACGCTTTAGCCCCGTATTACAAAATCGCATGGACAAATCAGAGCTACCACTGTCCAGCATACCGCGGGATAGTTTACGGCAAGGGATATTTCGATATCTACGGGAGCTATAGCTACAATGGCATTGGTGTAGGAAGTGTCCCAGTTGACGGGCAGGTCCTCGGGCTTGGCGCTGCTTTTGACGCGCCCGGGTACCCCCCTATACGGGACAGTGAAGTGATTGTCCCGAGCCAGATGTTTGCAATGATGGATTGCAGAGGTGGCCCGTACCCGAATCCCAGCGTACCCGACGGCTTTTACGGATCCATTGACACCACTTGCTATCCAGCAAGGATACAGCCCAAGTACGAGTATGCCTTCCAGAAACCAGCACAGCATGGAGATCGATTCAACGTCGTTTTTTGTGATGCGCACGTCAAGGCGATTAAAATAGAAGATTTATTCAGCGCCAAAAAAAGTGCCCAGAATTGGAATCGGGACAATCAACCGCATCCAGAATCTTGGACATTTGTGCCTCCGGGTGGATTCTGAAACCTCAAACAAATTGCAAGCTTTGGTGCCGAACCCGCCTGCCGCAGCGGACGCGCCGATTGCGTCCGGTTGCCGTGCTGAGAGTCTTGGTCGGCGCGCCGCTGACCAGCGCTGTTAAGTCCCATGAGCCAGCTTTGGAAACAGATTGAGCGCCGTGGAGCATGCCATTACCCCGATGTTTCGAGTGAAAATATCTACATCGTTTCCGTGGACAATTTCGCGACCATGGAGCAATTCGTGCGTTCCCGTAACCCCAATTGGCCAGATCGGGCTGAACATTATCGGGGAAAAACATGGTTTTTGGTGGTCTTCGATGAACTTTCACCGACGACATTCTGGTGGGTGTCCTCCCCGCCGTTTCCTACCGTTGATGACGCAGTCCGATTTGCTGCAGAGAAAATTCCAACCGGTATTGTTTGGGAGAATTGCCAAGTTGAGACTTAACGAGTCTATGGAGACGAACTGCCGCAGCCTTAGTGCGCTCGAAGCGGGCTTGACGCTCGTATGCGCTTTTCACGCCCGATGTGCATGCTCGGCGGCAGTCGCTCATTTCCGCCGTTCGGCGTAGAGTATGTCACAGCGAAGCATAGTTCGTACGATGTGCTTGCTGCTGGTAGCAGCGGTTCTTGCATCGATGGCCGCCTGGTGCCATTCGCTTGGGTATGTCCGCAGGGCAAATGAGGACCACTACCAATTGTGGATGGGGGTCTTGAAGCCATTCGGAGGACCGATGTAATATGTCGGTAGCGAACGTCAGTATTCCTACTTTCGCGGACACGGTGCTTTCTCCGACCGATACAAGGCACGAACCTCGGAGCTCAGATTGCCGCGCACATTTCCACTCGGCAAAGAAAAGCCATACGTGGCGACACTAAGCATGGTCCCAGAATGATGAGGCAAGACCACTGCCACGCGCCGAACCAGCTCCTTGCAGCCAACAGCCGCCGCCCTTTTCGCTTTGGACGGCTGGGAAAGATTGGCCGCTCTTTGGTTTCGTCGGGGCTTGGCTCCCTAGCGGCTGTGGCTGAAGGAGGTCGTTGACCCTCAATTAAGAGGTGCACTTAAATGGAATCAGTAAACTGTTGATGCCGCAAAGAGGAGCTGACTTCGGCGACGCATTCACGAAGCATCTTCGCGAGCGTTTCGGATTTTCTTCGCTGCGTAAGCGACTGCCTCGGCTGGCCTGTGATTGGCAACTCGAAGCTCCTCCCGCCGGGATTGTTGATTTTACCGTGTTCCGGTTGGAAGGCGATCAGGTCGCTGCGGTGGGCCGGATTGTTCAGACTTTCTTCCGCTCTGTTTGCAGTGAGGAGCCAAACCAGCTGTTTTACGATGCCGAGACCGGGGTGTTCTGCAGTGTTGTCCTGCAGCACGACAGAACTGCGGTAGCGGTTTTTCGACAATCACAAGATGCAACAAAAACCGTCTAACCCGCCAACTGCAGCGAGCCCGGCGCCGCCTGGATGTCATGCTGGAGGCCAAAATCGTCGGGTCGATGACCGGCACTGTTGGGGCCCTAAGACGCTTAAAATGAAATCCGTCGCCACACTTTTCTGCGCGACTCTCCTGGTGACGACGCAGAGCATGTGCATTGCCCAGCCAGAGGGCTTGAGCGGTCCGGGGAAACCAGTTTCCACACTTGGCCAAGCGGAGCCTGCCGCTTTGGATAATGCGCTTGGAACTTACGCTGATCTGGCAGGCAAGACCGTGCTCGCATCCTCGCGATTGCGACTTCCCCGGGACTTGGGCCTCTCCGGCTTGTCACCCGACAAGGCAACTGCCATCGCTCGAATCGAGGGCGTCCTCGCCTCCAACGGAATCACAATCCTGCAAGACGGCCCTCATTTCGTGCGGGTTTTTTCCACCGCAATGGGCGATCCAGCCGAGGATCCTCCTCTACGCGGAACCGAAGTCTCCAAGTTGGCGGGCCAGGAAACCATTCCAGCCGGTGCGATCAGTTTTCCAGGAACTGACTTGGAGCAAGTGCTTTCCATTTACGCTGAGCTAAGGAACAGAACTATTTTGAGACCTGGCCCACTGCCGCCGCTGATTGTGCATCTGAGGACCGTATGCGCACTTGGTAGAGAAGAGGCGGTTTACGCACTTACTACAGTGTTAGGACTCAACGGTATCGTGGTAGTCGATGACGGAGAGCACTTCATGCAGGTGGTCCCGAAAGCACAGGCGGGCAGTGTAAGGGCGCAAGCTCCCAAGCCGAGGCCAGACGCTCCATTGTTCAATCCAAAGGACGTGCCGGTAGTCGGCCTGCTCAGGACCTACACCCCTGTCCCTATGGACTCCAGGAAATTCGAAGCGGACCTGGCACAGGTTAGCAGGCACTGCGCTGACCGCTTGGTAGCACTGTACGCTGAGATGTCTGGAAAAAAGGCAATCACTTCGCCTGACCTGGGAGACAGGTTCGTCTGGTTCGCGACGCAAACGCCTCTGAGCAAAGAGGAGGTACTTTACGCAATCGAGACAACTCTCATCCTCAATAAGCTTGCAATTATCAATGAAAGCGACAGCGTTCGCTTGGGCAAACTTTCTGAACCTGGTAGATAGGATGAAAAGCGCCGGAGACCGCAGAGATATTCCAGAGCCCAACCAGCCGGCTGCAGGCAACGCCCGCGTGGCGCTGCAGTTCGCAGTCGTGAGCCAGTGGCCGGGCGTTCCTAAGCCGGGGCGTTAACTGATGGTAGCCATCCTTTTCAGTGGCGTTAAAATGACTGCGGAACAAAGACGAAAACTTGACCGCATGGAGACTGTTGCTCTGTTCGTCATCACCGGGGTCCTGCTTGTGCTCCTCATCCGAAGCACCGGGCCCAACGGTATCACGTGCCCGAGGATTTTCCAGGTTACGGTGGATACGAAGGGCAATTGTCGTCTAGGCGGTCTGCCTTTATCAAACGCTGTTCTCCGCCGGGCCTTGTTCCGATGGATTGCGGTTTCTGGAGGCGAGGTCGATATAAATTTGTTTCCGGGCTGGGCGCGGAACCCTATCATTAAGAATAACGTAATGACGGTCAATAATGACATCGAGCGGTTTGGCCTATCAGCTGGAGATAGGGTTCTCGCGCGGCGAAAGAAGATGGAACACAACGAATGACTATCCATCAGCCCTCAGCCAACAATCGAGTGGAGTCGAACGCCGGTGCCTTTCTCCGTCCGTGCTTGGGCACAAACTCAGAAGCAGATTTTGCGCTCCGCCCGTGCTGTCCCCGGCGGTCGCTCACTCGAAACGTTATATGTGGTCGTGTTATGGACCATGATCTCCAACAAAAGTTCGCGCCTCGAAGAAACAAGCGTCACGCGCACCTTCGCGGTTTTGACGAGGAGGCGAAATCGAGGAATGCTCTGGGCTGGCAAACCAACGAGTATGATTTTAATCGACTCACCAGGTCGATTCTTGACCACCTCGACTCAGAATACCGAGAGAAGGCGGGGCTTCGGATAGATCAATTGGCCACAGCAGAGGAAATCGAAAAGATGTTTCGGACCTGCCGCGCTTGGTATGAGGAAGAAAAGGAGGTTTTTGAGAGGACGGGCATCTATGTGTTCCTACGCCTGAACATGGACTTATGGCTTGGCGGTAAAGCACGCGATGCGCTCGACAGCCGCCCAGAGAATGCACAACGGACGGCCGCATGAACTACCCGGCATATAACAATCGGACTGCAACGAACCCCGCGATGGCGCAACAGTTGTAGTCGGGAATCCATTGTCGCGGGGTCGTTGACCCGACGCGTTGGGCGTTGCTCGCAGTACCGTGAACCGAACCGCCAAGTTATCTCTGATTATCCTCTCGGCGATCATTGCGATGGGTGGTTTCCTCGGTATTCAGAAGCAGCGGGTTGGTGCCTCACAACGCCGGCTTGCCGAAATCGTTTCCGAGATTTCAACTGTTACTCTCTACGACTTCGACGGAACTGTTTCGCCTGATTCGAACACTCTTGCAACGGCGATCTCTGCGGCATTCCCAGTTAATGTCTTTAGCCGGGCTGCTTCAGCAGCCACCTGCAAGGGTGGCATGACGATTTGGAAAGACCTCATAGCCAAAAATCCCATTGCGCCGATCTTCCAGTGGTATAAATTGCACGCAACTGAGGAACCAGAAACACATAAGGTCTTATGAAAATTCTGTGGACTGTCTGCTTGGCAGTGCTGCTAAGTGGCGCCGGTTTGGCGTCCCAAGCGCCCCGAAGCGCTCCGGATGAGTTGAACAAACCTCGGGAAGAGCTCAAAGAGCTATTGACAAAATACACGGACGAGCACCCGCGGGTTCTAATGAAGCGGGAGCAAATTGCAAACCTGGAAAAACTTGTTGCGCTGTATCGGCTCCTGAAAGCCCGCGAAGAACTCGACGAGCTTTTGACGAAGTATACCAACCAGCACCCGTTGCTTGTTGCAAAGCACGAGCAAATTGCCGGGTTGGAGAGAGCTGCTGCGCTGCAGGGGAGTTCAGAACCATCGCTGCAACTCCAGAAGGCCCGCGAGTTGCAGAAGGCTCTCGAAGAGCTCAACGACCTTGTGAGAAAATACACGGACCAGCACCCGGCAGTTGTGGCAAAGCGTCAGCAAATTGTTGTCCTAGAGAAAAGTTTGAACTCCAATTGAACCAGGCTAACCATCGTGCCGGAGCGGATGCCGGATTTGCGCTGGTGTTTGCATTGTGGCCTCATTGGTCCGGCACCGCTCACCACGACCGTTGATATGGCTGAGATATTGTCAAGGGGCGAAAGAATTCTGGTTCGATTTTTTCATCGATTATCATCATTGAAAGCCGGCAGGAGGTGAAGCGAGGGTGGAGGGTGTTTTGAGTTACCCGGCGGTTGATATGCTGATATTCGCGAGTTGTCCGAAGGTTTCCCTTCGGACCGGTTCGCATCTTTTTAATTCACCGCGGCCCTGTCCTCATTCTAGGCGCGGGAGTCGACTCCGAAGAGCCGTCCCATAACGATCTCGAGGGTTGGCCACCGCACCCGTCGCTTCACCACGTGTCAGCTCTCAATGCTTTTTTATTAAAAGCGGTCTTTGTCTTTTCTTTCTTTCTTTCTTTCAATCCGGTATGAGGCCGGGGTTTAACCGGGGGTGCTGGTGGAGGTAGACTTGTAGCAATCCTGTGAACGCAGCAGGGCCCACACAAAACCGCAAAGTTCCCGGGCGACGGCGACCTTGGCTTTGTTGCGTTGGAGCCGTCGGCTCAGGAGTTTCATAAAGCGGGAGTGCAAACGATTCTGAGCCTTCCAACTCAAGGCTTTGGTAGCCTCGGACTGTCCCTCCTGGCGACGGGAGAGTTCCTTGCTGATTTTGGGAGAGATAGCGTAGTGCTCGGCACATTCGGTCAGAAGCCAGCGTTGATGGGAGTTGCCGCAACGGGAGATGCTGCCCAGGCGTTGGTGCGGCCCGCTGGAGGACTCGGTGGGAACCAGGCCCAGATAGGTCATGAGTTGGCGAGGGTGCTCGAAGCGGTGGATATCGCCCAACTCACTGACGGTGATCATGGAAGCGACCAATTGGAAACCACGGAAGGCCATGAGAGCCTGCACCGCGGGTTTGAGCCGCCAGTTTTCCAGGAGGGCGAGCATGGAAGCCTCAATGCGCTCAATTCGGTTAGGCACTGTGAGAGATCCGCTGCTCTCCGGCTCCGTCGTGGCCCAGTTTTCAAAGCCTGTGCCTTAATGCCACGTTAAGCACGAAAGGAATCCGATGACACTTTCGAGGAAGAAAAGGTTGGGACAGTGGGGAAAAGGTCCGGAATCAAAGACGAAATCACAGGTTCGAGTAGCAGCCTGTAAAGCGCAACTCGGCAGCGTCAGCCCAAAGAGAAAGACTTGGGAACGGAAGCTTTTTTACCTGCTTGACATCTGCCTTAATGGGCGACCCCTTTCTCGGTCTTACTCTTCAATGGCCGATACGAAATCCAAAATTCTCACGACGAGACGCATCCGCTCATCTCCGGACGTGTTATCCAGACGATCAAAAAGCTCCTTCAAAGCAGCTTGTTCAGTATCTAAGCCCTGCAGCATCCCATTTGCCCGGTCACTGATTTTTTTGCTTATTTCGCTAACCGATTGGTTCAAAGCTTCACGTTGGTCAGGTTCGAGGCCTGGGTCTGTGAGGGCCTGAAGCGCTTGCGCTCGTTTCTCTTGAAGGCTGATGAGTATGCTATCATGGGGGAGTATGGCCGAAATCTGCTGCACAAAGCCGTCCGTATCGGCGCTGGCCTGTTTATCCCGAAGTTGATCGCACAACGCTTTGAGGCGCAGGCACGCCGTTTCCCCTCGAGTGCGCAAATGCTGAGCATACATTGGGGAAAAAACTTCGGCGGAACCCAGATTTGTTTCGCGAGCACTCTGTTGGACTTCTGACAGCTGTCGGCGAAGAACGGCAATCTCTCCTCTCAGTTTAAGTAGGCCTGGGGGTGGTTCCTCCAAATGGACAGGAACGGACATTCGGTTCAGGCTATTTGAGAAAAAGAGGGCTTGCGCTGCTAGCCGCATATTTTGGGCCTTCTGGTTAGCAACCTCTGAGCGAAGAGCCGTGAGAGATTGGTGCTGCTCAAGCACTAGGAAGGTAGCCACGGCGGCGCAGCATACCCCGGCTGCTGCAGCCATTCTTATTGAACGCATTGACCGTTTAAGTTCTTAATGTCTGACCGAAAGAGAGGGGCATCGTTCAATCATGGAAGGGTTTTTAAGGACTCTGCCCTGGTCGCACGGTAGTGACGAGGACGAGGCCAGACCGGGAAAAAACAACGGAATCAACCCAGAGGCGCTGGGGTGCTAAGGCGTCAAGGGGATGAACAGGAGGCGCTTTTGCATACGCCCCGGGAATTTTGGCTGAATTGCTCCCAGTGGAATAGTTCGGCGATTCTGCTGGCGGTCCGCCATGACCGCCTAAGAAGACCGCACGAAGGTTGTCCCTCTCGTCCGGGAGAGATTAGGGAATGCAACTCCGGGTCTTGATAGGCTTATCGCCGCCGCGTAACCACTTTTCCGAGAGATCAGCTCCCTGACTACCCCTCAGGAAAGCACGACTGTTGTTACTTTTGTTGTTACTTTTTGAGAAATTTTCGCGTAAGTCTCTGAGCCAGAAGCTTGGAGCGGGTGAAGGGAATCGAACCCTCATCTCAATACTGAAGCTGCCCACACCAAATTTCCAATACTGCGGCGCGTAAACAGAATCCTTCCTGCTTGGTCTTGCTTGTATTTCCACAGGCACCTTGATCATTGACTATTTCCCCCCAAAGCAAGGAACCTTCCAAAGGACCCCGCACCAACAACCGCAATGACGATCGCAGCCTTGGCACAAGCAACTATTCTCGTAGACGTGCAGTTTTACGACGCTATGGAGAAGATGAAGCTTCTCAGATATCACACAGCTCCGGTCTTAGAGGCGCTTGTAGCAAAGCCTGCCGAGATTCCGAAAGCTGAGTTTCTCTCTTACTATCTTTTTCATCGAATTAAACTTGGGCAGCCCGGTTATCAAGATTACCGCAGTGTTGGCGAAAAACTCCACCTCTGGCTGAGCGCAATAGGCGAGTGCATCGATTGCCAAGGGGACACGCTGCGCAGGCCTGAGGGAGCCGTGCGGCAACTCACTGAGGTGTCGGAGCACGTCGGAGAGGCAATTGGCTTGGCCGTGATGAACCGCGTCCACAACTTGACGGAAGCCGACTGGCTTCCGATCCCCGAAAGCCGAGGCCGCGGTGCCCCTCCTTCATTTGATTTCCAAATCGCAAGTGACGGCGAATCATTCGTGCAGGTAGAGACCAAGGGCAGCTCGGTGGAAGACAATCGGCAGCTGTCTTCTGTCGTTGCCGCTCAGAAACGAAAGATCGACGAAAAGAAAGCAAAATTGATCGCGTTGGCGAAGCAAGGGAAGGACCCGCATCCATCGAGTCTCCGCTACGGCACAATCACAGTGGTCGACGGAAGAAAGGCTGGAAACGTGCGCTGCCTACTTACTGATCCACCACCTGATCAAGTGGATGAGGATCCGAGACGGTTCCGGCTGCTCAACCGCGTGAGGCATTTGCGCGACTGGATTTCCTTCATCAGTCCCAGATCTTCTGTGGCTGCCGCCCTGGCTACACGAGTCGCAGACATGGAGGTTATGGAAAATCCATTCGAGCTCAATGGCGAGCCTTTACGCCGAGGAAATGGCCGATTATTCGGATTTGAGTCTTTCAACTTTATTACTCGTAGGCACTCCACGTTCATGATGTCCAAGTCGCGAGTCACAGATGGTCCTGCGGGCGGTGTGGTTTTACAGGTCTCAGCGAAAGAGTTGCTGTTTCTGGGCATTCGAGAGGAATTACTATTACTCGCGTCTGCTCAGGAATTCGACGAGATCATGCGATACAAAGCTGAGGTCGGCTCACTTCAAAAAACAGTCGAATGCACCTTCAGCGTTGGGCGTTTTAACGAACTTAATCTGCCCTCGTCCATTGAGCAGTCGGCGATTCAAATCGGAGGATATTTTCACTTCCGGCTGGAGGGGACATTGAACTACAGCCCGGAAGGATTGGTTTTTGGTATTTTGCCGCTGCCGGAGAAATAAGAGCTGGTTAAGCATATGTCGGTTTATCCCAAAAGCAGTCCTGACACGGCTCGCCCACGTCCAAGTCAAAAATGTCATATTTGAATTTGACTTGTTTGTCGGCAAACTCGGAAGGGAAAATGGGAAAACGTCTTTGTGTTATATCGCAAGTCCGCCTTGAGACAGTAACGCTGCGCCGCGACATGGCTTCGAGTCGTCCGTCAATTTCTCTTCCGCTTTTGCGTACGCCTGTCTGTGTATTCGATGGCTTGGTTTAGGAGATCATACGCTTTCAGCAGCTTAAGAGAATCTCGACCGTCGATGAGACAATATCGGCGCGGGTTTCCTGGCTGCACCGCAAATGCCCTAAGCGTTTTTCTAACTACGGGAGAGATATCGTGACAATGTTGCACGAAGAGTATATCTGCCGGCTCCTCCGCGAGACGTAAAATCTGATCATTATTCTTGCCGAGATGAGTGAGTTTCATTGGCGAGTATCGACTTGGACCCTTGAAAAGGAAGGCCGCCTTTACCCTTCGGCCATTCAGGTGAAGATGTGAGGAATAAAAATCGGATGTTTCCCCACCCCAATCTGGTTCTGTGGAATCCCCTAAAATTTTGGCAATGCTGATTTTGAATGCCTGCTCTGAGATCTGCTTCATTACCGACGAATCCTTTGGAGTTTCGAACTGTCGACAATTTTTAAACTCATCAAAATCCTCGACATAATTCTCAAAGAAGTCATAGCCGTGCCACATGATGTCGAAACTAGGTTTTACATCTCCAGGTACAAGCCATGGCCCTCCGATGAGAAGCGGCTCAAAGACGGTGGTGGCGGCGGCAACGTGATCCAGTTGTGCCACGATCGCATGAAGATGTCCCCCACGATGCAGTCGCATTTTTTCCGTAGCAGAAGTAACGAGTTTTGTTGTGTAATGAATCTCAACCCTTTGCGCGATGGGGAATGGAGATATCCAACGATTTTTCGTACGTGTTGCTTGGTAGATATCTGGAGCGGCGCCAAACTTTTCAACCGAACAGAATAAATGACCACGCTGTTTAAGATACACCTCTTGCAAAGTTTTTACTCCGATTGCCTTACAAAAGTCCAACAAGACGTCCTTATAAATGTGGTCAATCCTCATCGCTTTCACCCATTCGGGCAAATCATGCGGAAGCTTGGAAATCGCGTTATCGATTATATCCATCCCTGGCTTCTGGACAATGGCCTCTATTTTTCGATGATGGATAAATCCTGGATCAATTGAGAGTTGTAACGGACAGGCTCTTTGTTCTGGAGTCAAAATCGTTCGATAGTCTCTGGGGGATAATGTTTCTTCCCGTGCCTTTCGAGGACTCTTGGTCACTTTCATTTTGGATGGCACCTGATTGTTGTGTGGTTTATCGAAAAGGAGAGGGGGGCGTACGACTTAAGGGTTCGCTTCAACTGTGTCCCGAATCTGGAAGGCGCCTCAGGTGGCCGGACTGGCGGAGACCTTCAAAATAAGAGGCCACCTGTTCGGCCAAGTAAACCGCGCGAGAGAGAAGGCCCATTTCGATGTTTCGTTGGTGTGCAGCCTCCGTGAAGTTCGCTGAACTCAGAAATAACGTTGAGCGATCCACGACGACCACCTTGGCGTGGAGGCTGGCACGGGAGTGTGAGTCAGCCTCGAGAGCCCTCGGATCGAAATAGACTTCGGGAAATGGCTGCCAAGGCCAATGGCGAGTGCGAAACTCGTCGGCATACCGCAGGATGATGGCTTCTGGGGAACTCGTATCTCCGCCTTTTCGAGGGACATCCACATGGAAAATGATTCGTAATTGTGGCCGCAACCGCTTCTGCTCCGCCAAACGTTCAAAAAGGAGTTTCCCGTTGTGGAAAGCATACCCTGCCAAAACGATTTCGTTCTGCGCTTCCTGGAACATCGATTGAACCACGGCGTAGGTGTCTGCGGTTGGAACGCCCGGCACATCTGGACCGGAAACCACCAAATCCGGAACCAGAACCCGGTCCCGATGGCGACTGGCTACGATGGAATGGAGCAGCCGGGCGATTTGAGCTGGGGCGAAAGCCTCGTTCTCCAGGCTGGTCACCCACGCTGCGATAGCGGCGCCATTTTCGCCGGCAATAGAGGCGAAAGCTGAATCTGGTGAACTGCCGCTCAGCCATCCCGCCTCAACCGCTGTTGCCAACCCGGTAAGCGCGGCATCCGAAAGTGAGGACAGGATGGTGTCCGCGCTGTTCATGGCATGTTGAAGAACTCAGCCCCACAGCCTTCAACCGTGCAGACAGCCAGGCCGCGGTCGAGAAATTCGTTTCGCTGCTCGCACGAAGTTTCGGGCACGAGCAAGCAGCCATGGCACGCGGCCCCAAGTAAAGGCGCGTGATCATGCTCACCAGGTTGATGGTGTGCGCAGATCGGGTCGTTGGAGCAGAGCGATGCCAGCTCCAATGCTTTGCGAGTAAAGTCCTTAATCCGGCGCGCGGCTTCCACCAAACCACCCAGCGTGCCTTCGGCATCTGAGGACCCAGTGAATATCAGAATTCCATACCTATCGGGCAATACTCCCTCGGCTGGCAAAGCGTAAATACGTTCTCGCAAAGAAGAGGCCGGGTAGCCGCAATCCAGCGAAATGGCCGTCATCAGGAGGTGCGAGAAGGTGTGCAGCAAGTAATAAGGGACACCCGGAAATTCGCGTGAACTGTTTAGATGTGCGGCTTCCCAAGCAGAAAATCCGTTCAGCAACATTTTCGAGCGAGTCTGAACCACGGGCTTTTGTAGCCAGCCGGGAATTTTAGACGCATCGAACAAGAGGAACACACCCTCGCCTCGGTTTTCGACCGCTGGTAACCAATCAGCATCCCTGGCCAATGGTGCCGCTTTGATGTTGAGGCTCAATTCATCGGGAAGCTCACCGTTGATGTCCGCGCTAAGCGATTCGAATCGAGTGAATCCGACCTGCGCAACCACTTCGCGGAGCCGATGAACCAGCACCACCTGTTTTATTGGAGCCATCCACTGGGCATCCCACACGGTTTTCGGCAAAGCCCGGGCGAAGAAATCACCATCCGGCTGATCGCTTCCAAGTTCCTCCGCGGCCTCTGCAAAAGCCTCAAACTCGACCTCTTTAACGGGCCGGTCGGCAAACTGTGCTACACCCGCCGCAACTCGGACCACGCTGGCCAGAATGTCGGCATCCGAAATGCCGGCCAGGCGGGTCGCAATTTTCGGAATCTGTCGCATCACTGGCAACACCGCGGCATTTGTCGCCACCACGCTCAAACCATCATCCCATAGCGACTTTACCACCTCATCGAGTGGCGCCTTCCGGTCTGGAATGGAGATAACCGAGAGCGTTTGGGAGAAATAGGCGTTGCTGGCGCTGCGAATCAGAAGGCGGCTGAGTTGGTCACAGGTTTCGTGGCTGTAGGAGCCGAGCCACGGGCGTGCTCCGTTGCAACGGCCGAGCGCCTTGCTGCCCTTGACCGCGGCCTGAGCGAGCGAGCGTTTTTCCCCACAAGAGCAGGTTGCCCACACATCCACCAATGCTCCCGTGGTGCTCCGTTCTTCCAAGTTCAGGCTACCACCGCACCCGCCCGCGAAACCGTGGATGAAGGCAGGCCAGTCAATATCATCCACGTGGCCATGCTCACATGCACGGACAAAACGGACCGGAACAACGTCGTAATTATCGGCCCCCTCGCGGTATCTGCCATTTACCAGTTGCGATTCGGGCACAAGCCGACGTCGGTTTCCATTCCGGCCGACCAGCGGTTCAGAGTTCTGCACGAGAAACCACCGCGGGAACTTCCACACGACGACACCAGGTTTCCCTGCTGTGGGATCATCCGTTGAAGGTGGTGGCGATTTCAAAACCAGGGTTGGTTTCTCCATCCGTGCCCGCAATTTGGCCACAAGCCGTGCCTCTTGCACCAGCGGTTGAGCCCCCGGTGAGAAGCGCCAATTGTCCAAGCCCCCGATGATCACCGAACCTTCAGGCAAATCCATCATCGCTCCCGGCCCAAAGGTCGTCAGGAGCTGGCTGGATCTAATCTCACTTTTGCGCATGGTAGGTCAGCCTTTGAGGATTTGGGGAAACAGATGCACGCTTGGCTCAACATCCCGCATGGAACGGTTGGCCCGGAACTTCCAGTAATCATCCGGTAGAGCCGCCAGAGCTTCGTCAAGAAAGCCGTGCAACAACGCAGGCTGGTTCGGCAATTCCGTGCCGTATTGCATCTGCGCCCCCTTGAGGCGTTCGATATCCGCCAGCTTATACCAGGTGTCGAGCAGATCGATGCAGCGGTCCCGCACCCTGCCACGTAATGCCACTTGCTCCTGAGGAGTCAGAAAGCGGTGTGACACCGCTCGTTCAGCAAAAGCCTCGGCAACAGCATCCAAAGCAGGCCGGTTTGTGAGAATGTTAGTTGCGCCGATGGCTGACCCGAAGTCGGCAGCGTGATGACGCGCGAAGGCAACGAGGGCGGCGGCCAAGGCACGATCAAGCGCCCTGGGCGAGAAAGGAGTCACGCTAGTCGCCTCAACCGTCCGGTAAAACGTTTCGTGATAAAAACCGAAATGCTCGTAATGCGAGCGATCGCGTGGTTTGTGCACGTTAAGCAGTGTCACCACCAGCCCAGGACGAGCGGGATCGCGTCCGACACGACTGGTAGCTTGAATGTATTCCGCACACATTTTGGGCTGGCCAAGAACGACCATCAGCCCCAGGCGCGTGATATCCAACCCGACGGAAATCATGTTGGTGGCCAAAGCGATGTCCACGTGGTCATCCTCAGCAAAGGTTTGAGCCAATCGGCGTTTGGCTTCAGAAACCTGATTTGTTGAAACACGAGAGGTGAGTTCCAGCGGCTCTCCAATTTCACGCTTCGAGAAGAGGCCATCCACCGGATCGCGGCGCTTGCGCGATTTATAGCGCCGCAATTGGCTTGTGACTTCGTCCTCTACAATGCGCCGTGATCCCCCAAGCTCGCGCAGGCTATTGAAGTAGCCGAGCAAGGTCATGTAAGGGTCCACCGGGTTACTGTGGGATTTGCCGCCGGCTTGCTTGTAGAGGGTTTGCCCGGCAGACAGGAGTGCCAGAGCGGTCCGAAGGAGCACGACCTTAAGACTGCGTCCCTGTGCTCCGACTCCGAGATAAAGCCGTGCCGGCGTTTGGTCCGCCGTCTGAGTTTTGGAGAAAAACGAATCGCGGCGGTTCGGTCCTGCAGGGGGAAACACCATTGAATGCGGCCGGGCGAAAAGTCCCCTGATCTGGGTTTCTGCCTGCCTGACGGTAGCAGTGCTGGCGATGATTTTGGGCCGCAGCCGCCGGCCTTCTCCAAGATCGCGCTCAGCCAGATGCCCTATGGCTGTTTCGTAAACTCCCGCAATGGTCCCAAGCGGACCAGAAATAAGATGCAATTCGTCCTGAATAATGAGTTCCGGGGGAAGCAGTGGTCCACCCAGCGCCTGCCCACGGCCCGGCTCAGCAGCGTTATAGAAACCATCATTATCGACGCGCTCAACATGCCCGAAGAGCTTTCCTGAGGGTCCAATCCATGGCAGGGCGGCAAACTTGTCCACTGTGGCAATCAAGAACCCTGGCAACCGACGGTAAATCGGCTCGTCCACGGCCACAATCGGGAGCGGATGATCCCCGGTAAAAACGCAGGATGGATTGACGCAAGTAATGCGTAAGTCCTGAGGGTTCTGCTCGGACGGAATCAGACGGAAAGATTGCGTGTCGAACTTCTTTCCGCACCAGGGGCAGTTTTCGAGCGGGATTGGAGACGGGTTTGCCTTCGAATTGCTGCGGAACGCTCGACATCGGCGGTAGGCGGTGGTCTCGGGACTCGGTCCTTTGTAGCCGGGACCGCCCATGCGATTCGGGGTGGCGGCCGAGCCGACCCATAGACCAATCTCGAACGGCCAGTCCCCAAGGCGCGCATCTCCCCTGGCCGTCCGTTCCTGCCTTTCCAATTCGAGCGCGCAGATCAGGGCCGATGCACGACTAAGCTGATCGAGGGTCAGCAGCCGTAGCGTATAGCGCATCAGCACATTCACACCCGCACCGCGGCGGCCGGGATTGCGGAGCCTGCGTATGACCAAGGAAAAAGCAGCAAGGCCCAGGTAGGCTTCAGTCTTGCCACCACCCGTGGGGAAGAAGAGCAGGTCGACCAACTGCCGGTCCGCGTGCAGAGGATCATGTAGCCCACGTAGGTTAAGCAGAATGAAACCGAGCTGAAACGCCCGCCAAGTGGGTGTGGAAACGAGTTCTGGAGTCGTGTTTGCTTTTTGTGCTTCACGCTGGCGGGCCTGCCTGGCCATCGTTCGGTTCGCTGTGCAAAACGCCTCCCGGACGTCATCGTGGGCCAGCAGTTCAATTCCGGCCGCCATGCGGTCGGCTGCAAGGCGAGCACGCCGGACCAGTTCCTTAGCCGACTTTTGACGGTTGGACTCCAGACTAGTTTCGGCAGCTACCTCACTGGCCTGCAGGTCGATCCACCCCCGATAATGTTCAACCAGCTTCCCGAGCTTTGCGCGGGCTTCCTCGACACCGCCGAGACTGGCGAGTGCTTCCATCCCGAGTTCCACACCCGGCAACGCAGCCGCATCCAAATGGCCGACGAATTCAACTTCTGATGAAGGTATCCAGCAGGTTTGGACGGTATGGCATTGGCCACCTTGAACCCTATCCACTGGCTCAGCGGCGCAACCGATGCCCGAAACAAAATCGAAGGCTCGTCGGTATTGAAGGTCCGCCACCTGTTCATCCCAATCGTGGGCACGCATGCCGTCATCTCCGCCCCGGAGATCCGGACGCGGGACAAAGCCCGCCTCGCATTTTATCCGGAGTTGGGCCTGGAAAGCATTTGCCTGGTAAGCATGGTCGGCGGGAGGGCGTCCGTTCACCACAAACACGCACACCGCACGCGTGTCTTTCGGCAGACGGCTGTGGGAATCCTGGGAGATCGGGCGAGCGGTTGCCACGAGGCGAAGCCCGCGACTGTTCGGCACGGGGAACACAGCCGGCTTCCCATTGGCTTCGGGCAGCGAAACCTCGACCGGTTCGGACCTTGCAGAGCGGCGGTAGCCTTTGGGGGGCGGTGCTGCCTTAGCATCCTTTGATGGTTCTTCCTGCAAAGCGGCGGCCGAAGATTCAGGAATTTCGTAGGAATCGGGCTTAATCTCCTCCTTCAAACCCAAGCCTTCATCGGCAGGCTCTTCTTCCTTGGTTGGGTCCTCCCAGTGGTAATCTCCCCAAGAGACTTCAGCGTGAAGCTTTGTGACTCCGGAAGGCACTAACACGCTCAATCCCATGGAACTCGGCAGTAAGCTTGGCGGAGCAGCCTTATCGGGAGTTCCGCCGTCATCCATTCCGCCTCCTTCCCCGCCGGCGTCAATCTCGTCCTTCGCTTCGGCATCACTGCGATGCTCAACAGGTGCAGATTCCGGCACCAGGTATCCCGTGAGATACCACCTGGTCGGGTTTTCAGGGAGCAGTTCGCTCGAAAACTCATGACCGGGCCAGGGCCCAACAAGGTCCAGCCTCAAGGCTTCTACGAGTTTGGCGCGTGCTTCGGGAGAGTTCATGTGGCTCTGAAATTAGTTCGTATTGCTCGAGAGCGGGGGCATCCGCAATTGTTTGGAGCTGTTGTTCAGCCGATGAAGCAGCGTCGAAACAAACTCCTCCGTATACACCTTGAAGGCTTTCCGAAAGGCCTTGGGCCAGTCGGCGCTTGGCGTTCCCGACTGCTCGGGCACTTTGAGGAATGCTACATGGAACGGAATCGTTTTCCTGCCCTGTTTGATGGTGTCAGAAATGATGCCCTGCTTTGTGCCAAGTTGATAGGCATTCCATCGTGACTCGCGGATAGGGTAAATGAACCCTCCACCCGCGATGTCGTGTTCGTTCGAGATTTGACCAAGATACGTATGTAATTGAAAGAGGTCCTCACGGCTGACTCCGTAATGAAAATCGAAGGATTTGTATTTTACATCGAAAACATAGGTTGCTCCGTTCAAATCAAATACCAGATCTGGTAGTAGGCTTCTGCGGTCATTCAGAAGACCGGAGGGGATGCTCCATCGGCGTTCGTTCTTGCTGTGCAGAACCACACCAGGTCGCTTGAGCAGCTTTCGCACGAAATACTCGAACAGCATCGAGACATCGAACAAGAAGGCGCTGGTCGGTGATCGGTCACCGACCTCAAGCAAATCCTTATGCAAAATGCGCTTCGAAAGCGTAATTACAGGGTTGTAGTCGATGTAATACGGATTGCTAACGGGCTTCGTGGCCAGGAGGTCCTCGATTTCCGCGTGCCGCCCATGAGTCGCAATCTGAAAAGTCTGGTTGAGCCTGTGCGTCTCCCGCAGCAGGGCGTGAGAATCGAGGTGCTGCAATGTGCGAGCGATCAGTCGGGTGGTTTCGTTGTCGTAGCTGTGCTCACGGTAAGTGCAAAGGTAACGGGCACGCTCTTGGTTTAGGAAATAGTCCACTGGAGCCAGCCGTCCGCGTGGTTGAGCCAGGCGTTCAACCCGAGTCTCGTAGGCTTTGGGCAATCCAAGACGAAAAGCCTTCTTAAGCTTCACCAACCAGAGATAGATTAGCAGCCAGTCGTAGCTACCGTCCTGGATGCCCCCAGCTTCGGGCAACTCGAGGAATCCATCAGCATCCGCGATGATGTATTTGAGGAATTCGTTGCCGAAGCGTGAGGAGATCTGGAGCGTGAAGCCGTAGCCATCTACCTCATCAGTGATGGAACCGATCAGGTTGCCGGTTGAGAATGAAAAGCACTCGGGATTTCCTGGTTCCTGAATGCAAATAAACTCATCTCGCGTATTGTGTTCATACTCGCTATCCTTGCCGGTAAGCAGGACAACCCTCGATTCCCCACCTGGCCGCAAGCTTTCGTTCAATGCTGCCGACGTTTTCAGCAAAAAACGCCATGCTCGGTGGGTTTTCTTCTCACAGTTGCCTTCCTGAATGGTTACCGCTTCTCTTCCTCCGGAGGGTGTAAGAATACCTCCATGCACCTCATGGAGCGTGTTATCCACCAAGGTGCCGTCGCTGAAGACTTCACTGAGAGGTTTAATCATGAACTCCGAATGCCTTCTGAAACTCAGGGATGAGCTCGTCCTTTCGGCCTGAGCCGCGGAGATACTCTTCCAGTAGCGGTCTGATGCCGTCATTCCAGACCTTCTCCCTTGCATCAGTGCGCGTGAGTGCCTCTTGGTATGGCAGGTTCATCAGGTAAGCATGGCCAACCTCGTATTCGCCGCCCAAAATGTCCGTGTCGCGGATACTTCTGTTGAGAGCCTCCAAATCATCCGCGAGCCCCACCCAAGGATGTGCACTGTTACCGGCCCGCGTGTCGTGTTCTTTTAGATGATGCCGTAAAGCACCCAAATCAGGCTGCATGCGTTCCCACCGAAATCTACGACGCAGAGCGAGATCGAAGCTTTCCACGCTCCGGTCAATGGTGTTCATCGTGCCGACCACATAGACGTTGTGCGGAATAAAAAACCTGTATCCGTCACCCATCTTGAGCATGCCTGTTTCCTCCGTATTAAGAGCAGAATATTGGGTAGAAATCGCACCTCGGACGCCACGATATTCCAGACATAACATGAGTTCGCCTAAAACCCGAGAGAGCTCGGCTCGATTTATCTCGTCGATGATAAAAAAGAATGGAGGCACCGCGTCGGCAACTTTCTTATCATCAGAATGCCGGTCAAAGATATACTCCCAATGATCTCCCGTGAGGTGGTTTCGGTGCGTGCGGAGCGTTCGGATTCTGAGCATTTGCCAATTCTTCGCTAAAGCCGGCCCCTCGCCAGGGATCGAAAAGACCTCCTTCTCCCATCGGCCTGCACGGATACAAAACTTCTTGAAAACCCCGTTTTGAAGTGTGAGCTGCGCTTTTTTTTCACCATCCAGCACCGGGCGCAGGCCTTCCATGAAGTCCTCATAGCCGAACGAAGGATGAAATTGGACTACCTCACAATGGCCTTCGTGGGTGTAGGACGTCGTTTGACCGTAGGCGTCCCGCCAAATATCAAACAGCAAGCGAGTATCGCGGATGGCCACGTAGGTCTTTCCTGTGCCCGGGGCTCCATATTTTACAACCTGCTTTTTGAGGGTGAAAGGATTGTAGATATTATCGTAGAGCTCCCAGATGAAAATGCTCAGAAGATGGTCGCTGACCTCACCTGTCCGAAGCTCCTCAGCAAAGGAATTTCGAAGAAATGCCATTACCTGAAGGTTTTTATCATACCAGTCGGCCCGAGGGTCTGCATGTCGGTTCAGAATGCCTTCATCAACCATCCATTCGTAAAGAACATTAAAGTAGGACTCATTCACTGTGCTCGTGACGTCGAGCGTGCAGGCGGCCAATGTGCGGTTCACCAACAACGGTGTTCGATTCGCTTCGGGATCGTGAGTGTTGAGGGCGGTCTCCCACGCTGCGCTGAAGGCCTGAAAGTTGGGTTTGCTGGGCGTTCTGATCAGGCTTATCAAGGCCGAGCAAAACGCTTCGTCCTGCTGAAATCGCCCTAAATTCTCTTCGCTGAGGACGGACTGCCCCCGAGAGGAGACCCCGTTGCTCTTATCGAAAAGAAGACACTTCGTGAAATCCCGCCACGGATCTGCGTTGCCTCTGAACCTGGTTTGCTGAAAAAGAGCCGGATCCTGCGTGGTTCTGCCATGCTCCAACTCGGCCCTCACAGCCACGATGTCGGCAGTAATGGCTTGATAAGCTTCGAGCCACTCATCCACTGCACCGCGACGGTTGGTGATGAGATAGGTGTAGAGATTCTTGATGCGAGACATGGTGATTAGAACAGTTCAGTTTGCGGTGGTGGGATCAGGTCTGCCTGACCGGGCATGGGAGCAGACTTCTTTCCTCCCGTTTTCCTTTTCCTGACCGGTGCATTGGCTTCATCCGCCTGTCCAGCGATCCTCTCCTGCTCAGCGCGCTCAGCATTAAGTTTAAGAAGGCGGGCGAGGACTTCGTCGCGGACTTCGTCCGGCCAGCGGTAGCGCCAGGGCTTCTTTCGCTTCCGGGCTTTGCCTTCGTCCTGACCATCATCCTCGTCCTCGTAATCGAGCAGAAATTCGCAGGTGCATTTGGGGATGAGGTCGGCCCAGCCGTAGGCGGTGAGGACGGCGGCATCCATTTCGGCGTGGAGTTCGCGCAGTTTCAGAATGTCCGGCGAACGCTCCTCAGGATCGTGGAAGCGGTTGTAGGTCTTAGTAAGGCCTTCGTTGTTCCGCACCATCAGCGCGGCGCGGAACTCGAAATACTCCCGTCCTGCCGCCTCTAACCCAGCGTTGGCCTCCCAAGCCCCTGGAAAAGGAAAGGTCGAGAAGCAGTCAGTCGGGGTGTATTGGAGATCGTCCTTCAAGGTGGAACTGAAGCAAACCGCCCAGATCTCATGCAGTCGGCTCTGCAGGACCCCAAAAGCTGCGTGGTTGTCGAAAGCAAAGACAACGGTCTTTTCATTCATTACGACATTACTGGGCAGGAAGGTGAACGCGAATGCGTTACCTATTCGGGAGCGGACAATGGCTCTGCGTAGCAAGGAAAGAGCCCGGCGTCCCTCGATATTTCGCCTTCCGAATAACCACCATTGCTTGCTGTAGCTTCCGGGCTTGCCCTTTCGTTCTGGACGGACCTTGCGTTCAAGAATCTCCATCAACTCCGGCCATCGCCTTGCCTCCTGTTCAGTCATCTCGCCGAAGTCGATAACAAAACGCTGGGGTGTATGCGTCGGGCTGTCGTTTACCTCCTCGCCTCCGATGTATGGGAAAATTCGTTGAGAATTGCGGGAGTCGTGTGCCGTTACAGCCTGCATGTCAGCCAGAGAGTTCGCCGATCCATTAGAATCTGAATCATCAAACGTGAATCCCATGCCGAGCACGTAGCTGCCGATGAAACACCTCCCGGAATTACTCGCAAGGCACGCGGGACTTTCGTGACCTCCAGCATGAAACAGATAGGCGGTGATGACGGGAACGCTGCGGCCATCAAGGTCGAAAGGTCCAGACACGGTATCCTTTGCAATCCATACCACACTAACAACCACAGCTGCTTGGCCGGGCCACATGAAGCGCCGTTGCGCTGCGTTTATAGTGCCGCCGTGCTTGCAGATCCAGCAAAGCCCCGCGCTCCTAGTGTCTCCTTGGCCAATGGTATTGGTTGCTATGAGCCCCATACAACCTCGCAGGCGAAGCAAGCTGAACGCGCGCCGGAAGAAGTGAGCCACAACGTCAGCGTTACCGTTCGTCTGATCATGGGCCATCAATAGCCAATCCACGTATTCTCTGCCATTGCTTGTCGAGATGTGCTTCCCTCCTAAGAACGGCGGATTGCCGACGAAAGCATCGAAACCTGGATTGTGCCGCTCGAACACTTCAGGGAACTCGACTTCCCAATGGAACGGGTTCACAGAAAAGTGCCCACCGCGCAGACCATCCACCTGCTCTGTGGGTCGCTGTTTGATATCGCCCTTGCTCAGGTAACCGGAAATTCTGTCAGCCAGTTCTAGGCGATTGGCTTCTCGGGCCTTGTCTTTGTCCCCCGCAAAGAATGCAGCTACAGCCGCATCGCCGATGAAACGCACCGTCTCGAGCAGTTCGTCGGCTTTTTCGAGTTTCGCGCGCTTGAGCTGGGGTGTGCCGTAGTCGTCTCCCAAACCGAGGAGGTTCTGCCGTTCACGCAGGGCAGCGCTAGTGCGTTTACGAACTTCCTCCGAGAAGAAATGACGTTCGCTGATCTTTGTGTCGCGCCAGGTGAAATCTTCAATCTGAGTTCGAGTGAGGCCGACAAGCGAATCTCCGCAACGGATGGCGTGGTCGAGAAAGGTAAATGGATGATCCTTGGCCAGAGTGGCAAGCCATAGAGAGAGTTTCGCAAGGTCCACGGCCATAGGGTTGCGGTCAACGCCGTAAAGGCAGCGTTGCGCAACGATTCGCATGGCGAGGAGTTCCTCAGTCTCGTCGGGAGGGACCTGCGGTCTGGCACCATGGATCCGCCAGGCTTTGACGAGTTCGTCGGCCAACTGGCGGCACGTTTCAACCAGGAAGGCTGCCGAGCCTACGGCCAGGTCACATATCTTAAGCGCCAGAATCTGTTCCGGTGTAGGATTCGCGCCCAGGCCTTTCAGGATGGGGGCCAGAGTCTTGCGAACAATGGGATCCGTAAACGACCTCGGTGTATAATGCGAGCCACTCCGGCGCCGCTCATCAGTGGGCTGGAGGACGAGGCCGCCCTTTGCCACCGGACCGGGAGTGGCGTTGCGGTCAATCCGCTTTTCCAGCGCAATCAGCAAGTCGTCAATGGCTGACGCGGACTTGAGATTCTTTTCCGCCTCGCCCGTGAGTTCGGTGTCGGCCTTTTCCTTGAGCCACTTGGCCCGGTCTTTGGCAGGAACGCCCAGCAGTTCCTCGACCATGATGACGGGCGCTGCTGGCACGCCGCCGTTCTTCCGTTTGCCTTTCAAGGCAATGGCAGTGCCGGTGGCGGTCTCAACAGCGAAGCCCATGATCGTTTGATAGACGGAGCCGATTTCTTCCACGCTCAGGGAGCGGTAGCTGACTCGCTCGCCTTCGAGGAGTGAGAGCTTCTCCAGGATGCGGTAAATCGTGCCGTCGCTGACCAGGGGCAGTGCGTCGATCGGATCCCGACATGATGTCCGGCCTTCCAGGAATAGGTAGCGGTCAGGATCAAAAAGATGTCCGTGCCGTGCAGGCATTTTCAGCTCAGAGTGGCGGCAACCACCATGTATGGCACGGAAGAGCGCGAGCAGTTGCGCCCATGCGCCGAACCGATGGTCCATGGTATCTGGATACCGTTCGGCATCGGCACGGAGTCGCTCGAAAAGACCGTGCACAGAGTAATTGCGCACGTAGAGCCCGCTGGATGGCAACAAGCCACGATCCTCGGCGAACAGAGTGAACACGAAACGAAGCAGGACAGCAACGAGGCCACCGTAAATGTCAGATGGTTTGCTAGCGGCCAGCCCTCGCAGGAGTTTGCCGCCGACCCGCTCGTCGGCAGCCTCGAAGCCGCGCAGCAATTCATACAGCGCGTGCAGAACTTGCTCCGCCAGAACTTCAGAGACGCTGGCCTGATAATCGCGACTCCGCTGCAACAGTGCGGGCAATCGTGCATCGGATGGAGCGGTGAAAAGCGTCCATGAGCCAAGGAGAAGTTGAAACGCACCCAGGATAAGGCGGCCGGAAACCTCAGCCATAGCACTAACGGGAAAGCTTAATGAGCCTGAGTTTTCCTTAGGGGGTGCATAGACCAACCGGAACTGAACTCCATTCGTCAGCAGGCCAATGGAAACACCGGTTTCCCGCAAAAGGCGTTCGAATTTCTTCGCGGGCGAGGCGTGCCAGTTTCGATCCGAGGCCGCCACCGGTTTGTCCAAGTCCACGGTCACTGGATGCGTTTGGACCAGCAACAGCAATGGCGAATCGTCTCCCTTTGCTTTCGGATTCTTGACTGCCCAGGAGGGATGCAACGTCTCCTGAAATTCCGGCAGAGCAACGTAGAGCGATTCCGGCAAGGGGCACGAGGGATCAACGCCGACGAGCAGGTTGTAGGGCCAACCAAGAAAGTCGGTGACCAACCGCTGGATATTCTCGATGCCTGGCTCAGTTTCCCCCGTGTCGCTCTCGGTGAGCCGAAGGCTGGTGACGTGCTCAGAGAAGCGGCGCTGAAGTTCACCCAGCTGCGCCCGATCAATAATGGCCTGAGCATCCACCAACGCCGGCGCGGAGACCACGAGCCCGTCCGGCTGCACGTAGCCCAGCCACGCGAGGTGGTCGGCGAGGGCGGGGTCCTTTTGGTGATGAGCGGCCATCGTGAGAAGACTAAGGAATCGTTGCAAGCACGGCCAAAACTTCTGCCCCAGCCATGCGTTTGAAGGCGTCGAAGTCGGCGTATTCTCTCCGATATGACTCGACCGAGTTTTTAAACGTTTGTGTGTATCCGGCACGCACTGAACCGATCAGATGTAGGCGAACCAGAAATGCGATAAGGCGGTGTTTCAGCGGGTATGTCACCCGTGGCAAGGCAGGCAGCAGTTCATTGAGAACGTCACCAGCTCTCCCGGCGAGGACCGCCCTTTCTCTGAACTTGGAAAGAATCATGTCAGGGTCGGGGGACCCAGCCCCGGTTAACCTTCGCATCGGAGGACCTCCATGCTTTACCCAAATGATGCAAGAGTTAAAGTGAGCATTGGGTTTTGAGCGAAAGTAGGGAGTTACGTCATAAATATCGCTCCCGCTATAGCCGCAGACCACAACCACTCTGGTCCGGTTAAGAAGTGCATCCCAACACCCTTGAACCGTGTTACTAAAGCCGTTCTCAATCGCACTGAAAACGAATCCTTGCTCGCCCTCGGCATCCTTTGTGAAATCTCCATGGAACTTATACAGAATTCCCTCTTCATCTCTAAGAGGAGTGTCATCGTCGAAGATTTTGGTCGTCCGGACGAAATGGAAGAGCGCGTCAAGTTCGATAAATTGGTCGAGGTTAGCTGTGATGTGTGATCCCCCCTGGTGAATGTGTTCCCGAAAATAAGAGTGCAACTGGTTGGGCTGCTTCCAAAGATTTTGGGGACGCCACAAGAACAGCTCCGACATCAGATTCCAAAAGACTCCCACAAATGCGCTGAGCTTGTGTCTCCTGAAGGCCTGGTCGATACACTCACAACTCCTTTCAAAGGGGACTTTCGTCAGGACGTTGTCGATTTCTGGCACTGTAAGGTTCGTGAAATTCTCAAGAACGATCCTGTGCAGGTCCCTGCCGAGGAAAAACCTTGTTGGCTCCGGTGCGGAAATGCCTGCGCCTGTCAAGAACAGAACATCTCGAACTCCCACCCGATTCAGTCCGAAGCTATTTAAAGTGTCGGTCACTAGACCCATAAGTTATTGGTGGTTAGAGGTGCTCATTCTTTCACTGGCCACAAATACGCGAGGCCAACCGGCTCCAGTCGGTACGATTTGGTTTGGTAAAAGTCGGCTATTCGCTTCGGCTCCCGGGTCAAGTCACCATCCACATTGGCAAGCCAGCGTTCCCAGTGGCGACGGTCCGCAGCAAGTTGTCGCTTTTCCTCATCACTGAAACTAAGAAGAAGCTGTTCAGCTTCCGTGGCTTTGTATTTTGTCAGCACGCGCCGGCGTTGATCTTCCAAAATCCGCTTCAGCGATTCGGCTTCGACCTTGCCACGTTCTGTAAGCTGTTTCTCGGCGTCCTCGCGTGCGGCTTTGCCTCGCTCCTCGAGATGCGGCAGAAGTTCGGCGACATCCTGTGCCAGACTGGCTTGCAGTTGATCCCTGGCGGCATTGGGAACGGGGCGGGAGGTGCCGTCCGGTTTCAAGGATTCCTGGAGAATACTCATCGTGCGGCCTTCCGCGTCGCGCGCATATGGCGTGAGCGGATTCTTGCGGTCGGCGGGCGGGATCCAGCGAGCGGTGACGGTGACCAACTCCTCATGAAGGCGAACCGCGCCCCCACCGTATAAGGCCAGGCGCCCCAACAAGACCACGCGAGCGATTCCATCCTCCGATTGGGCCAGGCAAGCGCGAGAAAGATCGTGGTAAACAAACCCTTGGGCGAGGAATCGTCCGAGCAGGCGCTGGACGACCCGGTGCGAAAGGTGGAGTTGAACCGTATCCCCGTCGAAGCCCGGTGGTGGAGCAAATACAACAGGACGGAGCGGGGCTTCACGACGCCACTGGTAGAGGGATTGGTCGTGCTCTGGAGGTGGCCGGAGGGTGTCCAGCGTGGCCGCCCAGCGTGGATCATTGCCATGCCGAGCCTGGAGGTTGGGGAAAACGTAGTGTGTGGGTTCGCCTGCTGGTGTGGGGGCTTCGCGGAGCGGTTCGGTCTGCAGGAAATCGAGGCTGCAATTCAGTGAATCGCGGAGCTGAATTTCATCCAGTCCGATCCATCGGCGGGCATCTTCGATGCGATTGCTGAGACTGGCCACCTCACCTCGAAGACGGGTTTGCCGTTGCTGGGCGGCTTCATCCAGTTCGGCCTCACGAGCAGCTCGCTTTTCAGGGTCTTCCTCGAGGCCTTCAATCTCCGCGGCGGTCGCCTCAGCCTCAGCGCGTCGGATACCCGTCCGCAGCCGCTTCTCAACTACCTCGGACAAACTGCCAAGCTCAAGGCGGATGGTCTCCGTTTTCCGCACCAGGGCGCGGAGCACCCGGTCCTCAGGACGTTGGACGTAAACGAAATAATGGCAAAATACCTCTTTGCTGGGCTGTAATTTGCGATCAACGCGGCCGTTTCGTTGCTCCAGCCGCGAGGGATTCCAGGGCAGGTCGTAATGAAACAGATGCCAGCAATGGGCCTGCAGGTTAAGACCCTCACGGGCGGCATCCGTGGCAATCAGGATGCGGAGAGGTTGCCGATCTGGCGGTTCGTTGAAGGCCCGTTTCAGATCCTCGCGTTTATCCGGGGGAGTTGGTCCGTGGAAAACTTCGATACGCGCCTCGGCTTGAACCGTTCCCGCAATCGCTGCTTCAAGCTGGGTCCGAAGGTAGCGGGCGGTGTCTTCGTATTCAGTGAAGATGATCAGCCGGAGCGGTGACCACGGAGCGCCCGGTTGGGGCGTGGGATTGCCGGGCAGGTGAATACCTAGGGAGCAGTTGGACCGCAGCCATTCAATCAACCAGGCGACACGCGCATCTGGACGGTGCCGGTGCTGTTCGGCGATGCGTGCCATTTCACCCAGGAGCTGCTGTTCCCGATCGACCTTGGCCGTGGAAGGGGCACCCACTGCCGAAAAGGTTGCCTGCTCCAAAGCGGTTGCCGCTTCTGATTCCTGCTGCTCGGACGGGAGTTGGCTACGGTCATCATCATTATCGAATCCGGCCGTCATTTGGGCCAGATCGCCCGCGGGGGCGGATGCGTGGGCGCCTTTTTCGCCCGCCCAGACCTTTTCCATAGCTCGCCGATGCGCGGCCAGGGTACGCTGGAATGCCTCAACGGAAGAAAAGAGGCGCTGTTGCAGGGTCGAAAGGATGAGCGCCCCCTGGGTCTGCTCACGTCTGGTGGAAGCTGCGAAACGGTCCCGGCGAACAGTGCTGTAGGCGTCGAGCCATTCTGCGAGCTTAAGCTCGGGTGCTTCGGGGGGGAGGTTCTTTAAATCGACCTGCACAACACGCCGGATAGGAAATCCGCCTGCAACCACCCGCACGTCCTCTTTGAGGCGGCGAACCATCACGGCATCCAGAGAAGATTTCAGAACCGGCACCCCACGCATGAAGCGTTTGTCATCCAGCAGCTCAAGCAAGGCGCTGAAGCTGTTCGAGTGGCCATTGTGGGGCGTGGCGGAGAGGAAAAGCCGGTGCTCAAACCGCGGCGCGAGGTCCCGGATTGCGCGGGTAATCTTGGAATCGATGGCGTATCTCGCGCCGCTGGCAGGGGCGGCGTGGTGTGCCTCATCGAGAATCAGGAGGCTACCCGGCCGAAGATTATCCAGCCAAACCCGCATCGGCGCGGCGTAGGTCTCATCGATCAAGAGCCGTTGGGAAACCAGGAAACGGGGAAAAGTGTCCCAGGGATTCACCGCATAGCCGCGCTCCCGGCGAATGCGCTCCACGTAGTCCCGGTCCAGAATCTCAAAGCGCAGACCGAACCGAGCATCAAGCTCGTCTTGCCATTGCTTTAGCATGGACGGCGGGCAAGCGACCACGACATCGCGAACCCGGCGACGCAGCAGCAGTTCAGTGGCGATAAGGCCAGCCTCGATGGTTTTGCCCAGACCCACGTCGTCGGCGATGAACAGATTTACGCGTGGGAGCAGGAGCGCCTTTCTGAGCGGCTCCAACTGGTAGGCGTCAATGCGAATGCCGGCCCGGAACGGGGCTTGAAACAACCTGGGATCCGTGGCGGTGACGCAGTGCCAGCGCAGCGTGTTGAAATAAGCGGCGAAGTGGCGCCGATCATCAAAGCCCTTGTGCCCAATCTTAGCCCATGCTTCCCCGTCGAGCACTTCGCCATCCAGTTCAGTTTCCCAAATAACCTCGATTGAATCTCCCTGAGCGTCGTCGTCAACACATGCAAGCCGAAGCCATGATCCCGCAGGGGATGGCTGCACATCCTCAATCAGCCAGTGCCGGGTCCGGACCCGGACAAGTTGGCCTGTGGTTAGTTTGTTTCGAGCTTCAGCCATCATTGGTAGTGTGGATCTCGGGCGCGTATCCGATTTTGTCTGCGGGAAACGCGGCCGTTGAAGCTTAATCAGCCGCCTTACCCCCTTTAACCCAGTAGTCCACCTCGGATGCGAGAAACTTCCACAGTCGCCCGACCTTATGCGCCGGCATCCTTTTTCTCTCGATCCATTTATAGATCGTGTCCCTGTTAACGCCTAAATGAGCGGCAATTTCATGCACCGACAGCCAGCGTTCATGCATATGCAACAGATCCTCCCCGTCCCGCTACGGACGCAACCCGGCCATAAAAAGGGACGAAGCGGCTCGCATTCTAACGCGAGTGTCCAATTAAACTAGAACAAAACGGAGGAAACCGGCGAACTCCGCTAACGCGAAGTGCTGCGAGTAGAGGCCTACCCCTAGAGAGCGCCAGTTGTCACCTTTTGCTTCTTCTCTTGCTTGTAAACTCGGCCTGAACCCGTTTCACCAAAGATCGCAGGGGCGCTGTTGGAGTTGGAAGGAACTTGAGCAGCAACAGAATGGCCCGCCTTTCTGACCGACTGCCTGATGCCCGCTCGAGCCAATATTTTCGAGCCTCTTCCGGAATAACCTGGGCAGCAATGTCTCGCGCCATGTCCGCCCCAGACGTTTTCAGCACTTCAACAAAAATGGGAAAATATTCTGCATCCAATCGTTGTAGTTTCATAAACCCGCTAGCGATTGCACTCACGTTTTTGCGCAAAACCATCGTGGGAACGGTCTTGTCCAGCTTCCCCAGGCAATACAGAGCAAGTGCTGCCCAGCGCCAGCCAGACCCGGTCTCAACATGCAGCTCCAAATCTATCCCGGCACGAATTCGTTCCGCTGCGCTTTCCGGGGAGAGAAGGACAAGTGTTGGACGCAGTCGGACGAGATCAGCGCTATGGCGAGTCAGGAGCGAACGAGCAGGTTCAAATTGCGGTGCCTCGGAAATTGATCGAAGAAGATTCTCCAATTCGCTCGGAACAGAGGACCAAAGGCTTGCTGCTGCGACATCGAGTTTCTTGAGGTCAATGCTCAATGCAATTTGGTGCCAGATTTGTCGTGAAACCCTGCGAACGAAGAATAAAAGCCGTGAATACTGCTCCCAATCTCTTTGACGGCAATTAGCCAGTGCTCTGCCGATGGCGCGCGAGTTTAGATTATTCACCAATCTCCGAGCCAGTGCAACTTGGACCGGCGACGGCCGCTTTGTTGCGAGCACATTGGGATAAAAGCCGCACACGCGCCAAATGACGGGGCTGTCGATTGCCGCAGAAGTTCCCACCGGGTCGTAGCTCAGTGCCTTGGCGATGGCGGGAACCGCCAACTTTATCAACTTGATCGCAAGTTCCCGGCGCACCGTGCTGATGCCTTCTGCCAACATGCCGACTTTCCCTACGTCAGCCGGTCGGACCTGGCGAAAGAGCCGGCGAAGATTTGAAACATTGAGACTCGCAGCGAGTTGACGCTTCCACCGAGGATCTGCGTGCCATGATTCGTCCAGGAGGCGCCCCCAGCGAGCAGCATTCTCGATAGATGTTTTCGAAGCGGAGCTAGCGATCCGCTTGGGATTGGAGCCGTCCATCACATTCTTTGCGAGCTTGGAATCACGTTGACCTAATTGGTTAAGAAAGTCCGCAAAAGCGGGCCCATATTCCGCTTCAGCTTCGGTCAACCATTTTGACAATTCCGTTTGATGTGAGGCCAGCCGGGCACAAATGCCCGGATGCCAATCGAGCAAAGCGGTGAGTGCGAACAGAGCATCTCGCCGATCCACGGCGCTGATCGAGGCGAACGAGCGAGACACCAAATGGTCCAGAAAATCTTTATCTGTCAAAGCGCAGGCGATCTTCTTTGACCAACCATCAGTCATTCGCAGGTCGTGGAGCAACCAAGACACGCCCCTTAATGGCGGAGGTCCGAACACAAATGCGGCACGAAAGAGCACCATCAAACGCGGCCAATCCTTGGAATCAGGCTTTTCGCAGAGCACGCTGATCACTGCGGCCGCAAAGCGGGCGTGAGGACATCGGAACTCCTTCTCTCCGAGAATCAGGCGCCGCTCCCGTAGAAGTTGCAGCCCACTCAGCATCCACTCCTCATCGGCGTCAAGCGACCTTGCCGCCTCGTTGAGCCACTCTTGGCTGACTTCCGAATCCAAGGTCACGATCTGGCGGACGGCAATCGCCGCCAAAAGAAGATCGCCCCGTCTTTTCTTTTCAAGCCATTGCACCTCAGCGCGCGTTCGGCGCCAACCGCCTGTCAGCACGAACATGAATTGCCAGGGAGTCTCAGATTCCGCCGCCTCATCGATCCGCATTTCGATAGACGTGTCCAGAAATCCATCGCCCACCCGGTTGTCGAGTTCTTTGACCGCTTTGAGGGTTTCCTCACGGCGGCGCCGCAGACATTGTGAAATCTCAGCTACCGCCTGTTTTTCATCGATGCTCACCAACGATGTTATGCCGGGCTGCTCGGAAACGGCGACGCTTAGAACCATGAGCTGCGACGACACAATTTCATTTAGATGCAGGATGACGTTAGGGTCGAGCCGATCGGCTTCCTCAAGCAACAGAATCGTCCGTCTGGGGAGGGCGTGCACGCCCATTATTAATTCGTCCTCTTTCGGTTCGAGGTCTCTTAGTCTCAAAACCTCCCACCCCTCCTTGACCAAGTTTTCGGCCACTTGATAAGCAGTGATTGATTTTCCACTTCCGCTCCTTCCCACGAGGCCAACGGAATGCCGTTGCTTTAGCAGTCGAGTGACGATCTCAACCTCGGGTAACCGAGGACACGTTTGCACATCCGCTGGGCCGAGCTTTTGACCGCGGAACGCAGCAGACAGATCGCGTTGAACCAAAAAAGAGACATACTCCCAACCAGGAATCTCCGTGGGCAAATTCATCACTCGGACTAGTTCGGGGACGATTTCTGCGGCTGAGCCTTGAATGGTCCCCTCTCCCGTAGCCGCCGGTCCAATGCGAATGACTCGCCAACGGTTTTCCAGCGGCCGCACGATCTTATTGACGACTTCCTCGTCCCGCTCGGAATATCCAACAATGAGCAAAACGCGTGGGCGCTCTGTGGCTAACGATTGCAATTGGGCGGCTAACTGATCAGGAATAGTCCCTTTTTCATGGGGGAGCACCCAGGATTTCTCCGAATGGGCCGCATCGCCATGAGGTTTGTGCATGCATCCTCCCGGCAGTGACGAGCCGTAGAGGCGCTGATAACTTACCTCTAGAAGCGTGTCCCAGTTGAGCGATATCACCATTTCGGCCCGCCCGCAATGAACCAACTTGGCAATGCATTCGTGAGGTGGCGAGGATGTTCTTACGCGCAACGCATTCAATTTGGCGAAACCCTCCTGATATGCACGCCGAGCTCGCAGTTGGGTTCGGATTACCTCCAGGCCAGCGAAGATGCGCTGTTCGTTTTCGCCAATCAGTTTTTTCGCCGGTTGATCCACCTCACGAAGCTGGTCCGCAAGGCTCCTTCTCGCGTCGGGGACTGCAT
>DASRFK010000263.1:0-8965 GCA_035651635.1 Verrucomicrobiia bacterium | reverse complement strand
AGCCCGTTGGGCGAAGCGAAGGGAACGCCGTTGTCGGAACGAATGGCCTGCGGTAAACCACGTTCCTTGAATAAGCGTTCGAAGGCCATTAAAGCGTACTGTTCGCGGTTGGATTCCAGGGCCTCGCACAGCAGCAGGTAGCGCGAGGCATGATCGGTGACGGTGAGTGGATAACAGTACTTTTTATTGGCCAGCAGGAACTCTCCCTTATAGTCGGCGCACCACAGCGCATTGGGGCTGGCGCCCGAAGACAGAGGGGTTCCTTCTGCGTGCGTACGGGATCGCCGGGGACGCGTCAAAAGCCCATGACGATCGAGCACCGCATGAATGGTGCTGCGGGCCGGCACTTTGACTGCGTGCGGCAGCCTTCAGGAGGCGCTCCCGGATCTTGCGGGCGCCCCAGTTGGGTTTCTCGCGCTTGGCGGCTACGATGGCCGCTTCGATTTGTTCGGGCAGTTGATTGGCATAGCGGAAGGGGCGCCTGGCTCGATCCGTGAGCCCCTCCAGTCCGCATTCCTGATAACGCTCCAGGAACTTATAGCCAGTCTTGCGGGAAATCTCGAACTCCCGGCACAGTGCGGCCATGCTCTCGCCGTCTTTGAGTCGAATTACAAAACGTATGCGTTCGTCCATAACAGAACTTTCCTTCCATGGCATTTCACCCGCCCCCCTCAGGGGAAAAAGTGTAACCCATGTCTCCGGTACGTTCTGTTACCTATGCCTCGGGCCGGTCAAAACTTTTGCGTTTGCTACTCTCAGGTTAACGGTGGACCCGAGCCGGCGCGCGAGCGAACGATCAACGGTTCGCGAACGTCACGGTTTGTCGCGAACGAATCGGACAGGAATGATACGGCTTCATTTTTTCACGTCGACCATCGTGACCGCGCCGTTTTGTAGATCATAAACTCCACCACATACCCTGAGCTTGTGATCTTTGACTCGGGGCGCCACGATGGGCTCTAGCCCCTGAAGCCTCTCGACTCCGATCTCGACGTTTTTGCGAACCGCGTTCTCCAGGGGGTCGCCGGGGATTCCTTTGCTCATTGCGACGGCGGGTTTGATGAGTTCCACCAGCCCACTTATGGCGCCCGGTAGAGCGTCCCTGTCATCGATGTGCTTAATGGCAGATTTGACGGCACCGCAACCACTATGTCCCAGAACCAGGATGAGGGGTACGTTCAGTTCCGCGACCGCGTATTCGATGCTACCTTTCACGCTGACACCTGCGCCCCCAATGACGTTGCCCGCCACTCGCACGACGAAGATGTCACCGACGCCCACATCAAAGAGGATCTCCGGCGGGACCCGGGAATCGGCGCAACTGACCACTATTGCTTCCGGGAATTGCGCATGCGTGAGGGCACGAAAGTCTTCCGGCTTGCCTCGGGGCGTCATCCGTTTTCCGCTCGTAAAGCGGTGGTTGCCATCAAGCAATTCGCGCAGCGCCTGGTCCGCGTCCAGCGAGCGCCGGCCTGCATCCTGTGGAGGCGCCGCCGTCATGCTGGAAGTGGCCGAACCCAAGGTTGCGGCAAGAATCATGAAGTCGCGACGCGAGGCCTTTCCGCAATTGCTCATCGCTACCTCCCAAGGCGGGTCATCCAGGAAAAGACGAGAAACTCGACGCCTGCACTCTGGGACGGCGCCATTTTCGGGATTCCTTCGTCGCCCGTTAGGGCTCACTTTAGTTTCGGGGAAATGTCACGCGGCAAGGTCGCACGCGATTCAATTCCGCTCTTTGGGGCACGAATTAAAATTCGTGTGCCTTTCCCGTCAGGTGCTTCGGAGTGTCCACGGCTTTCACTGATCACCTCAAGCCAGACAGCACTCCGGTAAAGATCCCCAAAAAAAGAGATCAAGGAGCCTAGAAACGTCATCACGACGGATGACGCCAAGAGGCAAGTTCAGACGACATCGGTGGAGGCGCTTGCGCCTCAACAATACAGCGACGCCGACCGGCAATGACGCGACCGCCTTAACCTGCGATGCGAGGCGGAGTGGGCGGCGCCGTCGCAAGCTATATAGCGTCCATCTCGAGGCCGCGGAATCCTTACCCGCGTTGCACAGGAAAGACAACGTACATCCCACATTCTTACGAAAAGATGTCCTGAATGACTGAAAACGGGAGCGGCTGGATAGAGAAGCCTTTAGTCAAACTCATCGGCTCTTTTCAGCGATTTGCGGGACAGGAGGCCACCGGCGGCATTCTTTTGCTCACTTGTTCGATCGCAGCCTTGGCATGGGCCAATTCCCCTTGGGCTGGAACCTACAGCGGGTTATGGCACACTCACTTAACTCTCGGCTTCGGAGTCATGATGCTGAGCCACGACCTTCACTTCTGGGTGAACGACGGTCTGATGACCGTTTTCTTCTTCGTGGTTGGCCTGGAGATCAAGCGCGAGTTGCTGGCGGGAGAACTCGCATCGCCTCGTCAGGCCGCGCTTCCGCTTGTGGCCGCTATGGGCGGCGTGACGGTTCCAGCCCTTGTTTATTTCGCGATCAATTCGCGCGGGCCGGGTGCTGCCGGCTGGGGTATTGCCATGGCGACCGACATTGCTTTTGCCATAGGTGTGATGGCGCTTCTGGGCGGGCGTGTGCCTCTCGGCCTCAAGGTATTTCTGACGGCTCTAGCCATTGTGGATGACATTGCAGCTGTTCTGGTCATCGCCCTCTTCTACACTCCTAATCTGGCCTGGGGCGCACTCGCAGGGGCTGTTTTCTGCCTCCTGCTAGGATTAGCCGCGAACCGCCTGGGAGTGCGTCGTCCACTTCCTTATGTCGTTATCGGCGCGGTGCTGTGGATTACGGTGATGCGGTCCGGCATACATGCAACAATTGCGGGCGTCCTACTTGCCTTCATGATTCCCAGTCGGAACGCATTAGACCAGAGTGGTTTCCTGAAAGAGGGCCGTGCAGTGCTGGACCACTTTGAAAAAGCTTCACAAAGCGAGCCTCTTCCTATTCTGGCGGACATTGAACAGCAAACTGCGATTGAAGCGCTTGAGAATACCTGCGAGAAAATGCAGCCGCCGCTACACCGGCTGGAGCGCGCTGTGCACCCTTGGGTGACGTTCGTCATCATGCCGCTCTTCGCGCTGGCGAACGCAGGAGTGCCCTTGTCCGGCGACATTGGAAAACTTGTGGTCCAGCCGATTACGCTGGGGGTCATTACCGGGCTGATGTTTGGGAAGCCCCTTGGCGTCACGCTGGCAGCATGGCTGGCAGTACGTTTCGGCAGGGCATCGCTACCTGCAAATGTGTGCTGGCAACACATTCACGGCGCTGGCTGGCTTGCCGGGATCGGTTTCACGATGTCATTCTTTATGGCGGGGCTGTCCTTCAGCGACGACGCGCAGCTCACGGAGGCAAAGCTGGGCATCCTGACCGCCTCGTTATGCGCCGGGCTCATCGGCTCAATCATCCTGGTCAGTATCAAGGTTGAGGCGACACGAGCCGGATCGGCGCCGAGGATAAAGGATTGACGTGGTGTGTTCTTCAACAATCGCGAAATCTTAGTGAGCCTCCGTGATCACAGTGATGCTTCGCTTCGTGTTGCACAAGGGACACTCGAGCTTGCTCTGATCGATCCCAAGCTGCGCGCCACGCGCGGGTAAGCGGCTCCATATCTGCCTTCAATTCGAGGCCAACGCAGTCGACCAAGTCAACTACAGAATCTGCATAAGCGCGTACTGCGTCCCTATACTGGAGCAGCAATTTCCAGCGTTCTGGGCAAACCATAGTGGAGCTGTGTTAGCCGACGCAACCCGTTCGTAAGCGGTTTCTTGCGAAGTGTAAACAGGCTGACCCTAAGAAAACAAAAGGGTCGACTTGGCGCAGTAGGCGATCGGCTTTCATGGGCGGGTTAGACCGCCATTGGCATTACTCTCGGTACAACTAACGCTGTCGCGGATGGGCGCATGGTTTCTCCGGACATTCTAAAGAACCCTCGAATTCACGGCCGCATCCCTCCATCAGGAGGTTCGACCCTTGCGCAATCTACTATGTTCTCTCTCACTAGCCGCGCTGACGACGGTAGCTCTTCAAGCCGCCGATGCCGGTGCCGGCAAAGCCGCTTTCGACAAGTCGTGCAAATCCTGCCACGGCGCCGATGGCACCCCAAATCCGGCCGTTGCCAAAATGATGAAAGTCGAGATGAAAGACCTGAAGGCTTCCGACGTTCAGGCCATGAGCGACGATGATTTGAAAAAAGCAATAACCGAAGGCATCGGGAAAATGAAACCGATTCCCGCCGCGTCTAGCTCCGCGGGCGATATAGTCGCATACATTCGCACGTTGAAGAAGTAGTTGCCGGCCACGGAATCGATAGTTGCAAGAAGAAGCGGCCGAGGCGTACGATCCACAGTTCGCCTCGGCCGATTAGCTTGCTTAGCGCTCTAAGGAGACCATCACGTACCGTCGTTCTCTTTCCCTCCGTCAAAACATGTACTTGAGAGCAAATTGGATGATGCGGGGGTTTACGGCGAGCGGACCAGTGATCTGCCCGAACGTTGGACTGCCGACTTGCAACGCGCTGGGGTTGACTGCGCCCACGCCGCCCGGATTGGCAAACTGGGGATGGTTAAAGGCATTAAAAAACTCGGTCCGCAGTTGGATCGTTTGCCGCTCAGTAATGTGTCCCGTCTTGATCAACGAGATATCCCAATTGAACTGTCCAGGACCAAGAATGATGCCGGGGCCCGAATTGCCGAACAACGTAGCTCCGGTTGGTGAGAACGGCGCAACGGGCGGGGCGCAAAAGGCATTCGCATGGATGTAGCCAGGCCCGCCATTTAGTCCACCCAAGCGCGACTCGATGCCTCCAGGTGTTGCGACCGATCCGTAGGTCGCTCCCGGACACATTTGAGCGCGTGCCAAGACGAACGTTCCGAGGCCATAGACGGTTCCCCCGGAGTAATCGACGATCGTTAATGGTGTCCCGTCTTGGACAGTTGTAAGCCCCGAAACGTTCCAGTTGTTCGCCAGAACGCCCAGCGCTCCGGTGTGCTGACGGAAGGGAAGATCGTAGCTATAGTTGACGACGAATCGATTCGGCCGGTTGAACCACGCCGGTCCGACCTGCTGAGACAAGGCCTCGGGAACGTTGCTGTCCGCGGAAATGTTATTTACGTTGGCTTGCGACAGATTGGTGAGATCCTTACTCCAGGTGTACGAAGCCTGCATGACCAGTCCGTAACTGAAGCGTTTCCTAACCGTGATTTGCAAACTGTTGTAATTGGACGTTCCGTTGAATCCCGTAACCTGATAGCCTGCCGGCTGAAAGCCGAGGAATGGAACGCGCAGCGCCGCGTTGGCCGCGGTGTTAAAGGTAATGCCGTTGATCGGATTGCTCGGACTCGCTAATAAGGGAGTGTTCTGGCCCTGGTAGGTGTCAACCAGGTTGATGCCGCTTGAACCAACGAATCCCGCCTCCAAAACCCAAGCGGGCGCGAATTCATATTGGAATGTCAAGTTATACTGACGCACCAGCGGTGTGTGCATGTGCTCATCCAGCGCAGGCGTGTTCAAGTTGGAAGTGGCTCCCGTCTGGAGGTTGGCCCAGCGGGCTGCAAAGACACCCACCGGCGGAGTGGCTGGATAGAGAGCAGCCAGAGTGGCGAAGGCCGCGCCGGGTCCCGAATAGTCCAGTGTTTCGCCATATGGATTGCCCTGTTCGACGGAGTGAACGAAACGGTCGCCCGCAATGCGGTCATAGAAAATGCCGAACCCGCCACGGACGACCACTTTGCTGGTGGCCTGGTATGCGAACCCGATTCTCGGGCCAAAGTTGGTCAATGGTGGACCGGAACGAACGGGCAAACTTCTGTTTGAGATCAAAACGCCGGGCGGCGGCTGCCCGTAGTGCGAGACGAAATTGTTCGGCGCGACATAACCCGCCAGGTAGTTCGGTCCTGGATTAAAGATGTCCGCAGGCGGGACACTGGGAATCTGGGAGGCCGGAACGCTATTCAACTGGCTGGTCCAAACATTGGTTAAGTTTCCGTATTTGTCACTGAACACGCCGTCGTATTCCCATCGCACTCCAAAGTTGACGGTCAGCCTTTGGGTGGCTTTCCAGTCGTCCTGAACGAATGCGCTTTGGTTGGGCAAGCGGTAGCCGTGAATCAGGCCATCTGGCGCGCTGCGCGTGCAAAACAGGCACTGGAGGATGTTACCGTTCGAACCAATCAGAAAATCATTAAACGATCCAATAAAGATCAGGCCGCGCAGCAAACCGGCGAATACGATGTTCCACTGGGTCTCCTCAAATTCATATCCGGCGCGAATGGTGTGCTTTCCGTGCGCCCAAGAGATTTGATCCGCGACCTGCATCTGGGTGGTGGGGCTGAAGGACGGCGCCAAGGTCCCACCGGTTTGCGGACCGCCGAAATTAATAATCGGAGTCATTTCAGTCACAGTCGGAATCATCGGCGTTTGCCCCAAGGACTGTGGAGTGGCCGGCGTGATATCGGTTCCCACGGCGTTGTTGCGCTGGAACGATCCGCGCAGTTCGTTTACAAGCGCCGGTGTCACAAGGGTGGTCAGCTTAATCACGGCATTCGTAGTGGAGTAAAAGCTTTTGCCGGGAGCGCCAGGCAGGCCCCCAGACAAGGGAAGTATTTGGGGATTGTTGCTATAGAAATAGCGGGTGGCAAGCGTGTTCTTGCTGTCGATCAGATAGTCGCCGTTCAGAATCAGTTGGTGCTCTTCGTATGTTGCAGGATCGGTGATAAATGACGATACGAAGCCCGCTGTACCGGAACTGGGAATGTAGTACTGTCCGTTGGGCAGCTTGATATTGAGATAATTCAGGGCGACCGGACTGATGTTCGAGCCATCACAACTGAGCTGGTTGAATCCGAGGAAGGTAGTGAAGCCGCGCTCTCCAGGATGATTGGCCGGGCATAATGCAGCCCCCAGTTCGGCTCGATATCCAGGGGCGCTACGATCACCTGGCGGCAATGGCGGCAGCAGTTGCGTAGTGACACCCTGTGCCGCAACGCCGTTGTACTGCCGAGTCTCCTGATAGTTTGCGAAGAAGAAGAGTTTGTCTTTGACGAATGGTCCTCCGAAAGACCCGCCGACTTGATTCTGCCGGAAAACCTGGCGAGCTCCGCCATTCGAGCTGTTGTCGAAAAAGTCGTGTGCGTTTAAATCTTCGTTACGGAAGAACCACCACACCCCGCCATGAAAGGCATTGGATCCGGACTTAGTGATTACGTTTACGTTTGCACCCGGGTTCCGTCCGTAACTCGCATCGTAAGTCGAGGTTTGGATTTTGAACTCCTGGATTGCATCCGGATTGGGAATGCCGATGCCTGCGTATATTCCTGCATCGTTTGAGCTGCCGCCGTTCGCAATGTTGTTAATTGCGACACCGTCCATTTGGTAGTTATTTTGTCCCGGGTCGGCGCCGTTCACGCTGAAATCGTTTGTGGCTTTGCCAAAGTTCGTGGCATTATTGACTGTCCCATTCACGCCGGCCGACATTCCTAAGATTTGCGTGTAGTTGCGATTGCTGAGCGGGATGGATGTGACAATTTTCTCGCCAACAGTAGTGCCAAGCGTAGAGCTTTCCGTTTGCAAAGTTTGCGCGGTTGCCTCGACAGTGATTTGCTCCGACTGCGCGCCGACTTCCAACGTCCGATCCAAGGTTGGTGTTTCGGTAACGTTCAGGGTGACAGCGGCTACTTCCGAGGTCTTGAATCCGGACGCTGAAAAACGCGCCCGATAGGTCCCCGGGCGCAGCAGCGTGAACCTGTAAATACCGGCATCATTAGTCTTCACCTCCCGGCTCTCGCCGGTGTCGTTATTCGTAATGGCGACCGATACATTTGGTATTGCAGCACCTGAAGGATCCGTTACCGTTCCCGTCAATCCGGATGTTCCAGCGGATTGTGCAAGGAGGAGTGGTTGGCAGAGAGTACCCAATGCAGCTAATAGCCGCAGACGCGCGAGACATAACTTGAATCTCATGGTTTCCCCTTTTTCTGTACCTTGGCTCACCGGGCGCAAGGAAGACAACCAACGGATGCATGCGCGCGCGGCCGCGACTTAGAAAGTTAGGCAGGATCTAGGGCAAACTCGCGAGCATTCCTAAACGGGCTCGCGACCTGGCGATCCAGTTCTCCAGGTCCGCCCGCTCGCATCGGGATGCAGAAGTATCCAGATACTTCTGAACTTGTTCCAATGCGAGATTGGTCTGACCCGTCTCAACCAGAGTATTTGCCACCAATAGCCGGGAAGATGGATAACTGCTCGCAGCCCGCTCAACTAGTTCAAATGCTTCCTCGGTATATTGGCGCTGGCCAATCAGACTAAGCGCGAGCAATGCATTCAGTTCCGGGTTGTAAGGGGAAAAGTGCGGCTGCCCATTAATCACCGAGCGCACCAGATTCTCCGCCTCTTGATAGTGTTTGGCGGTAATCAAGCCAGCGGCAAGCGTGTGCGCAGTCCGCATGACTCGGGGGCTGCTCTCATATGCCAAACGCGCGTGCAGCAAGCCCTCTTCCAAATGGTTCGTCAACAGCAGCTCTGTCGCCAAGGCAGTTTGCGCCTCCGCGAATTGCGGGTCCCGTAAAACGGCTTGCTCCAGGTTGGAAACAGCCTTTTCCTGCTCCCCGGACTCAAGATCCTTCATAGCCTCTTGAAATGCTTTCATGGCTTCTTTAGGAGTTTTGTGACCCAGCTGGCGCACCGAAACCGAGTCCTGCCACTTAGCCTCTTCTTGGTCCACCGGCAGATGGAAAATCTCGTGATCATGTTGGCCTTGGAGGGTCCGGGACCATCGCAAGAGAACATTACCATCGTGATCACTCAGTCGAAACCCGTACATTCCCGCGGGCACGGCTCCAAATTCAAAGGTGCCGTCGAAGGTCTTCGCTTTTTGCCGGATCGACTCGTCGCGGCTGACCAGCTCGATCGTCACGCCCGCTTTTAACAGCACCGGCGACGCGACCACTCGTCCCCA
>DASRFK010000262.1:0-3392 GCA_035651635.1 Verrucomicrobiia bacterium | reverse complement strand
CGTTCGCCAAAAATGGCGTGGAATCCCTGGCTTGGTTCATTTACAATGTCGTGTGATGAAACTGGAAGAAATCGTTGCGGAAGCCTCGAAGCTGTCTGAGGAAGAACGGGCGTCGCTCGCATCCCAACTCCTGCACGGTTTGGAGACGCCGGTTTACAGCGTTTCGGACGAGGAAGTCAGGGAGCGTGTGCGCCAGGCCGAGGCGGATCCAGGCGTGCTGATCACCTTTGACGAGTTGGTGGCCGGCCTTCGCCGAAGTGGAGCTTAGATTCCACAGACGGGTTCAGGCGGACCTGAACGAGATTCTGGGCAAATACTAGGACATCTCGCATCAGCTCGGGGAGGATTTCTTCGCAGAGTTTCAGGTCGGGGTCAGTAGAGTTACCGAGAATCCTCGGCGACACCACTTCGATCGGAGCGGCCTTCGGCGCTGTAATCTTGAGCGATTCCCTATCATTTTCTTTACGACATCCGCGGGCAACGGATCCGGATATGGGTGCTGCGCCATAACAGCCGGGATCCGGATTTTGGAATGGCGCGGTTTTCAGAGTAGTACCGGCGAACAAGGCGGCTGCACTGGACGGCGACGACCGCCTTGTGTCCATATTCCAGGCCCGCGGTCCGCGGCCAGTGACCCCCGGCGTTCGACTAAATTGCGAGCGGAGCGAGGCCGACTGAAGTCCTGTAAGGACGACGAGAAAATAGCCCAGGCCCAGCGAGGCCCGAGCGCCGGCCTGGGTAAGAGGAAGAGGCACAAAATGGTTCCCTCTCTTTTTTCCAATCTGGTTTGGCGCGCTGGAGCGCGCCAAACCAGATTGGAAAAAAGAGAGATTGGGTGGGTGGCGTTTACCCAGGGCGGCGGCCGCGGCGGCTTGGCCCTGGGTTGTTATCTTGCCGCCCCTTCCGGGGGGCTCCGGAGGCTACTGCAAAAAAGCAGGTTCCTTTCATGCATTCAGGTTCGAGGTTTGGTGGAGACCGGAGTGAGGACAGAAGAACACGGCGTTTGGGGTTCTTGATCCGGATTGTCGGCATCTTGGTGCTCGGCAAAGGGTTTGCCGTCCAGGCGCAGCAGAGCAGTGGCCCGCAGGTGTCGATCGTATGGCCGACCTCTGCGTTTGGGGTTTGATGCTGAGTGCATTAAAATCCGGGCGGATGCCAGTTCGCCAAGTGAGTCGATTACCAACGTAGAATTTTTAACCTGCGCAGCATGCAGTACGCCCGATGCGAAGAAAGCAAATTCAATATCAATTTTCAGCAACTCACCCTGGCCCTATGAGCAACACACCACCATGTTATGGGTTGACCCCCTTTAGGTTGACCCCTCTTTGACTCTTGGTCTTGCGGTGATTCGCCGATGCGTCACGGAGTCCAGGTTTCGGGGTGGGGTTGGTGATCGTTGTTCCATCTCACGGCGGTCTTCTTTGGATCAAACAAGACTACCCGGGGAAGCAGTTCTACGTGGCTGTCGCACGAAAGCACGTTATGGCCTTTGCCGTGGCGCGGGGTTTTAATTTCACTCGGCGTATCATTCAAAAGCCCGCACTCCATCCATGACAAGCTGACGAGCCCCTGTGGTCCCGTCCCGGGCGAACGAAACATCCTTGAATCGGCAATGGCGAACATCTCAGTGGGCACCTTGACCTGCGCCTCAGAAATGGGTGGAGTCTTCAGCACGAGATTTGCCACATTTCCCAAGCCCAGAAATGTTTGCGCTAGCGGTTTGTCGGTTCCGAAAGAATTGTACCCGTAATTGACGTCCGCGCCGAAATTCACATCCACAAAAGGCGGTTTGATCGATGGGCATTGGTAAGCGGCATTCGTGCTCCAACCGGGTTTATAGTAAGGTTCCAGCCCGCTCGTCCAGAACTGGAAATAGGGATACTTACGTTCGTTGTCCTGGAGATACGCATTCAGACCAAGCCCTAATTGATGCAGGTTGTTGGCGCATTGGATTCGCTTGGCCTGCTCCTTGGCACGGGACAAAGCCGGAAGCAACAACGCCGCTAAAATGGCGATGATAGCAATAACGACCAGCAGTTCGATCAGGCTGAACGCGCCTTTGCGGTGTAACGCGCGCGAGGAATCGATTTCTGCTCTCCGTTTGGAAAGTCCGCGATTCATTTGGGTTATCGCCGGTGTCAGCCAAGGTTACTGCCAACCCATTGCGGAATCAAGGTGCGGCAATTATATCCTCCATAGTTATTGATACGGGGGAAAGGGGTCGGTTCTTAGTATCGTGCGATTAGTTCATCCTCGCCGTTTCTTCTTTTCTTTACCATGCCAGTAAAGCAAATGCGACAAATGCGTTTTGGTGCCCATGTGCAGAGCGTTCGCGATCCATTGCAGAGTCATCGTCGTTTCCTGTCGCAATTTCTTTGCTACCCGAATCTTTGTAATGTCGCCCTTGGCTCGCTCCAGCAGGTCTGCGCCGGTCCAACCGAGTTTCTTCAGTTCGCTTTCAACGAGCTTCAAAGCTTTCTGTTCACCTGACTGGTATACTTCTTCCCCGTAGTTCTCCGGCCCGACCTTCATCTGCGCCGGGAGTTCTTTGCGGAATTGTTCGCTCCCAACATACCAGCCTCGTTCGAGCGCGAGCAGTTCTTCTTCCTGCGCTCGCTGGCCCGGCGCCATTCCATGCGCCGCTCAAGCTCCTTGCGACCAGCGGGACTGTCCTTCGGAATGCCGTGTTCACCCAGCAAACGGTCGACTCTCAACCACACCGGGCGCGAACTGCGCGGCTTGAGATATTGCGGGTAAACTGCTCCAGGGGAAAGAGGAGAGCTTCTCTTTGGCTCGAACGAGTTTGGCGCGCGCGGGATTGAGATGGACGTAATCGCAAACGCTCTTGAGGTAACCGGTGCCGCTGTCATCGATCGGCAAGGCTTTGTAACGGCCGCTAAAGAGGTGTCCGAAGAGGCGAAAGGGGGTTGGTCCTACCTATTGACACAATTGCTCGGAACTGCTGAGCAAACTATTACAGTCCGGAGCCACGCGAGGCTGACCTGGCGCACCCGAGGAGCAACTGCGACAGCGAGCCTTCGTCCAAGCCGAACTGAACCGCCGCCAACGCCGACGTGGAGAAGGTTCATATGACGTTTGAATGATCAGGCAAGCCGAGTGGGACCAAATGGTCTGGAGGTTCAGCCAAGACCATGACCCATACAGGAGAGCGGCCCCCGTCTTCAATGCACGTCTCCTCCATCGAGCCGTCGAAACAAACTGTAGGTGCTCTGCAACTCTCGCGTTAGCTAGATCGGGTGGACGAGATAAAAGTGGGATTTATCGGGCGCGCGAAGCCCAGAAATCTTCGAAGCGGCCGGAAAGGATGCAGCAGCGCAGAGCGATGATCGCGTTGGCTCCGCGCACTGACCAACGCATTCCGGATTGTTTGA
>DASRFK010000261.1:0-15117 GCA_035651635.1 Verrucomicrobiia bacterium | reverse complement strand
CTCGATGTAATCGTATTCGGGCGGGTCGGTATGGGCCAGGAACTCGTTGATGACTACATTTCGCAGAGGACTGGCGCGGTACGCTTCCATTTGGCCGGGTGAACCGCCAACGACGTCGCTGATGTCCCAGGCCCGTGGATCACCTTCGCCGTAGGTGGGGCTGTTAAGGACCAGGGAATGACCCAGGCCATCGGCTGCCGCGGGCCAGGGCGGCAGGTTCGAGTAGGGCACCGTCAGCAGCACGTTACCCACTTCATCGAGCAATTGAAGCGTATCGGCTTTTTTGAGGCTGCCGGTATACGGGCCCATGACGTTGCTGATGCCGTAAACGTTTTGGATGCTTTGTGGGGAAGCGGCGACGACCAGAAAGGCGCCGCCGGCCAGAACCGTGTTGGGCGGGAAAGTGTACGCGAGATTATTGGCGACCAGACGATAGCCGCTGATGTCTTGGAAGAAAGGGTTGGAATTGTACAACTCGATGAATTCGAGATTGTTGGTGTCGGCGCGCGCGGCCGGTTTATACATGATCTCGGTAATAGCAATCGGCGTTTTGCGGCTGGACGGGCCCAACGGCTCCAGGGGAAAGCTTAGAGCGCCAGAAACAGCGCCGGTGACTGTGTGGATATCGCGAAACTGGACTAAAGCATCCTGAGTGGTGACGTGGCTGCAGACGGCCATGCCAAAATAGATGGGATTGGTCAGGGCCAGAGAGACTGTGCCCAGTTGTTGCCAGGTGTTTCCATCGTAACTGCCGAAGCCGGTGAACTGAGCGCCCAACCGCTGCAGGCGCAGCCACATCCAAGGGTAGTTGACGCGCAGGTTGCCGCTGTTGCTGGTGCCTGCCCCAGCGGTCGAGCGGTAATCAAAATAGCAACCATTCATGCTAGGCGTGGCCAGCACGGCGGCGAATCGCCCCCCCGTGGTGAGATCCTCTCGGGCCATAAGACCAGCCTGGGCAAACGGATCGGTTTGCGTCATCGCGTTAAGCCGTATGGCAATATCGAAGTCGCCGTTGGCCGGTTGCCATGCGAATTGGAACTGGTCCGCCCCGCCGCCAATGAGTCTGCCGCCTCCCCCGATGTCATAACCGTTGCCGGTCCCAATGATGGTGCCGGCAGGCGTGGGGCTGCCAATCCCTGCGGGCGTATATGGCCCCGCGAAAAAAGAGACGATCGTGTTTTTGGGAATAGTATTCGGCGTCGTCGCACGGTCCCGGATTCCATTGAGAACCAGGACGTAGTTGCTGCCCGAGGTGAGCGGGGCAGTCGTCAGAGTGACGCTTTGATTATCTGGATTGAGTGAGGCATTGAGAACCGGCAGACCATTTGTGAAAACGTAGTTCCCGGAGTCAGCCGCGGTGGCGAGTTCAAGCGGCTCGGAGAAGACTAGTAAAACGTTGGTGAGGTTCTGGTAACTCACCCGAGTAACCGCCGGCGGCGTGATGTCGGCGATTACGGTGAGCTGCGCCAGAACGCTGGTGACGCCACCAAAGGAATTCGAAACAAGGCAGTTGAAGAGTGCATTGTTGTCGTTGGTCGGATTGGAGTGACTGAGGATGTAAACCGGGTTCGTGGCGGAGGCAATTGGCGCGCCATTCCGCAACCACTGATAAGTGACCGGAGCTCCGTTGGTGAGCAGGACGCCAAAACGGGCGTCCAGGCCATCCGAGACAGTCAGATTGGTGGGCTGCTGGTAAATTCCAGGAAGGCCATCTATGCCATTAAAGGGGATCAGCCAGGTGCCGGCGGGGCTCACGGCAGAAATGGGCTCCTCATTCGTTCCGTTGGGCAACTGCCACCGAACGGACAGATTATCATTGCCGGTGCCCTGCTGCATCAAAGCTTCCAAATAGTACCGGCCACCAGCTTGCAACTGGATCGCGGCGGATTGCTGGTTAGTCTCTTTATTCCATTGGCGAGCCGCAGTGAAGGTGTTTACTGCGGCGATGGGTGTCCCGTTGGCGGGCGTTTCATCCGTGCTCAACCGCAATTGCGAAGTATCGTCACTGGCGATCCAGAAGGTATATGAGCCGGAAAGCGGTGGAACAATAAAAGCCCGCAAGCGCTGGCCGTAATAGCTCAAGCCCGTGTTGGTTTCGGTTTCAAGAGCGGTGTAGACGCTGGTATAGTTTGGATTCGGATTGTTCGGCCAGCTCGGGTTGTAGGTCGTGTTGGTCAAGGCGGCTAAATTGTTTCCCACGCTTGAGTTGAGTCCGGTCCATAATTCCCGATAGGCGCCGAACACCGGCTGAGGAATGCTTACGTTGGATATGGTTGCGAGCGCGAGTGTGGAACTAGTGCCGGCGGAAACGGCCAAACCGCCCAACGCCACGAGATTCAACGGCACGATTTGAGTCGAACCAATCTGCACGAAATCGACGCCGTTGGTGCTGAAATAGCCGCTGAAGTTGCTCCCCGATCGCACCAGGCGAACCCACACCGGCACACCCTGGTTCTGGAACCCCACCGCGACCTGGAAGCTGCACCCGGCCGTGGGCGCTCCGCGCCATTGAAAGGTGACGCCGCTATTGGTGGTGGCGAGCACGCTGACTTCCAGCGAATCCAAGCTAAGATCGTTACGGAGCATGACTCCGGCTTGTGCGAGCGGGGCATTGGCTACATTGACAACCTCGGCAGTGATCACGGCGTCGCCGCTAAGTGGCTTCCACGCGAAGTGGAGTTGATCGGAACTGCAGATATCGGTTCCGCCCGCGGAGATCGACCAAATGCCGTTGGTATAGCTGGCGGACCCGGCCAGAGCCGGCGAGCCAAGATCCGCGTCGAGCCATCCTGGAGCAAGGGCCGCGTGGGAAATGAGGTTGGCCAGGGAAAGGGCGCAGACCGCCCACCAGCGTGCGGCAAGGGTTTGAGTCGTCCGGCTGAAAAGGCTGGTAAAATTTATGTGACTAAGAGCGGCGCTCAAAAACCAGCCGCCGGAGGGAGCGTTTCGGATATGCACTTGTGAAGGTCTGGGGGTCTCGTATTCAGTGAGCTTTTATATAGCAAATACCGTCCGGTAAGTCGAGCAAATCGTTTTCCGGGACGTTCCCTGAAGCAGCAGCCAACCGACGCCGAACCTCGGTCGCGGACCCAGCCAAAGCATGCTTTTTGATTAGCGCGTGTTTTAGAATTCGGTTTGGAGTCCCGCCTTCAGGCGGTTTTGGCGCCGGGCCGCCTAAAGGCGGGACTCCGAACCCATACGCCCGCGCCCAGGTCGGTATCTTTAAAACACGCTCTTAGACTCGGCTCAAGCCCGACTCCGGGTGTTGAGGGTCCTTTATGTTGGGACGCGAAAGGTGATCGATGGTTCCGCAAGACTCTCAGGGACGCGTGACCTCGACACGCAGGAAACGGGGGGAAGCCGACGGGAAGCTGGCATGGTCACTGACCGTCACAGTCTCGGTCGGCGAGCCGGCCCGGAACAATTCGCTGGCGCCCGCCAGCAGGACGATGTTGGTTCCGGAATACGTGGCGATGTCTGACCAGGCTTTCAGGTCGACCGAATGCTGGACGTGATAAGTCACCCCATTTTCGGCCGGGCGGCGGGTGAAAGTGAGTTGGATGGCGCCGCCGGGACCTGTGCTGGCCTGGACGCTGGCGGTGTTCGTTTTCCAATAATTTAAAAGGGTGACGAGCGCCAGCGGAGTGTTGGTGGGGGCTGGATGCGATGCCTGGTCGGTGACGTTGATTCCATGACAGCTGGTGCAGGATCGAATTTCGCCCGGCGCAAAGGTAAGCCAGTAGCGTTCGCGCACAACCCCGACGCCGTTTGTGTCGGTCAGCTGCCAGGACATGGCGCGGCTGGCCGGGACCATTGCTGCGGAGGACCCGTCGGACTCGAGATGGACGCTCGCCAGTGGTGCCGTGGCAAAGGCCGGATTGTCGACGGCAGGCTCATGCAGGTACTGTGCTATGACTCGACGCCCCGCCCGTGGGTTGGCTGGAGTGCCATAGTTTAAGCCGCGCAATTGGTCGGCCTGGAAGAGCTGGAGCCAGCCGATGTCATAGATTTTGCCCGCAGCGCCGATGGTTTGATGCGCGGTGCCCGCGATGCGCAGGTTGAACGGTTGCAGGTGGTCCGCCCGATCCCGCGTGGTGACGTCACGGCTGACGATTAAAGCCAGCTCGTGCAAGCGCAAATATTGCTGAAACGCGGCCACGTCAACGCCTGCCGCGGCAAACGCGGCCAGTTCAGGCTGCGGGATCGGCACTTCAAAGGCCGCCGGGCGCGGCCGCGCCAGTACCTCAACGGGATCGAGTTCCCACAACAGATTCGTCTGCGTGACCAGTGAATCGGGGTCCCAGTACACCGCGCGATTGGTCAAACCGGTCGTCAGTTTCGCGCCTGGAGCGTAGAAGCCGTTGGTGAATTGCAGAAAGGTCAGGCGAAAGTCATAGGCGGTCGAAGGAAAAGCGGTTGAGCCGCCGCCACTCTCGTAAAGCGCATAAAAAGTGTGTGGGGCGATGAAGTAACCATCCGTGGTCATCAGCGGGGTGCGATAAAAACCGGTATGGTCGGGTGGGATATTGGTCGGCGAAGGGGCATAAGTGCGGGTCGAACGCGGAGTCAGGTAGTCTACCAGCATGTAGAAGGCATTGAGGTTCGTCGCGCCGGTAATCGAAACGATTTGACCCCCGGCATGCGTGCCGAACTCCGGCGCGTCGATGCCATAAAACAATCCCGGCACGCGCGGGTCTTCGCGTAATTCGAGGAAATTGTCCACCGTGTTGGTGTTGTAGTGATTGCCGAAATAGTACAAGTCCTGAAGGTTCGGATCGTTGGTGAAAGCGGCGCTGGCGTAACTGCCTCCGATCTCGTGGCGGCCGATATGATTGAGGGTTTCTTCATCCGTGCCATCCTGGTTAATGGCCCAGGGGAAAAACTGGTTGAAGGTATGGCCGGCCAGGCCGGTGCCGGCGAGGAGGTCCGTTCGGACGCCGCGCGGCTCGGGGAAAACTTCGGTTTGATTCGTGGTCGGGATGGAGTTGGGCGATTCGTCGCTCCAGTTAAACGTGCCGTAAGTGATATAACCGTTTTCCCAATCGGTATCGGCCTGCTGATCGCGCTGGAGATGGTCCCAGCGCGCGAACACCACGCGGCCCGCGCTGTCCAGGAGCGGTGAAAAGGCTCCGCTGGGCGTGTGGTTCAGAAGGAACAGGTCGCCCGTGGCCGGGTTCAGGCGCCATAAACCCGTGACCGTCGGCTGTTCCTCGTATTCGTCCAATTGCGGGTAGAGATTCGGTTGGCCGTTGCGCGGGCGATCGCTGGTGAAAATAATGCGATCATCCGTGCCGTAGATTGGCGAAATGTTGTTATAATTCGCCGGTTGATTCGGGACTTTGGTGATCATCGGAACCAAGTTGGGATCCGTGAAGTTCGTGATCTCGTAAAGCTGCCAGAAACTGGTTTGAGAATAGTCGAATTGATAACGGGGTGCGCCGACCACCATGCTGAATACGGCCTTCTTTCCGCTCCAATGCACGCACGGTTGCCGCACCGCGATGCCATTGGTGAATTGATTGCCCCACCGGCCGTAACCCGCGGCGCGGGTGAGGTTTTTCAGCGTCCCGTCAGGGTAGCGAATATAAAGGTCGCCGCCGCGGCCGCAGGAGGCCGGTTGGGCTGACTGGTTGCCGAAGGTCGATCCGATCGTCGCGAAGTCCGCCGGAATCGGCACCTGGGTTACAAAGAGAATGGCATTGGTCGGGCCTGCGGCAGCCGCCGACCCCAAGGAAAGAAGCAAACAAATGAGCGATTTCACGATGGCCCGAGGGGCTGGAGCAGGTCTTGCGCCAGCGGCCGGTTTGCCGTTTCTGCTTGGGGCCGGCCGTGCCTGCCTCGAAAAAAGGCATAAGCGTATTATATAAGTGACATGAGCTGAGCTTGGCGAAAACCAGACCCTGCTGGCAAAAATGAAACCGCCCTCCAAAACCCAAAATGGAGGGCGGCGAAGTCACCCGGCGGGGAGCCGGGACTCGTGTCCGTTGCGGACACTTTCTTATCGGATGACGGAATTGTTTCTTAAGTGAAAATTCAGTTGCGCCATGGGAATCTTCTCACGCCCGTGCCAAAATTCTGGCACATCCTTCGGGGTGCCCAAATGCACGGTTGGGGTAACTTCCGGGGGGCTCGCGAACTCGAGCCCAAGGCCAATTTGTGTGAACCCTCCGGATTCAGGGGGTTTCAGGAGCACGCATCACAGCGTGCGATTAAATCTGTCGGTCAGCTGTGTTGAGCGGCAGAAAAGCGGCAGAGGGCTGCCGCACTCCAAAACCTTCGGTTCTCGTGGCCCGCGGCCCGTGTCGCGCTTGCGTTTTGGACTGCGGCGGCCCTCTGCCGCTTTTTTCGGCTTCCAGCCAGGACCGACACTTCCAATCACACTCCGCATCACAGCCGACCTTGCCATCAGGCGGGCATGGGAGGTAGGCTCGGAGCTATGCGGTCACGCTACTTCTTTCTCGCCGTCGCAGTTTTTTTTCCGCTGAGCCTCCGGGCGTCGGCGGCCGCTGACGCTCAGCTTTCGCCGCCGGCGGACGAACAACAGCTTCCGCACGCGATGCATTCGCGCATGACCGAGCTGCCGACGATTTCAGTCGGGCCGGCGGAGGCCGACATCATCGGCTCGGATAATCGCGCCCTTCAAGCGGCGGTGGATTACATTGCCGGTTTGGGTGGGGGCACGGTCCAGGTCAGGGCAGGGGAGTTCGTGATGCGGGATTCCTTGCATTTGCGTCCGTACGTGACGGTTCGCGGAACGAGCGGCCAGACCGTTTTGCGCAAAGCCAAAGCTTCGGTCTCGGCCTTGGCGATGGACGGCGATTATGGAGAGGAGCAGGTCACCGTGCAAAACCCGGCTGGGTTTGAAGTCGGCTACGGCCTTGCGGTTTGGGACAGCCAGTCGGGCGGTTTCCATACTACTGTGGGCCGGATCACCGGCAGGAACGGGAACACCTTTTCTTTTGATAAGCCGTTGAACGCGGATTGTCTGGTGGCCAACGGCGCCAAAGCCGCGACGGTGTTTCCCGTGGTCAGCGGATACGATCTGGAAGGAGCGCGAATCGAGGACCTGGTGATTGACGGAAACAAAGAGGAGAACGTCACGCTCAATGGCTGCCGTGGAGGCGGCATTTTCCTGTACCGCGGCTTCGGCACAGTAATTCGGGGTTGCGTAGTGAGGAATTTCAATGGCGACGGGATCAGTTTCCAGCAGTCCAACGACGTGCTGGTTGAGAATTGTGTCAGCGAGAATAACAGCGGACTGGGGATGCATCCGGGCAGCGGGTCCCAGCGGCCAATCGTGCGAGGTTGCCTGGCGCGGAATAACGGTGAGGATGGTCTGTTCCTGTGCTGGCGCGTGCGCCATGGTTTGTTTGAAAAAAACATTCTCGAAAACAATGGCCGCTACGGCATTTCCATCGGCCATAAAGACACCGACAATCTTGTGCAGGACAATGAGGTGCGCGGGAACCGGGAGGATGGAGTTTTCTTTCGAAACGAAACCGAAGGAATGGCCGGACACCGCAACCGATTGGAACGAAACGTCATCGAAAACAACGGCGCTGCTGAAACCGCCGCGGGAATTCGGGTGCGAGGCGAGACACGCGACCTGGTTTTCCGCGATAACATCATTCGTGACACGCGCGGACCCCAATCCCGCAAACAAGTCGTTGGCATTCGAATCGAAGAAGGCGCCGGCACCGTAACGCTGGAAGGCAACCGGATCGACGCGGCCACTCAGATAGAGGACCAACGTAGAGCCGTAGCCGGCAAGTAGCCGTATCTAACCCGCGTTTTTCCGGGAAAATTACTTTCCCGCATGCTTCTCCGGCCGGAACCAGAGTTTGCGATTGGCAAAATCGATCAGGCCGCCTTTAGCCGCCAACAGTTCCTGGCCGAATAACCCTTGAGGACCGTGTTCCGGGTCTTTTTCATCAATCAGTTTCCAAGCTTTGAGGTCGATAACGCCATAGGACATGTTTCGCCAGCGTCGTTCGCCGACCTCGAAACTTGCCAGCAAAGCAACCCAGGCCCGATGCATGCCAATCTTGTTAATCCCAATGAGATTGCCGGTGGCGTCCTGCGGGATGAGGCTACCGACATCCGGTTGGAGTTCTTTGACCGGCTTCAAATGGAGGCGCTCGGCCAGGCCCTGGTCCAGCACGCTGGCGCCATCTCCGGTATCGACTACCAGCTTGACGGCGTGATCGTTGATCCTTGCCTGGATCGCGATGAAATCGTGGCCGCTCAGCGGCACCCCGGTAAAACCACTTTGACGGAGTGATTCCTCAAGGGCCGAAGAGAGCTGGCCCGACGGACGGCTGGCGCGCAAGTAAATTTTGCGCTCATGACAATCGATCAGGCAAAAGTTCCGAAACAAAAAGTCCAACCCCAGAATTCCTTGATGTGGCACCCGGACGAAGTCCATATCCAATTTCTCAACCAAGGCGGGTTGATTCAAAAGCCGAGCCGGACCCAGGCGCAAATCTGACATCAGGGCGATATCGCCGTTGGTGATTGTTCCCAGAAACGAATCGTCCAGGATGACCCCGAGTTCGCCCAGCGTTTTCAGGCCAAAGGCGGTTTCGGGCTCGATGGCGGTCATCGTGCAGCCCGAATCCACCAGCAGGACCCGTTTGCGGCCTGCCATTTCCACTTGGACCAAAGGTATGTCCTGTTCATTTCTTTTGAACGGCACACCTGTGTAGCCCAATCGTGTGAGGTAGTCCTCAAGGCTATTGGCCTTCGGCGATGCCGGTTCCGAGGCGGGAACGGCGAAAGGCAAAAACCCAAATAAAAAACCCAGAAACAGAATGAGGGGTGCGGTGTTCGATTTCATTATGACCGTGCAGGCCTGTGGCCAGTTACATGAAGAACGAAACGGATTGTCGGGTCAATCCCTGATGGTTCCGTGGGCACTTCAAGGTTGCTTGTGCCATGGCGCGCCTGTTATGTTCATGATGCGGTTAGTAGCAGGCAATATGTGAACTAATATGCATTAATAATAACCGCCTGCTGCTTGGTTCACGCCGCGAGAGAGAAAGGTTAGAATGAAGATACACACATCCCGCAAGGGCGGTTTCACCCTGGTGGAAATCATGATCGTGGTTGCGATCATTGGTTTGCTGGCCACCATCGCGATTCCGAACTTTGTGAAGGCTAGAACTACGGCGCAAATGAATGCCTGCATTAACAACCTGCGGCAGATTGACGGCGCCGTGCAGACCTGGGCGTTGGAGACCAAGCAGGCCGACAATGCACAGGTGGAGTACTCCGCGATCGCCGGTTATATGAAAAACCAGGTGATCTGTCCCTCCGGCGGCAAGTCCTTTGCCGACAGCTACCATCTCGGTACTGTCCAGGACAAGCCGACCTGCCTGAAGGTCCCCGAGACGCACAAGTTGCCCGCGGATACGACCAACTAAGGTTCAGGTTTGAATCGACAGGGCCCGGAAGCAATTTCGGGCCTTTTTTCTTGCCCAGCGAACTGTCTCGTTTCGGGACAAATCGCGTATCGCAAGCTTCCGTTTGCTTCCACGGCCTTCGCCCTTCGTCAGTCGGATCCAAGGCGGTTCCATAAAAAGAGTGACAACTTGGTTATTGGGCACGCCACATGCAGCCATTGCCGGGCGACCATGTCAGACTCAACTGCTTTTCCCGCCCGTTCTGCGTCGTTCCCACGTGCAGATACAGGACCATTCTCGATTCCGGGTTTGGGCAGACGGGGTGTGGGAGCCGCCACGACGGCCGGCCCGGTCCAGATCGGGTCGAGGCTGATCGTGCTGCTGGCGGGCTTGGGCATCATTAAGTTGATCCTCCTGGCGACTCAAGGCGAGAGCTTGTTCGAGGCGCATTGGCGAATCAATGGCAACGCTGGCGGTTGGCTCAATTACGTTGTTTTTTATGCATTTGTCGTCCTCGGCGGCCTGGCGATTGTGAAGTTGGGTGGCAGTGTTCGCCAGGTGACTCCGAGAGCAGCGCGCACGGTCAACCTGGCGGTGCTCATCCTTGGGCTGACCTTCATTTTTCTCACCTTCCACAACGGGGACAAAAATTATTTATACCCGGTCTTTAACGGGGTACTGAAATGGACCAGCCTGGTGCCGTATATCGCCAACTCGCTTTTCTTCAACCAACCCTTTCTGGCTGCATGGATTTTTGTTTATGCCGCCGTGTATTATGTGCTGGCGCGGACCGGGCGCGAGCAGCACGGGTTTTGGCTGACGGCTGTTTTCGGCTGCGTTTATGCGCTGGGCTACTTGCAAGAGTTGATGGTTCGCCGCGACGAACTGCTGATCGTGGATTGCCTGGGCGCGATCGCGCTGTGCGCATGGTGGCTCGAGGAGAAACGAGGAGGACATTCTCCCACGGGCCTTTCGCGGATGTGGCTGCTGGCGCCGGTGAGTTGGACGCTGGTGTTCGGGATCGGCTTGCTGCGTTTCGAACCTCAATGGATGGGGCATCCTTCTCAATATTTTCTCGGACTGATCGCGGCGATCGTCCTGTTGTTTGCCGTTACCACCGCGCTCATCCGCAGGGTAGGGGACCCCCCCGGGTGGAACTGGATGCTGCCCTTCTGCTTCGCCGGGTTCCTGCTGTTGACCGATACGAATTACCCGGCCGCTGAAAATTACAATCACGTGCTCTGCCTGAGCATGACCATGCCGCGATACTTTATCGGCGAACTGATCGTAACGGCAGTTCTGGGCCTTTTGGCCTGGGGCTATCGCCGGGTTCACTCTCGAGGCAGTTTCGCCTGGCTGGATATCGCCTGTCTGGGACTCTTGCTATTGGCTGCGGTGGATCTCCGGCTCTCTCAGATAATGGGAGTGCGGCTGGGCTGGGACGTGCTTTCCTTTGGCGACAGCCCGAAAATGATGCTGAAACTGGCCCGGCCTTACCTGCCGGGACTGATCGCGGGCGTGGCCGTGCTCGGCGCCTTGTACGTCTTGGCCGTGCGCGCAATCCAACTGTGGTTTCGCGCCGTTAAGGGAACTGTGCGTGGCTCGGCGGGCGAATCAGCGCCCGCCGATGCTCCAAAAACTTCGTCATTCACGGGGGGCTGGTATGTAGCCGCTATGTTTAGCGCCATGGCCTTCGTCGGGCTCGGTTTCGCCGAATCTGACAAAGCCCAAGGCGACGCCCTCGGCCGGCTGGTTCGCAGCAGTCCGCTTTGGAAGCGGGTGGCCAACCGAACACTTGGCCGGGAGGAATTCCTGAAGTCGGCCAGCGCGCTGGGCCTGGGTAATCTGAGCGCGGCGCCCGCTGCGCCGGCCGGCCCGCCACGCAATCTCAACGTTTTGGTCGTGTTCATGGAATCTTCGTACAACAAGCATCTGTCCCTGTTTGGCAGCAGCGAAGAGACCCAGCCGCTCCTGGCCAAGTACCGGGATCGCATGGAATTGTTTCCGAACTTTTTCTCGGCTTTCGCCGGTTCGATCCACGCGCGCTTCGCTACGTTCACCTCGCTTTATCCCGTGTCGGATTTTCACGCTTTCACGCAAGAGCGGGTTCCGGTGAAAAGCTTTTTCGAGATCCTGCATGACCAGGGTTATTCCTGCTCGATGTTTTACTCCTCGTATTTCGACTACACCGATTTTCGGGATTTTCTCAAGAACCGCGGACTGGACGAGATGTACGACGCCGACACGATGCCGGGGCAACGCGGAACCGACCGCGTGGAATGGGGGCTGCTCGAAGAAGAAACTCTCGGCGCCATCCGCAGCCAGCTAAAAAGATACGCCCAGGAACATCGGCGGTTTTGCCTGACGTACGTGCCGGCCGCTCCGCATTATCCGTACGACAAAATCCCGAAACCGTTTCGGAAATATAAGATGAAAGAAGTGGGCGATTTTACGCCGCTGTATCTGAATGAATTGCTGTACATGGACTGGGTGATTTCTTCGATCGTCGATCAACTCAAAGAATCCGGCCTGCTCGATAACACGCTGGTGGTCATTACCAACGATCACGGCGAGATGTTGGGCGGAAAGGAGGACGGCCATATCGGCCATGGCTGGGCTATGACGCCGGAGTTGGGCAACACGCCTTTGATCCTGATGGACCCGGCACGGCCGGGATACCAAATCAACCGCACCATTGGCACCCAGGTCGATTTCCTGCCGACAGTCCTGGACCGGTTGAACATTCCCTTGCCGGCCGATGAGCTTTACGAAGGCCGATCTCTGGATCGAGCCGATGCTCGCGGCCGCCGGGGCTACCTCAATACTTATAAACAGTTCGGGATCATCGACGGCGACAAAATCCTGCTGGGCGACCGGGAGAGCAACAGCCCCAACGGTACGGCTTCCCGGGGCGCGGTCTTCAGTATCGGGAACGACGGGGCAAAGACGGTCTTTACCGAATCGCCCGAAGCGAACTCAAGCTCGGACCGCCAGGCCGACATGGCGCGCTTCGATGCGTTCCAGGCCAGTCTATTGCGCAATTACGCGTCCTATCGATCCTCGGTCCATGGTGCGAAACAACAACTGGCCAAGCGGACGGAAAAATAACGTGGCCGGGCGGCGCCGCTTGCGGGAAACGGCCGAATGATTGCGCGAAAGAGCGCAAAAATGGCATGGATTGGCCAGCGGTTAGCGGCTTTCTTGCCACGCATCGAAGTTTTCAGGGTGCTGGTTGGCTTTCCCGGGAATGGCAAATGGCCAAGTGCATATGACCAAGTTTACTCCAGAGACTCGCCACGAGCCTGCCGCGCTTCCGTTGAGCGATAGAGTGGATGGCCTGGTTTCAAATTGCGCAAGAATTGCAGTCGGAATTCTCGGGTCTTATCAGCCACCTCGCGGGCCCTCTTTTGCGCCTCAGACATTTGTCGGCGCCCCTCAAAAGGCAGCTTGCCTATGCCATTTAACGTCTCCTTCGCTAATTTCGCTTTGTCCGAATCTGACATGGACAATCTGCCATTTGCGATCTTTATTTTAAGCACTGGAAGCTTTGTGAAAGGTAATAGTTCTTCGGCATGACTGTGGCTTTCGATTCCATGATCGGGGTCTGCTGGGCCGTCTTTATCGTTTATTGGCTCATCAGCGCGCAATGGACCAAGGCCATTGCGGAAAAGCAAAGCGTATGGTCTGGCCTGGCGCATCGAATTCCACTGGCATGCAGTTACGTTCTGCTCGCGAGCCGGCATTTGCCGTCGCCGATGAATTTACCCCTGACGCCGGTGGCCGATTGGGCCCGGGCGGCGGGTGTTTGCGTTTGCGTGCTGGGATTGTTTGTGACGCTGTGGGCGCGTTGGACGCTGGGTGCCAACTGGAGCAGCAGCGTGACCTTCAAGCAGGGACACGAGCTAATCCGGACCGGACCGTATCGGTTCGTGCGGCATCCGATTTACACCGGGCTTTTGGTCATGGCCCTCGGCACAGCTTTGGATCTTGGCCGGTTACGCTGCTGGCTGGCTCTGCCGTTTATGTGGGCTGCCTTTTGGATTAAGCTCAAGCAGGAGGAAAGACTTCTGCTCCGGCATTTTCCGGAAGAGTATCCGATTTACCAGAGGCAGGTGAAAGCGCTTGTGCCATTGGTCATATGAATCGCGTGAGAGCAACCGCGTATTCTCACCAAGACGCGAACTGATAAGTAACTGTTCGCTAATGAGAGGGAGCCATTGAGCGTATGGGGCTCGGAGTCCCGCCTTTAGGCGGCCCGGGCCAAGACCGCCTTAAGGCCGGACTCCAAACCGAATTCTAAAACGCGCTCTAAGAACGTGTTTTAAAATACCGGCTTCGGGCATGGACGCCAGGGTTTGGAGTCCCGCCTTCAGGCGGTTTCGGCGCCGGGCCGCCTAAAAGCGGGACTCCAAACCGAATTCTAAAACACGCTCTAAGAGGTTGTCTTAAAAATGGGTCCCCGGCGCGATTCCGGCGGCGAGACGCCGCCGGAACCCGCAGGCGAGGACGCCTGCGCTACGTAGCGCGGGCCTCTGGCCGGCGGGTTTTGGCGGCGTCTCGCCGCCAAGATTATTATTAAAACAGGCTCTAAACCCAAAGCCGGCTGGGACAGTAGGCGACGCCCGCGTCATTCCCTAACGAGCGCCGCCCACACAAGGCTTCGCCAGCGGAGCTGGATCGCCAATGAACCTACTTTCGCCAGCCTGCTTGGTTGTGTAAATCCGGTCCTGTCGGGACGACCCTGTCCGGAATTGCCGCACTCGGTTTGTCCGCCCAGTCCCGCGGCGCCAAACTTTGAGAGGGAAGGCCAGCCCCTTTTACCCCGGCTGGCCAAGCTTTTCAGGAATAACCGCATTTCGGTTACCGAGGGCTTTACATAAGACGCAATCAAACATGCGCTATTCAAATTTAATCCTTCTGCATGTCTGGCGCCCAGCGGAGAATATTGCTCGCGGTTTTTCCAGCCGCGGTCCCGGCGTGCCGTCTCCAATACTCGTGCGTCTTAAAATTGGAGGACAACTTCCACGACCTCGAGGACCTTGTCGTCCGCCACGCTGCGCCACCTGCCCTCGGCGTCTTTGTAAGCGAGGCACTGGAAGTCCTTGCAGCGAACGACGGCTTGTTGGCTGGACCTTGGAGTTCTCAACGTTGGCGCCGGGTTGGTGCTGGCGCTCGAGTGTCGGTCGTTCATAAGCCAGTATTAACCATAGCATGTAGCGAGCGAATAGCAAGTTCGGCAGGTTTCGGCAGGGTTGCGTTCCGGCAAAGAACGCGTGCCGTGAAAGATAAACCCATAACACCCCGTTTCAGCGCTTGTCATTACCCACATGTGTGGCTGGTTTGCATTAGTGCGTCGAACGCCAATTGCGACCCTCACGCATTTGCCAACCCGGCGAAACACACCCTTCAGGGTTCATGCGTTGGGCTAGTTCCGCAACCCGCGAGGGTTGCCAGACAGTAGTCGGAGGTCCGAAGGCCGTGCAGACCTCCGGTACACCTCCACCTATTCCACGGCACCCCGCCAGGGGTGCCCTGTAGTTTGGCTTTCGGCCAAGCTTCGGACAGGGGTTTTCAGGCTATGGCGGAGTCAGAGTTGAGGTAAGTCTTTGAGAGACAAATTTCTGTTCATTTGAGCTGGACCTCGGGCTGCACTTTTTCTACACCTGGGGTCGATGAAGACTAAACATCGACCAATATTAACGACGGAACAGCAGGC
>DASRFK010000260.1:0-18239 GCA_035651635.1 Verrucomicrobiia bacterium | reverse complement strand
GCCTGCTGTTCCGTCGTTAATATTGGTCGATGTTTAGTCTTCATCGACCCCAGGTGTAGAAAAAGTGCAGCCCGAGGTCCAGCTCAAATGAACAGAAATTTGTCTCTCAAAGACTTACCTCAACTCTGACTCCGCCATATGCGTCCTTTGAGGCCAGACCTGGCAGGAAATGCTAAGAAGCATCCCACGAGAGCGCGTGACCAGCACTGCACGGGCGGAAAATAGAGAATGTCGGACTCGGGGCGACTTGCTGGTCGGAGTAGACGCCGCTATTACTCAACCGCTCATCATCCTCTCAACCAGGCTTGATCCCGAAGCCGGCTTGAAGAAAGTGGCGGTCGGTGGTCAGGGCTTCGCGCAGTTTCAGTTCACGCATCAGAACGAAACTGGTGCAGTCGGTGAACGAAAAGGCCTTGTCACGATAGCCGAAAAACAATCCGCGTGCCTTGTCTGCTCGGGTGGGACTGACATATTCCCACCGCACCCGCGAACTGCCGTCCACCTGCTGCCACCACTTTTCAGCAGCATCGATTCCCAAACGCATCCTTAGCAGGGTAAGCGTCTCGTCCGCCACATAGTCGCTGGTGACGAAGAGGCCTCCCCCCTCGATCCAAGTGTCGCGCGTGGCTACGGCATCACGATGGGCCGGATCGGATGCGTCCGCGCACGCCACCCACCCCGCGGTGTCCACGAACAGCAGCTTCATCGACCGTATAGCAAAGCATCGTGATCCGCCGCGGAGCGCCCGTCAGCCGATCGGCCCAACGCCTTGGCTCGATATAAAGGGTCCTCGGTCACTTCGCTCATCGGGCTTTCCGACGCGTCGACAGGGACCACTTGGAAAGCCGGACGGCTCCGGTAGAGAACCGTGAACCGCATGCCACGACGCACTTTCCGCACCACCTGGGGCAACCCGGCCCGAAGCTCTTTTGCGTTGATGACAGTGTTCATCGCAAGGTCATCTTAAGTTGAACCTGGATGGAGGTCAAGCGAGCCGCGGGAAGCGGAGGGAACAGCCCCGGGTGAGAGATTACGAAACAAGAAATAAATGGCGGGAGCGGCGGGGCTCGAACCCGTAACCTCTGCCGTGACAGGGCAGCGCTCTAACCAATTGAGCTACGCCCCCGCGTGGGGAAGCAGAACCTATGGGAACGAAAAGGGCGCGTCAAGCCTAACCGTGAGGTTCGGGCAGCAGACGCCAAGGAGGTGGGGGTGGGGAACCCCGCTGAAGAAACGTACTGCCACCCGAACATGATAACTGTAATTGAGCTGACTTGGATTTGTCAACCGGTTATTGACCCGACCGGCCCCCCCCGCCGCGAGTCCTTGACGAACGATCGGAATGGAATTAGTGTATTTCTGTAATGACAGATATAACAGATAACACAAATATAAAGGAATAAAATGAACACCGAGCCCCTGCCCAATCATGTCGCCGTCCTGGTCACTTACGTCACGTACCTGTTCATTAGTGTCGCCCTGACAATTTGGGTCGCACGCACCTTGCACAAGAACGGCCGGATTTTTCTGGTCGATAGCTTTCTGGGAAACGCCGCTTTGGCCGATTCTGTCAACCATCTGCTGGTGGTCGGCTTTTATCTGGTGAACATCGGCTTTGTCGCGCTGGCGCTCAAACACGGCGAGCACGCCGTGGATGCCGAAACGGGGCTGGAAATCCTGAGCAGCAAGGTGGGCCTGGTCCTGGTGGTCCTGGGAGCGATGCACTTCCTGAACTTGTATGTATTTGCCCGTTTGCGCCGACGGGCGACGCACCGCAACGTACCGCCTTTCGTGGCCAAAGCAGCCTGAATTTGATTCACCCAGCGCGGCGGGGCCGCTTGCAAAAGAAGTTTGCGGAGCGTGAGAAGACTGTCATGCATGCTGGCACAGATAACCAAAGACTTACGCCAGAGTCAGTGCTCACCCGGCAGTGAGACAACCCGTGAGGGCTTTTAATCAGTGTGCATCGGTGTTCATCCGTCGTTGATTTGTCTTGAGCTGCTTTTTCAAGGGCCATTTGCGAAAAGTGAGGCAAGGTACATTTTGTGGATAAATGAAAGCGACGATAGAAGTGAACGAACAGAACTTCGAACAGGAAGTGCTGAAGTCAGAAAAACCGGTGGTGGTGGATTTTTGGGCGCAATGGTGCGGGCCGTGCAAGATGCTGGCCCCGGTGCTCGACGAGATCGCCAGCGAACAGGCCGGACGCGCCAAAGTGGTGAAAATCAACCTGGACGAAAATCCCGGGCTGGCGGAACGCTATCGGGTCCAGGCCATACCGACACTGCTTTATTTTGCGGGGGGCGAGGTCAGAGAAATGACTGTGGGCGCGGTGAGCAAGCGGGCCATTTTGGGTAAGCTCGAGGGCCTCGCCACCGCTAAGAGCTAAAGCCCGGGCAAGCCACAGATCGGCGCCAGTGGAACGGAAGAGCTGTTCAATATTGGCCAAGCTGGACACCTTTTTCGCCACGACCCCCCCGCGAGTTTTTTACAAGGCGGTGAGAATTGACACGTTTTTGCGCCGTAAAACCCGTCTTGTTCGAACTGCGGAAGAGTTGGCATGATCCCTGCCTTTCCTGTTTCGTGAGGCGTAACAGCCTCACTTGAGTTTGGGATGGGCGGTGCCGGGACCAGAGGCTCTGCCTGGTTTTCATGACAAGGGTGGAGCGACCCGGTTAAGGTTCCGGGTCGCTCTTTTTTTACAAACAGAGTTCATTCCTCGCGGCCAAACACGACTGACTGGGCAACCATCCGCATACAGCATCAAGAGGCACCGCGACACCACGAGGCAAACCAATGTGGTTGTCCTAGATCAACCCGATAGCTGTCAGTATTGCTCGGAATTGATGGTGAGTACCGGGTCAGGGAGCATATCCAGTGACGTTAAGACGGGTCTGCTAGTTGCTCCTGTCTGACGTTGGGGGCGCGGTCGCACAGTCCGCGCCCTCTTTGTCATTTAGGGAGGCCACGGCGCGCGGACCTCCGGTCCGCAGAAGCGACGAAGGGTTAAGGGCGCTACTAAACAAGGCGCGGTCGTTAGGTGGTTTTCGGGCGTCTCTGCGGGCAGAATGCCCGCGCGCCGGCGCGCGGACCTCCGGTCCGCAGAGACGAACGAGGACTTAAGCGTGCAAAACAAGCGCGGTCGTCAGGTGGTTTTCGGGCGTCTCTGCGGCAGAATGCCCCGCGCGCCGGAGCGCGGACCTCCGGTCCGCAGAGACGGACGAGGACTTAAGCGCGCAAAACAAAGCGCGGTCATCAGGTAGTGGTCGGGCATCTCTGCGGGCAGAATGCCCCGCGCGCCGGCGCGCGGACCTCCGGTCCGCAGAGACGAATGAGGACTTAAGCGTGCAAAACAAAGCGCGGTCATCAGGTAGTGGTCGGGCGTCTCTGCGGGCAGAATGCCCCGCGCCGGAGGGCGGACCTCCGGTCCGCAGAGACGAACGAGGACTTAAGCGCGCAAAACAAAGCGCGGTCATCAGGTGATGGTCGGGCGTCTCTGCGGACAGAATGCCCGCGCCACCAGTCTTGCGCTGAGTGGGCAAATGATTTCATACTTGGGCATGTGCGAACAGGTTTAGGGGTTGCAGCGCCTGATATGAGTGCCGAGCTTCCTGAGACTCTCAAAGGTTTGGAGATCCTCATCATCGAAGATGAAGTGCTCCTGCGCAAGCAATTGACAGCGCAACTTGAGCGGCTCGGGATGGAGGTGACGGGCACGGGCACACTCGCCGGGGCACGCCAGCTTATCTCCGATATGAGCTTTGATTTCGCACTGCTGGACGTGAACCTGCCCGATGGCCGTGGCACGGACTTGTTGCGCGAGGGGGCATTTGCTCCTAACACGGGCGCAGTGGTCATGACCGCAAATGGCGAGGTGGGCGGAGCGGTAGAAGCGATGCGATTGGGCGCCGTCGATTACCTGGTCAAACCATTTGACGTATTGGAGCTTCCTTTGGTTATCAATCGCGCTCGCCGCTCGAAGCAGGAGTCCCGGGCCGCCGAGCACCAACGGGGTGAACAATCCGGGTTCTTTTTCGGCTCTGCGCTGGCGGACCTCGAGGGACAGTTGGAACGGATTCTGGCCGCCGATCGGCGCATGCAAGGACCGCTGCCGCCAGTGTTGATTCAGGGCGAGACGGGCACCGGCAAAACCACCATTGCTCGCTGGCTGCATCAGCAGAGTCCGCGTTCCGAAGCGCCATTGATCGAGGTCAATTGTTCGGCCTTGCCGGAAACGCTCGCCGAATCGGAGCTTTTTGGCCATGAACGCGGTGCTTTCACCGATGCGCGCACTGCTCGGATGGGCTTGTTTGAAGCCGCCCATGGCGGAACTCTCTTCCTGGACGAGCTGCCAAGTCTCTCGCTGCCCTTGCAAGCCAAGGTCCTGACGGTTATCGAAGATCATCGAATTCGGCGCGTGGGAGGCAATAAACCGATCGCGACCGATGTGCGCCTCATTGCTGCCACCAACCGGGAACTGCGCCAGCTCACCGCCAACGGCGCTTTTCGTGAGGACTTGTTCCACCGACTGGATTTGTACCGCGTGACCCTCACGCCGCTGCGTCAGCGAGGCCAGGACATTCTGAAATTGGCGGAGCTCCTGATCCAACGCTTGTGCCGGCGGCATCGCTTGCCCGCCAAGGGTGTCTCCACGTCTGGAAAGCAGCGCCTGCTTTCCTATCCCTGGCCAGGAAATGTGCGTGAACTATCGCACGAATTGGAGCGAGCAATTGTGTTCGAAGACCATGACGAACTGGCCTTTGACAATTTGCAAAGCCCAATCGATCCAGCTAAGCCGATGGAGTCTGCTGCCTGGCTAAACCCCAGCTTCAGCTTCCCCCCGGAAGGCTTTTCCCTGGAACAGGCCATCGGCACATTTGTTCAACACGCCTTGAAGCAAAGCGGCAACAACGTGTCCGCCGCCGCCCGATTGCTAGGCGTCTCGCGGGATTACCTGAGGTACCGGCTGAAGGGAAAATGAGCCAGGCGCATCTCCAGCTTGTGCTGAAAAGACATTGTGATAGGTTGGACCGTATACCCGAAAGAAACGACAAAGGCAGTCGAAAATGGGTGAAGCTACCCATATTTATTGTTAAGCGCCGCCGCCAGGAGACCCGGCGAAGTTTTAACATGTTTGTATCCAAGTTTTTACAATTAAACGCGGCCTCTTGGCACAGACAATGCCATGAGCTTTAGCTGGACCGGCTGTGAATCAAGCCTCTAGAAGAAGAATGTGAATACAAAGATGTTACGGATTTGGCTGACTCTGGTCGCCGCCACGGCGAGCCTTGCCTATCCGCATTCAGCATTATCTGCCGATACTACTTTGTCCGGCGGTCCGGCCACGGTCGTTCCGCCAAACACAAGTAGTATCGACCTGTCCAGCCAATTGCGGGGAGTTCCAGAAAACGTCAAGACTTTGATTATGACGTTTGATCAGACGCGGGATAAGTATCTGCAGCAACAGCGGTTCCTGCTCATCAAATTGCACCGCGCCACGCCAGAAGAGCAGGACCAGGTGCGGCAGCAACTGCAGGCCAATCGCCAGGATTTTCTTACCGAATTGAAAGGCTTCCGGGAAGAACTCCAGACCGATCTCCAGGCATTAAAAGGCAAGATCAGCCATGCAGAATTTGGACGAATTATCGATGCCGCCCACAGCGCCAGTACCGGGGCCGGAGGGGGCCATCGTCATCGGGGCCAGTAAGAAAGGATTAGCTGGGTCTTAGTAACGAAACGCTCGTTTGCCTCACGTATTCCAAGCGATCCCGAAGGATCGCTTGGTTCATTATTGGCTGCTTCATCCACAGCAGCGGCGGATTACCACGGCGCACGAGCCTGGCGGGAGCGCTGGTTACTTTCTGGTTGCTGATATTGATTTCAACCGGCCCTTCTGCCCGGGCAGATTCGGCCTCTCTAACCAACGGCCTCGAACTTATTCCGGAGAACGAAGCCCTTTGGAAAGAGTCTTTGCTTTGGGATAAGGACGTAATCTTGCGGACGGGCGTGGGCTACAAAGACAACGTCTTGTTGTCGCCTGGCTCGGGCGAGGGAAGCGGTTTCGTTACCACCGGCCTGGATCTGACCCTCTTTCGCCTGCCACTGGACGGATGGGAATTCAGCTTAATACTGTTGGGCGATGATATTCGGTATTTTCGCAAACCAGGGGGGCTGAGCGGCGAAGACTTGCTCGTCGGCAGCGCCCAACTCCAGCGGTACTTTCGAGGCGAGTGGCGAGCCGGCCTGGAGGTACGTTACAGCTACGTTGACCAGGTGCTTCAGGAACTCCTTTCTGCGGGAGGTGTCCAAGCCATTGAAGCCAAAGGAAACACGCTCGGCACGCGTCCGTTTGTGCGCCGCGAATTAGCCACCAATTGGTGGGTGCAACTGGAAGCTCCATTGGCTCGCGATTGGTGGCAGGCGCCGCTGGACGCCACTTGGAAATGGGGCGGGCAGGCTGTGCTTGGCTTGAGCTATGGAGCGCACTCTCAAATTGTCCTGGAAGGCGGTGCTTTTTATATCCCGCACGACGAATGGCTGGCACGTGACGTTGCTGGCAATGAATTGCCTGGGAAGAGGCTGGCGCTCTGGCGCGAAGTGGCTGAACTGAAATGGGACCACCATTTTGACGCCAAAAATCGCTGGTCCACCGCCACTCGGCTCGGATTCACCCACAGCCGCGACAATGGCGGGGGGTTCTACGATTCCTACCGTTACTCCGTTTCTCAAGAACTGCGGTTCCTCACCCCCAATTGGGAGATGAAAGGTTCGGCAGGTTTCTCGTACTACCAATTCCCCGTTCAAACCATAGCCACGCCGCCCGCCCCAACTCTTCACCTTGCCACGGTCCATTTTAACCTTCGGGTTGAACGCCGGATTTATAAATCATTGCGCTGTTTTGGCGCCTACGAGTATGAGCAGACTGATTCAGACGATCCTGCCAGCCGCTACGCCTACCACATGGGGACCAGCGGGGTTAGCTGGGAATTCTAGTTTCGTGCGGCGCGTAATCTGTTATTATCGGTTCCGAAGTCCAGGCCCTCGCGCGCTCGGAAGGTAGAGCGCTGTCCGGGCAAGCAGCATGAAAACTCAGGTCGCGGCAAAACAGGAGGGCCCAACCGGGGTCCCCCCGAGCCGCTCGCGTTGGCCGGTTGCCGCGGGTATGGCGCTGGCCTTGACGGCCCTGGCAGCGGCAATCCTGGTCTCGCTTCTCCAATTGCGCCGGCAAATCTTTGTCCAAATCGCCAATCGCGACGGGCAAATGCTGGCGGAGGTTGCCGCCGTTCAATTTGCCAATGACAAGTCCAATGACGAGTCCATCACCACCTTGGCCGACCAGAGCGAACAGTTCCAATTGGCGCTCGAAATCTCCAAGCGCGTGCCGAGCGTCCTGGGGGTGAGGCTTTTTTCGGCGGAAGGCCGGTTCTCCACGGCCTTTCCCCTTTACATAACGGAAAGCAAATTGCCCCCCGAAGACCTGGCCACGCTCCGAGAATTGCGACCGGTGAGCCATTTTGAGGCCCGGGCGCGGCTGCAGGAGCAGGATTTGTTAGCCGAATCCAACGGATCATCGCTGCCCTTGCTGGTCGTGAACATTCCGCTCCGGGAGGAGGGAACCAATCAGCTGGAAGGCATTGCTCAGTTTCTAGTTCACGGGTCCAATATTGCCGCTGAATACGCGATGCTCGATGGGCGCCTGGTGACCGAGGGTGCTTTGGTCTTCTTGATCAGTGGATCGATTCTTGTGGGAGGATTAGTGCTGGCGTTCAGGCAAGTCGAGCGGGCCAATCGTTTGCTCGCCCAGCGCACGACCAATCTACTGATCGCCAACCGGGAACTGGCGCTGGCGGCCAAGACCTCCGCCATTGGCGCGGTGACGTCGCATTTGATTCACGGACTCAAGAACCCCCTCAGCGGCTTGCGTACTTTTGTCCAGGACCGGGCGCAGACCCACAACTCCGGGGAGGACGGCGATTGGCAGCTGGCGGCAGCCACAACCCAGCGAATGCAAAACCTGATTGACCGCGTCGTGCGGGTTCTGCAGGAGCAGGATACGGTTGTGGAGTATGAAATAACGTTTGCCGAGCTGGTGGCAATTCTCGAGGCTCGTCTGCGTCCCGTCGCGGAGACCTCCGGTGTGGAGTACACCTCGAAGTTGGAGACCGCTGGCGCGATTTCAAATCGCCAGGCGGATTTGCTGCTGTTGATCCTGGAGAATCTGCTCCACAACGCGATCGAGGCGACTCCGCCCACTGGCAAGGTCAGCCTGCGACTGTTCCGCACCGGGTCGAGCGTTCTCATCGAGGTTGAAGATCAGGGCCCGGGCCTCCGGCCGGAACTGCTGGATCGGCTTTTCACTCCTTGCTCAAGCTCCAAAAAAGGCGGCAGCGGCATCGGTTTAGCCATCAGCCGGCAACTGGCGGTTCATCTCGGCGCCGTTCTCGAATTGAAGAGGAGCACCGCCGCGGGCTGTTGTTTCCGATTGGCTCTTTGCCCTGGCGGCTCCGATGATCAAGCAGAATCCAAGACGACCATAAATCAGCCGGAGAATCCGTCTTCGGAACCATTGGTCTCCGTGGTCACTCTGCCAAGCCAGCGCTCGTCGCCCCGGTCTTAAGCATCCAGCGCGGTGGTCCCGTTTGGTTGGCCGTCGCCCCGGGGCAGATGGGCCTCGACGGTGGTCCCTCCTTGGGGCGGGCGAAAGATGTCGCACTGCCCGCCGAGCAGAGCCGCGCGTTCTCGCATTCCGACCAGACCAACCGATTTGGGATTAGCCAGCTCGGCAGCCGAAACGCCGCGGCCGTTGTCTCGCACGCGCAGCGATAAGCCGTCCGCCTCGGCGCGCAATTGGATCTCCACCTGCGTCGCGTTGGCGTGGCGCGCCACATTGGTGAGGCTCTCTTGCAGGATCCGGAACAAGGCGGTGGCCGGTTCACGTTCCAGCCGAAGTTCGGTCTCAGGCACGCTGGCGCGGCATTCGATCCCGGTGCGTGATTGGAAGTCGCGCGCTTGCCATTCAATGGCGGCACAGAGCCCCAAGCTGTCCAAAACCACCGGCCGCAGCTCACTGGCGATCCGCTGGACTGAGCCAATGGCGGTGTCCGTTACCTCGGACATGCCCGCCAGTTTGGCTTGCAGGGCCTGGTACTTGACTAACTCCACAGGTTGGCCCAACTGCCGGTTGAGCCAGCCGATATCGAGTTTGAGTCGCGTCAGTTCCTGTGCCAGCACATCGTGAATTTCGCGGGCGACTCGTGTCCGCTCTTCCTCACGAACCGCCTGCAGCCGGGCATTGCTCTGTCGCAACGCCTCCACGCCCTGTCTCCGTTCCGCATCGGCCCGGTTTAACGCGCCGGCCGCCCAAATGACCAGACCGGTGAGGCTGAGCATGAGTAAAGTTGCGTAAAGGGCCGAGCCGAATCCCAACCCGTACAGACCCGCGCGTTCCCCCAACACAGAGAACCATCCTCCCAGCAGCGGCACAACAATCGCCGCCGGCAGCATCCGCCGGGCCAGCAGACCTCCCATGTTATCGCTGTTGAATACGGCAATCACCCCGCGCCGCGGCCGGACCGCCAGTACACCGGCGCAGAGCAGCCAGGACGCCAGCGCCGTATTGAACGCGATGGACCAGTACTGCTTGAGGCGCGAAAGACTTTCGACGCCATAAAAATAACCGACAAACGCCAGCGTCGTCACGGCCGCCGCTGCGCAGGCAAAGTATTGCGCCGGGTAACGGGCTTGGGGTTTGATCTCCCACTCGAGGCACAGCAGAGCTAAACCCAAAAATATGAAGTCCAAGCCGGTCGCCAGCGACATCCTGCCCGGGAAAGCCTCGACGATCCGGGCAGGACCTTGGCGTGACAGCAGTCGGTCGAGTCCCACGTCAACCCGAAACACGTATTCCATGAGAGTGAGTCCAGCCACCGTGATAACGATGGCGGCGAGCAGGCGAGCCAGGGACCGTTGCCAGGATGCGAGTGCAGGCGTCGCTTGCAGCAAAAGGGAGCCTCCCGAAAAGATCAAACACAATGCGGTGCTGGCCTTAATCGAGACCAGGCCCGGAAAGGACGACCTCAGTAAGTCGAACCCGAATAACCACCGCGCCAAACTGAGGCAGCCGAGCAGGATCGCGATTGCTCCAGCCCAGTAAGGCAAGCGTTTAAGCGAGAACATATTTTTCACGGCGGCTAACGGGTCAGTAGCGGCGGGGCTTGCGGTCAGTCCGCACTTTTTCCCGCCCGCAACCCCGGGGAAAGTGTCGCCCTGACCCCAAAGCCCCGCCGTCACTGACGGATTACTGCGGCCCAGGCCGGCGTTAAGATGGACATTCGATTGTTCCGGCGTGCCGCCGAATTTGCAAGCCGGGTTTTGACGAACGCGCGAGGCAGGCCGCATCGCGCTACTCATCCTCCATGGCTCGCGCGCATTTCTTCCAACTCTTCTGGTGTCCTGGGCCAATCCTTTTTTAAGAGCAAAGATAGCGAACGGTCAGCCAGCAGTTTCCCCCCCGTTTGGCAGCCGGGACAATAGTTGGTCTCGTTGTCGGCGTAACGAATCCGTTGTACTCGGGCGCCACACACCGGGCAGGGTTGGCCAAATTTGCCATGCACGGCCATTTCCGGGCGAAACGCGGTCACGTTTTCCGGGAAGGAGTCGCCCGCTTCTCGCCGCAGGCGCCTGGTCCATTCCAAGAGGACGCGCTGCACGGCCGTGTGCAGCCGCTGGATTTGCTCGACTCCCAGCTTTTGCGTCAGCGCAACTGGCGACAACCGGGCGGCATGAAGGATCTCATCGGAATAGGCGTTTCCAATGCCGCTGAACAACGCCGGATCGCACAAGGCTCGTTTAAGAGTGTGGTTACGCCGCGTCAAGGTTTTAGCGAATTGCTCCGGAACGCTGCCCAACACTTCCAGGCCGCCCGGATCCAATGCGGCCAAGGCTTGTTCGCCCTGCACCAAATGCAAAGAAGCCCGCCGCTTGGTGCCCGCCTCGGTCAGGATCAGCGTGCCCGGCGGAAAATCAAACGCCGCCAGCCCAATTTTTCTGACCAGCCGCGCACCCCGCTCGCGCCAATGCAGACGCCCGGCGATCATCAGGTGCAGGACCAGCCACAAGTCGCCCTCGAACCCAAACACAATCCGCTTTCCTATGCGTTTCAGAGCGACGACTCTCCGGCCTTTCAATTGATCTACCGGAGGCCGTACCGTCCGCAAAAGAAATGGACTGCCGAGGCGCAATTCCTCCAGCGGCTGATTCAGGATTCGCCTCTGCAGCGCCTCCAAATAGACCATGATGTCCGGCAACTCGGGCACGGCCGAAGAGTAGCCGTATTGTTCGCTTCAAGCCAAGTGCCTCCGAAACTCCCCTGACCGGGTAAGGGGCGCTTTGGCTGCGCCGCGGCGAGGTGAGGCTGGGACGGGCTCCCGAAGGTTCGCTCGGGGATTTGGATAAGTTATGATTACTTCTATTATGTGCTGCTCTAAATATGAGTTTGGGTTCTTGACCTGCGCCGCGCCGCCGGTAGATTCCTTCTGTGGCGCCGCCCGGCTGTCCGCCCCCTCGGTTGCCGGGTTTTTGTCTCATGAAGCTAATTACGCATATATTCGATTCGTCGTTGGGCAAGAAGTACCTGATGGCGGTGACGGGCTTCCTGTTGTTCCTCTTTGTAGTGGGGCACCTGGTTGGCAACCTGCAGGTGTTTCTTGGCCCTGAAGCCATCAATCGGTACGGCCACTTTCTGCAAAGCAATTACGAACTGGTTTGGCCGGCGCGCATTGCCCTGTTAGTCATCATTGGCCTGCATATCTGGTCGGCGGCCAAACTTTCTCTGGAGAACCGCGCCGCCCGGCCGGTGGCTTACGCGACCTATCAACCGGTGGGTTCGACTTATGCCTCGCGCACGATGCTGATGAGCGGGCTCATCGCTCTGGCCTTTATCATTTATCACCTGCTGCACTTCACCGTCCAGGTGCAGTACCTTAACCTTACGGGACAAAACTTTACGACGTTCACCGATCCGGAAAAGCGGCACGATATTTTCAAAATGATGGTCGTCGGTTTCAGTAATCCCTGGGTTTCGGCTTTTTATGTGATTGGCGTAGGGTTGCTCTGTTTGCATCTCAGCCATGGGCTGAGCAGCATGTTTCAGTCGCTCGGATGGAAGAACGACATTTATCGCCCATTCCTGGATAAGGCGGCGCGCCTGCTGGCCCTGTTGATTTTCCTGGGCTACTCCTCGATTCCCCTGGCAATTCTGCTGGGCTACGGGAAGGAGGCTTTGAAGTAATATGTCACTCGATAGTAAAACTCCCTCCGGCCCGCTGGCGGCGAAGTGGGACAAGCACAAATTTGATCTCAAGCTCGTAAACCCGGCCAATAAGCGGAAGTTCGACGTGATCGTGGTTGGCAGCGGTTTGGCCGGCGCTTCCGCGGCGGCTTCCCTGGCCGAATTGGGCTACAAGGTGAAGTGCTTCTGTTTCCAGGACAGTCCGCGCCGGGCTCATAGCATTGCTGCGCAAGGTGGCATCAACGCGGCTAAGAATTATCAAAATGATGGCGACAGCGTTTACCGGCTTTTCTACGACACCATCAAGGGCGGTGATTTTCGCTCGCGCGAAGCAAACGTGTACCGCCTGGCGCAGGTCAGCGGCAACATCATCGACCAATGCGTCGCCCAGGGTGTGCCTTTCGCGCGGGAGTACGGCGGGCTTCTGGCCAACCGCTCATTTGGCGGCGCGCAAGTCTCACGCACGTTTTACGCCCGCGGCCAAACCGGCCAGCAATTGCTGCTCGGCGCCTATCAGGCGCTCTGCCGCCAAATCGGACTGGGAACGGTGCAGATGTTTCCTCGCACGGAGATGCTCGACCTGGTCGTGATCGATGGCGCCGCCAAAGGCATTGTCGTGCGCGATTTGATCACCGGCGAGATTTCCTCGCACGCCGGTGACGCTGTGGTGCTGGCCACCGGTGGCTATGGAAACGTTTTTTTCCTTTCGACCAATGCCAAAGGGTGCAATGTCACCGCGACGTGGCGCGCCTACAAAAAAGGGGCTTTTTTCGCCAATCCCTGTTATACTCAGATTCACCCAACCTGTATTCCGGTCAGCGGCCAGCATCAATCCAAGCTGACCCTGATGTCTGAATCGCTGCGAAACGATGGCCGGGTCTGGGTGCCCAAACGCAAAGAGGATTGTTCTAAGCCGCCGGGTTCGATTCCCGACGCCGCTCGCGACTACTTCCTGGAGCGCAAATACCCGAGCTTCGGCAACCTTGCGCCGCGCGATATTTCGTCCCGCTCTGCCAAAGAAGTATGCGACGAAGGGCGCGGCGTAGGACCGGGCGGGCTAGGCGTGTATCTTGATTTTGCCGACTCGATCAAACGCCTGAGCGTGAATGTCGTGCGCGAGCGCTATGGCAATCTGTTTGACATGTATGAAAAGATCACCGGGGAAAACGCCTACGAGGTGCCGATGCGCATCTATCCGGCAGTCCATTACACGATGGGCGGCAGTTGGGTTGATTACAACCTGATGAGCAACCTGCCCGGCCTGTTTGTGGTCGGCGAGGCCAATTTCTCCGATCACGGCGCGAACCGGTTGGGGGCGAGCGCCCTCATGCAGGGCCTGGCCGACGGGTATTTTGTTCTGCCTTACACGATCGGTCATTATTTCGCCTCGAGCAAACCCGCCAAAGTCGCTCCCAGTCACGCTGAATTCAAAAAAGCCGAGGAAAATATCCGGCAATTCACCAACCGGCTGCTGTCGGTGAAAGGCAAACGCACGCCCACATCTCTGCATCGTGAACTGGGCAAATTGCTGTGGGAAAAATGCGGGATGGCTCGCAATGAGGTCGGCCTGAAGGAAGCACTCAAACGCATCCCGGAGTTGCGGCAGGAATTCTGGAAAAACATCAATGTGACCGGCGAGAACGGTGAATTGAACCAGGCGCTCGAGTACGCGGGGCGCGTCGCCGATTTCATGGAATTTGCCGAACTGCTCTGCCTGGATGCGCTTGAGCGGCGCGAATCGTGCGGCGGCCATTTCCGAGAAGAGTTCCAGACACCCGATGGCGAAGCCAAGCGTGATGACGAGAATTTCGCGTATGTAGCCGCTTGGGAATACCAGGGTGCCGACAAGCCTCCGGTGATGCACAAGGAATCGCTGGTTTACGAGGAGGTGCACATGAGCACCCGCAGCTATAAGTGAGTCATAACGCAAAGAAGTTTTAGCCATGAATTTGACTCTGAAAGTTTGGCGGCAGAAAAACGGGCAAGCGCCGGGTCACTTCGAGACGCACGAGGCGAAAGACGTGCTCGAAGACATGTCGTTCCTGGAGATGCTCGACGTGGTCAATGAAGGTATCCTTGAGCGAGGACAGGAGCCGATCGCCTTTGATTCGGATTGCCGCGAGGGGATTTGCGGGATGTGTTCCCTGGTTATTAACGGGATTCCTCATGGCGGACATAAGGGAACGGCCACCTGTCAATTGCACATGCGCCATTTCAAGGATGGCGAGACCATCACGATTGAGCCCTGGCGCGCCAAAGCCTTCCCGATTGTCAAAGACCTGGTCACTAACCGCAACGCCTTCGATCGTATCATCCAGGCGGGCGGATTCGTTTCGGTCAACACCGGGGGAACCCCGGACGGCAATACGCTGCCGATTGGGAAAACGATTGCCGACAGCGCGATGGATGCGGCCGCTTGCATTGGATGCGGCGCCTGCGTCGCGGTGTGCAAGAATGCCTCGGCCATGCTTTTTGTCGCCGCCAAGGCTTCTCATCTCAACCTGCTCCCTCAGGGCAAGGCCGAGAAGGATCGCCGCGCGTTGGCCATGGTCGAACAAATGGATGCGGAAGGTTTCGGCAATTGTACCGTGACGGGCTCGTGCGAAGCTGTTTGCCCCAAAGAAATAAGTCTGAGTTTTATCGCGCGGCTGAACCGGGATTTCGGCCTGGCGGCGCTCAAGGGCAAGTAGTTTTCCGGGCTATTGAACCTGCGGCCGGTTCGCTCACCCCGTGGGTCGATCCTCTCCAGTATGGCCAGCTTCCATTGCTTTTGGCAGGGGCAGTACCACCGTTACGGTTGTACCGGCCCCCACTTTCGATTTGATCTTGAGCTGTCCGCGATGTGTCTCAACGACGCGTGCCACGATCGCCAGGCCGAGCCCGGTTCCTTTTATCTTGGTCGTGCTCAGAACAGAAGAGAAAGCGCGCCGCCGCTGTTCAGGGGTCATACCATGGCCGGTATCGGAAAAATCCACCGCCACGTGCGTCGGGCGTTCTCCGTGGCGTGGCAGCGTGAGCGACCGCGAGGTAATCGTTAGCGTCCCGCCCTCGGGCATGGCCTCGGCTGCGTTCAAGATCAGGTTCAAGAAAGCTTGCTCCAACTGCCCGGCCTCGCCCATCACTGGCTCCAGGGGCGCCTGAAGATTCCGCGCCAGCCGGACATTTTGGTTCTTGAGTTTGTGACGCACCAGCAAAGACAGTTCATCAACGATCTGGTTAATATTCACCGGGGCCATCTGCGGTTCCGTCGTGCGGGCAAAATCCAGGATCTGCTCCACAATCTTATTCAAATGATCGATCTTCTGGCCAAGGATTCCCGCGTCTTTGGTGCGCGGATCGCCGGGTGGAAATTTTAGATCCAGGGAATGATACAGCATTTTCATTACCGTGAGGGGATTGCGGATTTCGTGCGCCACCTCCGCGGCGAGCAATCCCAGCGCGGATAATTTCTCGTTCTGGCGCATCTGATCTTCCACATCGACGAGGCGCTCGTACAGACGGGCTTTCTCGATCGCGATAGCGGACAACTCCGCCAGAGCCGAGAGAATGCGAATTTCCTCGTTTGAAAAGCTGTACGGCTGGCCGGTATAAACGTTGAGGGTGCCGATGGCCTGTCCGCCGAAGATCAAGGGCACGCTTAACAACGCCACCAGTCCCTCGCGTTGGGCGACATCGATACTCTGGTAACGCGTTGAGGTTTGAACATTGGTGACCTGCAACGGTTTTTTTCGCCGAATCACCACTCCGAGAAGGCCTTCTTCCACGCTCACTCTTGGTTTGCGCAGGTACGCTTCGCCGGCGCCGTGACTGGCGCGCAAATCAAGCCACTCGCGCGTGTCATCCAGCAGCATCAGCGAGCACATCCGCGCACGCATCAGAACGCTGGCCTCACGGGTAATGACGTTGAGCGCGTCATCGAGGTTCAAGGTCGAGTTGATGGTCTGGCTCACACTGGCCAATGATTCAAAAAGCCGCGCTTTCAGCCGGAGTTGTTCGTACAACCAGGTGTTGTGGATCACTCGGGCCGCCTGCTGGGCCAGGGCTTCGAGCAGTTCCTGGTCTTCGGCGCTGAAGGCGTTGGATTCCTCGGAATCCACATTCAACACGCCTCGCAACTCGCCATTCACCTCCAGCGGCACCGCCAATTCAGCCCGCACCTCCTGTCGAAGCATGATGTAGCGCGAGTCTTTGGTCACGTCCGCAACACGCGCCGGTCTGCCGGTGCGCGCCACCCAGCCAGTGATGCCTTCGCCGACGCGCAGTTTCAATTCCGCCGCGCGCTCGGGCAAGCCATGCGAGGCATGAATCTCCAGAAAGCCATTCGTTGGATTAATCAGGACGACCGAGCCGCTCGAGGCGCGCATGACTCGCACCGCTTCACGAATGATCAGTTGCAGAGCTTCCTGTGGCTCGAGCGTCGAGTGAAGCACCGTGCCGACCTGGTGAAGCAAGTTCAGCCGGTCGTAACGCGCCTTGAGTTCGGTCAACTCGTTCAAATCTCTGCCCGTCCGTTCTGCGATAATTGGAGAACGCGGGCTAGTATCGGCTACTCCTCGGAAGTCGACAACTCAAAGCTCAGCGCACCCTGGTGGTTAACCAAAGACCCGACACCCCGAAGACCAGATTTGGCAGCCAACCCGCCATCCAGGGCGGCATTTTGCCTCCCGCTCCAGCCGCCAGGCACACTTGCTGCAGAACAAAATAGGCAAAGCAGATAACGATGCTGCTGGCCACTCCAACGTATACGTTCCGCCGACCGGAGGCCGCGCCAAATGGGATCGCAATCAACACCACCACCAGGCAGGTCCACGGCGTGGCCAAACGGCCCGCCAGTTTGGTGTAGAGCATGGCGGCCTGTGACGGATAGGGATGCAATCGCAGGTAATTAAGAATTACTGCGATGGGAATGTCAGCTTTGCGCGCCTTGGTTAGCGAAGCGCCGCCGCTCAACTGGATCTCACTTTTGATTTGGTCGGGTGTTTCGGTGAATTCGGGTTTGGCCAGCACGTTTGTTTTCAGCAGCAAAATCGGCAACGCCTCGGGCTGCGCCGGCCGCTTATATTCCAGCACATCATAAAACGTCCAGACGCCCCCGAGCCGCGCGGCGCGCGCCGCGCGCAATTCCAGGTGCGACCCGTCCTGGAGTTTTGACACCACAACCGGACGGGTCATGGCGCCAGTGCGCAGGTTATACATTCCGATCACCCAATCCCGGCCATCCCGTGAATTATTAATTCCTTGGTTGAGCACTTGGTCGCGCCCTACCGCTCCGGATGAAACAGGTGAGCGCGAGTTGCGAATCTGCTCCGCCCGCTCAGCGCTTTGCGGCACCCAGTACTCGTTCAATCCAAAAACGGCGCCACTCAGCAGCAGTCCCACGCCAAAATAGGGCAAACACAACCGCCACAGGCTTACTCCCGCCGCGCGAATGGCCGTAATCTCGTTGTGCCGCGAGTGATTGGTCAGCGCGTAGAGTAATGCCAGCAATAGGGCGATCGGCAGGACCAGGACTAAAAACTCCGGGGTCTTGATCAGGTAATATTGCGCGATGTCATCCAGGTGCAGTTTTCGCTCCTGGAGGCCGCTCAACTCGGTGATCAGGTCCGATACGATCCAGACGAGCAGAAATCCACTTAAACAGTAGCTCAGGGGCGCCAGTAGCTCGCGCAGTAAGTATCGGTCCAACAGCCGCATCGCCCCGAGCGTACCGACCGCACTGGCGCAAAGCAAGCGAGCGGCAGGCCAGGCGAAAGACTCCATTTCATCACGGGTACCAGGACTCGGGATGCTGTTGATGGTCGTTGTTCCACCTTAGAGCGTGTCTGAAAAGTGACTTGGGTTGAAACATCCGACTCTCTGATAAGTCGGCGAGGCATATGATAACTCGAGAAAAATGAAGAATTGTTTTGACAGTGGACGCGCGTTGATTTGGTCACATTTTCGGCGCAGC
>DASRFK010000259.1:0-9002 GCA_035651635.1 Verrucomicrobiia bacterium | reverse complement strand
TTCTAGCCAAAAAGATTAACAGCGAGATCGAGCGTCTGTTTGCCAAGGATATTCAGATCCTGGCCGAACCGGGCCGCTTTCTGGTCGCCACGGCAGCCACCTCGATTGCGAGGATTATTGGCAAAGCGGTGAGGGATGGTAAAACCTGCTATTACATCGACGACAGTGTGTATCACACTTTCAGCGGCATCATCTTCGACCATTGCCCGTACCATTTGAAAGCATTCAAGAAAGGTAAAAAAGAAGTGTGCGCTGTCTTCGGCCAAACCTGTGACGCCTTGGATACTATTTCACTCTCCGAAACTCTACCCCCGCTGGAAACTGAGGACCTGGTTTATTCGGAGAACATCGGCGCCTATAGCAGCGCGTCGGCGACCTGGTTCAACGGTTTCCCTCCGGCCAAGATAGTGCATTTGAATGTGTAACTTCAGCGTTCAGAGTCCCCCATTCAGGCTGACTGAAGCCGGGACTCCGAACCGACCAGGTTTTTCCCGGGCCATACGGCGCTTGCAATCTGACCCCGGCCGTTCCATGCTGGCTAAAGCGCCTAATTGCTGGGGCGCCCCGAAATGCCCCTGACGTGAAGTAATGAGTACATTACCGGATAACGAATTTGATCTCGAGAAGCTCTTTTTGCCCGCCTGGGCCCAGGAGGATCCCTCCGCGGCCAAGTATGCCAAATACGAGGGGCGTGAAGAGCGACCCGAGGGACGGGGCGACCGCCGCGGACCCCGTCCGCCCGGTCGTGGGGGTCGGCCCGGACCCCGGCGTGACGGGCCACGTCCGCGTCAGGACCGTCCGGGAGGTCCTGGACCAGAAGGCGCTGGGCGTGGACCGGGAAGGCGCTGGGAAGGTCCAGATCAGGGTCGCGGACCCCGCCGCGGACCGGATCGAGAAAGGCGCGAGGCGCCGCTGCCGCTGCCGGAGTTAAACGTGACGCTGGTGCCTGAGGAAAAAGGCGTTGAGTCACTGGCTCGCCAGATCAAGATGACTGGCCGGGCTTATCCTCTGTTCGACATCGCCCAGATGATTCTGCAGAAACCGGAACGCCACACGGTAAATTTTAGCGTCAAGAAGAACCCGGAAGGCAAACCGATTCAGCCGCTCTTCGTCTGCGCGCTGGACGATTCGCTGTGGCTTTCCGAGGACGAGGCGGTCGCACACGTGCTCAAGAAGCATTTCGGCACTTTTTATCAATCAGAGCGGACGGCGACCGAACCGCCGAAAGGCAAATATACCTTTGTCGCGCAATGCGGGATGAGCGGTGTGGTGCTGGGCCCGCCGAATTATCACGATTATCAAAACCAATTGCGCAAGCTGCATTCCGAACGCTTTTCGCGCATGCCCTTCGAGGTTTACAAGTCGCGGGTGAAAATTGTCCGCGACGAAGAAGTGGTCAAGAAATGGGTGGAAGACCAAAGTTGGAAAACGGAATACCTCGGCCTGAACCTGCCGGAAACCGTGAAGCTGGACAGCATGGAAGCGGTGGAGAAGCATTTTCGCGAGAACCACAAGGCCAATATCATTAAAGAGGTGGAATCGCACACCATGACCGGCGCCGCGGCGCGGTCGCTGCGCAGTCCCGACCTGGTGAGACTGGTCCGCAGCGTGTGGGAAGATCAACGCCGGTTTCCGCTGCAAATTGCCACAGTGCTCAGCCAGCAATTCGCCGGGCACGGGCTGCAATTCTTCAAGGTTAACAAGACCATTACACACGTCTCGGTGGCACGTCCCCATTACCTGGATCTCGCGCTGACGCCTGTGTCCAACGGGGTCAAGAGCATCGTCGATTATGTTAATGCCAATCCGCGCTGCTCGCGCCGGAAATTGATCGAAGCGCTGGCGCCATCGCCGGCTCCGGCGCCGATTCCCGTGCCAGCCGAAGGACAGCCGGCCGCGGCGCCACCGCCGGAGGGACCGACTCCCGAGCAGAACGCGCTGATTGGCGATCTGCATTGGCTAATCCATCAGGGCCATGTCATTGAGTTTGCCAACGGCACACTCGAGACCGCCAAGAAGCCCGTGCCGCGCCCGCCCAAACCCGCTGCCAGGAAAGAGGAAAAGCCCGCGGAAACAGCGACAGAAATGTCGACTGAAACCGCCGTTGCCGGAACCGAGCCGGGGCCCACTCCGCCCGTGGAATCTGTAAATGGCGGTGAAGCGGCCTCTCCGGAAACACCGGTACCCAGTCTTGCTGGCGACGCGCCGACGCCCGCCGCTGCTCTACCGGTAGAACCGGGGGAGAACTCCGCGCCCGAGCAGGAGAGGGCTGCGAGTCCAGCCGTCGAGCAGGAGCTCGCACCAGGGTCGGACGAAGGACAACCCACGGAAAGACCCGCGGCGCCTGTGGAATCTCCCTCTTAACTAACCCCAGCTACAGGGAACGCGGGGAAAAATATGGGATTTACCAAGTTAGGCCTGTCGCACGCCATGCTCGAAGGCGTGAAAGCGATGGGTTATGTCGAACCGACTCCGATCCAACTCCGGACCATCCCGTTGATTCTGCAAGGGCGGGACGTCATCGGCAGCGCCCAGACCGGTACGGGCAAGACCGCGGCGTTCGCGCTGCCGATCCTGTCGAAGCTCGACCATCATGAGCCCCAGCCGCGCGTGCTGATTCTTGAGCCCACGCGAGAGTTGGCTGCCCAAGTCGAAACCGCATTTCGAGATTTCGCACGATTCACCGATTTGCGCGTCGTCGTGGTGTTCGGCGGAGTTGGTTATGGAGTGCAACGCGAGGCGCTGCGCAAAGGAGTGGATGTGCTGGTTGCCACGCCCGGGCGGCTTCTGGATCTGATGCAGCAGGGCGCTTGCCGGCTCGATCGAGTCAAGTACCTCGTTTTGGACGAGGCCGATCGGATGCTGGACATGGGTTTCTTGCCCGACGTAAAGCGCATCCTCCAAAAGTGTCCGCGCGAGCGGCACACTTCACTTTTCTCGGCGACCGTCCCACCGGAGATCGAGACCCTCATCCAATGGGCGATGAAGAATCCTGAAACGGTGGAAATCGGGGCGCGGCGCACTCCGGCTGAGACGGTGAAGCACGTGATCTACCCTGTATCAGATGCGCAAAAGGCGGACCTGATTCTGGAATTGCTCAAACGGGTCAATTACGACTCGGTCATTGTTTTCTGCCGGACGAAATACGGAGCGGATCGCGTCGCCCATCTGCTCAAACGAAACAACCATGCGGTGGCCGTTTTGCATTCCAACCGAACCCAACGCGAGCGCGAGCAGGCGCTGCGCGGCTTTCGGGACGGGCGTTTCGAGGTCCTGGTCGCCACCGACATTGCCGCCCGCGGACTGGACATCGCCGAGGTCAGCCATGTCATCAATTACGATGTGCCGCAGCATCCGGAGGATTATATCCACCGCATCGGCCGCACCGGCCGGATGGAGAACAAAGGAGACGCCTTCACTCTGATGGTGGCGGAAGACGGCCGCCACGTGCAGGCCATCGAACGGTTCATCGGCCAAAAAATCCAGCGCGTAAAGCTGGAGAATTTCGAGTACCGCTACACCGCCCTATTCGAAGAAGGCAAGCCTGGGCAATCGAATCAGGGCCCGATGCGCGCCCGCGGAGCCCGCGTCCGCGGGGGATATTTCTACGGACCGGCGCGACGTCGTAGGTGATCCCGCCCGAGAGGTAGGGACATCGCGCTGCGATGTCCCCGCCCGCGTCCAGCGGGCGGAACAAATGCGAGAGAAGCTACGTTCACGTTCCAGCCCTTGCGCCGCTAACGCGGCGCGGACGGCGCAGCGCGCCATCCCTACCGCGAGAAAGAAGGTAGGGACATCGCGCTGAGATGTCCCCGCCCGCGTCCAGCGGGCGGAACGAATGCGAGAGGAGCTACGTTCACGTTCCAGCCCTTGCGCCGCTGAACGCGGCGCGGACGGCGCAGCGCGCCATCCCTACCGCGAGAAAGAAGGTAGGGACATCGCGCTGCGATGTCCCCGCCCGCGTCCAGCGGGCGGAACGAACGCGAGAGGAGGTACGTTCGAATTCCAGCCTTGCGCTGCTGAACGCGGCGCGGACGGCGCAGCGCGCCATCCCTACCGCGAGAATTAGATGCGTCTGCCCTGAATGTCCCTGAAGTCACATTGACATTTCGTCTGATTCTTCGCTATATTCCTGCCCTTTATATGAATCAGAGACCGCATGTGGCTGTGGTCGGCGCGACTGGCGCGGTCGGCGTCGAGATGCTCAAGACCCTAGAAAAACGGGAGTTCCCCGTGGGGAAACTGACGTTGTTGGCTTCCGCGCGGTCAACGGGCAAGAAGCTGAAGTTTCGCGGCGAGCAGCACACCGTCACGGAACTGAAGAAGGACAGCTTCACCGGAGTCGACATCGCGCTATTCAGCGCCGGGGGGAGCATTTCGAAGGAATTTGCGCCGATCGCGGCCCAGAGCGGTTGTGTGGTAATTGACAACTCCAGCGCGTTTCGCATGGACAATCAGGTGCCGCTGGTTATTCCCGAGCTCAATCCCGAGGATGTCCTTTGGCACAAAGGCATTATTGCCAATCCGAATTGCACCACCGCAATCACGCTGATGGCGCTTTATCCCCTCCACGCAGCATTCGGTTGCCGACGGATTTTCGCTTCCAGCTATCAAGCCGTTTCGGGGACCGGCGCCAAAGCCATCGCGGAACTGGAACGACAGGTCGAGCAGGTCGTGCGGGGCGAACCGGTCACCAAAGACGTTTATCCGCACCAAATCGCCTTCAATGTGTTGCCCCACGTCGATTCGTTCCTGCCCGGCGGCTACACCAAGGAAGAGATGAAGATGGAAAACGAGGGGCGCAAGATAATGCACCATCCGAATTTTCGGGCGAGTGTCACCTGCGTGCGCGTCCCCGTCTACCGGGCGCACTCCGTCGCCGTCAGCGCGGAGTTCGAAAAACCTGTTAGCGTTGAGTCCGCGCGGGAGGTGCTGCGGCGGGCGGCGGGCCTCCAAGTGGTGGATGAACCGGGGAAAAATCAGTATCCCTTGCCGTTATACCAGGCGGAGCAATATGACTGCGCGGTCGGACGTATCCGAAAGGATTGCGCGATGGACAACGGCTTGTGCTTCTGGGTGTCGGGCGACCAATTACTCAAAGGCGCGGCGCTCAACGCGGTGCAGATTGCTGAGGAACTGCTCCTGCAATCCAAGCCGCACGCTGAGCCCGCCCTGGCGGTGTAGGCGGCGCTCCAGCTCTCCAGATTTTTTTGTGTAGCCGGTTGAAGCGCTCGAGCAATGATCCGTCGCGACTACCTCCTGCGGATGCTGGCCGAGTTTCTGGCCGTCTTGTCCCGCATCCGCTCGCTTCAAAAGGGGCAGCTTTGGGATGAGGCACAGAAATTAACGAGCGGTGAACTTCATCAATTGACCGGCACCAGCCCGCGCGAACTCCTTGAGCTCAGTGAAACCGAGTTGTTAGCGCGGCTCATCCGCGGTGAAAATACCCTGGCGGTGCGCGAGAAAACGCTGATCGTGACCACGTTGCTCAAAGAAGCCGGGGACATAGCGGCGGGTCGTGCCAACGAGAGCGAAGCTGCGGCTTATTACCTGAAGGGATTGAATTTGCTCCTGGGTGTGCTGGCTCGCGAAGAGATGTCGGATTTCCCGGAGTTCGTCCCGCGAGTTGAAACGTTTTTGCAAGGCCTCGCTAACGCCTCGTTGCCTCTGGCAACCCAAGCCCTGCTCATGCAGCATTATGAGCGGTCGGGGTCATTCGCCAAAGCGGAAGACGCTCTTTTTGGGATCCTCGAGCAGCAGCCGCAAAATCGCGACGTGCTCGAATTCGGCGCCGCGTTTTATCATCGACTCCAAGGCAAATCCGATGACGCATTAATCGCGGGTAACCTGCCTCGCCCGGAGGTGCAGGCAGGCCTGGCTCAACTCGAAGCGCGCAGAGCAGAAAGCCGGAGTTGATCGGCCAATTGACCGGCGGCGGGCGGGCTGTTTGTTCCCGCATTCGATAAAAGCTCAAAGAACTGTCGCGGAACCCGCTTTCCATTTCACGCCCCGCACTTAGCATCGGCGATGGCAATCCGCTTGAGCGAAGAAAAGAGCAAAACCTCGCCGCCCGAGAGCCTCACTGGCTTGATCGAGCGCGTGACTTTCTTCAATCAAGACAACGGGTTTTGTGTGGTGAAAGTCAAAGCGCGCGGGCACCGGGACCTCGTCACGGTGGTCGGAGCGCTGCCTTCCGTGAATGCCGGGGAATGGTTAACCGCCGAGGGCCGCTGGGCGCAAGATCGTCAATTTGGGCTGCAGTTCCGGGCCGAGCTGCTTCGGAGCACACCACCGACCACGCGCGAAGGGATTGAAAAATACCTGGCCAGCGGAATGGTTAAGGGGATTGGCCCGGCGTACGCCGGCAAGCTGGTGGCTAAATTCGGCGAGCGGATTTTTGATATTATCGACAACTACTCCGCCCGGCTGGAGGAAGTCGAAGGTATCGGCCCGGAACGGCGTCGGCGGATCAAGGCGGCGTGGGCCGAACAAAAAGTCATCCGCGAGATCATGGTTTTCCTCCATTCCCATGGAGTCGGGACGAGCCGCGCGGTGAGGATCTACAAAACCTACGGCGAAAGCGCCGTAGAAACTCTGCGCGCAAATCCCTATGTCCTGGCGCAGGACATCCGAGGCATTGGGTTCCGCACGGCCGATCAGATCGCCCAGAAAATGGGTATCCCGCATGACTCGATTTTGCGCTCCTGCGCTGGCTTGGCGCATGTCCTGCTCGAAGCCACCGGCCAGGGTCACTGCGCATTGCCGATCCAACTTCTGAAGGATGAAGCGGCCAAACTTTTGGGCGTTGGTGAGGAAATCCTCGAAGTGGCCTTGCAGCGCACGCTCGGCGAAAAGCAACTGGTCCGTGAAACTGTCGGCGGTGAGGATCTGGTTTATCTGCCCGCGCTGAGGACGGCCGAAGAAGGAGTGGCGGCGCGGCTCAAACGACTGAGCGCCTTGCCGGCATCTTATCCAACGATCGATGTTGAAAAGGCAGTGGTCTGGTATGAACAACGGACCGGTCAGGCGCTGGCCTCGAGTCAGCGGCTCGCGTTGATCCAAGCATTAACCAGCAGAGTCCTGATTATCACTGGCGGACCGGGCGTCGGCAAAACCACGCTGGTCAAAGCCATTCTGGCGATCCTGCGGGCCAAGAAAGTTAAGTGCCAGCTTTGCGCCCCCACCGGGCGGGCGGCCAAACGGTTGTCCGAATCGGCCGGAATCGAGGCCAAAACCATACACCGCCTGCTCGAAGTCGAGGCAGGCAGGAGCGGGTTCCAGCGCAACGAAACGCATCCGCTCAACTGCGATCTGCTCGTGTTGGATGAGACTTCCATGGTTGATGTGGTGTTGATGAACCACTTGCTGCGGGCCTTGCCGCGCGACGCGAGTTTGTTGCTGGTGGGCGACGTCGATCAGCTGCCTTCGGTCGGACCGGGCATGGTACTGCGACAGCTCATCGATAGCCGGGTGATCCCGGTGGCGCGACTGACGGAAGTGTTCCGGCAAGCGGCGCACAGCCGCATTATCACCAATGCCCACCGCATCAACCAGGGCCTGCTCCCGGAACCAGCGGCTGACGCAGCCGACTCGGATTTCTTCTTTATCGAGCGCAACGAACCGGAGCGCATCGCGGAAACTCTGATCGAAGTGGTCAAAGAGCGCGTGGTAAAGAAATTCCGCTTTGATCCCTTCCGTGACGTCCAGGTGCTCAGCCCGATGAACCGCGGTTCGTTAGGTGTCCGCGAACTGAACCTGCGCCTGCAAGAGGAATTGAACCCCGTTCGCGAGCACGAGCCGCACGTCGAACGCTTCGGTTGGCATTTTCGGGTTAGAGATAAAGTGATCCAGACGGCAAACGATTATGACAAAGGTGTGTTCAACGGCGACATCGGGCAGATTGGCAAGATTGATCTCGATGAGCAGGAACTCACGGTCAATTTCGAGGATCGGCCGGTGACCTATTCATTTGGCGAGCTGGATGAACTTTCACTGGCTTACGCCATCACGGTGCACAAATCGCAAGGCTCGGAGTTTCCCGTAGTGGTCATGCCAGTCTGCACGCAGCAGTTTATCCTGTTGCAACGGAATTTGATCTATACCGGGCTGACCCGGGCCAGGAAGCTGGTGGTGCTGATCGGCCAGCCCAAGGCGCTGGCCATCGCCGTGGGCAATAACCGAACCGAGCGCCGTTTTTCCGGACTGCTCAGCCGGCTTCGGGAGTGAGCTGGCCGGGCTGGAAGTCTTCAGGAATTTGCTTTTTGGCGCACCAGCTTTTTTACGCTGCGCGGGTAAAGGAGGCGGAATTGTGCCGCAGCTGCCCGCCGGACGGCGGGCGTCTTCATGCGTTTGGCATTTCATGCGGTTATGCGGAACCGACCCCGTTCTGAGATCCTTGCTTCACCGAGTAGTCCATCCGGAGCCCCGGAGGACCGGCAAGATAATAGCCAAAGCGAGGAACGAGCGCCGCTCGCTTTCGGCGGTCGGATATCTTGGTCGTTCCCCAACTACCCGAGCGCAGCGAGCCCAACCGAAGTCCTGTAAGAACGACGAGAAATAGCCCAGGGCCAGGCCGCCGAGGCCGCCGCCCTGGGTAAACCGCCACCCACCGCCCAACCTCTCTTTTTCCAATCTGGTTTGGCGCGCCCGGGCGCGCCAAACCAGATTGGAAAAAGAGAGGGAATCATTTTGTGCCTCTTACCCAGGCCGGCGCTCGTGCCTCGCTGGGCCTGGGCTATTTTCTCATCGTCCTTACAGGACTTCAGTCCGGCTCGCTCCGCTCACAATTTGGTCGAACGGCGAGTGCAGCCGCTCCGGGCGGACACCGTAGGAAAAGCAGAGAGGTGTGCAAGTGCTGCTCATGCACCGGGTAGGTGCAGGCGGTTAACCCGCCCACACCCCCCTAAGAACCGTGCGTGAAAGTTTCCCTTCACACGGCTCGAGCCTTTCTAAGGACGCGCCCGTGCGGGGCATCCCGGCAATCGACTGGAATAACGTAAGCA
>DASRFK010000258.1:0-15883 GCA_035651635.1 Verrucomicrobiia bacterium | reverse complement strand
AGCCTCAGGTCACGCGCCCAACGTAATGACATTGCCGGCTATACGCTCTGGGTTGCCCATCTGGCCGATATCATAAAGAGCAAACGAGCGGCCGGCCGTCCAAGGGACAAGGCGGTGCTCGATGTCCTAATGGCCACCCTTCGTGAGAAGAGCAAATAATCGACAAAAACGTTCTGCCACCCTGGTAGCGCTACGCAAGGAGAGCGAGCGGAATCTCGTTGAGTTGATCCGCCGTCGCCTCGCCCTGCCGGTGGAGAAAAGGTTGAATTTTTTGCGGGTTCGTCGTCCTGGCGGAGGCTCACACTTATAGTCCAGCCCAGGCTACAGTCCGCTTCAAAGAGCGATTAGGTGTCCAAAACTCATGATTTGGCGGAAGTACTGATAACGATCGACCGTGACGGCAGATTCAACTCATCGACTTGATCCTGCATGCGTTGCGCAGTGGTTTGGTTCTTGGTTCCTGCGCCTTGAGCGAAAACTTGCCTTTGCAGGATTGCTGGGGGCGGGGTTGGCGGCAACCGCCGCCGAACCGACCTTCTGGTCCTGGGCAAAGACACCGCCGATGGGCTGGAACTCCTGGGATTGTTACGGCGCGGGCATCTGGGAATCGAACGTAATCGCCAACGCGGATTACATGGCCCAGTTCCTAAAGCCGCACGGGTGGGATATCATCACTATCGACATCCAGTGGTATGAGCCGCTCGCGCACACGACGGAGTACCGCCGCAGCGCCGTCTTGGAGATGGATAAGAACGGACGATTGCTCCCGGCCACCAATCGCTTCCGAATGACGGCTGCCACTCGCTCGTTCAAACCAATCGCTGAATACTTGCACGCGAAAGGCCTGCGGTTCGGGCTCCACTTGATGCGCGGCATTCCGCGGCAGGCTGTCGACCGTGACAATTCGTCCATCCTGGGCACGTCCTACAAAGCCGCGGACATCGCGAACAAGAATTCCAAATGCCCCTGGAACACTGACATGTACGGCGTGGACATGAGCAAACCCGGCGCGCAGGAATACTACGATTCAGTTTTCGCGCTGTTGGCCTCCTGGGACCTGGATTATGTGAAGGTAGATGACCTCTCCCGGCCATATCACAAGGACGAGCTTGAAGCGATCCGCAAGGCGATCGACCGTTCGGGGCGGGCGATTGTCCTCTCGAGTTCGCCCGGCGCCACGCCTGTGAGTGAAGGCGAACATGTCCAGACGCACGCAAATCTCTGGAGGATTAGCGACGATTTCTGGGACGACTGGCGCGCGCTCTACGCCCAGTTCGCGCGCCTGGACAGTTGGTCGCCTTTCCGTGGCCCCGGTCACTGGCCCGATGCGGACATGCTGCCGCTGGGCAACGTTCGGTCCTGGCAGAATACGGACAACTGGACGCATTTCACGCAGGACGAGCAATTCACGCTGATGACTTTGTGGTCCATCGTTCGCTCGCCGCTGATTCTCGGCGGAAATCTACCGAAGAACGATAATTTCACGCTGGGACTCCTGACCAACGACGAAGTGCTCGCGGTAAATCAGAACTCGATGAATAATCGTCAACTCTTCAATACTAATAATACGATTGCCTGGATAGCGGACGTCCCTGGATCGAAAGACAAATACGTCGCACTTTTCAATACAGCGCCAGAGCCGGTTCCCCGCGCACGGCGAGGGCAGACGGGCGATGCGGCTTCACTGGAAACCACCGCGCCGGCAGCCGGCCTGGCAATGACGGAGCCCAGAGATATTTCAGTTGCCCTGGCCCAGATCGGTCTCGCGGGATCCGCCAGCGTCCGGGATCTCTGGAATCACAAGGACCTCGGCGCTGTTACTGACCGGCTTACCCAGACTATCCATCCGCATGGGGCGGGCATGTACCGGGTCCAGCCTCAGAATTAGCGATAGGCTGGAATGAAGCCGGGAAAAAGTATTCCAAAGCACGGTCCACATTCTCTCGAACGTATGCGGATGCATGAGAATAGTTCGTAGTTAGACGTCCAAAATCTGCAGCTTGGTGGAAGTACTGGTTAAAGACTACGAATGCCGACAAACCCACAACGTCGCTTTAATTATTTAGGCATTGCGCAGCAGCGGTTTGTCTGGCTGTTTATCTGCCGCCAGGGGGGATCTTCTCCTGTGCTCCCTTGGGGGCTTGCTCCAAGCAGTCCCCACCCGAGCCAGCCTTGACCTGGTCCAGCTTCAAAACAACGCGCCGTTACAATGACCTTAACACTGCAACCTCATGAAAACTGCAATTCTCAGTGTCGCACTGTTGGCTAGGCTCCCGTCCCTGGCCCAGACAAACGCGCCGGTGGTGGAAGATTTCAAGCCATCGTCGCTCAACCAGCCCGGCAAACAATACCCCCAGGTCAATTCTGAACGGCGTGTTCGCGCCCGCGTTGTTGCGCCCCAGGCCCAAAGCGTGGCGTTCGAGTTCTTGGGTGGTACAAAATACCCTCTGACCAAGGACGAGGACGGCGCCTGGGTTGGCGTCACGCGTCCCCAGGACGAAGGTTTCCATTACTACCAACTGGTGATTGATGGGGCCGGGGTTCCGGACCCCGGCACTCTGTACTTCTATGGCGGCAGTCGCTGGGGCAGCGGTGTCGAAGTCCCAGCCCATGACGCCGACTTCTATGCCCTTAAGGAGGTGCCTCACGGCCAGCTGCGCCAGACCTTATACTATTCCAAGAACGCCAATGCCACTTTGCGCTGTTTTATTTACACGCCCCCGGACTACGAACGGGAGCCTTCAAAGCGATACCCGGTGTTGTATCTGCAGCACGGCGGAGGAGAAGATGAAACTGGCTGGGGCAAACAGGGCTACGCCGGCCTGATCATGGACAACCTTATCGCGGAGGGTAAAGCCAGGCCTTTCATCATCGTTATGGCCAACAGCTATGTGCCCGGCGCTGGCGGCGCAGCTCGCGGACCCACTCCTGCCGGTGTGACCAATGCTGCGCCGAGCGGTGGTGGTGGCCCTGGTGGGCGGGGCCCCGGCGGACGCATGTTCGACTTTAGCGTCTTCGAGCGGGTCCTCATTGGTGACCTGATCCCTTTCACGGATGCCAACTATCGCACCCTTTCGGATCAGTCGAATCGCGCCATGGCCGGTCTGTCAATGGGCGGGATGCAGACTCGAACCATCACGTTGGCGAATCTCGACAAGTTTTCCCACATCGGCGTCTTCAGCGGCGGCAGCATTGCCCTGACGAATGTCCCCGACCTGGAGCCGTTCAAGAAAAAGGTGAAGCTGGTGTTCGTCAGCTACGGCAGCCGCGAAGTGGATCCCGCCAACCGCAGGCCGGGCGCCAACCGCGGACCGTTCGGCGGCGATCCTAAGGCCAACACCGAAGCTCTCAAAGAGGCGGGGATCAATACTTACTACTACCTATCTCCGGGCACTGCTCACGAATGGCTCACCTGGCGCCGAAGTCTGCATCAATTCGCTCAACTGTTGTTCCAGGATAATCCAATGCAGATTGCGGCTGCGCTGCAAGCCGCCGAACCACCGGCGTTGGTATCACAATCTGCCGGCGAAACGGGTCCGGGAACTTCGGCGCTAGCCGCCAAGAGTTCCGACATCTCCGGCGTCTGGAAATCCGAATTCGACTCCCAGATTGGCAATCAGAAATACACTTTCATTTTTAAGCAGGACGGCACGCAATTGACCGGCAAGGCCAACTCCGAAGTCGGCGACCGCAAGCGCGAGGCCGAACTGAAAGAGGGCAAGGTGGACGGCAACAAGATTTCGTTCGTCGAAATGTTCAGTTTCCAGGACAACGAGATTCGCATCGCTTACACCGGCCAGGTCTCGGCCGATGGCAACCAAATCAAATTCACACGCGAGGTCGGCAACTTTGCCAAAGAAGAAATTGTGGCCACCCGGGCGCAGACCGCTTCGACCCCGACAAAAATTATTCGCATAAAAGCCGGAAAATCCGAGCCCGTTAAAGACGCTGATGGCAACGTCTGGCTGGCCGACCAGGGGTTCCAGGGCGGCCAAACCATCGAGCGGCCGGACATCCAGATCGCCAACACCAAAAGTCCCGACCTGTACCGCGCTGAACGCTACAGCATGGACTCCTTTTCCTGGCCGATACCTAACGGCAAATACGTGGTGAAGCTGCATTTCGCAGAAACCTTCGATGGCATCACCGGACCGGGCGAGCGCGTGTTTTCGTTCAAGGTCCAGGGGCGGGAGTTCAAAGATTTTGACGTTTGGGTCAAGGCTGGCGGTCCTCTGAAAGCCTGCGTGGAGACCGTCCCCGTCGAAGTGACGGACGGCAAGATCAAGGTTACCTTCACTCCCAAGGTCGAGAATCCCCAAATCTGCGCAATCGAGATTGTCCCGCAAGGAGATGGGGAGACCAGTGGAACTTCTTCACCATAGCTCGATCATGAAAACGAAAACCGGCCTCGCGATACTGCTCACACTGGCGCTCGCGTTCCCGCTCGCCGCGTTGATAATTGCCGCACAGGCCGAAGCCGGACGCAAGGCGAGTGCGGCCAGGCCGGAAGGGCCCGGTGACACCTACGCCGCTGCTGGAACTCCCTGCGTGGCGGCCCACAGCACTACGCGCGCACTCTACGCCGCCTACAACGGCCCGCTTTACCAGGTCATGCGCCAGTCGGACGGAAAGACTTTGGATATCGGAGTCGTCCAGTCCTCCACGACCGATGCGGGTGGTTACGCCAACGCGATAGCTCAGGACGCCTTCTGCGCCAATACGTACTGCTGGATCACCACCATCTACGACCAGTCCGGTCATGGCAATCACCTTGTCCAGGCGCCCCGCGGCGGCTTCAGCGGCCCGGCCATGGGTGGGTTCAACAACTTGCCGCTCGCAGATATGGCACCGATTACGATCAGGGGCCACAAGGTCTACGGGGTTTTCATCGAGCCAGGCATGGGCCTCCGTTGGAATGACGCGAAGGGCACCGCGGTCGAGGATCAGGCCGAGGGGCAGTACTGGGTCATCAGCGGGCACCACTACAATTCCGGGTGCTGCTTCGACTACGGCAACGCTGAAACCGACAGCCGCGACGACGGGAACGGCACCATGGAAACCGCTTATTATGGCAATGCCAATGCCTGGTATCGTGGCGAGCCCCCCGGCCCCTGGGTCATGACTGACCAGGAGAACAATCTGGTAGGTTGCGTCAACCCGGATGGGTCGAAATTCTGCACAAATTTACCCAGCATTACTTGGCGCTTCGTGACTGCCACCGCCGACGGCGAACCACACCACTGGAGGTCGATGGGCGGCGACGCGCAGCAGGGCGACCTGAAGGTTATGTTCGACGGACCACGCGTGAATGGCACCTATGATCCGATGCGCAAGCAGGGAGCCATTCTCCTGGGTAACGGCGGTGACAACAGCAACGGCTCGCAGGGCACGTTTTATGAAGGCGCCATGACGGCCGCCGGCACCTTCCCGACGAAGGAAACCAACCAGAAGGTGCAAGCGAACGTTGTGGCCGCCAAGTACGACGTCCAACGGCTGAGCCTGGTGCCGGCGAACGCAACTGCCATTCCGCCGGGACTTCAGACGTTCTCACCAGGATCCTCTCGCGAGAGTATTGTGACGTTCAAAAATACAACAGGGGCACCCGCGGCCGGTGTAAAGTTGAGCATTTCCGTGCCCACGGGCTGGACCTCCGTCGTCTCCGGCACGACCGAGACGTCAAAGACCTTCACTGACCCGGTTGCACCTGGGGCTGGCGTGAGCGCGACCTTCAAGGTCACATCCGGGTCGGCCGCCTTCAACGGCGATGTTGTCGGCAACGCCTCCTGGGCGGCTAATGGCCTCACCCAATCGGAGACCGTGGCCGAGAAGGTGCGAAACATCAGCCCGATCAAGATCAACGAATTCCGCATTAGCGCTGATTCTCCCTCCAACTCAACGGACTCCTTCATCGAGCTTTACAACGCCGGCGACAGTGACGTCGACATTTCCAACTGGACCCTGACCCAGCACCCGACGCAGCAGCCTATCTTCTCTTCGGTAAAAATCCCTGCCGGGACGAAACTCGCGGCTCAAGGTTTCTACCTGCTCGGCCTGGCCAACTCCGGGCTGGCGGTCCCCGCGCACAAGGGTGATACCAACCTCTTTGTCAGGAGCACGACCGGCATGAACGTGGGCGATACAATTGAAATCGATAACGGAGCCGGCATGGAAACCCGCAAGCTCGCCAGCCTCGGGACGCCCGCCGGCAACACCACCACGGTGTGGCAACCCCTCCCAGACGGGCCGCTGCTCACGATCCCGGTCGGCTCGACTAACGTGCCTTTCACCGGCTCGCGTGGCGGTTTCGGTGGTGGTGGCAGCTTCGCGATCGAGGTTGGCGAGAAAATCGGCCTCGGCTACGGTGCCACTTATCCGACGGTTGCCAAAGCCGTGGAAAAATACGAGGTGGTCACAGTGACCGCGGTCGGCAAGCCCGGCACGCAAGCATGGCTCGCAGCGGACGCCAAGGCCGGCGACACGAATATCAAGGTCTCATCTGTCGCCAACATCTCTGTGGGTGACAAGATCAGATTGGACATCGACAGTGTCGGTCATGGAATCGAGACCGTCACGGTCACGAAAGTCGGCACGCAATCGGCATTCAATCCCAACAACGTTCGTAGCGGGGATCCGGGCAGCGGCCTTGACCTGGTAGAACCGCTGAAATTCAACCACTCTGCCAACATCCCTTTCAGCGTCCGGGGAACAGGAATCAGCTTCCAACCGGCGACAGCCTTTGCCCACTTGAGCAACGAACCCATCCAACCGTTGGGTACAGGCATCACGCTGGACAGCCCCTTGGCCAACGACCACGAAATGGATGCGATTATCCGTGACGGTGCGGTTAGCACCGCGGGCTACCAGGGACCTCCGTCGCCCGACTGGTGGTTTGGCGGTCCGGCCTTCTCGAACGCTGGCAGCATGGTCCTGCGCGACGCCGCTGGCTTCGTCGTGGACAGCCTCAACTACGGCGGCTTGGTCGATCCGTGGGCTGCCGAAGGCTATCAAGCGGAATCCGGGGCTGGGCGGGGTGGCTGTAGCGCTCCTGCGCCAGGCGGGATCCGAGGTGGCTTCGGCGGGCGGGTCGGTCCGGCCATCGGCATGCTCAATAGGAGCGCGGGCCGCTTCCCGGACGGCGCTGACACCGACAGCAATTGCCGCGATTTCCTATTGCAGGCCGCCACCGTCCTGGCGGCCGATGCCATGGCCGAAGCGAACAATATCAAAGTGGTCAGCGTGGCGGATTTCAGCGCCGGCCAGACAGTCATTATTGATGCCGGCGAGAACCGCGAGACCGCCGTTATTGCGACTGTCGGCACGGCAGGCGCCACTACGGTGCGCACCAACACTGCCGTGGGCGTGGCTGTGATACCTGTCGCCAACGCGTCTGGATTCAGTCCCGGCCAGACCATCACCATCGATATCGGCGCGAATCGGGAGAGTGCGGTGGTCGCCTCCGTTAGCGGAGGCTTCCGTGGCTTTGGAGGCCGTAGAGGCGGCGCCGGCGCGACCATCACCGTAGCCGCGCCGTTGACCAGGGCACACGAAGTGGATGCCGAGGTCGCCGGCAGTGGCATCACCCTCACAACTGGATTAACGCGCCCACACGCAAGCGGGACGCCGATCGCCGGCAATCTTCCCACGCCGGGTGCGCCCAACCAGTATGCGAGGAGAACCCAGTGAGCACGCCTGTGGACTGAATTCCAGTGCCTCTCCATTTCCCGCGAAGGAAGGATCAAACTTGGTTCCGTGCAAAGAAGTGACTGTTTTGTCTGGGAGGCAGTCCTGGTGGCACTGGGTTTTGACGGGTTTGAGTTCGCTGGCTCTGGCGTTGAGCGCGTACCTGGGCTTGCATCATCTGTCAAGCGGGGCAGCCATCGGCTGCGGCAGTCCCGACGCGCCGGGATGCGACCAGGTGCTCGGCAGCCGGTGGTCGAGTGTAGGTGGGGTATTGCCCGTCAGTGGCCTGGCGTCTGGGACGTACCTGGCGATGCTCGTTGCCAGTCTCTCCATTGGTCCGGCCACCAAGCAAGAGGTTCGGCGGCTGGCCTGGCGCGCGATGCTGGTCCTGGCAGGCGCGGCCGGCGGAAGTGCTGTCTGGTTCATCATCGTCCAGAAATGGATCCTTGGGGCCTTTTGCCCTTACTGCATGGCCACGCACATCACCGGCCTGCTGCTCGCAGCTTTAGTAATCTGGCGCGCACCCAGGCAATTCGACGACGATTCAAATAATAGCGGATGGACGGATTCTCCGTCACCGGCGCACATCACACCTGGGGCGACGCCTGCGTCGATCAAAACTGTTTTCCCAATGTCCCCCCGGCGAGTGGTTGGCTTTTTGCCTTCAATTGGCCTGGCCCTGGTTGGTGTGGCATCGGCTTGCATCCTGGCGATTTGCCAAACTGTTCTTAGTCCCTCGGCCGCCTATCGCAGTGGCGAGTCGCAGAAGAATGCTGCTGCCATTGATCTCCACTCCGCGCCGTTACTCGGTCCGCCAGGAGCCCCATATGTCGTTAACCTACTCTTCGATTACAAATGCCCCCATTGTCAGCGACTGCATTTCCTGCTCACTGAAGCGATTCGCCGTTACGGCGGCAAGCTGGCCTTCGCGCTGTGTCCCACCCCCTTGAACCGCCAGTGCAATCCCTACATCACCCGAGACGCGGATGAATTCAAGGACTCCTGCGAACTGGCCAAAGTCGGGTTGGCAGTTTGGAGGGCCAACCGCGAGGCGTTTGCTGCCTTCGACCATTGGATGTTTTCGTTTGAGTCCGGCGACGGCTGGCAGCCAAAAAGCCTCGAGCAAGCCAGAGCCAAGGCTGTCGAATTGGTCGGTCGGGCCAATTTCGACTCTGCCCTGGCCAACCACTGGATCGACCGGTATCTGCAAACCTCCATTCGGATTTACGGCGAGACCGGCAGCAACGCCATACCCAAATTGGTTTTCGGCTCGCGTTGGGTCACTCCAGAAGCGCACGACACAGACGAGCTTGTCTGGATTCTGCAGAACAGCCTGGCCGTGCCCACGCCCTGACTTGAAGCGTGGCTCCACGATGCGCCGGGCGCGATCCCCTTTGACTCACCGGATGATCAGCGCATCCACGGCCACAGGCCCAGAGCCGCGGTCAACAAGGTTAATAGTGTGTTTGCCAGCAGTCAGGCCGGTCACTTCACACACTACTTGCTGGGCTTGGCGCGCGCCGGTCGCGGACAAGTCGGCCGTCGCGCGGGTTTGGCCGTCAATCTGAATCTCGAGCTTCCCGGCTCCGGCTTCTTTCGGAGCGACAACCGAAACTCCGCTGCCCGTAAAGGAGCAACTCCACATAGCGCCCGGCGTGTCGCTGGTGGTTAGGTCGTTGTTGAAGTCGCCGGTGCCCAGGTTGCAGCGGCGAATCCAGCCAACGTAAGTTGCGCCGGGATCGTCGTCGTTGAACCGGCCTTTGTCGTGCCTGATGCACAGGACACGGCACGCCGACGCCAACGATTGATTGGTGACGCCTGGCAACGGTTGCACCGGTCCGCTCGGCGTGACCGTCAGACCCTGATCGTCCTGGACAAACGTCAGTGGCACATCCGAGCCGAGCATTTCGACTTTGGAAATTGTTCCCAGCGTCGTGCCGCCAGCGCGCAGAGCTTTGAGGGTGATCGGGCCATTGGTCCAATTCATGAGAGCGGCATAAACATTGCCGTTGTTGCGCGTGTAGCAAACGGCATTCGTGTTTTCCTGGCAAATTTCAAACGGACGCGAGGAATAAACGGCTTCGCCATTGATTTTGAGCCAGGCGCCGATGTCCTTTGCAATCGCAATCTCCTGCGGGTCGAGATCGCCGCGTCCGTGCTGAGTGAGGTTGAGCAACATCGTGCCGTTGCGCGAAACGTTCTGCATCAATAATCCGACAATCTTCTTGGCGTCCAGGTATCGCTGGCCGGCGCGGTAGTGCCAGTCGGCGATCGTGGTTTCGGTCTGAAACGAGTAGGCCATAATTTCTGGTTCGATGTCCGCCTCGCTGCTTTTGACCAGAGCGCGTTCAACCACCGGCACCAGGTCGCGGTCTTTGAAGCTGTTGTATTTTCCGCCAATGCATTTGAGGTTGATTACCACGTCCATCTTGCCGTGGTTCCATTGCACGGACTTGTTGTAGAAATTCGCAACCAATTGCGGCGCGAGAAAACCGAGCCCCATGCGAACACCCAAATCCATCAGCGTCTCACCGGCAGCTTCATCAAAGTAAATGACATCCGGATGATACTTCGTGATCGCGTCATCCACCCGCCACATGAACTGGTTGGCAAAGGGCGAGAGCAGCGGATCTTTATTGTTGTGAATCGGGCCGTAAAGGTCGACCGGATCCATGCCTGCCCACCATTTTCCTTTTCCATCCAAAATGGTTTGCAATGCGTCATAAGGCACGCCCTGTTGCGGGCCGTGCTTGTCGCTGGTATAGCGCACGGGCATGAATTGACCCCAGGTTCGCGGTGGAGAGTTGTGGAAGCCAATGCCAAACCGGAGGCCGTGCGCGCGCGCGGATTTTCCCCATGTGCCAACGACATCCACTTTCGGACCGATGTTCACCGAGTTCCATGGCTGGTATTTTGAATCCCAGTTGTCGAAGTTGTCATGGTGAACGCCCATCGCCATGAAATAGCGGGCGCCCATTTCGACGTAGAGGTTCATCAACTCAGTCGGATCCCACCGGTCAATCACCCAGTTGTGGCAGATGTCCTTGTAACCGTATTCGGATAAATAGCCGAAGTGGTTCGTATGGTAGCGATACTGGCGGCTGCCCTCCTGATACATGCCGCGCGCATACCAATCGCCATCCTCCGGCATGGACTGCGGGTCCCAGTGGGCCCAGGCGCCGAACTTAGCATCGCGCCACCATTCCGGCACGCTGTAGTGCTGGCCCAACCCCTTCCAGTCAGCTGGATAAGGACCTTCAGCGACCTTCAACGGCGGCAAGTTCCAGATATCGGGCGGCAGGCCCAGGTCGCCGTCGCCGACAACTATCCCATCGATGTTCACTGGGACATCGTTGGTAGCGAGGCTGATGGTCAACGTGGCGTTGGCGGGAATGGAGACGTCAATGACGGTATGGAGAAAGGAGTTGGTCAGAGCACCCGAGGAATGGACGTTCACCTTGCGCGCCGGTTGGTCATTGACCGCGACACTGATCGTGCCTACCTCCACCGAAGCATAACGGATCGCTAATTTGCCAGCAGGAGGAACGCCGACGAATTTGACGCCGTCGCCGGGGCTGGAAAGACGGACCAGATAGCCGCCCGAGGCAGTGTTGTCGGTCAGCCGAGATGCGCCTCGGAGCGATTGGGCGGCTTCCGCCTCGAACACCTGCTTTTCGGCAGAGAAGGCCGCCGTGCAAGTCGAGAAGGTCAACAGGGTTCCCGCCAGGAGAACCCGGAATTGCTTCGTTGCTCCGTTCGTCATAGGGCGGGCAGTACGGAGATTTCAGCTGCACTCGTCCAACCGCTTCCCCAGAGCGCCCGCAAGGAAGTAAAACGGAAGTAGCGGGCGTTCACCGGAGCAAAGCTGACTTCCTGGAGCGACGGATTGTTTTGGATATTACCAAACGAGCCGTTGGCGACGTTGGTCGTCCAGTTCACGCCGTCGGCGCTTGTTTCAAAGCGGTATTTCTCGACTACACCGTTCAGTAATCCGTCCTGGCGCGGCAAATAGGTCAAACCGCCAATGTGATTTGTTTTGCCCATATCCACCGTAATTTCATGGGGCTGTTTCTGATCGGCCTTCCAACGCGTGTGCCAGAAGGTGGCGGAGTTGCCATCAATCGCATTGGCGCCGCTATCGTTTTCCGCTGCCGTTTCTTCGCTGTCCACGCTGACCACCAAGAAACTCCTCAAGGCGGGGTGAAATTCCAGCGGGCCTTGTCGCTATTAGGGTCGAATTCAGCCAATGTCGGCGTGCTGGCGCCCACGGCTGTTAGGGCCAGAGGTCCCCGGGAATTAGGCACCGTCTTAGGCATGATGCGATAGGCACCATCGGTCAACTGGTCGATTCGCCACAGTTGTTCTGGCGCGCCAGTGGCAGCCGGAACAGCGACCACCTCGGCGTCCGCGGTTGCGGCCAGCGCGCGCTCTGTTCCCTCGATGGTAATGGTGAAATAAGGCGAGCCCGGATAGCCGCCCGCGTTTGTGACCGCGGTTATCACCCACTTCTGATGCGGCCGCATCATATAATCGCCCAGGCGGACGCCGATGTTGCCAGCCGGCCAGTTTGACGATACCTGTGCGAGTTCCTGGAGTGGAATCGGCGTAACGGGTCCAGCCGGGGCGCGATTAACGCCCAAGCCGCCAGAGGGAAGGCCATTGGTGCCGTTTGGCGCGTTCGCTCCGGCCGGACCTCCCCTACCCGGGCCGCCAAATCCCCCAAAGCCGCCACGGCGTCCCGGCATCCGTACGAAATCCACCGCCAATTCCAGAGCATAGCCGCTCCGCGCGGACTGAATTTCAAACGTGCCGCCTTTGAAATTATCGCCGCCCACCGGCCATCCGTCTTTCCAAAGCAAGGGGCGAATGTCCAACACGCTGCGCCCGCCTCGGTCCAGGTCAGCCTCGTAATGACAGGAGAACTTTTGCACACCATTGCCAAGGTCCAGCAGCCCGAAGTGTCCCAGACCGACATATCGACCACTGGCAGCCGCCACCAGCTTGCCGCCTCCCTCAAGCATATCCTGGCCCATATTGTCCACATAAGGACCGGCCACCTTCCTCGAACGGCCAACACGCAGGTTGTAGGTGGAGTTAGCGCCGTCGCAGCACGTTCCGTGCGTGCCCAACAGGTAATACCAGCCATCACGATAGAGCAAATCGGTGGCTTCACAGTCAATGGCAACATTGACCGGTTGGTTGCCTTCCACGCGTTTGCACGTCTTCGGATCAAGCTCGACGATGCGGATAAAGCCGAAGTAAGTCCCATAGCTTAACCACAAACGGCCATCGGTAGGATCAAGCAAAAAGGCCGGATCGATGGCGTCGCAGTCTTCAACCCCATCAGATGAGGCGACAATCGTGTCGTCCTTAAATCCGAACTCAGGAGACTTCGGGTCGAGCGTCTTGGTCCACATAGTATGGACTTTCGAGGCGTGCCCCCCAGCCAACCCGCCGCCGCCTGTTGCGTAGCTCATGTAGTATCGGTCGCCAATGCGGATGACATCAGGGGCCACTCCGCCGCCGGGGCGCACCGCCCCGCTATGCCAAGTCCAGCCGTCGTCGGAAATCAAGCCGCCACCGCCAGTGCCGAAGGTATAAAACTTGCCGTCGCACTCTATGATCGTGGAAGGATCGTGGATGTAAGGTTCGCCATCCAAAGCCCATGCCTCGCTCAAAGGCAAAAGCGCCAGCAGGACGGGAATCGCTGTTGAAAAGAGTCGTCGTTTCATGGTCAAATTCCGCTGTTGTTAAGTTCCAGCGTAAGGTCCTTGATGGGCTCTCCTTTCTCATCAATGAACCGGACGCAAAAATCACTTAACCCCGGACCATTGATAACGGCGCCGCGAATGACATTTTTGCCCTGCTTGAGGGTGACACGTTTGGAGACGCAATCGTCCGCCACCATGCGGCGATCTCCGAAAAGGTCCACAGCTTCTTCTCCATTGAGCCACCACATCGAGGCCGAGTTGGAGCCGACGGCCAGACGAACCCCTTTGAGCTCTCGCGGGCTGGCAACCACTGTCACCGCCCAAAACAACACGCCGTAGGTTCGTTTGTTCAAGCCGTAAGCGAAGCGAAACAGTTTGACGTCGTAATTGGCGGAGTCCACGGCATGCCAGACAAGTTCCTCATTACCGACGGTCACTTTGTCGCCGTTGCGGGGAAGAACGGTGAACTGGCCCGTGAAATAATTGGTCGTGAGATGGGCTCGCACGTAGGAATCGGTAAATCCCGCGTTGCTGCGGTTCGGTTTGTCGATCGGCTCCAGGAGCAGCCAGCGCTGCAGGAAGCCCTCCGAGTCAGGGGCCTTTGGCAACGAGGTCGCCGGAGTGAAGTAAGGCACCCAAGTCCGAGGAGTGTCGTCCGATGCGTAACAACGGACTTGAAACGCCAATGCGATTGTGGTTCCGCAACAGAGCGTTATCCACCTGCGTAGCTTACTCATAAATAAAATCAAAGCTTTCGGAAGTTGAAACAAATTGGCCTTCGTGTAGCGCGGGCGGTACCCTATTTGAAGAGGTGTTCGGCAAAAAGGTGGAGATTGCTCGACCATTCGGCATTGTCATGCGCGTGTGAATCCACGTGCCAGGCGTTGGGCACCCTTTTAGCCTTGAGCATATTTTGGACACCCTGGCTCTCACTTGCGCTTCAACACCGGCATTTTGCGGCAGCTTTGAGCGGCACGTGCAATCACGAGGTTCGTCTCACACGGGGAACACTATAGACATTTCGCCGCACGAAGGGAATGTCGAACATTGCCGGCTTGTTCTCCATTCCCTCGGCCGGATTGGTTTCACGATGGGTTCGCTTCAAGCTGGAAGGAAATTCACGGACCTGAGCTTCGGCTTCATTCGAGGAGCCGCAGCGCTGTTTGGATTTTGGAGGCCCTGCGATCGCCGGCCGCGCGTGTTTCTGAAATCGGACGGGTTTGCGCGCGAACGCGTGCATGGTCCCAATCCCCCGCCGAGCCGAAAGGAAGACTTAAAGTTCTCAGCCGATATAGCTTTGGAATTGTTTCTTTCCTGAGAGTTAGAAGCACCCGGCGACTCGGCAACGGGTCGCCTTTTTTGTTGGTGGGCGAGACAGGACTTGAACCTGCAAGGGTTACCCCACGTGGTCCTAAGTCCGTTATACGCCCAACGGTACCATACTTCGCCTTCCAATATTCTGTAACGTCTCCCACCTAAATCTTTATAAAGGCACACATGCAAGTATGGCCATACTTGCAGTCCATACCCTGCATTTTGACCTGCCCGGCGAATTGCCTGCGCAGGACTCGCTGGGCCCATGCGAAGCGGTCGCTCGCCAGGATCACCCAATTCCTCGGTTCCACTTGTTGGGACTGCTGTCACTCTGGTCTAATAAAGGAACCGGTGTCCTGCCATTTCCTGGTGAAAATGGCCGCGTCGATCAGGAGGTGGCTGGCCTGGACCCAGGTTCGAAGGGTTTCCTCTTCCCGAGGCCGGACGATCCGATTTACCGCGAAATAACCCGCTCTGCCATCTGCGGTTCGGATTTCTGCAGCGAAGTCCCGCGCTTGATCCGGTCGTACTGCCCCATCGCATCTTCAAGCGATGCCTTCGGCTGCTGCGCCAAATTTTTCTTCAAACGCTCGCTGTGCTCCCTGTGGAAGTCGTTCAGATAAATGTCTTTCATGCGTCCTCTGGCTAGTCATTCCCGAACATTTCCTCGGCAATATCAGCCTGATGAATCGTAGGCGTCAAAACACGGTGGCCCTTGATAGATCGGAATCGCATTTCATCGTACCATTCCTCGCGCGAACCCAGCGGCTTTTTCATACGGCCCAAGTCGGGAGGTTTCTGATCGGGTGCGCTCTTGGAAACGCGCTTTTTCCGCGCCAGCTTCTTTTTCATACGGTCAACATCCACGTGGGGTGACCGGCGATCAATGGCCCGAAAGGCGGTCCAAATTCTGCCGTTCCTTTTCAAGTTCAGCGATATCGTAATGCCGTTCGCAGTTATGATGGGCCAGGAACTCCCCAGTTTGAGACCAAGTAAAGCCCAGCATTTTTCTCACTTGACCTCTGGATAGCCGGTTGGAGTGGTACCCGTCAACAGCCGCGTGTTCCACCAACCGTCGCGCATCGTTTGGCAAGGGGTCATCGTTAATTCTACATTGGTGATGATCATAGGCATACTACCCGCTGGGAGTTCGGACGACAGGCAACTTGGTCATTTTG
>DASRFK010000257.1:0-14265 GCA_035651635.1 Verrucomicrobiia bacterium | reverse complement strand
CGGGTTGTTCACCTCCGGCAGCTCTCCACCTCGTGTCGCCACGACGCAGTAGCCTTCGGTTACAGGCGGGTGAACGTTCCGCCTGACGGGGACTTGCACCCCGCAGTGTGCACGCCTTCACAGGCGCACGCGCGCGGGCATCCTGCCCGCAGCGACATCCGAGCACCGGCTGACTCCAAACATGACCCCTGGCCCACGTAGTTCCTGGATCGCTGCGGACTTCGGAAGTCCGCGCGCCGGCATCTTCGCGGAAATGAGATGGTATCGGACCTGCTCTCTCGCAGGTGAGGGCTGGTATGGAGCTACAGCGTGTCATGGGCAAACGCATCCTCCTGGTTGAGGATGAGCGTTGGGTGCGGGAGTGCATCAAGCGATTGCTTGTGCTCGATGCTCACACCGTTACGGAGGCGGCCAGTGGCGACGAAGCGGTGGAACTCTTTGCAAGTTCGCAATTTGACGTAGTAATCACGGATTACGATATGCCCCGAATGGACGGTGATGAATTAATGGCCAACATTCGCCACCGTGCCCCGCTGCAAACCATTGTGATGATCACCGCCTGCGCGGATCGATTTATCACCGAAGACAGCCATGCCAACGCCATCCTGGGCAAACCATTCGGAATAGCCGAATTAAGACAAACCCTCGCCGCGCTGCTGACCTGAGCCGCCTTGCGACCGCTGTGCTTCTTTCTAATCTTTTCCTTTGATTCCCCGTCCCACCGGGCGCGCGAAAAGGCTAACGACAAGCGTTGTAACCGGCCGTTAATAACGAAGCCGACCGTCTTGCACCAAGACATACACTCAATCATTCCTCAAACGCCATGACTCCACAGTCGGACTGATTGAAGAGCTGCGCGGCTCAAGCACCGCCGGTTCCATCGCTGAAGAGTTGCGGCGAGCAAAGACATTTTGACGAGGACGAATTGGCGGATGCGGCACAGACCAGTAACAGAACCGGCAAAAAGACAGACTGCGGCCGGAAGCAGAAACAATGGCGGGATGAGGCACTTTCATAGATTGTACCCAATCAATCGCAGCCGCGGCCTGAAACTTACAAGAGTTGCACCCGGGCCGGGCTATTTCATCGGACATCAGGTTGGAGCTGGCGTGTAAGAGGGTGTTTTAGAATTCGGTTTGGAGTCCCTCCTTTAGGCGGCCCGATCCCCAAACCGCCTAAAGGCGGGAGTCCAAACCAATGTGCCCACGGCCCGGCCAGTTTTTCAAAACCCGCTCTAAGCAATTGATGTTCAGCGTCATGTGTTACTGGATTAGCTTGGAAAAGAACTCCCATGCAGCCTATCCAACTTAGACTTTCGGGTCCTGATAAGCTAAGTTGATCTGCTATGATGATCTCGGCGAACCAACCACAGACGCTGGAGCGCAAAGTTGGCTTGCCCAAAATTAAGGAATACACGGGCGAAGTCGTCTATATCTACGCTTTCGATGTCGCCTATGAGATGACCCGCCAGCCGGTGCGTGAACTTTTGGGCCAGCCCGTGGCGCAGTTCGTCGTCGATTCGAGCAAGCGCAGCCCAAGGCACCTCTTTTTTTATCGGCCCCAAATGGTGCGGCTGCCGCCCTTGGAGCGGATTGGGCCGCACGGACCGGTCCGTGTGGATTTGGGGATAAAACTTCTGCCGGTCGGGGCGATCAGCATTACGGTGCGGGTGCCGTTCACGGTGCGCCACGTGGAAGATCTGGTCGAGTATCACGATTTGCAGTTCAGCAACGGGTCGCTGCACGAGGAAGTCCGAAGGCTGGCAGAGGAAGTCCGGCGGGAATTGGCGCCGTACTACGTGCGCCCCGTGGCTAACCTGGCGGAAGAAGAAGCCTATACCGTCTTTTGCATCAATTCTCCGCTGTTCACGGATGAGGGAACTTCGCTGAGCTCCGAACAATGGCTGCGGGCACATCGACGAGCCGTCGCCTCACTGCTGACGCAAGAGCCCGATATCGATCATCTGTCAAAGCAGGAAGCCGACGAATCAACCGGTCGTTTCCTGAGCTACTACGAGCATGACCTGGTGGTGGTGGACTGGGATGCGGCATTGATCATCGACCAGAAGGTGAATTTCGATGAAACGCTCTACGTCATGGAGTTGGCCAACTTGCAACTCGCGGAATTGGAAGCTTATGACCGAATCCTGGACGATTCGCTCGAACGGGCTTACCGCGATTTAACCGCCCGTCCCATGCGCGGCCGCACTACCATCTTACGCGAATTGCGCGAAATCCGCATCGACCTGGCGCGTTTCAGCGATGAGTTGTCCAATATCACCAAATTCTTCGGCGATTGGCACCTCGCCCGCATCTACGAGAACATTTCCGCTCGGTTCCATCTGGCCGATTGGCACAAGACCATTGACAAAAAGCTTCAAACCCTCGACGACCTGTACCAACTGCTCAACCACGATCAGACCAATCGCTGGATGTTGATCCTGGAAGTCACGATCGTCCTGCTGTTCATCATCGACCTGGTGATTCTGTTTTTCGGAGTCAAAGCCCGCTGATCCTTTTGATCACTGGTGAACGAGGATCATCGTTTTGACGGCCCGATTGCCTTTGGTCATCGAATCCAACAAGGCGGGCAAACCTGACAACGGGCATTCGCCATCGATAAAATCCGCCGCGCGGATAACGCCACTTTCGATGTGTTCCAGGGCTCGCCGGATCGTTCGAGGCGTGTGATGAAAACTGGCCAGCAGCCGCAGGTTCGAATAGTGGATTAACCCTGTATCGAGTGTGACGGTTGTGCCGGACGGACAACCGCCAAAAAAATTTACGGTGCCGCCTTTGCGCACCAATCGCACAGCCGCCTCCCAGGTTTCCGGTTTGCCAACCGCCTCGATCACAACGTCGAATTCGCCCTCCGCCCCGGGCGTTGTGCCGAAGTCAGGGTATTCCGAGGCGTCCAGCACGTTGGCAGCGCCCAAAGCGCGCGCTCTTTCCAGCCGGCTCCGGCCCCGGCCCGACACCGTGACCACGCAGCCGTGATAGCGCGCCAGAACGAGAAACATCAGGCCAATCGGTCCGGCGCCCAGCACCAGCACGCGTTGACCCATGTGCAAACCGACATCTTCGATCCCTTGCACCACGCAGGCCAGCGGCTCAGTCAAGGCGGCGTCGCGGAAGGCGGTGCTCGGTCGCAACCGCAACAGATTCTTCTGCACTAGCCGCGCCGGAACCACAATCGATTCGGCATAAGCGCCGTTCACGAACAAAAGATCGTTGCAAAGGTTTTCCTGTCCCTGCCGGCAGTGAAAGCAATCCCCACACGGAGCCGAGTTGGCGGCCACGACCCGCTCTCCCACGCGGTAATCCCTGATATCGGGCGCCGTTTCGAGAATGGTGCCCGAAAATTCATGCCCAAATACCGCCGGAGGCACGATCATTTTCTGATGATAACCCCGCTTAAAGACCTTCAGGTCGGTGCCGCAGGTCAGCGAGGCCTCAATACCAACCCGGACTTCGCCGGAGAGCAGCGCACGCGAGGCAACTTCCTCGACGCGCACATCTTCTCGGCCATAAAGGACGGCGGCTTTCATGGCTTGTGTTTATGCAGTTAAAATGCGCCCAGCGGAAGGAAATTCTCCGGGCTCGCCTGGCACCATCGGTACATCAATTGAAGCGCGCTACGGTTACTGAAACCCATGCGCCTCAAGCACGCAGCCAGTCGAGCTGGGACGGATTGACCGACGCTCGGATCAGCCGCCGCGCGCCGTGCTCTACCTGGCTCTGCTCTGGGTTAAGCTCGGTCGGCCCCATTGGGCAAGTGCGGCGCGGCAACTCGAAATCGGCATTTGGCTGACTCTATCCGCTACCGTACTATGCGCTCGTGCTTGAACTGCTGACCCAGCACCTGACCGCGCGGCAAAGCCTCACAGAACTCCAGATCTGTGAAGCGGTCGAGCAACTTGTCGATGAATCCGTTCCCGTCGAGAACAAAGCCGAATTCCTGAGCCGCCTGGCGCACAAAGGCGAAACCGGCGCTGAGATTGCCATTTTTGCCCGCGAGTTGCGCGCCCGCGCCATTCGGCCTTTAATCGACGGCTCTTTACGAGCCCGCGAGATCCTTGATGTCGTGGGCACCGGCGGAGATCGACTTGGCACGTTCAATATCTCGACGGCCGCAGCGCTGGTTGCCGCCGCGGCCGGGGTCCTGGTGGCCAAACACGGCAATCGCGCCAGCACCTCCTCGACGGGCAGCGCCGATGTTTTGGAAGCTTTGGGGATCCCGTGGGACCTCGGCCCGGACGAAGCTGTTCGATCCCTCCAACAACACGGGTTCGCCTTTTTCTTCGCTCCAAAATATCACCCTGCCTTTCGGCACATCGGGCCGGCGCGGCGTCTTTGCGCCGAACGCGGACAAACCACCATTTTCAATATCCTCGGTCCGTTGCTGAACCCGGCTTGTCCGTCCGCGATGCTGGTGGGCGTTCCCCGCCTCGAACTTTGCGAACCCTTGGCGCTGGTGCTCCAGCAATTGGGAATCAGGCGCGCCATGGTCGTCTGTGGCACAGTTCGGGATGCAAGCGGCGCCACGCGCTATTTGGATGAGCTGTCTCCGCTTGGCCCTACCAGGATTGCGGAGTTTTATCACGAACGGGCCCTTACATCGTCAAGCCTCTCGCCCGACTCCTTTCCTTTACAACCGGCCAGCCTCGAGGACCTCCGAGGGGGTGATCGCGAAGTCAATGCAACGATCATCCGTCAAATCTTTTCCGGCAAAGACCGCGGGCCGAGGCGCGAGGCCGTGTTGCTGAACGCATCCGCCGCCTTATTTGTCGCCGGCGCTGTTCGGACCATGACTGAAGGCTGGGAATTGGCCGCCGCGATGATCGATACCGGCCAAGCTCAAGCTAAGCTCGAGCAACTGCATCGGCCTTGACGGCCGGCTTAGGACCGCGAAAGATCTCAAATATCCGCAACAAAGAGCAGGGCTCCCGTGTGGATCTGGAAGAGAACACTGCTATGTACCGAATCATAGGAATCGACGGACAGCAATATGGACCCGTTACGGCCGACCAAATCCGCAAGTGGCTCGCCGAGCACCGGATGAACGCACAGACCTCGGCGCAACTGGAAGGAACCCAGGAATGGAAACCCTTGGCTTCGTTTGCCGAGTTTGCGGCTGACTTCAAGGCGCCGCCGTGCCACGCAGCCGCACCGCCGCCCATCGGGCACCATCCCAAAGCGGGCACCAGGATCGCCGCCGGCGTTTTCGGCATCGTGTTGGGGTCATTGGGGATCCACAAATTCATCCTCGGTTACACGGGCGCCGGTCTCGTGATGTTGCTGGTCACCCTCCTGACCTGCTTTATCGCTTCGCCCATCACCCATCTGATTGGCTTGATCGAAGGCATCATTTACCTCACCAAGTCGGATGAGGACTTTATCAAAACCTACGTCGAGGGCCGCCGGGAATGGTTCTGAACCTTGACGGCATCGGCTGATTGAGGTCAAAGTCGGGCGTGTACAAAATCATCGGAGCGGACGGCAAGGAGTACGGCCCCATCAGCGTTGATTTGCTGCGCCAGTGGGTGGCCGAAGGGCGTGCCAATGGTCAAACTCGGGTGCTGGCCGAAGGGACCACCGAGTGGAAACCCATGGCGGAGGTGCCGGAATTGGCGGCGCTCCTGACTCCGCCATCCGCCGCGCCCATCGCCTCCACCGCACCCGGGCCGATCTCCCTTGCCCCGACTCCAAGGAACAATCCCTATGCGGGCTGGGGCCTGGGTTTGGGGATCGCCTCGGTCACTTTGGGACTGTGTTGTTGCTACGGCTTTCCTTTCAGCATACCGGGCATCATTTGCTCGGTCATAGCTTTGAATCAGATTAAAGAAGATCCAAATCTGCAGCAGGGCAGAGGCATGGCCATGGCCGGGCTGATTCTCTCGATTCTAAGCATTGCTTTAGGATTCCTTCTGATCTTCTTCGCGGTGAGCTTTAGCACACCCGATATGTGGCGCAGGATTCGCCGGCTTTAATCGCGACATGGGCACGACATCCGCTCTCAACCGCTGGATTCTCGGCCTAAGCCTGGCGGCCATCGTCATCACGGGCACGGTCCTGTATTGTTTCGACCCGGCCCAGTGCCCGTTCTATCCCGCGTGTTTGTTTCACCAGGCCACCGGTTTGCTTTGCCCTGGCTGCGGTTCGCTCCGGGCACTCCATCAACTGCTCCACGGCCACTTCCTGGCGGGCTTTAAGTTCAATCCGCTCCTGGTGCTCTCCTTTCCGCTTCTGGGCTGCTTTGCCGCCGCCGCCTTCATGCGAGATGTCCAGGGACGTCCGCTTCAGATCGTCAGGTCCACGAAATGGCTGTGGATCGGTGTCGCTTTGGTGTTCGCCTTTGGCGTCTGGCGGAACATTCCGGGAACCTTGTTCGCCACACTCCCTCAGTAGGGTTCGCGGTTCCCGCCTTCGGCGAGAACGATACCGTTCAACCACGGATTGACACAGATTAACACTGATAAAATTAGCGGATTGGCATCAGCTCGGCCGCCCGAGCCCCACCTTTTGAAGAAATCGCCTTCCGTGAGATAGCTTCTGCCATGTCTTATCCGTGCGAATCGGTGTCATCCGTGGTTTTCAACTGCATTCTTGGGGCTGAAGGCGGGACTCCAACCTTATCCGAGGTTGAAAAACAAATCGGGCCAGCGGGTTTGTTTACCGCACTGGCCCGAACGAGTTTTGTCGAGTGTGTGCTATTGAGCCGGAGCGGCGGCAGGGGTCGCGCCAGCCAATTTCTTAACCTGTTCGATCACTTCGTTGACAACCTTTTTCTGGGCCTCGGTCACATTGGGATCGTTGGCCAGTTTATCCAACCCCATCAAGGCGTCCTCGTACTTCTGGTACCGCACATTGAAACCGACCTGAGTGGTGGTGGTTTTAAGGTCTTGGTTGGCATTCTCGAAAGCCGCCGTCAGCTTGGGCAGATCCACCTGGACACCCTGAAATTCAGGAGCCGGAGGCGCTTTGTCAGACTTGCTGCACCCGGCCGACACGATGGCGACCGCGACGATTAACCCCAGCAGCAGGTGGAACTTCATAAATATGCGCTTTGCTTGTTATCGGACTCGAGCCGAAGAATTCTGCGCCAGCCAATTCCAATCGAGCAGGTCGAGCGGCTGTGTGGCCGTGTGTTGACCCGGGTTGGGAGCGTTGACAACGATCGCGCTGCCTTTCCACTTGTGAAGCTCTGCATGACCATCACAGAATGAGAAAGCGCACCCATTGTTATGGGCGCTGGACGGATAATCAATAAAGACGGGCTGCTGTGGATTGCAGCACGTGGCCAAACCGGCGTCATTGATGCTATACTGGTTCTCATCAGCCATCAGGAAGACCTGCGACGGGCTCGTCGCCCGGAACGAACTGGATTTTCCAAACGTGGCGAAAGGCCCGGTGTTTGCATTATTGTTGCCGTGTGGCGGTCCGTTTAGCCACGGCCCGTCCGTGGGCAGCTTCGGGATTCCGGTGAAGCTTCCTCCACCTTCGAACCCAGGGTTAACGGTTCCCACGGCCTGGTTCATGGAAACGCTACGCGCCACCGGCACTATCTGGCCATTTAAAGGTGAAGTGGGGTAGTAGCTACCTCCGTCATATTTGCCGGGCTTGCGCGAGTCAGCCGTGCAGCGGAAAATCGCGGCGTTGTTTCCGATATAGGGAGCTATGAGAGTGCGCGTCGAGTCGCGCATCAAATCGGGGTCGTATTCATCAGGACCACCAATCCCGGCTGAACCGGCGCACCACGTATAACCGGCTGGCGCGTTTCCAGCGTCGGGGTTTGGTGGAAACAGATCGTTGAAATCCAGAGTGTATGTATTGACAGCAATGGCCACTTGCTTGGCGTTGTTCATACACTGCGTCTGCGTCGCCTTGGCTTTGGCTTTCGAAAGCGCCGGCAGCAGCATGGCCGCCAAGATCGCGATAATTGCAATCACGACCAGCAATTCGATGAGCGTGAATGCCCCTCGCAACCTCAGACTGAGTTGGTTCGGGGCAGAGGCTCCTGACAGATTTTCTCGTTTTATTTTCATAGCACACAAAAGAACTAACACCATTTTCACGCCCCCGTGCAACCGGGAAACTCAGCTTAATCTATCTAAACCTATGCCCGAGAGCAATACCCGTAAAGGAATTTCCGCTGTGCCATTTGGACGCACAGCCCTGTCCAGATTCTTATTAACACCGCCGCTTCAGCCCTGGGCATTACCCACTAGTTTTGCGGCGCTGCGCACTTCGGCCCAACGGGCCGACCGAGCATAGCCCAGGCCTGAGGCCGAAGGCCGATGGCCTGGGTCAGGGAGTGATAAACATCATGCTGCCCTGAAGGGGCAACACCTCGGGCCGAACAAACCATGATTCGACTCATGATGCCGACGGCGGCCCGCGTGCACACAGAACACGCGAGCGATTGGCGTGGTGTGTTTTGTGGCGCCCTTTCAAGGCGCGGTTGATTTCGAAATGGCGCGGACCCAGGGCACCGGCCTTCGGCCTCAGCCCAGGGCTATGTTCGGTCGGCCCTTCGGGCCGAGACAGCGCTCGCTTCCGAAGGGGGCCTGACATGCCTTCGCGACGGATGTGGGTACCGCCACGAACGAGCGGGGAGAGGAGCTGAGTTCCTGGTTCCAATGCGGGTTGAGCTCGATGGAAGCCCCCCAGGAACTGCTCTGTTCCGTTTCGGTACACGTCCTACCGCCGTTAGAAAAGACACTCTCAACCATCCCCTCAGGCCCGATTCCCTCGAAAAAACTCAAACCAACCCTCCCTTGGAGCCGATTAAAGTGATAAATGCGCCTTTCCCCTTCGCAGGCATGAAACCTGCCTAGAAGTACCAGTTTATGAGTCACCTATACGTTGCGTGCGAATTGGGCCCGGAAAAAGGACGGATCGTGCTGGGCGCTCTACAGAAGGAAGGGCTGACCGTCAGCGAAGCGGATGTCTTCCAGGACGTCCTCACCGTCCAGGACGGCGTCGCGCAATGGGACGTCACCCGGATTTACCAACACATTCTCGCTGGCGCCCGTGGCATTGTAGCCCAGGAGGAACCGGTCCGCGGCATCAGCTTCCACTCGTCAGTTACGGATTCTTTCCTTTTCGATAACAATGGCACGTTAATCGGACCGGCCGCCCGGCCGCTCGGCCGCGCCGGAACCGCCGTGCTGAACAAAATCCTGGCCGACATCCCGCTGGCTGAGTTCTACGATGAGACCGGCACGCAACCCAACCCCACGAGCCCCCTCTGCCAACTGGCCAATGAACCATCCCGCCGCCTCAAAAAAGCCGCCCACGCGCTCAACCTCGCCGACGCCTTCAACCATTTGTTCAGCGGCGTTCCGCGCACCGAGTTTTCCCAGGCAAGCCAAACCCAGTTCTATAATCCGGTTCGCAAGGAATGGTCGCAGCGCTTGCTCAAAGCCGCCGCCTTGCCGGATAAAGTTCTGCCCCCGCTGGCGCAATCGGGTACGGTCCTGGGCCAGACGCGGACGGACATCGCCCGGAATACTGGCCTGGAAGACGCCCGGGTCATAACGACCTGTTCCCACGAGTTAGCCGCGGCGATGGCCGCACTTAGCATCGCTGATGACCAGAACTGGGCCTTTCTCTGGCCCGGCCACGACACCTTGCTCGGCACGGTCCTGGGCTTTCCATTCATCAACGATTTCAGCCGGGAAATGCAGTACTCGAACCTGGCCGGCTACTGTGACTCGGTAATCTTTTATAAGCCCTGGGCCGGATTGCGCCTCGTCGAAGAGTGCCGCCGCTCCTGGTGTCAGCAGGACCGCGCGCTGGACAACGAAGTGCTGATGCACCTGGCAACCTCGGCCACTCCTTTCGAGTCGCTTATCGATCCGGGCGATCCCCGGTTTTCGACTCCCGGTGACATGCCCCAGGCCATCCAGGCTTTCTGCCGCCTTACGGGCCAGGAGCCGCCCCGCAAACCGGGCCCAATTTTGCGGTGCGTCCTGGAAAGCCTGGCCTTGCAATACCGCAAGGCGCTCCTGGAACTGGAGTACATTACCAGCACCACTTTCTCTCGTCTGTACGTGCTCGGAGGCCAATCCAACCATCTGCTCAATCATTTTTTGGCCAACGCCCTTCAATTGCCTGTGGTCGTCGTTCCCACCGAAGTGGCCGCTCTCGGCAACGTCGCCCTGCAAGCTTTGGCCCTCGGACACATCCCCTCGATCCAGGAAGCTCGCCCATTCCTGAGAAGTGCCTTGCGCGGACAAAACATCAACCCACACGCCACCGCCTGGACGGAAGCCTACGACCGTTTCCTGGAAATCAAACCGGTTTGAGCGCGACATGCGCGAAGAGGCAGGCATGCTGCGCCTCGCTAAGAAGGTATTTTAGAAACTGGCCTGGCCGTGTGCGCCTGGGTTTGGAGTCCCGCCTTTAGGCGGATCGGCGCCAAAACCGCCTGAAGGCGGGGCTCCAGACCCAATTCTAAAACACGCTCTAAACTAAAAACCAGCCAGGGTATTCGTAGTATAAGCGGTGGGCATGCGCCAACCCGAACGCACCAGCACCGTCAGACTGGGAGTTGCTGGAGGCAGTTTGTCACGATATTGATAGTTTTGATCCCAGGCCCAATTCCGGTTGGGGGGATTATAGATGTCGTAGGTGCTGCCAATGCCTTTCCAGGTGCCCGTGCCGATGGTGCTGTAAAACATACAAACCATTGACCCGTTGTACGTCAAAGTATTATCTGTCCAATCCTCCAAAAAACGCGGGAAGTTTTCCACGCCGCCGCTGTCGCTGCTGCCGGAGCTTGCCACAATGCCCGTGAAAAAAGCGGCGTTCACCGTGGTGTCACCGGCCTGTCGCGAAGAAAGCGACAAGGCACTGTTGGCGTCGTTCCAAGCGGTGGACAAAATCGTGATCGCATCTGCCGCGATGGAGGCCGGCAAGGTGCCGATGGTGTTGGTTGTGCCGCGGCCGCTGCTGGTCACGTTGTAATCACCCCAGATGTAAACCGGGTCAGGCGAAGCTACCGTGAGGCCTTGCGGCGTCAACGTCGACCCATTCACCAGCCTGACTCCCGGCTCGACTCCGGAACCCACGGTTCGTTCGTCGGCAATGTAGATGGTTTGGACGTCCTGCATGGGCAAATGCGGCCGAATGCTTTGGTTGGTGGCGTTCCAGAGGACCAGCTTGCCCACGTCCAGCTGAACGGCCTGGACGGTCTTGGCTTCCCGCTTGTTGTAAAATGACACATTGGTCTTGAGGAACAAGGATAGCTCGTTCGTCGGCACCGTATAGGCAAATGAAGATGCCAGCCCACTTTCCGCCACCACCGTGTTATTGCTGACCAGGATGACCAAATCCGCTTTATTGTAGAAGCGTTGCTGGCCCATCGAAGATTGCGGGCTTTCCCCGTTGGGAGGCGGCATCAGGATCTGCTGTACGGCTGCGGGACTGTTATTGGTCCCGATGGGCAGGTTCATCGTGCTGACCCCGCTATCGTGCGCGCCGTTGAAGGTGACACTCCCACCCAGCGACATGTTCAGTTGAGAAACTGGGTACGGACCCATAACGATAGTGCCGCTCGAAGTCACGTCATCCATAAACGTCAGGCTGCCCGCCGGATTCATGTAGATGTTCGTATTGCAGTGCACCGGGCCCGTCACCACCATCGGTGGCAGCGGCGTGAATTCCAAAAGCACATTGTAAAATATCGCATATTGGAAAATCGGGATTCGGGTCAGGTTGATGTCCTGGTAAACCGATCCCACCACCCCATCCAGCGAAGTGAGCGGGCGCGCGTTGGACAGGATGCGGAGGCGATCGTTCCACCCTTGAAGCGGACCATATTGTCCGGCCACGGGGGCGAATCCGCCCAGCGTGGTAAACTGCACTTCAACGTGGTTATCCTGATGCGCTAAGTCTTGAAAATCAAAATTCGTCCAGACCGAAGACTCGCTGCTCGTTGGCACCATCGCGCGGTAATTGTCCAGGTGCTGTTGCAGATAGCCGTCGCCGTAGCTCTGAAAATCGGTGGTGATCTGCGAGAGCACCTTCTCGGTGGCGGCTTCGGCAGCACAAACCGCCAGGGTGTAATCGTTGTTCCGCTGGTTTAGTTTCTGGTTCGATCTGGCGTAGCCGTACACTCCGGCGACCGTGATCGCGCTGATGCCCAGCAGTACGCTCACCGTCAGCAGAATATGCCCGGCCGCCCGCTTGGATTTGGATCGACTCGCAAGTTTCATCTCTCAAAGGATGTTCCGTCGTGTGATTTTCGCCTCGATCTGATATGGATCCGATGCGCCGGTAATCGGCTGGCTGCGCTTCATCTGCAACAGCACTCGCAATACTGCGTTGTTCTGGTTATTGGTCAGGACTGTGCCGGAAAAGTCCTGCATGTAAAAAACCGTGGCATTGGTCACCGTATTGGCCACGACCGCCGTGTTGGTGGCCTGCAGGGACTTTTTATTGAGCGTCGAGGAGCTCGAATCGTAAAAGTAATAAATATATTGACTGGTGTTGGTCCCGGGAAAAATCCGAATCGCGTTCCCGCTCTGAGTATTTGTCGGCCCGGCGATCGTAAAGGTGCTAACGGTGCCGGAACCCACCTGGATAGATTTGGCGCTGCGCACTTCTTCAATCAGGTGGGCGAGGGCCTGCCGCGAATATTGCGCGTTCTGAATTTTAGGCAGGATGAACAGGTTGAAACGCAGGCCCGCCAGGTGGCAGGCCATGATCCCAATAATCGCCAGGCTGAATACCGCCATCGAGGCGACTGTTTCGGCGAGGGTGTACCCGGTTAGTCGTTGGATTGCCGGAGCCGATCCGGGCGGGGGTGAGGCGGTGATCTTCATTGATTGGCCGCCCGGTACGTATACACGCTGTTGGTGTACAGTCCCCGGCGCGGATAGAACCACGTGCAGTCGACCTGGATCATTTTCAAGGGCGGGTTGGTGCTGATAGTGCGGATGGTCGTCGTGTTGGTCGCGTAGGTCACCGGGCCAATGGAGGTGCCGACATCCAACACATACACCCGCTGGGGAAAGTTGCTGCTCACCAGCTGGTCAGTCGCCGGACTACCACGCGGATCATACTTTGCCGCCCGAACCTGCTCCAGCCCGCTCAGGGCGCTCATCTGAGCCGATACCGAATGTGCCGATATATCCGCTCGGGTTGCGGATTGAATATAGACGTTCAGGATCCCACCCAGGCTAATCCCAATCAGCACTAGCGAAATCAGAACTTCAGCCAGAGTGAAGCCGGATGCCCTCCCGCGCCACGTGCTGCCGCTGACGGCCGCTTGTCCGTGTGCACAAGAAGACATTCGCCCACGGGCTTTGAACGCCTCAAAGCGTGTTTTTTCGAAACGCATAAAGCTGAGTTCTCGCCGGCAAGAGAGCAATCGTTGTGCCAGCATTTTGGGCAACTCCTCTCTTGGCCCGTCTAAAATCTGGACACCTCCGAGACGCGCACTGCTGGAAATGTACAGACCAATGCCGCTTATGTCTTTGCTTCCTCAGCGACCTCCGAATTATTGTTGTTGCACGGGCCGTTTTCTGGAATACTTCGCTCCAATAAATCAGCCTCGAAGCGTATTCCGTCAGTGACGGTTACCTCGAAGGGCTGATCTGCTTGACCCGATGGCTTTGCCGCAACTGCACGTTCCGCTTCAGCCAAAACGTATTTTGGTTGTGGACGATGAACCCCTCGTTGCTCAGACCATTAGGAGGGTCTTAGTGACTGAAGGACATACGGTTGAGCTTGCTGACTCCGGCGAGCTGGCACTTTCACTCTTTAAAGAAGGCCAGTTCGACCTGGTTATTACTGACTTTATCCTGGGTGGCATGGACGGCCTCGAGTTGGCCCAGGCCATCAAGGCCGCATCCCCGCAAAAGCCCGTTATCTTAATCACCGCTTTCGCCGAAAGAATCACCAGTAGTACAGGCAAGGTGTCGAACGTCGATTTTCTTATGCGTAAACCGTTCGCGGTGGCAGAATTGCAAAAGGCGCTTCGAAGCGTTTTTCCAACCAATTAAGGTTTGGAGTCCGCCTTCAGGCGGTGGGATAACCGAAGCGAGCGACGCTCCCGTTCTCACAAGTGGTTCGAGAAACAGATGACTGCAAGACCAGCCACTCAGATAGGACCGTCCATATGGCGGAGTCAGAGTTGAGGTAAGTCTTTGAGAGACAAATTTCTGTTCATTTGAGCTGGACCTCGGGCTGCACTTTTTCTACACCTGGGGTCGATGAAGACTAAACATCGACCAATATTAACGACGGAACAGCAGGC
>DASRFK010000256.1:0-20126 GCA_035651635.1 Verrucomicrobiia bacterium | reverse complement strand
TCCCGCGTGGATATACTTCTACAGTCACGCTTTGCCGATCGCCTGGTTGATCTCTTTGGTCCAGGTCATTTTTGCCTTGTTCGTATTGTGGCGAATCAACGGTTCGCTCAAGCCGCGTTGGCCATTATTTCCTGAACGCCTCGTCGGAGGCCAACTCTTCAGTTGGTCGAACCTGTGCGGTTTTTGCGCGATTAACGTGGCCCTGGTCTTGCCGGCCTTAGGCGTGTACCTGCTGTGTTGCGGTGCCCTGGCGGTGGATCATTTCAGCGAAGGCTTTGTGGCTCTGAGACGCGCTGGCTTCACGGTTCAAGTTCGGAAATATGTGCGCCCCGACGGCAAGAGCATCCTCCTGGTGCCCATGTCGCACATTGGCGAACCCGAGTTTTACCGGAGCCTGACGCGCTCCTTCCCGACCAACGCGATGGTCCTTATGGAAGGGGTCCGGGATGACAAGAATCTGTTGACCAACCGCATCACTTACAAACGGATGGCCTCGACGCTGGGCCTCGCCCAACAGCAGCGAGAGTTTAAGCCGAGTCCGGTTCAAGTCATCCCAGCCGATATTGATGTCGACGAATTTGCCCCGAGCACGATTGATTTTCTTAACCTGGTCATGCTCATTCATTCGCGCGGGCTCACTCCGGAGAACCTGGTGCTGCTTATGCGATCTTCGGAATCGCCGCAGTTTGAGAAACAAGTCTTCGACGACATCCTCAAAAAGCGCAACCAGCACCTGCTGCACGAAATTCAGGATTCTCTGCCGCTCGCCGATAGCCTGGTCATCCCGTGGGGGGCGGCGCATATGCCGGAAATTGCCCGGGAGATTCAGAAGGCCGGTTTCCGGCTGGATAGTTCGAGGGAGTTTGTGGCCATTCGGTTTCACCGGAACAGGACGCCGCCACTGGACTAGCCCAATGGGCCTGCGGTTATGGGGCCGGCTGGTGGAACGGACGCTTATTTCGAAAATATTCCAGCATCTGGCGGTTTCCCGCGATGAGCGCGGTCTCTCCATTCTCAGTGGCGAGCGCACAGGCTTTCTCAGAAGCAGCCACCGCTTCGTCGAAGCGCCCCGCCTCCGCGTAAGCTGCAGCCAGAGTGGTGAGGGCGCTGCCATTGTGGTACCGAGTCAAGGCGCAGGCTTTTTCGGCCAGCTTGACGGCCTCGGCTCCACTACGCAGCTGGGGGTCGGGTGCGGTGGCCAGAAGGCAAGCCAGATTGTTGAGAATGACCGGCGATTCCGGGTTGGACGCGAGTTCTTTGCGCCAGCGCGCGATTATGAGCGCCGCTTTAGCCCGTTTGGGATCAAGGGTGGCTCGCGCGGATTTGGAGGTGGTCAGGGTGTCGGCGGCGATGTCCCGCCAGCGCATGACCGGCAGCACGCTGTTGTAATCGTCCGTCCACAGCGGGCCATTTAAGTTTTCGTTGGTTGCAAGATCGGTCGCCGGCTGGGCGGGTAATGCCTCGCCCAAGTACGGTATTTGCGAAAGCAGCACCCAACTCGAAGGCAGCAGACCTTCACTCTCGTCGGTTAGCGGCTGCTCGATCACCCGCGCGGTGTAGCCAAAGGCGGAGGCGAGCTTAAGCACGATGGGCTCGAGGTTCAGACTGACATTCGAGACGTGCACGGCGATCATGCCCTTTGGTTTGGTGTGGCGCTGGTACGTGGCAAACGCCTCGTGAGTCAGCAGATGAACGGGTATGGAGTCGCTGTTAAAAGCGTCGAGCACCAACAGGTCAAAATTCTGCTCCGGTTCGCTCTCAAGAGCGAGCCGGCCATCTCCCAGCTGGACTCTCGCTTGGCCGGCGCAGGCTTGCAGGAATGTAAAATAGGTGGTCGCAATCTTTTCGACCGTGGGATTGAGCTCGTAAAAGGTGAGTTGGTCCCCTATCCGGGCGTAAGCGGCCAGCGTTCCTGTACCAAGCCCGACCACCCCGATGCGCCGCGGTCCGTGTTGGGGCAGCAGCGAAAAGGCCGTGCCGACTCCGCTGCCAGTTGTGTAGTACAGCGTGGGTGTTTGCGATCGCTCCGGTTGCAGGAACTGAACGCCATGCACGACCTGGCCGTGCACCAATTCCGCGAGACCTTTGCCAGGGTCCATCGTTGCATGCCGATAGACGCTCAGGACTCCATAAAAGTCGCGGGACCGGAAAACCAGCGTCCGATCGTTCGCATGCGCCCCGTTCCAGAGAGCCAGCCCAAGGCCGACCACTGCCGCCATCGAGGCCAACCAGCCCAGACGCAACCAATGCCAACCGGCGCCGGTTCGCGACTCGCGCCACCAGCCGAGCGCCGCCAAACCCGCGCAGAGCATCAAACCCCAATGAAGCTCGAAGTAGTCTTTGAATATTCGGGGCGCCACCGCCGCGACGCAGAAGGTGCCCAGCGCTCCGCCCGCTCCAATCAGCAAATAAAACCAGGTTAGATGTGCCGGCTCAGGCCGCAGGCGGAAAAGTTCCCCGTGACAAACCATGCAGCAGATGAACAGCCCGCCCAGGAGAACAAGCGCCTGAGCTCTCGCCGAAAGATCGAGCGTGCCCGAGAGCGTAAGTGCCATCAGGGCCAGCGCTGCCAGCAAGAGCGGCGCAAACCAGCGGCGGTCATAGATCCGTGTTTGGTTGAAGCAGAGTATGAAACTCAACAGGTAAGCCGAAAGCGGGAGCACCCAAAGCAAAGGAATCGGGGTGAGTTCCTGGCATATCTTGCCGGTAACTGCGGCCAGCAGCAACGAGCCACAGCCCGGCAATAGAATCCAGAGCGCTTGATCGGTCGCGCCGGGTCGGGTGGGATTCCTCGAAGCTTTTGAAGTCGGAAGCGGCGAGGCCCGCCAGGCTCCCATTGCGGCCCAGGCGCAGCTCACTGCAAATAAGAAGAGTCCCGCGCGCCACAGAAGGATCTGCTTTGCCCGGCCTAACAGGGGCTCAAGGAGCAGCGGGTAACTCAAGAGAGCCAGTTGCGACCCCAGATTGGAAAGCGCGTAGAAATGATAAAGAGAACCGCCGGGATCCCTCAGACTGCGCCAGTGTTGCAGTAAAGGCGTGGTGGCGGACAGCGCGATAAAAGGAAGCCCCACGCACAAAGCGAGCAGCTCGACGATCTGCCAGGTCGGGTCGGCTGAACCGTTTGGTTTCCAGGTCGAGTCCGGAGCGATGGGTAACCCCAGCGCCGCCAATAGTAGCAACAGGTGCACCAGTATCTGGGCCCGTGGAGGCAGCCATCTGGCGAGCAAGTAGGCATAAGCATATCCCACCAGCAGCAGCAACTGAAACGTGAGCAGGCAGGACGTCCAAACCGCCGCAGCGCCCCCGAAGGATGGCAGAATGTACTTCCCGAGCAGCGGTTGCACCTCGAAGAGCAGGAAGGCGCTGCTGAAAATGGCAAATCCGTAAACAACCACCGGGTTAGCCTGTCAAATCGCGACCCGCGAGGCGAGCCGGGAGTCCAAAGTTAAAAGCGTTAACACGTTAAAACGTTGAACGTTGAAAAATCAAAAGGCCACAGCCGTGAAAGGAATGAGCTTACGTGGGATCCCGAAAGCCAGTCTGCGGAATTGCGATTCTGCTTTACATGCTGCGCTTCATCGATTCTGCTAATGTCATGGAACTTGAACCTCCCCTGCCAGCTACGCCCCAACCCAAAACGTCGTCATTGGCCGTGTGGAGCCTGGTACTGGGATGTATGGCTGTGGTGCTGCTGCTGGTCTGTATTGGTCCGCTTTTTGCCATTCCGGCGGTGATCTGCGGCCACATGGCTTATAGCCGCATCAAACGCTCGGGAGGAATGCTTTCGGGACAGGGCCTGGCTCTGGGAGGATTAATCACGGGCTATGTGAGTATCGCGCTTTCCGTGGTCATCCTGCCGATGATGATGGCCATCGCAGTGCCTAACTTCGTCAAAGCCCGCCAGACGGCCCAAAACAATGCCTGCATCAACAATCTCCGGATGATCGACGGCGCCAAGCAGACTTGCGCGCTGGAAAAGAAGCTTACCGCCGAGGATACGCCGACCGCGCAGGATCTTAAACCTTACTTGCGCCAGGATTTCAATTCTCTGCGTTGTCCGGCCGGTGGCCGTTACTCGATAAATAAAGTTGGCGAGCCGCCGACCTGTAGCATCCCCAACCACGTCCTGCCAATCTCCCCAACCAGGTAATCGCCGCCACTACCTGGAGCCGTTGGACGCTCGGCTTGTTGCTAGCAAGCCAAGGTTGCCTCGTTTCAAAAGAAGAACTCTTTCCGGCTCCTTAAATTCGCGTTCCTTCTCGGTTAAGATTGTGGTTGGTAGCCGCGCCACAGCCAGACCAGAGTATCGGCCAAGGTCTGCTCGAAGACACGGTGGTCACAATGCCCGGTGCCCAGGCTGAAAACGAATCGATGATGATATCCTTTAGCTTTCAGCGCCTCGGCAGTGCGCTTGCCGGCCATGACCCAATTGTGATGCGTTTCTTCCGGGTCATGAGGGCGCAGATCGTTTTCCGAGACGTGGGTGAAAATGCGCAGCGGTTTCTTATCCGAGTTTTCGATCAATTTCGCTCCCGAATGATAGCTCCAGGCCCCGAGCGGGTATTTGCGTTCATCCGGTGAGTCCTCATCCTGTTGAGAAACGAAGGTGCCGGAATAGGCCGCCACGCGCCGGAACAAGTCGGGCCGAAACCAAGCCATGGTCAAAGCGGCCGCGCCGCCCGAACTGCAGCCCAGCACCGCCCTGCCCCAGGGGTCTTCGGTGATGGCGAGGTGCGGGTAGGCGGCTTTGACCTCGGGGTTGTTGACCACCGCCGGCAAGACTTCGTCGTTGATGAAACGGGCCAAGCGATCGGACATCGTATCATATTCGAGGCCGCGCTCGCTTTTCTTGCCGTCGTTCCCGCCGTTCTGGACGGCAATCGCGATGAAGGCCGGCAGCTTTCGGGCCGGGTCTTTTGAAATCGTGAGATTATCCAGCGCATTGCCCACGAGGTTGAGTTGTCCCGGCCCATCATGAATGATGAGGATAGGAGCTTTAACTCCGTCTTTGTAGGCAGCGGGGACGTAAACGAATATTTTTCGGTCCTTCCGCACCGGTTTCTTTTCCGGTTGAAGGGTAGGATCGTCGCCGCGGAATATCTTGCTGTCGGCAAGGGCCATTGAAAACTCAAACGACTTGCCTTTGGGATTGCCTCGGTCGGTCAGGTCGGGGTCAATTTTATAGTCGGGACCGACCTGGAAGTCGCCGTCGCCGTCGGAGCCCGGATCGGCGGCGGGGATCTCGGCGGCGGTGGCGGCGCACGTGATGAGAAAGGTAAGAGCCAAAGCAAGCAGGCGGGTGCAATAATGAGCGAAAGCGTGGTGTTTCATGGACAATCCTAAGAGCAATTTACGTCCATGAGATCAAGAACTAATTAGGAGCAGGAAGCTCTCAGCTTCAACGCCAAAGGTGTTGCTGATACCAGCTCAGGGCGAAAGCCTAGGCATGTCGGACACCCTGTTCTTTCGCGGGCCATCGATCCGCTTCATGGTCTCGTTTTAAAGGAACATCGCAGCCAATCCCACGCCTTTGGATCGTGCCTGGCGCTCGAGGACGCCTGCCTGCCGCTACGGGCCTTTGGGCAGGGCGGGTGGCCGGTCGGCGGCGAGGGATTCCAGGGGAACGAAACCGGCGCGCTGCAGGCCGCGCTGAACGACGTCGTTCTGCATGAAACGGCGCCAAACCCGTTGCGTCCGGTAGTTCTCGATCATGATGACGATCGGGCCCTGATCGATGCCCAACTCGTCCGGGCCGACCCAATGCGCTTCGAGATTGAAGGCGTCTCTGAATCCATAGGGGGTCCAGAGCGAGGCCCGGTACTGATCATAGAAGTGGCGGAGGGTGGGGATGGAAACCTCGGGAGTGAAAGCGATGGAGCCGGCAACCGCGGTAGGGGCGATCGTGCCGTCATCTTCCTGCGGCGGCGGAGCGCCGTGGGCCGCATAGCCCGGCGGCCCATCGCAGGCGGTCAGCCCCCAAACCAGTTCGCCATAACCGGTATGTTTGCGCGGGTTGGCGATGCAATAAGCGCGCTGGGCCAGGGTGGCGCGGCGGGAATTCTCGAAGTACGTCAACTTATGGGCATTCATGTACAAGTCGCTCGTATGACGAAAATCAATCCAGCAATGCGAGTACTGATGCCCGAATAAGACCGGAAAGTTAACAAAGGCCTGACCGTAATTGGTGGTCCAGGCATATCCGCTGGTCCAAGCGGTCCAACCCGAGCTGGGCAGTGGGTTGGTCGCCGCACCCAGCCCGAGACAGTACAGAATCATCCCCTCGTTATATCCAATCCAGTTGTTGCCAATAAAACCGGAGTCGGGGAACCAACCCATCGAAACGACATTGCTGCCGCGAGCCATCCACTTCCAGTCGAGGCGATTGAAAATGGTATCCGCGGCTTGCCGAATGCCTGCTTCGTCCGGATCGGGGCCATCGAAGTATTGCTTGGCGTCGAGCATGCCAGCCACGAGCAGGACGGTATCGATGGAGGAAAGCTCGCCAAACGCGCGCCTGGCGCTGTTCATGTCGAGGAAATGATAAAACCAGCCTTTATAACCAATCGTGCCAGTCTTGGCCGGGCCCTGGGGAGTTTCGAGAAAGGTCTTTAAGGTGGTTAAAACCCGCGCCGCACCGGCGCGCCTTTGGATCCAACCGTGATCGATCCCGATCGGAATCGCCGACAGCCCAAAACCAACGGCGGCGATGCTGCAGGCCGCCCCCGGCGCGCTGCGATCCGGCACGAGCCCATTCTTCGGGTTGGCCAGGTACCAGAAATAATCGAAATTCACCTGCTGGAGGTACTCGAGGAATTGGTTGTCTTCCGCAAAACTGCGGGCGCCGGCGGCCAGCACTTCTGACGGCAAACTCTCGCGGGGACCGGTCGTGACCGACGTCAGGCGATAATAATTGGTGCGCCCGTTTGCGGCGCCGAGATCACAGTAACCCGGCGTGAGCGCAAGCCCCGCCGTATTCAGCAATACAAACGGCCCGGCATCGGAATCCGCGCGGTAAACGTTGTATCCGTTGATCGAAGGATCAGGACTTCTGTCCCAGTGCAGCACGACACTGCGATCGCCGGAGCGGCTGACCAACCCTGTAGGCGGCTGAAGGGCGCTGGAATTAAGGGCCAGCGTCGCGACAGACCAAATCAGTTGTATGAACAGGAAATATCTCATCCAAATGGAACTTGAGCGTGCCCAGAATAACAGGCTCCATTCCGAGTTCAATTCGGAAAAAGCGAGGAATCAAAAACATCGAATTCTAACGCGGATGGGTTTGGCGAAGCCTCCTTCAACAATCCCATTCTTGCTTTCGCGCGCCGCACGTTGTACGGCTCTGGTGGTCGGAGTATAACAGCTGGAAAGGAATATTATGCTCGTTGTTCATGTGCAGGTGCACGTTAAACCTGAATCCGTGGAAGCTTTTAAAGCAGCAACCCTGGCCAATGCCAATGCCAGCATTCGGGAACCTGGGATCGCTCGGTTCGATGTCATGCAACGGCAGGACGATCCCACTCGGTTCACCTTTGTCGAAGCGTACCGCACACCGGAGGCGCCCGCGGCCCATAAAGAGACCAAACATTATCAGACCTGGCGCGACGCCGTGGCGCCGCTGATGGCCGAACCGCGCACCAGCGTCAAATTCAACAACCTGTTTCCGGACGACCACGCCTGGTAAAGTGACCTCATGGTTCCTGCCTTCGAGTTCGCCACCGCTACCCGCATTATTTTTGGCCCGGGCCGCGCGCGCGAACTCGGAACCCTGGCCGCCGCTCTGGGGCGCCGTGCCTTGACCGTTACCGGCCGCGACCCCGCGCGTGCGGATTCGTTGCTTGCTGGCCTGGAGACTGCTGGTGTTCAAGCCCACGTTTATTCAGTGGCAGGCGAACCGGAGCTAACCACCGTTACCGAGGGCGTGACGAAGGCGAAAGAGGCGGGCTGCGATTTGGTCATCAGTATCGGCGGGGGCAGCGCAATTGACGCCGGCAAGGCCATCGCGGCCATGCTCACCAACGACGGTCAGTTGTTGGACTATCTTGAGGTCATTGGAAAAGGCGAAACTTTGAGCCGCGTTCCCGCGCCGTTCATCGCCGTGCCCACCACCGCCGGCACGGGCGCCGAAGTCACCCGCAACGCAGTGCTCGCTTCGCCGCAGCACCGGGTGAAAGTGAGTCTGCGCAACGCCTGGATGCTTCCGCGCATTGCGCTGGTTGATCCTGAACTCACCTACGGCCTGCCGCCAACCGTGACGGCCAGCACCGGGCTGGACGCTTTGACCCAGCTGATCGAACCGTTTGTCTGTGCACGCGCCAATCCCATGACCGATGCCCTTTGCTTGGACGGCATCCCGCGCGTGGCTCGCTCGTTGCCTCAATGTTTCAGTCGCGGCGACGACCCCGCCGCTCGGCAGGACATGTCACTAGCCAGCCTCTTTGGCGGGCTGGCCCTGGCCAACGCCGGTTTGGGCGCCGTGCACGGTTTTGCCGGACCGATCGGTGGGATGTTTTCCGCACCGCACGGAGCCGTCTGCGCCGCGCTGTTGCCTCATGTGATGGAAGTGAACGTGCGCGCTTTGCGCCAGCGCCAGTCCGACAGCAAAATCCTGGCCCGCTACGACACTGTGGCCCGGCTCCTGACCGGCAATCCCTCCGCCACGAGCGACAACGCGGTGACCTGGGTGCGTCACCTGGTCCAGCAGCTTGAGATTCCGTCATTGCGCGCGTATGGCATTGACTCCAACTCCGTTGAGGAGTTGGTCGACAATTCCGCGAAAGCCAGCAGCATGAAAGCCAACCCAATCGCACTGACGCGCGCGGAACTGCGCCAGATTCTGGAACGCGCTCTATGATACGGCAAACCGGAAGGTGACTCTGGTTCCTGCGAAGGCCGAAATCCGAAGGCCGAGGGCCGAAAGAAATCCGAAACCCGAACTCCGAACCAGAAAGCCGCGAAAAAGCGGAGGCTCAAAATTAGAATGGGTTCCGGCGGCCTTCATCGAATTCCTGTGCCTCTTTGCAGCGTGTTGTCCGAGCATCCCTATCCATCGGTGATTATCCGTGGTTTGCCTTTACGACGGTGGACAGCAAAAATTCAGCCTTCGGATTTCGGTCTTCGGATTTCGCCCAGCGCGGCCTAGTGCCAGCCGGATTTTTCCTTGCGCGTCCCCGGTCGCCGTCTATCGTCCGCTACATGAGAAAAAAGATTTTATTGGCGTTGACGGCGTCAACGTTTCTTGCCACGGCTGCGCACCTTTTAGCGGATGATGTGGAACCGGGATTCACCGCCCTGAGCGATGGCAAAACCTTCGAGGGCTGGAAATCTTCCATCGACCATCCCGACACCTGGAAAATCGAGGACGGCGCGTTCGTGACCCGCGGCGAAACCGCGCACCTGTTTTACGTGGGCGACCTGGCCCCGTTCACCAATTTCGATCTGAAAGTTGATGTCATGACCGACCCGGGAGCCAACGGCGGCATTTATTTTCATACCCGATACCAGGAAAAGGGCTTTCCAAAATACGGTTTCGAATGCCAGGTGGATAATACCCACAGCGACTGGAAAAAAACCGGCAGCCTCTATGACGTGGTGAACATTGCCAAGTCACCCGCCGAAGACCACAAATGGTGGACCCAGGAAGTCATCGTGAAGGGCCGCAAAATCACCGTCAAAATCGACGGCCAAACCTTGCTCGAATATACCGAACCGCCCGGCGCGCAGCCCGGCGATTACACCCGAAAACTCGCGTCTGGCACTTTCGCGCTCCAGGCACACGACCCCAAAAGCGTCGTGCGCTACAAAAACATTCGCGTTAAAAAACTCGACTGACCGGCGGGGGTGGGGACGTCTCGTCGACGTCTCGTCCCCTGAATGTCAGATTCACCTTGGCGGCCTGGGACGAGCCGTTGCCCACCCCGTCCGGAATTCGACGGGAGATCAGCCTTACGATTGAACTTGTAAGCTGCCGGTTTTCCGTCCCACTCTGGGTTACACTTCATGAACCGTAAAATGAACTCCTGGACTCGCCGTGACTTCACTAAAACGATGGTTCTCGCTGGAACCAGCACCGCTCTAGGCTCGGTTCGCGCCGCCGAGGCCAACAGCCGCGTCCGGCTCGGGTGCATCGGCCTGGGCAACCGCGGCGACCAGGTTCTTGACGCTTTTTTAAAACACCCGGACGCTGAGATCGCCGCCGTGTGCGATCTGTCCCCGGCCTATAGGGATGCCGCCTCGAAAAAGACCGGCACAGCGCCGCGACAATTTAAAGATTACCGCGAGCTGCTCGACCAAAAAGACATCGACGCGGTGGTGATCGCCACGCCCGACCATTGGCACGCGTTGCAAACCGTCCACGCCTGCCAGGCGGGGAAAGATGTATACGTCGAGAAACCGCTTTCGCTGTGCGTGGCTGAAGGGCGCAAGATGGTTGAGGCGGTTCGAAAACATGACCGCGTCAGCCAGGTCGGGATCCATCGCCGCTCGGTCGAACTCTGCCGGCAAGCTGCGGAGCTGGTGCGCCAGGGCACCCTGGGCAAAGTGACAGCGGCGCGCGCCTTTCACATCCAAAACGAGTGGCCCAATGGGATTGGCAACCCGCCTGATTCCGATCCGCCTCCCGGGTTCGATTGGGATGCCTGGCTGGGCCCCGCGCCTAAACGCTCTTACAACAAAAACCGCACGTTCTACCGGTTCCGCTGGTTTTACGACTATAGCGGGGGCCAGGTCACTAACTTCGGCGTCCATTACATCGACTTCATCCAATGGGCACTCGGCGCCAATGCCCCCCTCACAGTGACCGCGCTCGGCGGCAAACCGGCCGCCATGCGCGACAACCGCGAGATCCCCGACACCCTCGAAGCCGTGTGGCAATATCCGGGCGGCACACTCGTGACTTTTTCCCAGTTCAACGGCAATGCCGGGACCTGGAGCCTGCCCGGTTGCGAACTGGAACTGCGCGGCACCCTGGGCACTCTTTATTTGTTCGGCGATGGCTACGAAATCGTGCCCGACGCGATTTCAGAAGACGAGTTCCCCGCGCGCTCACCGCTCACCCGTTCGGAAGACGCGCAATATCGCAAAAATGCCCGGTCCAGGATCCAGGCCGCCAAGCAACGCGGCACCTCCACCGCTGACACCGCGCCCCACGCCCGCAATTTTTTGGACTGCGTTAAGAGCCGGGCCCGGTGCAACTGCGACATCGAAATCGGCCACCGCAGCACCTCGGCCACCCTCCTGGCCAACATCGCCTATAAGACCAGGTCCGTCCTGGACTGGGACGCCCAGGCCGAAAAGTTCCCGCACCATGCGGAAGCTAATAAACTGCTGAGCTATCCGTACCGCGCACCGTATAAACTGTCTTAGCTCCGGCTGAAATTGCTGTGCGTGCCCGCGACCGAATAAGTCGTATTTGTGATATAAGTCCCCTAGCTGCTATGAAACCCTTCTTGCTCACCCTCGCCTTGGCCATTGCGCCGCTGGCCGCGGGTGCCGCCTCAGCGCCCGCCGGCTGGCGCGCCAGTTCCCCGCGCGACGAGATCCGACCCGCGTTCGCCTACGATCCTCAGGGGGGCCCAGGCGCCGGCGACTGTTTCATCATCCGCGCCGACGCGCGCGACGGCCTCGACGGCGCCTGGACCACCACCTTTCCGGTTATTGGCGGCAAATCCTACCGCTTTTCCACCTTGTACCGCGCCGAATCCGTCACGCTGCCCCGGCGCAGCATCGTGGCCAAGCTCGATTGGCAGGATGCGCTGGGCCGCAGCGTGCCGCTCGACGAACCCACCGTCGCCAATTACCTACGCGGCTCGACCGGCATGGCCGAAACCGAATTCCCCTGCAGCCTTGCCCCTGGGCCCGCGGGCTGGACCGAACTGTCGGACAACTACCGCGCCCCGTCCCGGGCGACCCAAGCGGTGGTCTCGCTGCATCTCCAATGGGCCGCCAACGCCGAGGTTCGCTGGAGCAAAACTGCGCTCAGCGAAATTTCTCCACCGGACCCGCGCCTGGTCAGGCTCGCGGCCATCCACTTGCGGCCGAGCGGCGGCAAGGTCCCGCTGGACAATTGCCGCCAGTACGCGCCGCTCATCGCGGAGGCCGCGCGCCAAAAGGCCGACCTGGTGGTGCTGGGTGAAACCCTCGATTATGTGAACCTCGGGAAAACTCCGGCCGAAGTCGCGGAATCGATTCCGGGGCCCTGCACGAGCTATTTCGGGGAGCTGGCGCGTAAACATGACCTGTACATCGTGGCCGGGCTCTTCGAGCGCGACGGTTACCTGGTTTACAACTCAGCCGCGCTGCTGGGACCCGATGGCCGGCTCATCGGCAAATACCGCAAGACCAGCCTGCCGCGCAGCGAAGTCGAGGCCGGCGTTTACCCCGGGCACGAGTACCCGGTATTCGACACACGTTTCGGCAAACTGGGGCTGATGATTTGTTACGACGGCTTTTTTCCCGAAGTGGCGCGTGAGCTGGCCAACCGTGGCGCGGAGGTGATCGCCTGGCCGGTCTGGGGCTGCAACCCGTTACTGGCCCGCGCCCGCGCTTGCGAAAACCACGTGTACCTGGTCAGCAGTACTTACGAAGACATTACCCATAACTGGATGGTCTCCGCCGTCTTCGACCACACCGGTGAGCCCATCGCCCAGGCGGATCATTGGGGAACTATCGCGGTCGCCGAAGTGGACCTCAACCGCCGCACCCAATGGGTCAGCCTCGGCGATTTCAAAGCCGAGATCCCCCGCCACCGCCCCGTCACTGATGATCTGCTGAAATAGCCGGCGCGGGGACTTCCCGGTCTGACTTCCCAGTCCGCAGATTTCTGCGTTCTCTATGTTCCTTTGCGCACAATCTTCCGGCCGCCACAAACGCTTCTCAGAATTCGCGACTATTCGCCTTCATTCGCGGTTGCTTCCTCCCGCATGGCCAGGAATATCCGCCCGCCGCGCTTAATTTCGAACATAGCCTGGGTGGATTGCGTCTCAAATACAGGTGGCATTTTCCAGGCGGGCGCGAATTGGGGTTTAATGAAGCACAACGACGTTTTTGATGCAGAAAGTGACGCAAATGAGAGCCTGGACCGGGCCGATACGGAGCTCATTGGCGAGGTGCCGGCCTGGCAGCGGTATCTCGGGGCGTTGCTATGCATCGCCGTGGCGTTTGCGGTCCGTTACTGGCTAACACCGCTTCTGGGCGAGGAGCTGCCCTTTATGCTCTTCATCGCCGCCTCGTTGGTGGCTGCCTGGTACGGCGGCGCGGCGGCTGGCACCGTCGCCCTCCTGCTCGGTTTGTTCCTGGCTGATTATTTCTTCCTGGCGCGTCCCGACGGCCGCCTGGCGCACTCGGCCGAGCTGCTGTATTTCGTGCGTTACGTTTTCACGGCATCACTCGGCATTGCCCTGATCGAGACGCTGCACCGGAGCCGGCGCAAGTTGCGGCGGGAAATGGCGCGGCGTCAGCGCGCCCAAACCGCATTGCTCGAAGCCCAAGCGCAGCTTAAAACCCATGCGCAGGAACTGGAACGGTGCGTCACCAACCGCACGGCCGAACTGGCCGACACCGTCAAGTATCTCGAAAGCCTGCTTTATCATATCGGCCATAACCTGCGCGCCCCACTGCGGGCCATGGAAGGCTATGCCAGCGTCCTGGTCGAGGAATACGGCTCGAAGCTCGACGCCACCGCGCGCGAATATTCCGCCCATATCTCGGACGCCGCCAAGCGCATGGACGAATTAATCCATGACCTGCTTGAGTACGGACGGCTCGGCTATGTGCCGCTACCCACCAGCGACCTGTCGCTGGACCAAACGATCGACAAAGTCCTGTTCCGGCTAGGATTTGAAATCCGGAAGCGCAATGCCAGGGTGGAGGTCGCGGGGCCGTTGCCCAAAGTGCGCGCCCACGGCGAGACGCTCGAACAGGTGCTCACGAACCTGATCGAAAACGCCCTCAAGTTTGTCGCGCCGGATCGCCAACCACTGGTCCGGATTCGCGCCGAACCCCGCGAAGGCCGGGTGCGGTTATGGATCGAAGACAATGGACCGGGCGTGCCGCTGGCCTATCGCGAGCGGATTTTTGGCGTGTTCGAGACGTTGCAGCCGACCCATGGCCGGCCGGGCACAGGGATCGGGTTGGCCATCGTCAAGCAAGGGATGCAGCGGCTGGGTGGAAGCGTGGGCGTAGAAGGCGCGCCGGGCGGCGGCAGCCACTTTTGGATCGAGCTGCCGTCGGGTGATGAGTTGCAGGTTACAGGTTCCAGGTTGCAGCATTTAACCGCGAATGGACGCGAATGAACGCGAATTACTAAGCACTGATGATCGGAGCAGACTTGCATTCCGCAGAGATCCACGAACTGGATCGGCCGAAGGGTCCCGTTCGCAGACTGCAGGCTACCGGGTGCGAAGTTACGGGTTGCAGGTATCAAGTTAGGAAGTGGTGAGTACCCTGGTTCATAGGAGCCGTCGCTTCGATTTGCTTTGTGGCTTTGAAAAAGAAACCCGTGCTTATCCATGCTTTTAATTCGCGTTCATTCTTTTTTTTCTCCAGTCGGGATTCGTGGTTCCCTACTGCAGGACGCTATGGCGTTGGAGGTAGCTCTGAAACAGCCGCGGAGCCCGGCGGACTGGAGCACGGCCGGCGCGAGGTTTGATGGCCAAGCCGCGCGAACAGGGCGTGGACATCTGGGCGGCGAAGTGCAGAACGAACCGGTACTGGATCGGCCCGTGCAGGACCGGAGAACTGCTACCGGACGGATCCGTGGCGGCCTGGGCCGAAGAGGCTTCTGTGGCCGGGGAGCAGGCCGGGTTATAGAGAACTTTCATGTTTCTAATTTTGGATTGTCGTCGAGAATTGCGCCACTAGGAGATTCCCGGGTCCGTGGGAGGATGCGTTTTGCCATTACGCCGGCTACTCTTCCAACTGAGCCGGGCACACTCCGCGTCGTTTATATGCGGCCGGGCCGAAGGCGTAGGCGTCGACTCATCTCCCAGCACTAAAGGCGCGCTTGCGACGATTCAACCCTTGTGGAATCCTGAATGGATTCGTTCATGGATTCCATCGAGCGCACCGTCCGAGCCAACTGGCAACATCGGGTCATTTTCACCGAGGCGGTGTTCGATCCCGCGAATCTGATTCTGCGTGACACGCTGACGGCCAAGCAGCGCAGCAAGACCCTGGTCGTGGTCGACCAAGGGCTGGTGAACGCCTGCCCCGGCGCGGCGGAAGGCATCTCGCGCTACTTTGCCGTTCATGATCCGCCTCTGCGCCTGGTTTGCCCGCCGCTGATTCGGGAAGGCGGTGAAGCCGCCAAGAGCTCGTGGGAGTATGTGACGGAAATCCATCGCGCCATGGATCATTACCACCTGGACCGTCACTCTTACGTGGTGGCGGTCGGAGGCGGCGCGCTGCTGGACCAGGTTGGGCTGGCGGCCGCGACCGCGCATCGCGGCGTGCGGCACGTGCGCATTCCCTCCACCACGCTGAGCCAATGCGATTCCGGGGTCGGTGTGAAAAACGGGATCAATGCGTTTGGCAAAAAGAATTTCATCGGAACGTTTGCTCCGCCCTTTGCGGTGATCAACGATTTCCGGTTGTTATCCACGCTGCCCGCGCGCGAGAAACGGGCGGGCTATGCCGAGGCTGTAAAAGTGGCTTGCATCCGCGACGCGGAATTTTTTAAAGCATTGGAATGTGACGCGCTCCTGCTTCAACGGTTCGACTCCGAGGCCATGCGCCGGCTGATTCGTCGCTGCGCCGAACTGCACGTCGACCACATCGTGGGCGGCGGCGATCCTTTCGAGAGCGGCTCGGCTCGTCCGCTGGATTTCGGACACTGGTCGGCACATAAGCTCGAACACTTGTCCGACTTCAGAATCTCCCACGGCCTGGCGGTGGCGATCGGGATCGCGCTGGATGTGGTCTATTCAAAGCGCATGGGTTATGTGGATATCGGCAACGCGGAGCGCGTTTTGCGGTTATTGGAGGAGCTCGGGTTCGACCTGTTTACACCGGAACTTTTGGTGAACGGACCGACCCATCGCCTCGCGGTTTTGGCGGGGCTGGAGGAATTCCGCGAGCACCTCGGCGGAGAGTTGACCTTGACTCTGCTGCGCGCGATTGGCGAGGCCTTCGAGGTGCACGAGATCAACCTGGGCGTTTTGATCGAATCCATCCACGAACTGCAGGCGCGCCGGGCTGCGCGTCGACTGAACGCTCTGCTAGCGGCGGTTTGAAACGCACCGCCGTCATCAATGTCGTCGGCCTTTCGGAGTCACTCCTTGGGCCGGCCACGCCGCGGATCCAGGCGTTTCGCGAAGCCGGGAGCTTCAGCCGGATCGACCCCGCCTTGCCGGCGGTCACTTGCACGGCCCAGGCCACTTACCTTACGGGCCTTTCGCCGTCCGAGCACGGGATTGTGGGTAATGGCTGGTACAATCGCGAGCTGGCCGAAGTCCATTTTTGGAAACAATCCAATCGGCTCGTTCGGGGCGAGAAGTTGTGGGAGGTTTTGCGGCGCCAGGCGCCTGGGTTTACTTGCGCGCAGTTGTTCTGGTGGTTCAACATGTACTCCAGCGCGGACTGGTCGATCACCCCACGGCCGATGTACCCGGCTGATGGCCGCAAAATCTTTGATATTTATGCCTGGCCCTACTCCATTCGACCGGAAATCAAACGCGAGCTGGGCGAATTCCCATTCCCGTGTTTTTGGGGGCCGGCGGCCGGAATTGACACTGCGCAAGGCGCTGCCGACAGCGTATCGCGCTGGATTGCCCGCGCGGCTCAATGGATCGAGACCAAATTCTCCCCGAGCCTGAACCTGATTTATTTGCCGCATTTGGATTATAACCTGCAACGGTTGGGCCCGGCCCATCCTGCCATCTCGGAGGATCTGTGTCGGATTGACCACATTGTTGGAGACCTGATCGATTTCTTCGCGCGACGTTCCGTGCAAGTCATTCTCCTGTCCGAATACGGAATCAGTGCGGTCGATTCAGCGGTTCACTTGAACCGGTTGTTTCGGGAGCAGGGTTGGCTCGCGATCAAGGAGGAGTTGAACCGTGAGTTGCTCGATTTCGGAGCCAGTCGGGTGTTCGCGGTCGCCGACCACCAGGTTGCCCACATCTACTGCCAGGAAGCCGGGCTACTCGGTCCCGTTCAGGCGCTCCTCGAGAAACAAACCGGAATTCAAGAAGTGCTTGCGGGGCCAACCCGGGCGGTCCGGGGGCTGGACCACCCGCGCGCGGGCGATCTCATCGCGATTGCGGCCGCTCGCAGCTGGTTCACGTACTACTATTGGCTGGACGACGCCAAGGCGCCTGATTTCGCGCGCACAGTCGATATCCATCGCAAACCGGGGTACGATCCGGCGGAACTTTTTTTGGATCCTGCCATTCCGATGGTTCGGGCGAAGATCGCCTGGCTCCTGCTGCAAAAGCGGCTTGGCTTGCGGACGCTCCTGAACGTGATTCCGTTGGATCCCAGCCTGGTGCGCGGGTCTCATGGCTGCCGCCCAGCCGATGCCCGGGAATGGCCGGTTTTGATTACCAGCCGAAAGGAGGTATTGCCGAAAGAAGGTATCGGCGCTGGCGAAGTGTTCGACGTACTGCGGCGCTATTGCACGCCGTGAGTGGTTGGTTATGCTAAACCCACGCGACTTCGCGGGCGGTTGCGCCTTGCGCGGGTTGTACTGGAGGTGCTCCAGAACTGAAACAAGCCTGAAGCATTTTAATCGTCTGGCCCAGTTTAACCGGATCACACGTTTTGGCCAGGCAGAGATCCGCGCCCAAATCTCGTGCACGAAACAGATCCTGTTCGCTTTCCGAGGAGCTGAAAACAACGACCCGGTACGGCCGCAGATGGGGATGCTTGCGCAACCATTCCAACACGCCAAATCCGTCCAGACGCGGCATTTCCAGGTCCAATAGGAACATGCCTGGCAGAGTTGACGAGGCGACTTTTTCGAAGAGCTGCTTTCCGCGCAGGTAGTCAATCGCTTCGACGCCGTCGCTGACAAAATGAATGATGGCGTCAATGCCGGCGCGCTTGAAAGCGCAGTGCAGCAACAGCGCATCGTTCGGATCGTCCTCAGCCACCAAAGTCTTTGGGAACATATATTAATCAATAGCTCAGGCGGTTGCCAACATTCTGTCCACGGACCCAACTGGGGCCCAGTCTATCATTTGGTTTCCTGTGGCGGCTACTATGAGTTATTCACCGCCTGTGAATAACTCGCACATTTATTGATTGAAATAAACCTTCACTTTGTGCGTCGCCCGCCCGGAAGCAACGATGTCCAGCTTGCCGTCACCGTTAAGATCGGCCAGGCACAAGTCTTCACAAGCCATGGTGTTGTCGTCGACGACACTTTGTGTCCACTCTGCTGCTTGGCCATCGGGCGCCGCAAAAAGCTTAATGCCGACTTTGCCTTGGTCGTTTTTGCCACGCCAGCCCGCCACAATCTGGTCGGAGCCGTTGCCAACCAAATCGCCGCAAGCCAGGGCGTGACCTTCCTTGAGAGAGGAATCGAGAAGATATCGCTTCCAGAAATGGCCAGACCCCGCATCGTCCGGTGGAGTGTACACGACCAATTGATTGCCGTGCATCGGTTCAATGGTGGCAAGAAAAGCGCGGTTTCCCGCAAGGTGGCCCGCGCGCACTTCACCGACGCCGCTGAAGTGAGTGTCCCCCGGCTCCGGCCCCACGACTTGCCGCGATGACCAGCCGGTTGGCTGCCGGATCAGCTCGAAAACCCCTTCTTTGGACGCGAGGAAGAGTCCAACCTGGGCGGCTTCCTTCGATTTGATAATATCGAAGTTGTGAGTCATGTGTAGCGAGCCATCGATGAGTTCAGTTTTCCAGGGCTGATGAGGATCGGCGGGCATTTGATAACCAAGGATTTTGGCTCCTTCACCTTCGCCATTTTTATTCCCGCGTCCATGTAGTGGCGCTACCACCAATTGGAACTGTCCCGGGCCAATCCGCATCCAGCGCATCCGGTGCACGGTTGGCTCATGATGCAGTTCGATCGGTTCCCATTTCCGGGTTCGGTCGGATGGCGGTACCAGATAGAAAACTGCGCCGCTATTGAGAGTGTCGCCTGGGTTCCATTGCGCTCCCACGGCAATCTCGGCTTTGCCGTCGCCGTTAATGTCCGCTGCGGCAATACAAACGTCGTCCTGGACTGTCAGATTCTCGGCGAGGACGAACTTTTCCCAGCTCGGGTTTCGGTACCAAACGATCTGCTTTTTATCAGCCAGGAGAATGTCGGGCTTGCCGTCGCCATCGACATCGGCAACCGTAATGCCATATCCAATTTCAATGTGCGAATCGATTTCGACCGCGCGGAATCGAGGGAAAACCGGCGAGCTTGCCTTGAGGGTGAAGCCGCCAAAAAGCAGCAAGCCGCACAACAGTTTCGGGTTCATATAATCCAATAAAGCACAACCGCCGAAAGAGCAAATACTGCCTTCAGTGACGAGTGGAGTCTCCGAATCTGTGGAAGTTCATGGAGCCGTCTTTTTCAGCGTGGAAAGGTACTCCACCAGGTCCACCAATTCCCTGGCTGACATCGTCTGCTCCAATCCAGCCGGCATAATCGACAACTTCTGTTTGGTACGGTGCAGGATTTCGCTCTTTTTGTACCGGGTGACGATGCCGCCGACCGTTTTGAGCGCGAGCTCGTCGCTAGTCTCGCTGACGATAAGCCCGAGGGCATCGTCCCCATTTTTGAAATCGAGCTGCCATGCCTCAAATCCAAAGGAGATCCCCGCGCTCGGGTCCAGGATCGCCTCATACAGAGCGTCCTTGGCCAGCTTGGTTCCTATTTCAGAGAGGTTCGGGCCGAAATCTGTTCCTTGCCCGTTTACCTGGTGGCATTTGTAGCAGCCAACCGTTTCCCGCTGGAATACTGCGGCTCCGTTCTGGGGGTCGCCCTTACGTTTTACCAGCTCGGAGATAGGTGGCAAAGGCTGGGTATTCTGCGTTCTTGGAAGCGGCAACACCTGTGCCGCCTCATTTTTGATCGCTTCCCACCGCACGGCATTGAGCTCGGTGGCAGCAGTGAGGTGCAGATCCTGAGGAAGCGTTTGTGCCCGGGCCATTTCCAAGAGAGCCGCCGCGCCTTCCTGGGTCTT
>DASRFK010000255.1:0-24128 GCA_035651635.1 Verrucomicrobiia bacterium | reverse complement strand
CGGACGCGCTCCTGCCCACGCGCGATGCGCCAACCGATCCAGCGTTGGCCGCGCAAAAAGCATCAGAAAAGTTCGACCGAGCCCCTTACCATATCAGTCCTCGAGGCAGCTGATGAATAATTACCGAAAGGCATTAGCCTTAAGGCGGGACTCCAAACCCAGGCAGGCGAGACGTCCTGCGTGCCTCACGCAAGCCTGAACTCCAAACCGCTGTCCCAAACCAACTTGTCGATCCGACTCCAGTGCTTTACCATTTGTAACGGCAAAGACCGCGTACAAGCACGAGAATATGACCAAGCCCACCCCCCCAAGCCCATCGCACACGAGCACGCTCCACCGAGGTTTCACGCTGATTGAACTACTGGTGGTCATTGCGATTATCGCGATTCTGGCCGCCATGCTCTTGCCCGCTTTGTCTCGCGCCAAAGCCAAAGGACAGCAGGCTTCCTGCATCAATAACCTGCGCCAGATTGGCATCGCCAACGTCATGTATGTGGGTGATTACAAGGAGTACACCGGGTCGCTTTCGACCACGCACGGTTACTACTATGTTTGGGCACCTCGTTTGCTCGCCCTGATGGGCAACAACCGCAAGTCCTTTTTCTGCCCGGCAGCCAACCCCAACAGCGCCTGGGACACAAACGTCAACAAAACTTTGGGCGGCACTGACGAGAACGGGGTCTTCCAGGTATTTGGCATCAGCGATCACGCCCGGTTTTCACTGGGCTGCAATGATTGGGGCCTGGCGAATCCGGGCCAATTTTCTTTGGGGATCGGGGGAGACATTAACGGCAACGTGGCCAGCGTAGCCAAGGTAAAGGACACGACTGTGGTTGCGCCAACTCAGTTCCTGATTGTTGGGGACGTTCCCGCGGCTCAAAGCGGGATCAGCTTCAACGCCAACATGGATCCAACCGACAACTCGCCATCCCACACCCAACGGCCTTCCAACCGGCATAATTACCGGACTGATCTTCTGTTCGCCGACGGCCATGTCGAGAATCCGCGCCGCAATGATGTGATCGATTCGACGCCAAACTCACTCTGGCGCAGTCGTTGGAACAACGATAACCAGCCGCATAACGAGGCCACCTGGACTCCTCTAACCGGCCTGGTCGGCGTCAATTCCTTGGATCCTTGAGCGCCTTTGGCGCTGGGGTTTTGTTTTGTGACACCCCTTTCCTAGGGCTGGTGCCCTAGGCTGGTATGAAGACCGCCCTTGGCGCCCTTTCGGTCGGACGCGACGCCGAAAACCGTCGGATTGTGCAACCTCAACAATCCTGCAACTTGCCGCTCTGGTAAGTCTCGTAAGCGCTGAGATCCAGCAGGCCATGTCCGGAGAGATTGAAGATTAAAACGCGCTTCCGTCCGGCCTCACGGGCCGCCTTGGCCTCTTTCGCCACTGCGGCAATCGCGTGAGCCGATTCGGGCGCCGGAACAATTCCTTCGGTCTGGGCAAAAAGAGTCGCCTGCTGAAACACCTCCGTTTGATGATAAGCTTCGGCTTCGATCAGGCCCAGTTTGAGCGCGTGGCTGACCATGGGCGACATGCCGTGATAGCGCAGTCCGCCAGCATGAATCGCCGGAGGCATGAACTTGTGACCGAGGGTGTACATCATCAACAACGGCGTCGTCTCGGCCGTGTCCCCGAAATCATAACGCAGTTCTCCTTTGGTCAAAGTCGGGCAGGCTGAAGGCTCGACCGCAACGATGCGGTACTTCCTTCCTTCAGTGATTTTTTTGCGCAGGAAAGGAAACGCCAGTCCGGCGAAATTGCTGCCGCCGCCACAGCAGGCAAAAATCGCGTCCGGCTCTTCGCCCGCCATCTCCATTTGCAGAATACTTTCCTGCCCAATCACCGTTTGGTGAAGGCAGACATGATTGAGCACGCTACCAAGGGAGTACTTGGTATGGGGATGTTTGGCAGTGTCTTCAAGAGCTTCGCTGATGGCAATGCCCAGGCTGCCAGGGCAATGCGGGTCTTCAGCGAGCAACTTGCGCCCGTACTCGGTCTGGTCGCTGGGGCTGGGGTGAACCGATGCGCCCCAAGTGTGCATGAGCATTCGCCGGTAGGGCTTATGCTGGAAACTGACTTTGACCATGTAAATGTTGCACTCCAACCCAAACAGTTTGGAAGCCAGCGCCAGCGACGCGCCCCATTGCCCCGCGCCGGTTTCAGTAGCGAGCCGTTTTGTTCCGGCGATTTTATTGAAAAATGCCTGGGGCACTGAGGTGTTCACCTTGTGACTGCCGGCGGGGCTGACGCCCTCGTACTTATAATAAATATGCGCCGGAGTTTGCAGGGCCTTCTCGTACCGTACCGCGCGAAGCAGCGGCGTCGGGCGCCACAGCGCGTAAATCTCCCGAACCGGTTCAGGGATTTCGATCCAACGTTCGGAAGACATTTCCTGTTGGACCAGGTTTTTGGGAAAGATCGCTTCCAAGGCCTCCGGCGGGATCGGCTGTTTTGTGCCCGGATGCAAGGGTGGCGGCAAGGGCTGTGGAAAATCCGAGGACAAATTGTACCAGGCCCGCGGGATGTCGGCTTGAGTGAGGTCGAAACGCGTTTGCATGAGAGATAGGTCAGAGCAATTTCCGTAAATGATGAATCGAGCGTTCGGCCTGGTCAATGGTGCCGCATTCCACCGAGAAAACGATGTCACGGGGGCATTCCGTGCGCACGATTTGAATCACCCTTGCCCAATCGATCACGCCGTCGCCGCAAGCGCAGCCCACCGGTGTGCCTGTCACCTTGCCGCGCTCGGTGCCGGATTGTTGCACCGAGATGTCCTTGGCGTGCAAATGCACCAGGCGCTCAGCCACACGTTTCAGCCATGAGTAAGGGTCCTGCCCGCAAAGGTAAGCGTTCCCGGTATCGAAGTTGATTCCCAGGCTCGGGCTCTTGACCAGGCGATAAATTCGGTCAAGGCCGTCAGGAAACTTGCTGTACTGCTGGTGGCATTCCAGCCCAATAAAGATCCCGCGCGGCTCGGCGACCTGCGCCGCCTCCATCAGGGTGTAGCGCATCAGAATGAAATCCTCCTCTTCGCTGGACCACCTGGGTTTGGGGCCTTCGTCGGTATTGACTACCGGCGCGCCGCATTCGGCGGCGAAGCGGACAGCCTGCTTGAGGTATTCGGTGCCGATTTCCGGCTTACATAAAGGGGTATGTGAGGAAAGTCCCGACAGCTTGACGCCGGCATGGTCGCAAGCGCGCTTGAGCCTGAGCGGGTCATCAAGCATCGAGACACTATGGAAATACCCGGCTTCGCTGAGCAACTCGCGCCCCCAGTGCACCATGGGCTCCACATGCGTGTACCCCAATTCCGCGGCTTTGGCGACCGCCCATTCGAATGGTTTGTCATTGTGACGAACGAACTCGAGGTTGATCCCGATTTGTATTTTACCCATAAAGATTTTCGGGGGTCGACGCCGCCCGGTCACGGTGCCTGCTTTAACGCCGCGGGGACCGGGTCCAATCCCGCCGCCCAAGCGCAGCCGCGGCGGTAGAGTTCCTGCACCGCGGGAACGCTCAGCGCCTTCACATCGTGGCCGAGCACGCAATGGAAAGTCCGGCCCCGTCCTTCGCGCGAGACAAACGCCATGGGGTAATACTTCCCGTCGAGAGGTGACTTGGCTTGCGCCACGACCTCGATCGGGTGGACTCCGATTAGACAGGTGTACAATTCATCCTGCGTATCGAAATCGGCGAGCCCTCTCACGATTGCGTGCTCTGGCTTGACCAGCTCAACGCGGAAAGGGCCGTAAGGGTCGTGCTGGCGTTTGCCCGGGCCGGGGTCGGATCCAAACCAAACGCGACCCGCGAGCTTTGAAAACTCAGGCCACTCATCGTGCCAGGCGCCGCAGGCAAAATGCACGAGCACCAGGCCTTTCCCGCCCTCGACAAACCGGCGGAGGTTTTCCCGCGCGCGTTCGTCGGGTCCCGGCCGTTGCCAGTTTTGGAAATGCAGCAGGATCACGCTGTACTGGTGAATCGCCGGTGAATCCAGGAATTGCGGGTCTTCGACAGTGAACACTTCAAGCCGCGGGTCCTGCTTCAGCGCGGCGCAAAGCACGGGAGCTGTTTGACGCCACAAGTGGCCGGGGTAATCGACGCCCGTAACCAGGAGAATGCGCGCCTTGGCGGGCAACGCCCCAGGCTCGGCTGCAAACCCGTAGAACAGCCCGCCACAGATGAGCAAGCCGCCACATATCCGGGATGCTGTTGAAATTCGCATACGCTGTTCCGGCTGTTAGTCGGTTAAACAAAGTGCGTTCGACCCGGACTGGGCACGGGATAGCTGCCGCTCGAATCCGGCTTGGTCGGGGGCTCCATGCCGTCCCGGCAATCTTCCGGTTTGGGCGGATAATAGAATTCGGATTGATTGATTTGCTCCCAGGTAATCTCTTTGCCGGTGTAGCAGGAGAGCTGGCCCATGACCGTGATCATCGTGCTGCGCGCCATGTACTGGCCGCAATTGATCGGATTACCGCTGCGAATCGCCGCAAAGAGTTTGTCGTGCTCGATCTGGTACGGATCACACTGCGCCTGCGAACGCCAGTTCGTCTCGCCCCAAATGCGGCAGGCCTTGATCGATGCTTTGCCTTTACTGCCGAAAATCAGGCTTGAATCCTCATCGTAACAACCGTTGGTGGTTCGGCACAGAGCGTAAGCGCGCACGCCGTTCTCGAATTCATAAACTACCGAGTGATGATCGAATACGTCGCCATAGATTGGCTCTTGCATGGTCGAGCGCCCCGCCAGGCCGTGGCATTTCGTTGGGACCGCATTGCCAAGAACCCAACTCGCCCGGTCCATGTTATGAACCAGCGACTGCGGCACGTCGTCTCCCGAAAGCCACCGGAAATGGTACTGCGTGCTGCATTGCCATTCCAGTTCGCTTAGGCCCGGCTTGCGGTCGGTTATCCCGTAGGGTGCGCGCAGGAAATTCTCCTCGATGGTGACGATTTGGCCGATGGCGCCGTCCTGGATGCGCTGGATGGTCTCGGCAAAGCCAGTATGGAACCGGCTGTGCAAACCGGAGACGATACAGAGCTTCTTTTCTTTGGCCAAATCACAGGCGCTTTGCATGAGCTTAACACCGCGAGGATCGATCCCGTGCGGTTTCTCCACGAAAACATGCTTGCCCGCTTGAATGGCCGACAACGCGTGAAAGGGATGGAATTTGGCGGCGTTGGCGATCAGCACCACGTCCGAGGCTTCAATCACGTGCTGGTACCCGCTAAAACCCGTGAAACAATGGGCGTCATCCACACAAACCTGTTCGCCGCGGGCGGCCTTTATCTCCTGACGCTTGGACTCGATGCGGTCGCGGAAGATGTCGCACATGGCGACCAAACGCGCGCCGGGGTCGGCCGTCAAAGCCTGGACGGCCGCGCCCGCGTTGCGACCGCCGCAGCCGATCATGCCGACCTTGAGCGTGTCGGCGCCGGCCGCGTAGGCGCTCCGGCCTAATTCCAGCGTGCCCAGCGCGCTGACAGACGCCGCCGCTGAGGTCTTAAGGAAGTCCCGCCGGGAGATTGCTGAGCCGCTGGGACTATGGGTTGGTTTCATAATTGTTCAAGGTTCGCAGTTCGATTTATTCGCAAGGGATCCCGAGTGCTGAAAGTGTGCGGCGCAGCCAATTCAGCGACTGCTCGATCATGGGCCCGCCCTGCCCCTCGCATTCGAGAATTGAAGGCGTCGGTGTGGAATCCGATTTTCATGCAGTCGCTTCAAACGGGGTCGGCTCTCGCCCTCAACCCCTCGAGAGCCGCCGCGTTCGTGAACGATTGAATATCAGCGGGAAGCGCAATGGCAAACTTAAAATAAGTTATACTTTGGCATAAAGCTTTTCTATTAGTTAGAATGAGCATTGCACATGGACTTTTCCATTGCCCTGGCAGCCCGCAAGCTGCCATAACGGGGCGCACATCAAAACAGGCTATGGCTTCGAGCAAAAAAGTGGCGCGAGCGTACGCGGCGGCGCGGGAACAGTATGCGGATTGGGGCATCAACACCGAGCAGGCGCTGCAGACGCTGGGCCGCACCTCAATCTCGATCCATTGCTGGCAAGGCGACGATGTGGGAGGTTTCGAAAGCAACGGCCAGCAACTCGGCGGCGGCCTGGCTGTCACCGGCAGCTATCCTGGCAAAGCCCGGACGCCCGACGAATTGCGCCGGGATTTCGAGAAGACGCTGTCGCTGATTCCCGGACGACACCGGTTTAACCTTCACGCATCCTACGCCGAGCCTCAGGGAAAACGTGAGGACCGCAACGCGCTCAGCGTCTCTGGATTTCGCGGCTGGATCGATTGGGCGAAGTCACTCCGAATCGGGCTGGATTTTAACCAGACCTATTTTGCTCATCCTATGGTGGTCGGTGGGCTGACTTTGACGAGTCCGGATAAAGCAGTTCGCCGATTTTGGGTCGAGCATGGCATCCGCTGCCGTGAGATTGGCGAGGCGTTCGGAAAAGCGCTCGGCCAAGCCTGCCTGACGAATTTATGGATTCCTGACGGAATGAAAGACACGCCCGCCGACCGGCGTGGTCCGCGGGAGCGGTTGCTTGAGTCGCTGGACGCTATTTACAAGAAAAAGCTGGACCGCCGGTACAACCTCGATTCAGTCGAGCCGAAGCTCTTTGGGATTGGGGCGGAAAGTTATACGCCGGGTTCACATGAGTTTTATCTTGGGTATGCTCTCAGCCGGGGGCTGCTGGTCACTCTAGATTCGGGTCATTACCATCCGACGGAAGGGATAGCCGACAAAATTTCGGCGGTGCTATGTTACCTCCCGCAGATTGCTCTTCACGTCAGCCGCGGCATCCGCTGGGACAGCGATCATGTTGTCACCTTAAACGACGATCTGATTGCCATCACGCAGGCGGTCGTCTCGGGCGGTTACCTCGAGCGAACGCGGCTCGGTCTGGACTATTTCGACGCGAGCATCAATCGGGTGGCGGCCTGGGTGATTGGCAGCCGCAATCTCTGCAAGGCGCTTTTGCTGGCGTTGCTCACACCGGATTCTCAATTCAAACAAGTGGAAGCGGCCGGGGATTATACCACCCGGCTTGCGCTGATGGAGGAGGCCAGGCTGCTGCCGTTCGGCGCGGTCTGGGACCAGTACTGCGAACAAATGCAGGTGCCACTCGGGCGCGGCTGGCTCGAGGAAGTAAAAGCGTACGAACGGCGCGTTTTGAAAGAAAGGACTTAAGGCTTTCACGTAAAATGTCTACCAAGGTTTACCTCGCCATAGATTTGGGAGCTGAAAGCGGCCGGGTGATGGCCGGGCTTTGGAATGGCCGCAAGTTGCGGCTCGAACAGGTCCATCGTTTTCCCAATGGCCCGATTGAAATTGCCGATTCGCTGCGCTGGGATGTTCTGCGAATTTGGTCTGAAATTCAGGATGGCCTGGGCCTGGCCAGGAAACGATTTGGCGCCTCCATAATTTCGGTGGGCGCCGACACCTGGGGCGTAGACTACGTTTTGCTGGACCGGCGCGGCGAACTCCTGGGCCAGCCCTTTCATTACCGAGACCGGCGCACAAACGGCGTCATGGAAAGGGCCTTTCGCAAGGTGCCGCGCGGCGAGATTTTTGCCCAGACCGGTCTGCAGTTCATGCAGCTCAATACGCTTTTCCAGTTGCTCGCGACGAAGGCAACCAACCCGGAACTGCTCGAACGGGCGGATTGCCTGTTGTTTATGCCGGATTTTGTTCATTGGGCGCTTTGCGGTTCGCGCGCCGCCGAGTTCACGATTGCCTCCACCTCGCAGTGTCTGAACCCGGTCACGCGCAAATGGTCCAAAAACCTCCTCAAAAATGTTGGTTTGCCGCTCGGGATTTTTCCCGAAGTTATTTCCCCCGGCAGCTTGCTCGGTAAATTGAGACCCGGTGTGGCCGAACGCACTGGCCTGGCAGGCCTGAAGGTCATTGCGCCACCTGCCCACGATACCGCTTCGGCCGTGGCGGGAGTGCCGACGCGCAACACCGGTCGACCCAACTGGGCTTACCTCAGCTCGGGCACCTGGTCGCTGATGGGCGTCGAGGTTGAAAAAGCCTCGCTCACCGCTCGCACCCAGGAACTCAACCTAACCAACGAAGGGGGTCTGGATGGCACATACCGATTGCTGAAGAACATCATGGGCCTTTGGCTGGTGCAGCAATGCAAGCGCGCGTTCGATCATCGCGGGTTAGGTTACGACTACGCGCAACTGGCCAGGCTCGCCGCGGACGCGGCCGCATTGCGCTCGCTGGTTAACCCTGATGATCCTCGGTTTCTTAACCCGCCCGATATGCCCAAGGCCATCCAGGACTTTTGCCGCGAGACTCATCAACCGATCCCCAAAACTCCCGCTCAACTCGTGCGCTGCGCCTACGAAAGCCTGGCCTTGAAGTACCGCCAGGTGCTTGGCTGGCTCGAAGAACTGACGAACAATCGAATTGAGGTCATCCACATTGTCGGCGGGGGGAGTCAAAACCAGATTCTGAACCAATTCACAGCCGACGCCTGCCAAAGGCCAGTGCTGGCAGGGCCCGTGGAAGCAACCGCGATGGGCAATCTGCTGGTCCAGGTGCGTGCCAGCGGCGAACTGGCCTCGCTCCAGGAAATGCGTGAGGCGGTACAGCGCTCATCCCGGGTCAGCGTGTACGAACCCGGCCTGGCCGCTCCCTGGGAAACCGCCGCCGCCCGATTTGCCGCGCTTTGAGGCAGAGATGTCGCGCTGGGACGGAAGAAAGAACCTTGGCGTCTTTGCGCCTTTGCGTGGTCCACCCCAACCGAGAATTTCACGCCAAGCCGCAAAGCCGCAAAGAGGGCTGGACGTCCCTCTCATGAGAACCTCTTGGCGTCTTCGCGGCTTTGGGTGTCCGCACCCGAAAATCCTGAACGGATTTCGACCTCCAGCCCAAGGTTGCCGCCCGCTGCGCCGGGCAGTCGATGGCGAGAAGAAACACGCCGGCAATTACAAATCCAATCCCGAGATTTGGGGTGTGTGTCTTCATGTTAACGAGTCTTGATTGCTTCTGTTTAAGGCAGCTCGCCAGGGGGTCCCCGGACCCTCTTGCGCTGGATTATCCACATTAGACGAAGCATCAACGCTGCTGGTTACTTTTATTGCATCGACCGGCACTGGAGGGGGCTGTTCGCAGTTTTTTCACGGACGGCGGTGAGAAAACTGCAGCACTGACCCCACCGGTTTCTTTATAGCTCGCGCACGGTGAATTACCTGGTTGGGTATCTGACGGGGGCGAAACGGGTTTACGAGGGGAGGAGTTGCGGGGGCTGGTGAAGAGGTCGGATGAGGTGTGCAGGGATGTGGAGTTTTAGTAGGTATTTATTGGGGCGCAACGATTAAAGTAACTTTACAGCGGAATGAAGAGGAGTAAGGTGTAGTTAATGAGACGGGAACTTTTTTCCCCGGGGACGTTTTATGATCCTGCCAAATGGCAGGAATCATAAGATCTATCTACTCACTTGTTAGCAATCATTGGAATTTCGACAATGAATATCTTAGCTGTTGCAGGGCCGGGCTCGAAATATCAAGTTCCAGGCGCACGCCCGGCCGGATTCTGGGCGGGACTGTGGCATGGCTTGATTTGCCCTCTCACTTTCCTGATCAGCCTATTCACCCCGAACGTTCGTATCTATGAAACCAACAATCGGGGCCGGTTGTACGACTTTGGTTTTCTCTTTGGTGCGTCTAGCGCGCTTGGCGGCAGCGGCCACGAAGCAGCGAGGGGAGTCACACATGGCTAACTACACCATGCACGCGGACTTCGCGGTTATGTTGGGATTTCATTTCGAGGTCATTGGCCGCGGAGCCGGTGATGGTGACCGTTCGACTAAATTGCGAGCGGAGCGAGGCCGACTGAAGTCCTGTAAGGACGATGAGAAAATAGCCCAGGCCCAGCGAGGCACGAGCGCCGGCCTGGGTAAGAGACACAAAATGATTCCCTTTCTTTTTTCCAATCTGGTTTGGCGCGCCCGAGCGCGCCAAACCAGATTGGAAAAAAGAAAGATTGGGTATGGGTGGCGGTTTACCCAGGGCGGCGGCCTCGGCGGCCTGGCCCTGGGCTATTATCTTGCCGCCCCTCCCGGGGCTCCGGAGGCTACCTGAATTATCGGCAACTTAAAGGATTTGGTCGTCGTCTGGGCCAACCCTGAAGGCTTCAGGCAAGGCCGGATTTCGGCTGGCTGATTGTCCTGCGCGCCCAGCCCGGCCTGCCTGAGCCGAAACGTGGCCAATAGTTTCTGCATGAACACATCTCGGAGCAGCACTTTTAAGGAATTCTTAATAGGCGCGGCTCTAGCGGCGACAGGGTTCGTGGCACTCATTGCTATGCCGATCTTTAGGCTGGGCCATTTCCCTCACAACCCGGGTCGTATCTTGTTCATGTTGTTTGAGTGGCTCTTCGTCTGCCTTCTCGGCGGCGCTATTGGGGCGGGCGTCGGCGCCTTCGTGAGTGGAGGAGGTCGTCGGTAGTATGAGAGCCAACACAACCAGCGGCAAGGCCAACCAAAGCGTGGAGCGGATGGGAGCCAGCGGTTCAGGTCAGCTCCAATTCGTGCGTCATCGGCGCCTGGCTCCCACCGCTCACGCTCATCGTTCGACTAAATTGCGAGCGGAGCGAGGCCGACTGAGGTCCTGTAAGGACGATGAGAAAATAGCCCAGGCCCAGCGAGGCACGAGCGCCGGCCTGGGTAAGAGACACAAAATGATTCCCTCTCTTTTTTCCAATCTGGTTTGGCGCGCCCGAGCGCGCCAAACCAGATTGGAAAAAAGAGAGATTGGGTATGGGGTGGCATTTACCCAGGGCGGCGGCCTCGGCGGCCTGGCCCTGGGCTATTATCTTGCCGCCCCTCCCGGGGCTCCGGAGGCTACCTGAATTATCGGCAACTTAGAGGATTTGGTCGTCGTGTGGGCGACCGTCGGCTTCAGGCAAGGCCGGATTTCGGCTGGCTGATTGTCCTGCGCGCTCAGCCCGGCCTGCCTGTGCCGCGGCGTTGGGCAACGTGGATATGTTGAAGCTCGTTGCGCTGGTTAGTGTGGTCGCCGCGCCGGTCCTCGGGCCAGCGCGGAATTCACGCAAATCCAGGCGAGCCGCTGATTAGCCGCTGGTACCAGTGCACCAGTTGCGGTCCGGCAAAAATCCAGATGACGGTGGCCATGGCGATGTATGGTCCGTACGCGAGCCGCGCCTGGCGTCGGCCTGCGGCAATCATAGCCAACCCGGCCACCGACCCGATCCCGGAGCTGACCATCAGTGAAAAAAGAACCGCTTTCCAGCCCAGGAACGCGCCAATCGCCGCCATGAATTTCACATCACCAAACCCCATGGCTTCGCGCGGTAAAACAATTTGGCTGCTCACCGCTTCAAGATGCGGGACGGTCTCGGGTTGATACTCTTCGTCCTCGATTCGCAGGAGCGCCGGGCTCAAGCGCACCACAACGTTTTTGTAACAGCGATCGACTAATTCTACCGTGTGAGCCCGCAGCACGATCATGTCGGACTGCCGGTAAAATACTTCTTCATAAGCGACGACGCGGTCGGGTAGTTGGATGCCGGTTTCGGTAAAAATGATCCTCGTTTCGGCAGGCAACGTGAGCTTGTGCCGGCCAAAGGCCAATTTGCCGAGCCGGACGATCAAGTAGATCAGCCCGGCGCCCACCGCCATACCCAGCAGGCTTTGCTTGAGAGACACCGGAACTGAAGTCACCTCATGCAACTGGGGAAAAAAGAAAGAGGCGATAAAGCCCAGCACCATACCGCCGATGGTGATTTCGTCCGGGATGATGAAATGTTCGAAGTCGATAAAAGTGGCGGCAATGAGCCCGGCCAGAATGAAACAGTAAATCAGGGTCAGGCTGACCGAAAGCGCCCCGAACCGCAGCCAGGCAGCCAAAAAAAACAGGCCGGTCAGCAATTCGACCAAAAAATACCTGACCGAAATCGGGGCGCCGCAATTGCGGCATTTTCCACGGAGCACCAGCCAGGTGATCAACGGCATGTTCAGGTACCAGGGAATCGAATACTTACAGTGAGGACAGTGGGACGGCGGTGAAACGATGCTCTGTTCGAGCGGCAACCGATGGATGACGACGTTTAGAAAGCTGCCCACCATGCAACCGAACACGAATATTACAATGGACCAGAACTGGAACGGCACGGCGGCCCAGACCGCGGGATCGAAGGTGCGGCTAAGCATTGTTCACGTTTTGCCAGAGCGCTTCGCGCATGGCAGCAATGGGCGCTGGCTGACCACTCCAGATTTCCAGAGCCCTGGCGCCTTGATGCAAAAGCATGCTCAAGCCATTGGCCGCCCGGCAACCGGCCTGCCTGGCCCTCTTAAGTAAGGTGGTCTCAGCGGGACGGTAAATCATGTCGTAGACCGCGGCCGTTTCCTGCAACGAAAAGCGCGACGGATCCAACGGCGAGGGATCTTCGCGTTTGAGCCCCAACGAAGTGGCATTGAGCACCAAATCAATCTTTGAGGTGGGATAATCCAAGCTCACTTTGACCGCGGGCCAGAGTTGTCTGATTTCGTCTGCGACCGCCTGGGCTTTGGACGGAGTCCGATTAATCAGGAACAGCTCACGCACTCCGGCCGAAGCCAGTTTGAGAGCCGCCGTCCGCCCGGCGCCGCCCGCGCCCAACACCAGCACTCGGGCGCCTCTAAGCTCCAGGTCCAAATCCTCAGCGATCCCCTGAACGATGGCGTCGGCATCGGTATTAAACCCGTGCGACCGTATTTCCAAAGGGGCATCGGAAAATTCGCGCAGTGGCCGCCAGGCTTGCTCCCCTTCCCTGCCCTCAAAGCGGATGGTATTGACCGCCCCCCAGGTGCGTGCCGACTCATCGAGCATGTCAACCAGCTCGAGGGCCAGCAGTTTGTGCGGGACGGTAAGGTTCAGCCCGATGAAATGCATTGCCTGGGCGCCTAAAATCGCGCCATTAAGATCGCTCGGTCGAACCTCAAAGGCCAGGTAACGCCAATCGAGCCCCAGGGCGGCAATTCCGGCGTTTTGCATCGCGGGCGAGGCGGAGTGTTTGATGGGCTGCCCGAGCACCGCGCAAAAGCGGGTGCGTGCACTGATCGGTTCGGGCGGCTCAAACACGCGGTGGTTATATGTGAGAAGCGGGGCGGTTCAAAGCGCAAAAGAATCGGAGAAGCCAGGAACTTAACCCCAATGAACGCAAAGGAACGCGAATGGCCAGAAAGGACTACTCAGACCCGGGAGCAGGATGAACAGGCCGTCTGCGTTAGTTCCAATCCGCTGCATTTCGCCCCAACCGGCGAGCGGCTCGTCACAGCTGACGATCAGGTAATCACTTTTGGCACGCCGGGGGTGCTAAATAAAGCCATAGTCGAGCCATTCAACCAAAGCTATGCACGCCAAGTGTGACCGGAAAGCGAAGGGGTGGGGATCCGCGAGTGCGAGCCACACTCGTCCGACCACGCACCTGAGCGAGCGGAACTCGGCCGGGATACACCGCGCTCCCCCGCGCGCCGAGGCCGGTGAGTGCAATGATATCATTGTCCTGGAACATCATCGTATGTATCGATTACCCCAATGCGACCGCAACGGCGGTCTGCTCGAGCGCGCTGCATTCCTGGCGTTGAACGCAGGGGCGCTGCTGCTGGTCGGCATCGTGTTGCTCGACGGCGCTCGATTCTCCGCCGGCCGCGAGGAAATTACCCGCGCGCTTTCGACTGAGGTCAAATCTCTCAGCCCAGAGCCGTCGGGCGTCGCGCAGCAGCCCCCGCCCATCGCGCTCAAGCCGGCTCAACAAACGGCTGGCGCCCCGAAGCTCCACGATCCAAAATCGTAGTGTGATATTTCACCATTCAGATGCTAAGAGCCTGTTTTAGAAATCTGTTAGGAGTCCCGCCTTTAGGCGGCCCGGCGCCGAAACCGCCTGAAGGCGGGACTCCAAACCCAGGCGCCCACGCCCGAAGCCAGTATTTTAAAACACGTTCTGATGACATGAGGCACTGGGGGTTCGCCATATCCGTGTGGGAGCCATGACGAATCGCTACGTCCCGCTTCGGCGAGTATTGCTGCTATTGGCCGGTCTATTTGCCTTGTGCAGCTTGCTGGCGGGGCTTTCGGTGTTGCAGGGTTACGTCTGCGATCTGGGAATGGATCAACACCCTGATCTTGGCCCGATGCTGCGCCAGGAATTCAAAGGATGGTATGCACTCGGATTCGTATCCCTGGGAGTCCTTTGGTTTGCGAACCGAAGACAACCGATGCCGAACCGAATTGGGCTCTGGCTATTGGAACACATTGTCGCCGCCCTTTTTTTCGCGGGCGTGTATGCGGTCTTCACCTCCTGGCTGGTAGCCGGAGAAAAGTCCGTCATGCACCCGGGGCAGATTCTGACCTTTTCCTACCTCATGGGTAAGTTCTGGCTGCATTATGTCGTGGTTTACTTTCTCATCTATTGGGTGGTCATGCTGGGTGAACTGGGCTGGCATTATTATAACCGGTTCCGGGAGCGAGAAGTGGAGACCGCGCAACTACAACGCGAATTGGTGGAGGCGAGATTGGAGGCGCTGCGCATGCAACTCAATCCGCATTTCCTTTTCAACACCCTTCACGCCATCTCGGCATTAATCCATGAAAACCCCGCCGCCGCGGACCGGGTTTTGGCCCGCCTCAGCGAATTGCTGCGCTTGAGCCTGGATCAAAGCAAACCCCAGGAGGTTCCGTTAAGTGAAGAACTGGCTTTTCTGGATCGCTATCTGGAGATTGAACAGACTCGTTTTGCCGAGCGCTTGACGGTGCAAAAACAAATTGCCGCCGAAACCCAACCGGCGCTCGTTCCGTACTTGATCCTGCAACCGCTGGTTGAGAACGCGATTCGCCACGGCATCGAACCGCGCGAGGGGCCCGGCTTGCTGCGCGTCTGCGCCCATCTACGGGACGGCCAACTGGTGTTGCGGGTGGTCGATAATGGCGATGGGTTGGGCGATGGAATCTCCCGACCGCAAGAGGGCATCGGGCTGTCCAACACACGCGCCCGCCTCCGGCACCTGTACGGGGACAACTGCAATTTCGAGCTGGCGCCCGCCGAAGGCGGGGGACTGGAGGCCAGGGTCGTGGTGCCATTCCGGACCTCCCGGGAAGCGGGAGCAAGCTATGCGCCCTCAGCTCAGCCCCTGAGCGAAGCGACCGCTGCTGGAGCAGCGCCGGCGCGGCGAGCGCCAGGCCCTGCCAAACCTTCTCTGGGCGCTGCCGGTGGCTGGAACCAATTGGCTGGTTGAGCTTCTCACAGTATGGTGAATTCAGGCGAGTCCGGCCCGCTGAATATGGCCACCGAGGCAAAAATCCGAACAATTATCGTCGATGACGAAGCGCCAGCGAGGGCGCGCATCCGGCAACTTCTTAAGCCACAAGCTGATTTTGAGGTGGTGGCGGAGTGCACGAATGGGAACCAGGCACTGGAAGTCCTCCAACGCGGCAAAAGCGACTTGGCATTTCTGGATGTGCAAATGCCGCGCATGAACGGCGTCGAGGTTTGCCAGGCGCTCGTCGCCTCGAAAACGCCCCTGCCCCTGGTCGTCTTTGTAACGGCCTACGATGCGTATGCCTTAAAAGCATTTGAGCTGCATGCGATCGATTACTTGCTCAAGCCTTTCGATCAGGATCGCTTTGCCCAGGCGCTGGGCCACGTGCGCCGCCAGTTCAGCCTTTCCAAACAGCACAACGCAGAGTCCCGCCTCAGCGCCGTTCTCCAGGAAATGGCTCCCGCGCTTAAAACTCCCGATCGGCTCATCTTCAAAGAGAATGGCCGAATTATCTTCGTCGAACCGGAGACCATCGATTGGATTGAGGCCGACGGCAATTACGTCCGAATTCACGCCGGACCAAACTCTCATTATATCCGCGAGACGCTAGCCAGCCTTGAATCGCAACTTCTCCCCGATCGGTTCATGCGCATCAGCCGGTCGATTTTGGTCAACCTCGACCGCGTCAAAGAGCTGCACCCGCTTTTTTACGGAGACTACGCGGTAATTCTCAAAGACGGTTCGAAGCTCAGCATGAGCCGAAACTATCGGGACCGATTGGAAAGCCTGGTTCAACGGCCTCGCGCCGGGGCGAAATAACCCGGCCGATCTGCCCTAACTAAGCGGCGACGACTTTGATGGCGCGGGATTGGGCAGCGCGTTTGCGTTGGTTTTCGTCCAGAAGCTTCTTGCGCAGCCTCAGGTTCTTCGGCGTCGCTTCCACATATTCATCGGGCCCGATGTATTCGAGCGCGCGCTCCAACGACATCTTTAACGGCGGATTCAGTTGGATCCCCTTGCCGTCGCCTTGCGAGCGCATATTGGTCAATTTTTTGGCCTTGCACGGGTTGACCGGGATGTCATTTTCCCGCGCGTTTTCGCCCACGATCATACCCTCGTAGATCTTATCACCAGGCTCGACCATCAAGCGGCCGCGCTCCTGAATCATATTCAAAGCATAGGCCATGGCCTCCCCGCTTTCCATGCTGACCAGTGAGCCATTTTTGCGAGCGGCAATTTCGCCACGATCGGGCCCATATTCGTGGAAGAGATGACTCATCACGCCGAGGCCGCGGGTCTGATTGACCAGGTCGGTTTCGAAGCCGATTAGCCCACGGGTGGGGACCAGCGCTTCGATGCTTACTTCCTCGCCATGGTGATTCATGTTGGTGATCTCGGCCTTGCGTCCGGCGAGGTTCTCCATGACCGCACCCATTGCCTCCTTGGGAATTTCGAGAAAGAGCTTCTCGATGGGTTCGAGGAGGTTGCCGTCCTTGTCTTTGCGGTAAATCACTTCCGGCCGGGACACCAGCACTTCGTGGCCTTCTCGCCGCATTTGTTCGACCAGGATCGCGATTTGCATCTCACCCCGGCCGCTGACGTTGAAAATATTGGGCGCATCGGTTTGCTCGATGCGCAGAGCCACATTGGTGCGCACTTCCTTCACGAGGCGCTCCCAGATATGCCGCGCGGTCACCAACTGCCCATCGATGCCCGCCAGCGGGCCGTCATTGACGGCGAATTGCATTTGAATCGTCGGCGGATCGATCGGCACAAACGGCAAGGGCTCGCGATCTTCAGTATCGGTGATTGTTTCACCAATGAATACGTCTTCGAAACCGGTCAAGCCCACGACGTCGCCGGCATGCGCCTCGGGAATCTCGATGCGTTTGAGGCCCTCGAAATGGAAGATGGCCGTGATCTTGGCTTTGCTCTTGCGGCCGTCCCCATGGATGCAAACCGAACTGTCGCCGACTTTGACTTTGCCGCTGTAGATCTTGCCGAAGGCAATCCGGCCCAGGTAATCCGAGTAATCAAGATTCGCGACGAGCAGCCGGAAACCCTCGCCGGCATGCGCCCGTGGCGGGGGAATATGCTTGATGATCGCATCGAACAGCGGCTCCATCGTCCCGGTCACGTGTTTAAGATCGGACTTGGCATAACCCTCCTTGGCGCTGGCGAAAATCACGGGAAAATCCATTTGTTCGTCGGTGGCGTGAAGCGATCCGAACAAATCCCAAACGGCATCCAGCACCTTGTGCGGGTTGGCATTCTCGCGGTCGATTTTGTTGATGACCACGATGGGTTTAGCGCCGGCTTCAAGGGCTTTGCGCAGCACAAACCGGGTTTGGGCCTGGGGGCCATCGGCGGCATCCACCACCAGCAACACGCCGTCGATCATGTTCATGATGCGTTCGACTTCTCCGCCGAAATCCGCATGGCCGGGGGTATCGACGATGTTGATGTGGTAATCCTTGTACTTGAACGCGGCGTTCTTGGCGCGAATCGTGATGCCCTTCTCGCGCTCCAGATCCATCGAGTCCATGATCCGTTCTTCGGTGGAGATGGCCTGGTTGGCTCGGAAAGTGCCCGACTGCTTGAGCAAACAATCCACCAGCGTCGTCTTGCCGTGGTCAACGTGCGCGATAATCGCAATATTCCGTATGTGCTGCATGTTCGTAAAAATAACTCGAGAGGAGGGCTCCGGCTGTGAGAATTGGCACCCCTGCCCTGCTAATCGAGCCGGTCAGTGTGCCCTGGATATGGAAAAGGTCAAGCCCGAAACTCAGTCAAAAAAAAGCCCGAATTATGAGTATTTCCGGGGGCCTCCAGGGCCTGGCGTTCTACCTGGCTGGCTTCAGCCGTGGATCCGCGAGATCCAGGCGGTACATGATTTGGTTATATTCGTAATAAGGAGTCTGAGTGGGATTGCCCGAAAAGGTGTTTACATAAGAGCCTTCCAAATAGATGACGCGGCCGCCTTGCTGGTCGAAGAAGGGGTGTTGGGTCGGATTGTAGAAATCATGGGCGTCATCCTTTTTGTTGGCATGAGTGATGATCTTCGTTCCACGCGTCCAGGGCCCTTCCGGCCGGTCGGATTCGCTGTACCAGACCTCTCCCAAAACAGTGGCCCCCAGAACTTCAGAAGCGATCATGACGAAGCGCTTGCGGTACTGATTCCAAAAACAGGAACAACTATTCAGAAGCACGGGCTTGCCCGTTCCGGCATCCGACAGGCGGAAGGGAGATTCGTCCCGCTTCATGCGTCCGGCCTGAATCAGCTCCTCTTGTTGCTTCGCATCGAGAGCAGGTGTCCCGCGCTTCCAACCCCACACCAGCTTCCCGGCTCCATCGCGATCCAATTCTGTTTTGTCTTGACCCGAATAGCGCGCGCCGGGTCTCAGGCAGGTGAATCCTTCATAGGCGGAGAGGTCCAAGTACGATTGCTTGCTGGCTTTCACGCGCAGAGCGGGATAGGGCACCGTGAAGTACAAATAGGGTTGACTATCTTCACCGGGGGCGGTGGTTGGGTATCCGGTGGGAAAAAGTGGCGGGTCAATCGGTTCGTCTTTTAACGTTTCGAAAACGTCCTTGGCATCATTGTAAATGACAAACCCGTTCTCCAGCACGGCCCCTAAACCGCGCCGGCGCTGAAACCAGGCGAGCATACTTTCGTGACCCCCCTCGGGCAGCACAACCAACCCGGAGAGCCAAACGACGCCCTCGCCTTTGATTGGCGCCATTTTTTTAACGAAGCCGTCCTGGTTCGTAAAGTAAATCAGATCAAAGCCGGTCGCCGGATCGAGGCGGGCGGGAAGCGCCGTCGTGGCGCCGGTCATGGAAAAGTTCCCCAACCCGTAGGACAATCTGGAGGTGTCGCCGTAAAACCAGAAAAGTCTGTCGCGGTAGATCGCGGTTAATATCCCGTCCTGGCCCGTAACGCCGGCGTTGAGCAACGGTTGTGAAATCGGGGCTTTGCGCCCGAGCAGAACCGTATCGCGATAAATCCCTTCGCCGGTAATTCGGTAAAGCCTTTCCGCAATATTGAGCCGCTTGATCTTGAGCCGCTCGATGGCACCGGGTTTGGTCATCAGCGACACACCGCGCAGCCCAAATCCGTCCGGGGCAAACTCGTAGCCGTGGGCCGAAATAGCGAACCAGACCTTTTGGTTCATCAAGCCGGGTTCATAGAAAGCAACCAAACCGTTCGAGTCGGTATAAAGCGGGATGCCACTGGTGGTCAGCAGTTCCACCATAGGCACGCCACGGGATGTGTCCTGGTCCACAACCTCGATCCCAAAGAACATCGAGGGCGCAGTAACCGTGGAGTCGGCAAAAACGTTCCCCGCACAGCCGAGCAGCCCCAACAGAAATATGAGTCGGACCATGCCGCAAAAATGGCCTAATTGGGGTGCTGAACAATGATAAAAGACACCCCCGCCTGACCGGGGCGGCCTTTTTTGGACGTAGCGCAGACTTTCCAGCCAGACTTGCAGTCCGCAGAAACGTCAGAACTGAATGTGGCGCAAGAAAAGGGCTTGTGTCAGCTGGTGATCGACCGTTTGCTGCGGGCAGAATGCCCGCGCGCCGGCGCGCGGACTTGCAGTCTGACTTCCCAGTCTGCTGTAACGCCGACTTTCAGTCGGCAGGGTCGGGGCGGTGACGGACAGACAAAAGCTCTAACGTCCTACAATGGCTGCGCCTTGCCGATTGAAAGTCGGCGATACAGCAGGCGAGAACGCCTGCGCTAGGTGCGGCACGGACATCCGCTCCATCCCGAGCGGGCATCCCCTGCTCTTTTTATTGGGAAAACTGGGTGATCCGGTGCAAGTTATGGCGATGAGCGGCAACTCGGAACGCGACAAACTCGCGACGATTCTGGCGGAAGAGATTCTTCGCACGATTTACGGTGACGACTACCACGGCTGCACCGTAAATCCCGATGACATTGCCGCAGTCATCCACAAAGGACTGCAGCAACGCCAAACGCAAACTGACGACTTGCTCGAGCTTTACGAGAAAGTGGTCGAGGCGGTTGACTTGTTGTCCACGCCGCCGGATCAAAGCAAGGTCACCGATCCGGAGCAGTTGCGTTCGCTGTTGAGCGAACGGCTGGACGGCATCCATGCCGTGACCGCAAAAACCATCCAGACGACCGCGTTACTGCGCAAAGCCGCAGCCTCGGAGGAGTGACCCGGGAGTCCCGCCTTCAGGCGGTGGGACTCGAGAATTGCGATCAGCGGCGGGATCAATGCGCAGCAGCAGTCGTGTGGCACCGACTGCCGCCTGAAGGCGGCGTTCCGACCAAGTCCGGCCCACCTTTTATCCTTAGGGCCTAAGCCGATAAAAAACGACGCCGCTGTTGACGGTGAGCGTTGCCTGATAGTTGGCGCCCACCTGGACCACGGTCGGCTGAGGGGCCAGATCCGCCCACGAACCGGAAGAAGCAACCGTTTGAGTGGATTGCACTTTGAAAAGCCCCGCAGAAACTGGCCAGGACAGGACTATACTGGCACCGGCCTTGCTAATCCCGACCACCAAAGGCTGGATGGGCACGCTCAGCGCCAGCGGGTCGGAAAAGTTACTCGTGTGAGTTCTCCCGTTGCGCGTGCCTGCGGGATCGGCCGAGTAATTGGCGGTCACCGTCACCAGTCCGTTGCCCAGGTTCAACCCGGTGAGATCCAGATCGAAGCTTCCGGAGTTAGCGACAGTGAACGACTTCAGATACTGTGAGCCTTGTGGAAAGCCGTTCGTATACGAGAAGCTGTCGGTTAACTCGAACTCGGCCCAGACCTTGCCGTTGTTCCAACCCTCAGGATCAGCTTGGTACACGTCGATGAAAATGTTCGTGTAGGGCGCGAGGCCGACTGGAAAAATGCCGCGCACATGAGCGACGGTGCTGTTGGTGTTGAGACTGGGGATGATGTCGGCCGGAGCCGAGGCGGAGGAAGTGTCCATGTAGGGTGCTTCATAATTCATGAACGGAGAAATCAAATCCAGCGAACCGTCGGCATAATTGTCAGGCAGCAGATTGTTGTTGATGGTCACATTGCCGCGGAAAGAGAGGCGGACCCCCGGGTTGAGACCGCCAAAACTCGACGGGCCAGTCCCATCAAAAGCCGACACCGGACTGAACTGAAGGCCATTAGTCAGCATGTGATACACGAAGGAGAATGGATTGTTATTGTAGAGAAGATTTGCTTCCAGTGCATCGCTCACACCGTCGAAGTCTGAACCAAACCGTGCCTGAGCGCTCGCCGGAAAGCTGTGAACCACGACCGAACTGTTGGTAAATCGCGTGACACCGTCGACGGCGAGGCCAAACCAATTTCCGGCCACCACAATGTTCGTGGCGTGCGCGCTCCAAAGATAAAGATTCGCCCAATCCGTGCTGGCGACCCCGCCAAAGACATTCCCTTCGTAGGCATCGTTCACGCCATCGCCGTCGGTTCCAATAAGGATGTTATCATCGACCCGGCCGATTTCGATATAACCATCTCCTTGCTGTTGCCCAGCGTTCGCCATGGAAGGATCAAAGTTGTGCATCCCGTCCGGCAAAACGTTCCAGAAATTGCCTGAGATGCGATAGTTGAGTCCTTCGGAATCAAAACCGTAGCCGGTGACAAACACATTGAACTCCGCCGCCGGATTGGTCGATCCGGCCGCGACACCAATCGTTCCGGGCTGAGCGTAGGTCGGATTTGTTCCATCTGGATCTCGACTGCGATAGGCCGCGATGGAAATCGCGGGCATGGCTACAGTCGTACCATCCGGCATATACGCCGCTTGGCGCGTCGCCGGGTCGATGCCGAACCAGCACCCGCTTACGTGCCAGTTGGCGCATTGCCCGGCAGAATCCGGACAGATGGCAATCGATTTCATATCGCCATTGAAGCCCGAGCCGGTCACCTCGGGTGCACTGATAAAAGCCAGTCCCCGGATCGTCACGTTTGTACCGCGGAAAACTCCCAGAATCGCCAACTCATCCGGACCAAACCCCAGATTATCGTTGGCGATGCCGCTGTAATTGGTGATGGCCGTTTGCATCGACAACCCATTGCCATTGGTCGAACTGAGCGCGATCATCAATTGCGCGTTATTGCTGGCATGCAGCGGGTTGGAATTGGGAGCCGCTCCCGGCTGACTGTAGCCGTCAATGGTGATGCCGTTGGCGGTGATCAATGGGTAGCCATCGACTGGTGTTTTTAAATAATGAACACCGGTACCGGGGATGTTGAACTGGATGGTGTCGCCATCCTTGAGCTGATTCAAGGCTTGAACCAGACTCGTTTGGCCAACGCCCGGAGACACATTGTCTTCGGTCGTTACGGTGATGATCTTCGCATCCGCGGAAACAAACGCCGTTAGCAAACTGATGGCGAGCAGGCCTTTTGAGAGTTTCATAAGTTTTAACTCGGGTTCTTTGGGAATCTTTTGAAACCATAGCGCCCGGCGCTCTTGGGCGCAAATCCAAATCGGCACCTCGAAGGTTCTAGTGCGCCACGTCGTCGGCTCAGCGGGCTGAAAAAACTGCCACGCATAGCTCGACGTATTTTTGCAGCAGGCAAGACCCTTCAGTAACACCGCGGCTTTAGCCCGGTGGAAGATGCACGTCTTGATTTTTTCGGCCCTTTAAATAAAGTGCCGGTGACCCGCCCGACTCACTGCTGAGCCCGTCCTTAGGGTGTTGGGTTTCAATCGTGATAAACATCTCTGTTTTCTGGTTGGCGATGAGCGTGTTATTTGCCTGCCACGCCATCCAGGCTGCTCCGATCGCTTCCGCCAGCGATGGTGCGCACGCCAAAGCCCGCCTGCCTCTTCATCGCCTTTGGAAACCCGTACCCGACGAAATGTATCTGCAGGAAGTCGGTCAACAAATCCCCACTGCCAATCCGGTGACGGCCTTGGCAATCCAGGATGGGATTTTATACGTGGTTACCGGCCGAACAGTTAAAAGGCTGGCTGGATCAACCTTCGAGGACGCTCCCGGAGCGCCGGAAGGCATTCAGCGGATGAAATCGTTCGACGGCGTGCTTTGGTCATCAACCGGGCAGGCTACTTATCGATGCGTCAGCAACTCTTGGCAGCAAGTTGATCCGCGCCCTTTCCAGGATTTCTGTTCGCATTTGGGCGAGACGTACGGCGCGACTCGGGACGCTATTTTCCGGTTCGAATCCGGAAAATTCGTCAATACTCGTCCGGCGCAAGGATACCTGTCGAACGACGAAACCGTGATGACTGAAGACTTTCAGCAGGTCCTCGTCGACCCGGTGCAAATCGGGCCAATCAACCGCATTGCTTCCTATAGCGGCACTCTGTACCTCCTCCGGCCCGGGGGCTTGGCTTTGCTCGAAGGAAAGACCTTTGTGCCGGACCCGGTCGACTGGGGAACATTGCCGTCACCAATAACGCGAGACCTGCTGGCGCAGGGCAGCCGCCTTTACGTGGCAACCGACCGGGGACTGGGCGTGTTGCGCGGCATGGCCTTGACCAGTTTGCGCGGCGCTGAGGGTTTGCCCTTCGAAGACGTGACTTGCCTCGCCGAAGGTTTTGAGGGTGATCTTTGGATTGGGACGAGCCGTGGCGCGATCCGCAATGCGGGCAACGAATTTCATTACTTCGGAGCGCAGCATTGGCTGCCGAACGATTACGTGCGCGCGATAGTGGCGGATAGCAACTCTGTATATATCGCGACGGACGGCGGACTGGGGATCATCCGTTACCAGCCCTTTACCCTGAGGCAAAAGGCGGAGAACTTCGAGCGCCAGCTGGACGACTGGGGATTCAAACGGCTCGGTTTCATTCACAAGCTCTATTGGGGCGGCGACAAGG
>DASRFK010000254.1:0-40764 GCA_035651635.1 Verrucomicrobiia bacterium | reverse complement strand
GTTCCGGCAGTGGCTCCTGTAGTAGATCCACAGCCAAAGCCGAGAGTTCGTGCAACCGCTCGAGGCAAAGCTGCCGCGCGTTTCTAGGGTTCGGTGGCAGCATCACGTGTCGGGTCAGGCCAAAGCCCGGCCCCGCAGTCTTGTCCGGGTACTTGGGCCCGGCTGACATTAACATGAGGCCTTCTCCCAATGGCAGAATAACTCGCGGCATCACATCAATGGCCACGCTGCAGAATGTTTTCAGCTGCTGCTCAACTCCCGACGCATCAAATTCAAAGCTCCAAGCAAGTATTCGTAGCATCAGGCTATACACAGAATCGAATAGACCCGCGACTCGGCTGGCCAACGGGTCGTCTATGACGTTGGACACTGCTCCGTATCCGCGCTGCGCTCCCGCCGATGGATTTAGCATCGCCGGTCGAGCAGGAGAAAACCCACTGCCTTGCGCCCTGGAATCAAGGAGGTCCTTAAGAATAGCTACAAATGCACCGAAGTGAGAATCTTCGCGATCCTGGCCCGTACCTTCGCCTTGTTCAGTGATAGTGTGGATCGCTCGAATGGCCGACGCGCGATCGGTAACAGGAACTAGAGCAGGAAAGTGGACCAGATCTTTGGTCATTTGCTGTGTCGGTACACCGATGAAAAGCTCCTTTTCCTTCATGCTGCGAAATCCAGACTCTATTAGCCGGTACAGTTCGCCAACTGTGCCGAATTCGATTTCTTGCGCATCGTCTCCGGCACGAGCAAGCAGAGATTTAAGGTTGCGCTCCTCGGAGATGTTCTCTGGGTGCTCGTAGAGGATGAAGCGCCGTAGGCTACGTGGTCCAAAAGGTTCCAACTCGATCGGAACGTTAAGCGGATAGTAGTTCGAGTTTTGCGGAAAATTGGGCCGCAAATAGTAAGGCGTTCCTCCTATGGCCGTCGTCAAATTCCAAACCAAAGCGAGGTGCAACATCTCCTGTGAAGCGACAAAGTAGATTTGCCCTGCCCACCGCCGGACTTTTTGCTGCTCCTCCCACGTCATACCGCCTTCTGAAATATCCCGCTTTAGCGAAAATGCCGCATATAGGTAGGAACAAGCGATACCATGTTCAAGCTCCGCCGCTTCGCAGAGCAGTTTCAAGAGCTCGGTCCGCGTGCTGATCGTCCGGGACAAATTCATGCCTGCACGTGGGGCTTAGCCTTGATGCCCAATTGCTTTCCAATCTCCTCCGCCGTCCGCAACGCTAAAGCCGCCAGCGTCAGAGTCGGATTCGGGCTCCCGACGGTCGGAAAGACTGACGACCCCACAATAAATAAATTGCGATGGTCGTGGCTGCGGCAATGGGAGTCGACAACAGAAGAGTTGGGGCTGCTGCCCATTCGGCAGGTGCCCATAATGTGCCCGGCGCCGTCGTAAGCTGTCGGCTCTCCCAAGGCCACTTCGGTCGCGTTGATTAATCGAAACATATCGCCCAAAGTCTTCGTCGCTTGCGCCAGGCCTCGAAGACTATAATCAGGGGGTGTGAACGTCAGTTTTGGTCTTGGCAAACCGAGCGCGTCGGTTTTGTCAGATAATACCACCCGATTGCTTGCATCCGGAGCCACCTCAACTGAACAACTCAGCCGCACTTGCCGAGTGATCCGCTCAAACAGCGCTGTTTGCAAATCAGTCCCGATCAGTTTCTGGTTCGTTACCAGGTCGATGATCTCCGCAGAGGGCGAACCTTTTCGCGACCATCCGTCGTTATTTAGAGACACCCGAAACCCGGCTCGTTGGCGGCGAAATTCTCCATCGCGAAATGATTCAATACCTGAAGTGGAGGGGGGACCACGAAATGGGAAAAGCTTCTCGGGCGCCACACCAAACGTGCTTTTGGACAAGTGGTCCATAAGATTTCGCCCCACCTGATCGCTTTTGTTGGCGAGACCCGACATAAGCAGAAGCTTTGGCGTCTCAATTGCATGAGCGGTGAGAACAACAATATCTGCCGTGACCGATCCTTTCCCGCCTCCATACGAGAGAAATTCAACAGTGTGAACGAGGTCGTCTTTGTCCTTGTCTAGCTTGGAAACAACGCACCGTTCCCAGAGCGAGGCGCCTGCCGCGATTGCCTTAGCGACGTGAACCGAGCCGTCGTATTTAGCCCCTATTGGGCAGAGCGGCACGCAAATCGAATTTCCGGCACAAGGGGGACGGCCGTCGTACAGTTCAGAATTACGCGCCGAAGGCGTGCTCCGGACGCGGTACTCGATACCTTCAAACTTCTTTCCGTTGATTCGTTCAGCTATCCAGGTATCTGAATAACTGGGCCAAATCATGCTCATTGGGAAAGGCTTGCTGCGCGGTGAATCGAAGAGACCTTGCCATTCTTCATCGGAGCCGGCCACCCCCATCTCTCGTTCCGCTTCGCAGTACCAGGGTTCGAGGTCGTCATAGGAAGTAGGCCAATCGACCAGACCGGCCGGAAAGTCCTGACGGCCACCGTATCGTGATTGCATTTGAAAATCCGACCGGAGCATTCGCGGCGTGTGTCCAAGCCAGTGCCATGTCGAGCCGCCAGTCCTCCGTTCGTACGTGCTTTTGTAGGCTTGGCCTGGGCCGGCTTGAGGCTGGTCATAGTAATCATTCGGACCGTCAGGACTCGGCGCCTTCAAGTCGCTTTCGGCCTCCACGTAGGGGCTGTGCAGCGTCTTGTTCGCTGCAGTTGCATACATCCCAACCATTTGGAACCGTGGAGGGTTGCGACCCCCGGCTTCTATCATGAGCACTCGGGCGCCCGCTGTGGCGAGACGGTATGCGACCATACCGCCAGCAATCCCGGCACCGACCACAACCACGTCGAAATCACGGGGTTTCATGCGCGCTATGGCGGTTCGTTTTCCGGTCGATACCGCCAATGCCCGAAGTAACCGCCCGAAACTCCAGGAACATGACCGCCGATAGTCGACCACACCAAGCCGCTGAAATACTCCTCTTGCATCCCATATCGAAGGGCATTGGGAGGATTTGGGCTCTCCTGCATTGTCGACGTGTACCAAAGCAGAATAATTTGGCAAATGGCCGATCTGAATGTAGCGTCGGCCAAGAGCTCCTTCTTGACTTGGGTTATGAGTGTTGGGCCGCGTTTCAACGTGCGAAAGTGGACGATCATACGGCGCAGATACGGATCGAAAGGTGTGCTTCTCAACCGGTCCAAGTACGCCCGGCCCAGGGTTTCGTCCAGGCTTTCGACCCCAGTCAGAATTCGGGAAAGAGCAAGGAAGTCTTTGAGCATGGGTTCCTCAGGCGGACTCGGCGGCGATTTCGGTCTCGGCAGGTCGGATTCCTTCATACTCCTAACATCCAGAAACGCTGATTACATTGAGTATTACTGTCGGTAAACGGATCTCGATCCAGAGGTCGCCGAGTAGAGGAATCATAGTCGTTACTAGTACCCTAAACATTCAACGCAGTTTTCAGAATTTCCGGCAAACCAAACCGAGGCCACCTATGCACGGTTCCATCCGGATTACTAACGATCGAGTCCAGGTCTAGAATGGATTAAACGAGTTCATTTGAAGTTGACCCGCTCGAAACAATATCGAAATGCGCCTATTCGAGCCGAGTTCGATGACGATTTAAACTTCAACTAATGCCTTTTACAATGTAAAATGATTGTAAAAACACGACATCCAACTGTCGTAAATGAACCAACCGCCGCGGGACGTGATCGAGGTCCACACCCCACCCTGTGGAATCTTCCTGAGCAAAGACGCCCCCCGTTTTCGGCACAGTGCCCCGATAACCCGCACTGGGTTGCTTCAGGTGAACGCTAATCCAAACGGAAATAAGGATAATATTGGATTCGGATTTTACAGCATCCAAAGCACCTCCCGATCCGACGAACAATGGGCTAGCGAGGCTGTAGAGTCGTTTCTCAATGTGCTCAGGTTGCAACCCATCCTGACGCAGCGACGCAGCGCCCGGTCAAGATCGTAAAACAGCCTTTCCAAGTCCCATTCTCTTGGGAGGTTTTGAAGATTGTCGCCAAGCTGTAGTGCGCTCTACTGGCTCTACTCCTTTTCCAACCGCGCCGTGTAATTTACCGGCGCGTGGTCGGCAAGGAACTTAGGAGGGGCGATCCTGCCCTCACAAACGTCTTTTAGCTCAGTACTCAGCCTCATGATGTCATCGATATTTTTGAGGAACGGACTCTGCTGGTTGTCGTCATCGAGGATGTGGTGCAAGCTTCCCGCGTGCACAAATGGCGGCAGGTTGATCTCGGGGGGCACCTTTGGAATGATGTCACTTTGGTCCACGACCCGGCAGTGAGAGACGCCCTGGAGAGCGTCGGCGAACCGCGCATCTCCAACTCGGGGCGAGCCAAAAGTATACAGCGCCGCTGGTCTGAGCGGGGCTTCATCATGCAAGCATCGTCCCACGGCGAGAGTGGCGAGCGCAGCACCCAAGCTATGGCCTGTGAAGAACACTGGGAATCGAATCTCGGCCAGATTCTCCTTGATTGATCCCCATGCCAGCTCAAGCGCCTCGCTGAATCCTTCATGCACTTTTCCAGTACCCGCCCAGTCCTTAGGCTCAAAAAGAACGTCGATGATCATATCGGCTAATCCGAGTGTCCCCCGGAACACGAGGACCGCAACCTCCAGATCGTTATTTGAAAATATACTGGCCTGCGCATTGAGAAAGACGCCCCTTTGCTTATTGAAGAATGTGTCTTCCTGCCAACCTTTGTTTGCAAGAAACGACGAGCGGGTGCGAAAATCTTGGCTCCGTGAGGGAATCTCATCTTTTTCTTGCCTGTAGATCAGGCGAGAGAATTCAGAAAGCCAAAGCGCGTTCATTCGATAAAACCCGTCGGCTTCTTTGGGATTAAAGTCTTCCAATCCTTCTATTTCAAAGAAATCATCCGCCTCGCCAGGATTAAGAAGTGCCTGCGAACTATTGTTTACCTCCATATCAAGATGACGCCTTATTTAATTGGTTCGGGTGCCTGAAATCAACCTATCTCGTTAATGCTCTAATAAGTTCTTTAACATTCGGCACTCCGATCCCGGTGACCATATCATAGCCGATCCCGGCGTTAAACGCTCCGTTACTCCCTGTTTTTATGTCTCGAAAGGACGGCGTGCCAATGAGTGGATAGAGCAGGGGATTGAGAAACGGAAGCAGGGGCTTGCCCGCATTCTTGCGCGCCTCATTGATCAGAGCACAAAAACCGGCCCAAACGGGCGCGCTCCAGCTCGTTCCGCCAGTCGGGGGTTGTACCTTTCCGTGCAAAACAAGGAAGGCGCCCTCGTTGGGATCGGCGGTAACGCTGACGTCAGGCACAAGGCGTTGCGTGACTGCCGGCACGCCTGAGCCTTGCTGCCAAGAAGGCCGTTTGAAGAAGATGCTCTTGCCACCACCACCGCTCACCCACCCGGTTTCACTCGCGACACTCCCATCATTCGCGAGGCTCAAACTCGTTCCACCTACGCCAACCACACACGGGTCGGAGGACTCATATTCCGCTTGGGTGGGACCTATTGGATTGTGCCCGGTGTTGTCTGGATTAGATCCAGCATCACCGCTTGACACAAAAACGTTCACGCCGGCGGCGGCCAGTTTCAAAAACTTCAGATGTTGGGTTGCGATTTCCCCATTGGGTCCGCCCATAAAATGTTCGCCAAGCCCAAGACTGATGGACAATTGACGCATCGCAGGCACATTCGGCAGATCTGAAACAATGCGGTCAAGCGCCATGTCGAGGTCAACGAATTGAAGTGAACCGCTGGCGTAGATCCGGATGTTTGCGCCGGGAGCAATTCCGCTTGACCAGGAAGCATCCAGAGTCTCTTCCCCCTCAGGCACCGGAAGCGAGCCACCTTTTACGTTGATCTTCGTTACCTGCTGCAAGGTGCAAGGAACGTTGTTCGCTTTCCAAAACGCGGTGAGATCTTTGTCGGCTGGAAAAGTGTCAATAAGGATCGCAATTGTCTGCCCTTTTCCAGTAACGCCCACGGCGTCGGCGTTGTATGCTTTGAGCACCTCCGCCACCAGGTACGGAGGCGAATTCGCAATGCTCGGGGAGGGACCATCTACCGACGCCGTGTCAGGAACTAGAGAGAGTCGATTGTCGCCATTGGGACAACTCATCCTGAAGTGCTTGTGGGCGCGCCGGAAGGGCTGCAATCCGATGATTGCCTGAACGTTCTTTCCGACTTCTACAGGCAAACTGGGCGCGTCTTGTGCCGCCGTATAGGTAACTCCTTCTTTGGTGACGCGAACCGTTTTGACGGCCAAACTCTTTTCAATTTGGTCAACACTGGCTCGCGCGTACACGCTGCTTCCGTCGTTCGGAGCCGGCAAAATCTCAAATCCTTGTCCCTTTAACCAGGTCACGAGCTTCTCCACTTCGTCGGGGGATGGGACATATTTTGTTCGAAGTTCGTCCGGCGAGACGACTTCGCCTTTGGCTACGCGCTCCTCAAGCTGTGCCAGAGCCAGGGCCGGAATCTCAAACGAGAAGTGCAAGGTCATCTTTTCCTGGCGATCTTCTGGACCCGTTGCGTTGACCATGAGCCCGTTCAAGGTTAGTCCTTGCTCGGCATGTATCGGCGTAATGCTGTCGGGAAATGCCTTACGTTCACTCATATGTATCCTTTGTCTGTCCAATAGGTGCGATCTCGAATTCATCCACGCTCTCACAAGCGCACACTCAAATCACGGCACGGAAGCAGTTTATTCTTGCCGCAAGGGCTCACTAATCACTGGGGTATGTTGAAACTTTTTAGGCGAACCTGAACCCCCACGCAATGCGAAAGTATTGTAAAAACGCGACACTATTCTAAAGGCGCGACATAAGCTTTTCACCAGACACTTAATCGGGTCGCGTGATTTGAGGAGCCTTAACCGTCGCCAAGCGGCGTCCGCGGCCGGTTTTCACCGATCTGTGAGCTTCGTCGACCTTGCAGGAAAGATTCCTTTTGAATCAGATGTCTTGCAGAATAGAAAAAAGCACTGCACACCAGATTGTTAAGCTCCTAATTTGTGTGCTCCATATCACTCAAACGGTGGCCATTGGCGCCCTTGACGTGGCCGCGGTGGTTAGGGTTACTCGAGACTTTATGGGTAGGCATTGCGCTGGCCGCCACTGGCGAATTCAGGCCATAAACATTGAGACGGTCAGAAAACGTAGCGAGATAGACTTTGCCGTTGGCTATGGTGGGCGGAACGCCCTTGCTAAAATCGAAGTGATCCGACGAGTCGTTTTCGTCTGTGCTCCAGAGCAATTTGAGGGTGTCGGCGCGGAAAGCGCGCAGCGACCCGCGAACCACCTTCACCCAAGCGTCCTCGTCATAAGGAATGGCCGCCCAAAGAATGCCGTCCCGGTTGCCGTTGGCCGAGATCGACAGGAATCCCCCGGGCATGCCATCGTTTCCCATCATTCCCTTGAGTGGCCGCGTTTTGAATTTCTTGCGCGCGGGGTCGTATCGGAAGGCCTTGATATTATCCTCCTCTGGCCAAACGTAGATCATGGGACCGCCCGTTCCGTTCCAATAAACTGGCGAGCCATGGATGTGATGGTAGCCGACATTGAAAAGGAACGGAATCCAGCTCAGCCAAGTCACGCGCCAAGGTCGCGAAGCCTGAAAGAATTGGACCGGCGGGTCATTGCCATCATGCCACCAGTGGCGCTTTTGGAGACCGCCAAGATTGGACCCGTTTACCAAATACAGCTTGCCTTGCTTTCCACCGCCGATGACCTGGTCCATTCCGGGTATTAGCATTGGGCCTGCAGAACCAAGGTCCGCGTCGACTTCATTCAGTTCCTCGACGTTTGCCGGCGCAAACCAACCAATAGGATTAAGGTCCTTATCCAGCTTCATGAGGACGCTACCAAACTGCTTTTTATCGGGTGCGAAGGAACCGTTACCGGTCATTAGGTAAATGTTGCCCTCGCTATCGGCAGCCGGGCCGTTTCCGGCCTGCCAAATGCCCCCCATCTGACCGCCTGGCGTCGTGCAAAAAATCGTCGCGGCCAGTGCAAGCGTATCCGAATCGAAGGCCATTACCCAGCCTTGAAAAGGCCTGGCGTCCTGGTGAGCGCCAAACGCGACATAGACGCGGCCGTTCGCCAGCAGGAGCGCTGGGCGCTGCAAATGGCGGCGGACGACATCTCGTGCGGGAACACTTGGATCCTTCATTGGAATCACGATATTCGTCTTTTGAAGAACTGCACCCGTAGCGATGTCTAGCGCATGAATCCAGTACTCGACCGGACAAGCTTCTGTAGCCTCTCCTGTGCCGGCACAAGGCGGGTCGGCGATTTTAGCCATGATGTACATTCGTCTCTTTGCGCGGTCAATCACGGGTGTGCTTGTAATTCCGATATACGGCCGAATATTGTATTGGCCAAGCTGCGCTCCCGCGTCCTTGGGAATGCGATCATACGGCATCGGGGGACCCAGGTTGGTGTGCCAGAGTGGCAACACGCCGAGACCGTCGGCGTCATATGCATAAACGTGGTTACGCATAGTAGCCACGTAGACAACATTGTGCCCGCCTTTTCCCGGGATCTCCAGATCCTGCACCACCAAGGGCTGCGCGTAGATCTGTCCCTCGACCGGTAGCGAAAACAGCCGTCCAAAACCTCTCGTTTTGAGGGAGTTTGGAGAAAGGTTGGTTTCATTAAGAATAGCACCGGTTCGTGCGGGGTCATTGTGCTGCATGAGCACGTCGGTCCCAAGGGCCGGGGAGGCGGCAACGCATACCAGAATAGAAGTTGCCATGGGAAAAAACCTGCATTGGTTGATCCCAAATAAAACTGCTGCCATCCAACCAAGATTTAATTTCAGCAACCTGAGGGGGTACATATAGCCTCTTCTACCCCTTGCGATGGTTCTGTGCAATAACCAAAAAGCCTTTGCGCCTGAGCTTTGAATAAAAGGCTGCCTCTGCGGAGAATATCCTATCTCACGTGCTCGATCGGCGGCAGCCTTCGGGCCCCATCAATTCTTGAAAATGCGGATACGTTTTCCACCGAAATGCACGGGGATGAACGTTCATGACAAATAGCATGTCGTGTTTTTACAATTATTTTCCGTTGAAGTGCTCGTTTGGCAAAGATAAAAACATTACCGATTCCGCAAGGTCGCCAGTGATCGGGTAAAGCTCCGACCATGCCAAATGCGCGACACGAGCACAAATCTAAAGCCCCATGTGATCTGCTACCAAAACGGTCAACGTCGTTGCGGCTCTGCTGTACTCTTCGCAATCTCTCGGGAGCCCTCGATTAGATTCTTCTCCGCACAGGTAATCCGCTTAAGACGAGAATCAAATACCACAAATACAAGGACACTTGAACCACACCAAACAATATTTCACTAAGACTGTTGCAATTCTCCAACTCCTCTGGCTCTGCGGCTGCATAAGTCCGACGGTGCTTCACTTTGATCATGACGAGTATTCAAAGGTGTACGGGGACGCGTGTAACAAACAGCTGTTGCTTAACCTTGCTCGCTTGTCAAAGGACGAGCCTGTCTATTTTATCCAGCTGGGTTCGATAAGCTCTCAATACCAGTTTGTTGGCTCACTGGGCGCCTCCCCAACGTACGCTTTCAGACATACGCCGGCAAGTTTAGGGGGTACCTTCAATGCGGGGCTTACCCAGACTCCGATTTTCCAATTTGTGCCACTCACAGGCACAAATATCGTCCAAGCGATACTCAGTCCCATTTCGGAAAAGGTATTCATGACGTTTTACGATCAAGGCTATCCTGCCGATTTGGTAATACGAACCATGGTGGCCTCAATCGAACACAAGACGATTTCTAACGGTATGCAAAAATCAGAATTCTGGATCAATGATACCAACGATCCAACATACCACGATTTTCTAAAATTTTGTGCCGACGTTCGAAGCATGCAACTTTCCCATGTATTGATTCTCGATCGAGATGACCAAAAGTCCACCCTTGTATATACGGGACCAAAGACCAAACTGGCAGACGTCATCGCCGCAGTGCAAGCTCCCGGATTTGACGTAACCTCTAGCCCAACGGGAGATTCGATCGTGAGTTACAAACAACCTGGTTTTAGATGGAAGCTAAATGTTTTACCGGGATTCCGCCCCGAAAAAATCGAATATCTGATGGAAAATGGTGTCACGGGTACAAACGTGGTTTACCAACTTGTTGCCTCGCCTGCGACGTTCGAGACGAACTATTTCGCGACCGCTTTTTCTGCTCCTGAGGAACGGCCCAAATTCACCTACGATCGGCGCTCAAATCTGGAGAAAGGGACCAATGCAGTAAATCTGGCCGCTGACATTTCCCAAACCAACATAGTGCTGAAAATGCGAACTTTTGAAGCTGCAATGTACTCTGTGGCACGGCAACAGAAGTATTTTGAACGACATGTTGGCGCAACCTGGGGCAACATCGATTACGGTTTTGATGAATTTGGACCCTACGCCAAACTGCATGATGCTGATGTGAAAGTAAGACCCACCATGACGTTAGAGCATGCCCAAATCAAGGAGCACCCGGGACATCTATTGGCGCATTTAAGGCACGGCAATGCTTCTTACGCTGTCGCGGATTTCAAAGGTACCACCCAGAACTCTCTCGTGTTCACAGTGCTGAGCTACCTGTACGCTCAAACCGCTATCAGCACACAAAACTTGCCGGTCCAGCAGACCATCCGTTTGCAATAGGAGCATTGGTTCGTTACGGCTTAGATTGATACAGCTCCCGGTCGGATTTCCATTTGCAGGGGCCGTATTCTATCAACTTAGCCTCGCACCGAGATTGCACCGTGAACGCCGAGCGGATCTGCCGCGGAAGGGCGTGTCATCCAAAAAGCACTTCGCGGCAGCTCTTGCTGTGCACTTTCTTCCCTTGTAGCTAGCTAGAGTTGCCTGCAACAGGTTCAAAGACCGGTTTTTTTCTCAACCATGGCAACTCCAGCAGCAACAGGGCTCAAAGGCGATGGTACGTGCGGTGTAACATACTTCTCTGTTTCTGCGTCGTTTAGTCCCCCCGCACGACCCGCAACCGGACGCTCTACTACATTCGCAGACGAATCAACCGATTGTGATCCTTTTGTTTTTTGACTGCTTGGCTCCAGCGCGTTTGACGCTTTGGATACGGCAAGTGACAGGAGTGTATTGAGAGTTGCTCCGGCGCCCAAGGCCGCCACGCCCACCACGAACGGTTGAGACGCAGCAGCGCCCAGGACTAAGCCTTGGTAGACAAAAATGCTACCCAATGGCGCAAAGAGCATAAAAAACTGATTCTGGACGAGTATAAGCATTCGTTCGCGAAGTTCGGCGGGATCCGGCGCGAAAAACGACGGAGGAGAGCGAATCTCTTTTACAATAAGCGCCACGGTGGAGAGAGCTGCACCGATTACCGCAAGAAAGACCACCCACATGGGAGCGCCTAAGCTTTGAATAACTTTTAGCGGCACGCTTCCCGGATCAGGAGCCTGTGAGGGTGCAGCACTTTCACCTTTGGTCGCCTTATTATGCACAGTCACAGGCGCGGTACCGTTTCCGTCACGGGGCGGACCAGTCATTGAGATTAGCCATTGCTCAGGCAAATCCTTCACGTACGTGCCTTCGAAAATGCTTACAAACCCAACGGACCATGTTTGGCCGGCAGTAACAGACGCTTTCACCCTCATGTACGCCTCTGCAATGGCAAAAAGCATTCCGGCCGTGACACCTAGCGCGGTCATAACAGAGGCAACGTACAACTGACGCCGCCATTCTGTGTCGACTACTTGGATCGCCATCCCAAAAAGGATGCTTACACAGAAAAATGCAAGCGTACAGGGCCACAGCTTGCTATCCATTATATTGGACTGATGAGCAGGTCCTTTCGTCATCAGAATTGTCTCGCCTCTTAAAATCGTGGAGCTAAATAGAGCTTGTCCCAAGAGCAGCAGGCCCGTCAGGCGTGCGGTTTCATGATTTGGTGGCTGTCCATAACCAGCGATTTTGCCGGGGATCGATCAAAATCGGCGATTATAATGGTGGCCGGAGGTTTGTTTTTAGCGCGCTCGGCGTTTGGTGGTCGGCGGCGGTGTCTCAGGTCGCACCAGGTGAAGCTCGCTTCGCTCTAAGAGCTCCCACTGGACGGTTTCTCCGCCTTCCAAGCCAATCGCCGCGGCTAAGGCCAGAGGAAAGCTGACGTAGAAGCGGGGTTGCTGGCCCTTGGAGCGCATGACTTGAACTTTCAGCGGGTAAGTTGTTTGCATGTTTTTTAAAAAGGACTTGATTTTGCTAAGCTAGATAATACTCTAGCTTTATGCCGGACACCACCATTATCCCCTTTGAACTGCCCCTGCCGCAAGTCCTGCCCACCATCGAGGGCAACGTCGATTATCGCCAGTTCCGCGACCAGTTGCTGCGCATCGATGAGTTGCTGCGCCTGAGCGGATTGGAAAGCCTTTTGATCCGAAAGGATCTCCAGCGCTGGCTCGCCCGCTGCAAAAAGCCCAGCACCAAGGCCCAGCAAAACCGTCAACTCCACTGCGGCCGGGCCTTGCGCTGCAACATCGCCCGAGTGCTGCTCCAGGAGGAATACCGCGGCTTCGCCGCCCGCTTGGCCGATAGCCCTTTGCTCCAATATTTTTGCGGCCTCAGCGAAGTGGCCTGCGTGACGGTGCCCAGCAAGAGCACGCTCCAACGTTATGACCAATGGTGGCCTCAGACCGAAGTGCGCCAGGTCATTCAGCAACTGGTAGGATTGGCGGGCACCGACCCTAAAAAACTGGACTTGTCTGAAGCGGTGGATTTGGAGAGCGCCTTCCTGGACAGCACCTGTTTGAGCGCCAACATCCACTACCCCGTCGATTGGGTGCTGCTGCGCGATAGCACGCGGACCTTAATGAAGGCCGTTAGACTCATCCGGGACCAAGGCATCAAGCACCGCATGCCCGCACCGGAGAGCTTCCTCAGTCGCATTAACAAGCTGTGCATTCAAATGACCCATGCCGGCAACAAAGACGACAGCCAACGCCATCGCAAGAAGACCCTGCGCCAAATGGATAAGCTCGTGTGCACCGTGCGTGACCACGCCAAGCGCTACCGTCAGTTGTTGGCACAGTGCTGGCCGCAGACGCAGTGGACCCAAGCCCAGGCAGAGCAAGTGCTGGGGCGCATGGGCCAGGTCTTGGAGCAGCTGCCCCAGGCCCGCAAGCAAGCGCGCCAGCGCATTCTCCAGGGCCAGGCGGTGCCTAATGAGGAGAAGATTTTGAGTCTCTACGAACCGGACGTTCACGTCATTGTTCGCAAAAAAGCCGGCGCCGAAGTCGAGTTCGGCAACACGTTGTTTCTGGCCGAAAATCCGCAGGGCTTAATCCTGGATTGGGAGTTGTTTCAGCAAAGCGCGCCGGCCGACTCGGCCTTAATGCCGCGCAGTGTGGGCCGGATGGAGAAGGTTTACGGTCCACTCAAAGCCGTAGGCGCTGACCGTGGATTTGATAGTGAAATGAACCGGGTCGGCTTGGCCGAGGATGGCATTTACAACGGGGTTTGCCCCCGCTCACCTCAACTATTAGAACAGCGGAATCATTCCTGGAAATTTAAGTGGCTCCAGCGCCGTCGAGCGCAGATCGAAGCACGGGTGAGCATCATCAAAAATGTCTTCCTGCGCGGACGAGTCCGCAGCAAAGGCTTTGCTCATCGCCAACTGGCGGTCACTTGGAGCGTGCTGGTGCATAACCTGTGGGTGCTGGCGCGGCTGCCGCAACCGGAAGCGGCCGAGGCCGCTCGGGCGGCCTGAGCAGCCGCCACACAAATTCCCTAGTAAACAAAACCGCAGAAGAGATCCGTCCCGGAGCTGTGACTTTTAGAGGAAAACAAAAGCTCGCCGATAGTTCGATCACTTCATCTCATCAGCACGTTGTATCATGTAAGATGATTTGCTCCGTCTTCAAAAACACGCACTTTTGGGACAAGCTCTAAATAGCGTGGGCAACGTTGCATGGGCGTAGACTCGCACTTCTGAATCCTGGATGGCTATTTCCACCGGTAATCCTTCGAGACGGAAATGGCCACCTGCGCTTATTAATGAATTTGTTGGCGTAAATCGATTGCCGGCTTCGTTTCTCGCGACGCACCACACTCTGGCGTTGGTGGCCGGCTCCCCTTGGTACAACACACGGCCTACAATGTTCACGCTGTTTGAAGATGTCACTATTGCCGCCACCACATCTAGGTCGGAATGGAGCACTTCAGTGTCAGAGCAGAACTGCTTGAACGCGAACATTGACCCTCCCATTACTAGCACTACAAGGCAAAAAATAACAATCGTGCGCAGGATTGCCCTTATAGTTTCCTTCGAAGCTTGAAAAAGCCGCCCGGTAGCAATCCCGTTGGGCTTTGCGTTCGCAGCCTCCGCAATGGGGTCCGGCGAGCGCGAATCCTGAGCGGTAGGAGAAGCGGCCATAAAAATTGGCTTTGGTTTGGGAAATTCCTATACTAATTTAGAATGACGCCGGCGCCTGGTACGTAGCTTCGAGAGTGTAGGAGGGCTTAAGGTTTGTGGCCGGTGTGTTTGCGGCCTGGATGCGAAAAGTGTGGAAGCCTGTACTTGGGGCTACGGCATCGAGGCTCTCTCCTTTATTCGCTTGATGGTACACTTTACGGCCCAGTTGTTCCCCGCTTGGATCGAGCAACTCGAGGGTAAGAGTCGTTGCCGGCGTCCAGTCCTTCGCATCGAAACTTAGCTTTCCGTGAATTTGCGTTCCCGTGTTGGAAAATATTCGAGAGATGTCAACTGCGTTGCTTGCTGCGGCAGGTTTAACATCAAGATCCTGCGCCCCTTCGAAAGCCTGAGTGACCGTGTGGGCATGAACCTGGAATGGACCGGTAACTCCCGTTTTCGAGTAGCAGACGTAACCGAGACCGTTCGTATTTCGCGGAATCGTCATTCTTACGGTACCGTTTCCGTCCGTGCGCACGTCCTTTCCGTGCCCTGAGTAATCGTGCAGCGCTACATTCGCTCCAAATCCTGTAGACACAGTGATTGTTCGATCAGCGTTCGAATCGTTATTCAATCCCACCAGCAGATGGGGTCCGGCCATTCGCTCATAGCAGAATACATCAAAATCCTTGAAACGCTGTAGCGTTGTTCCCGCCGCGATGCGTTCATGAATGAAAATGAGCGTGTCAATCTCCGGCTTCAGGCCGAAACAAAATTTATCGGTGCTGTAATCCTTATAAAATATGCAAGGATACCCCTCCGAGGTCAGGATGTAAGCATAGGCCAACATTTTGTTCTGGAAAATTGGCTCGCTTCGGTCCGTATCATGGTTTTCCACGAAAGTCACGGCCTGCAGCGGATTAATGCCGGTAAGTCCCACATGGTCCAAAACCGCCATGTTAAACGGACGACTGTCACACATTGCTGCCAGCGTGAATCGAGTAGCAAAATCGAAGGCCGACGGGCGGCCACCCATCTGTCTGAAAATCCAATCCTGAACTTTGCCGACATTCCCGTCGAAATACTCCGCAACTGCGAACTTGCCCGTCATCGACTTGCTATTAAGAAACCGGCGTAAAAATTCGCTGGATTGTCCCTTTACGTCATCCAGACGATACCCCTGGAGGTCCAACGCGCGCGTCAGCCAATCAGCGCTGTCGATCAGATCATTGGCTACAGACCCTCTCGGGTTGCCACCATTGATCGGCGACAAGTCCGAGCCGAAAGAAAAGTCCGGTCCCGGAACGTTCGGATCTTGAGGCACGTTCGGGTGGAAATCGTCTGGGTTTTTCGGGAAGCGTCCGCCACCGATATTTCCGTCTGCATCTGCATATCGAAACGTGAAACCTCCAGGGCCACTGCCGCCGCCGCGTTGGTTCTCAACGAGATCAGCGTAGACGTCCAGGCCGTTGGCTCGCATCACCGCCACACAGCGTGTTAGTTGCTGTCGTGTCCCGTAGCGAGTCGCCACTGTTCCTTTTTGATTTTTCGAGCCAAGGTCGTAATCATCGAATACGTCATAGCCGACCGAAGCCTTCCCGCTTCCTCCCTTGGTAGCGGGCGGCAGCCAGACGGCCGTGAAGCCCGCCTTACGCAATTGGTTTGCCTGTTTCGCCAGATGATCCCACCAGGCATCGATGGGATCTCCATCTGCTGGCGACGGGACCCCAGCGTTACCCCGCTGGTAAAATGCCTGTAAAAGAACTCCCATAGCTCAATTCGTTTCCACAGTGTTTCGCGAAATCCAACGCTGGCAGCGAATGCTAGCGCCACGCCTACGTTTATTCCTTTGTTGTTTCGCTGGTTGGTCGATTATCGAGCTTAATAAGCCGGCGCCGACTGGCTATGCGGACAAGGCTGTTCGGACAAGTTCCGTAATCCCAAACTTCCCAGACTTCTGATACTTCGGGTCCGGCTGCCACAACGGATCCTGAGACAAGTAAGAGCTACTGTCACCGAGCAGCAGACCAAGAAAAGTCTCCGCCACGATCCGGCCTCCGACATGGCCGAGTTGCCGCGTCTTGATTTTCTGATCCTTTGTTGTGGTCTTGACGGTCGTTTCCGTTTCAAGAGTTTCTGCAAGGACATACGTCCAGAGCGGGCAGTTCCCGGCGAACACCGGATGCACTTTGACGATAGGGGTGAGCTTATCGGCCGGATCTCCTGTGAACTTACCGATTAGAATCTCGTCGTCCTTGAGCGGCACTACCCCCATCGCTCGAGCAACGTCCTGGCCGGATGGGAGGCGCATCCGCCAGCCACGCAGCAGGTTTCTTTGCGCGAGAATACTTGGGTTGATGGCAACCGAAGGCGGAAGCTTGCTGAGCGGGTTCACCAGGGAAGTATCGATCTTGTACGCCAATTGAGTCCGGGTCGTGTTATCCGGATCCCGCGGCTCAAGAAAGCTAAACAGGTTCCAATCGATTGCCCAGTTATCAGGAAACTCACGGAACCCTGTCAAGGCCTTAGCTGGATCATGCTCGAAAATCGCGATGGGTGGGACTGTTTCGCTCAACCGATATCCCGGACGGACCATGGAATGTCCAAAGCGATAGGCCGCAGCGGAAAACTCCAGCGGCATAAATGCTCCCTCCTTCCATTTAAAGAATTCAAGGTGGGGTCGCTGCGTACGCACGTCTGTTCCGTTGACCACGTGAGGAACGATCAACCTCAGCACATCCTGAGCGACGATCGTGGGAAGGAAATCATTCAGGACGACCCATTGGTAATGAAATCGCACATAGCGTTGGACCTGGGCAAACGCCCAGTCGGGGTGATCCGCCGAAACTTTGTTGTGGAAGCGATGAAATATGCCTTGGAGTTGGGAGACGATCACATTCTCGTCGTTGCGAGGATCGCCAATAATCGCGCGCCTTTTCATGCGATCTCGTTTTGCCAAATCAATTGTCAGCGGATCCTCCTCCCAACTGCGGGGCAAATCCCTTGCCCTTGGATTGGCTGCGGCTCCGGTTAGCCGTTTCCCCTGCAGGAAATTTCGCCCATTCGAATAAAAGTAGGGTTGGTCATCCGGCCCACGTCCATATAGATTGTCCAAGTCAAAGCGTGGTGTTCTGAAATCTTCCAAGGCATCCGGATCATTCTGCTTTTGCAAGCTGCTGGCCGGATCAAACGTCAGATCATGATCGATAAACTGGCCAAAGTAGGTGTAGATAGAAGGAATGCCACTCTCCTCTGAATCAGGGCCATCTTTGGGGTCTGTCTTGTCGAGCTCTGCGATCATGCTTTTGGCCAACAGTTCGAGTGCCTTTTCCGACTCCTGATCAGTATCCCCAAAATCGGCGGGGGGAAGCGCTCGGAAGATCCGTCCAAACGAACCTTCGAAAAGTGGGGAGTTTCGTGAGAGATTTGCGCCGCGAAGACCGACGCCATGTGGACGTGCCGGAATAAATGTTTTCATATTGGCTGATAACTAAGAACCTTACAGTGATGCGCTTTGCGACTGGCAGCCTCGAGAAACCGGCTCTCCTCGCGCAACTTGAGTTACCGCGGCTGCCTTCCTCATGAGGGTTGAAGGATTATGGTTTTCTGTGACAACTTGGGGACACCGGAAACAAGCATTCGCTCCTTCCTGTTGCCACCATCGACAGTGTGACCGGATCGCGCAGGACGGCAGTGACCGAACGACTTCTGGCAGTATCCTAACTATCCGCTCCACCAAACTGCAGCGATCGATCTTAAAGTGAACGCACCCATGGCACAGGCATGGCGCGGCAAACCGGAATACCTCAGTGGGATGAACCGGTTGAGCGAGTTTCAAGAGATCCTCTGTGACTGGCAGGACCTCGGGATAGTTGGTGACGCGAGGCTCCTCGGCCGTGCCCCGCACCACTCCGAACGCCACACTGCCCTGCCATTCAGGTTGTGCACTTGGGCACAGCGATCTCCCAGGCGGCTGCTCGCTCATCTCTGGGCCTCTGTTATTGCGCGTCTCCGGATCGAAGTTGAGCCAAGAACCCTGGATTGATGCCTCCGCAAATGATATGGATGCTCACGGTGAACCCGCTCTTTACTAAGTCCTCCACGGAAAGCTTCTGGCTTGCCGTGCCCCGGGCCTCAAGCGCGCGTAGGACTCCTTCGGCAGAGGTCGCGATTAACTCATTAACTAAGACTGAACTAGGTTTTTCTGGCATAAAGTTCCTTATGGTAGTCTAGGCACACGAAAGAGAGCCGGAGCTGATTCGGGAGGGCTCAGACTCTTTTATGCACCGTGTTAGCTGTTTTAATTGTCGGCCTGTCGCTGTGCAATCAAAAACGATTGTAAAAACGCGACGCGACCTCGTTACTTCGCCAACAGGCGAAAATGGTCGCGGGCAATATCCCCGGGATCACAGAAGGCGATGCCAAGAATCAAGCAGCCGGCAACAAGCTTGGGCGGAAATTTTTGCAATTGGCGCGGGCCTTTTGCTCCCAATGTTTGTCCGGCCCAAACCGCCAGGACGCTGCCCAGACCCGTCAATGCCGACAATGTCAACGCGAGCGTTGGGCCTGTCGGATTGACCAAACCAAAGGCGAATGAGGGACCTAGATTATCGACCGCCAAGGCGGTCCCAACGACGGCCGCTTCGCGAAAACTCATTTTTGCCATGCTGAAGAGGCCACCGTGCACTTTCCGTTCCACCGACGGCGTGTGCAAGTGCGGAAACAAACTACGTGAAAAGTGGGTAATCAACGTCCAGACTCCGATCATCACCAGAATTCCGCGACCAACGGCTTCGGTGTAATGGTCCCACCCCGCTAGAGAAGCTCCTGTCTTAGTCCAGTTGGCTCCCACAATGGCCAGCTCTGTGAACAGCGCAGACAAAAAGGCGATGAAAAGGTTCGAATGCTTGGTAATTTCAACGCTTTGCCAACGATAAGCGCCAGCCAGCACCAGGTTGTCGATGTTCTGCAAAACAGAGAAGAGCGCTACGAAAGATAGAGCAGTCATAAAAGCCCTACACCGTCACACTAGCCCCAACACTAACACCCGTCCGTCATAAGTGGGAACAAGAACCTTTCCTCCGACGGCAACCGGGCGATTGAACTTGGGGTGAAGGAAGTTCCAGTTCCAATCCTGGCTGTCCCACAACGGCGCAATTTGCCCGCTTCCGTCCGGAAATTTCGAGAGGTTCTCGGCATCGAATGCGAGCAGCCGACCGTTGGTCGAGCCCAGATTGGCATCGCCGTACGGCATCATCGCCCAAACGATCCCGTCATTTTGCCCGTTGGCAGACAAAACGATGCTCCACCCTGGCATTCCTCCGGGTGGGACCTGCGCCAGTGGCGAAGCTGCTGCTGCGCTGCATCCTAGGTACGTGGATGATTTATTGGCGGCCACTGACCAGGCTCGCACGTTGCCATTCTCGCCGCCGCAGAAATGCATAAGACCATGATTGCCGCTGGACCATACGACCGGTGTGCCGTGCAAATGGTGCGTTCTATTGGCGGGCAACTTATTCAAGTTTAGTGGATTGGGCGTGGCGGGATCCACTGAAGGGTCAAAGTAGGTGTAGAGAATCGGCACTGCGGCAAGCTTGGCATAGTTTGCGGCCGCCTTCGCGACCGTCAAATCGGCAGGCATGGTGTTACCCGGGTTCGCCATGTTAACAGTGTAGAGAATCCCGTCTTTACTCGAAACAAGGGCAATGCCCTTATGCTCCAGGATTACGATTCCACTGGCGCCCAGGTCCTGATCCCCCCAGGCGGTACCCATTTGCGCCGCGGGTACTCCCTGTCGTGCAAGATGTGGCACTGGCCGAAAATTTGAGGCTTTCGGCTGGTTGGCGTGAAGCAGGGCTGCGGCGGCTTCGCCTCCGGGCTGGCCGCCAGTGCGGCCATCGTCCGTCCAGGGAGTCCACCACCCCGTCACCGCAATTGACGCCTTGGCTGCCCCCGCCGCGGGCTTATACTTCAAACGGACAACGCTCTCGCTAAAGTCAACCTGTCCGTCGAAGTCGCCGTTACCAGTGACAACCCAGATTGAATCGTCGTTTTGAATCGCTGGGCCGGCACCTGACATCCAAATCCCGCCGCCAGTGCCACGAGCTGTGGACGCCCACGTTGCGGCTATGGTCCATTTGGACACATCAACCGCGATAATCCAGCCCCGCGCGGTTTTGGAAGTTTCCTGGATGCTTCCGAAGGCAACGAGAACGGCGCCACTCACCATCGCTAACGCGGAGCGCTGCTTTCGCTCGGCACTCAGGAACTTCAGTACCGCTAAACCGTGCCCCGGATCGTACATGGCACCTTCCAAGGGAAGCAGTGGCCTTAGCAGCTTGCCGGTGATCACATCGAGAGCGGCAAGAAAATGTTGCCCCGTCTGCCAGTTGCCAGTCTTGTCGGCACTAATCCACGCGCACGCATAAAGAGCACCGGCAGCTCGATCGATAATGGGTGTGGACAAAACCCCCCACCTGACATTCGTGTTATGGGCATCGATCGCGCTCGTGCCTTGAATCGGCATTCCCAAAAAGGTTTTCCACAGTTCGATCCCGCTGTCGGCGTCCCACGCATAAATCGTATTCCCCATGGTGGCTTGATAGATCACGTTTCGGGGCGTACCTCCGATAGCGAGCCCTGAAAGGTACAAAGGCTGGGCCTCCAGGCGCGGGTCATCCGGCGTCCGCAGCGTCAACACAGTCTTTATTCCGCGTGTTTTCACAGCGGCGGGAGTCAAAACGGTTTCAGCGGTGTTCGCGCTGGTCCGCGCCGGATCAATGGACCTGGTTACGATATCGATATTCATATTTGTGAGATTATGTGAGCCTCAAGTCGGCGCTACTGGAATCCTCGCCATTCGCACGCGCTTCGCGGGGCGGCAACCTTTCGAGTTTAAAGCACTGCTAAGCTGCTGTTATGAGGGCATGCAAATTACTTAAGCCCTCTAGACTTGTTCCCGCAACTCGAAGTTGTTGTAAAAACGCGACGCGGCTACAGGAATGACCCTTGAGTTCTGTTTGCGGAATTCAGCCGCTTAAGCCCCGCGGAGCAGTGTGCTGAGGGGTCGTGCCGCACCTTAGCTTAAATTCACGGCACAGGTGAGGGCTGTCTCGAAATCCGAGTTCGGCAACTACAATCTTGTTCGACGACCCATGCGAAATCAATTCCTGGGCCAGGCGCAGCCGTAAGTTTCGGGTCCATTGGCCTGGGGTCATATGAAAACGTGTTGCGAAGTGTCGCTCAAGCTGGCGTAAAGATACGGAGCATCGGGCAGCCATTTCCGATGGCCGGAACCGCGCTCCACGTGCAATAGCTTCCCAGTCTCGATCCTCCAACCTGGTTTGGTTCATGGTTCGTTCTTTAATGGTTTCGGACTGAGTTGTCGGAACGCGGCCTTACTGGCCTCGACGGGTTCAAACGAGTCCTAACGTCGGACTCACCCAGACCGCGGTATTCTCAACTAGAAAATCTGACACAGCTATCGTGGCGAATCGTTCGACCTTACAGGTTTTTTGGGTCGTTTATAAGTTGTTGAATATTAATAACATCCTTGAGTCGTGTGTTCCGGTGGCCCGAAGGCCCGTGTCATTACTCACATCTTTTCGCCGCCTGGTTAAGGTTTGATTTTTCGGGCAGCAACGGTGAGTGGAACCCGTTTGTTAAAATCCGAATGGGATTAAAGCATTCAGCTGCGTTGCGAGGAACGAGCGATTTTGGGTTCAGGCCGTCGGTCGGGTTTTTGGACATGAGTCGCGTGGATCTTTTTAAAGTCCGACCAGCACGCGGTAGAAACGAGACACGTTGGTTGCATTCGAATCCTGCATTTCCCAGGTTTCAAACTTCTTGACCAACGCGTTCCGTCCTCGCGCGTGTTACGGGCATCGCCAATCGGTTCTTCGTCGGTCCATTGCCTCAAAAATGGAACTTTCATTGGTTCCTTTCAGCGACGGAAATGTACGCGACTGAAGGTGTTCTCGGAGATTTTCAGCTCTAAGAGGTTCAGGTGAATCATAGTGGCGAACGCACTTCGGCTTTCTTACGGAACTTCCATCGCCGAGCTTGGCGGGCGTCTGCGAACTTGGCCACTGAAACCTGACAGCAACCGGGGGTTCTCGCCTTTGCGTCGATAAATGCCCTACGGGTCATTCTCCGCTCAGATGCCCGAACCACATGGGAACGTTAAAATTAGATCGTTTTGTCTGGCAGTCCCACCAAAAACGGCTAAAACAAGCATTCACGCATGTTGTTAGCGTCGGACCGAAAGGCGAATTTCAGTGAGAAAGTTGCAATGGATTACGCGGAAGGGAATGCGCATTGTGCCTTTGCTTTTCAGTGGTTGCTGTAGTGATGCGAGCCAAAGTGGCTCGACTGGGCGGCTGGCCGCCACGCGCGCCAGCGGAACCATTGATTGTAGCACCGTAGCGGCTGGCGTCCGCCACTTTTTGGGAGAGCCACCATGCTTTAATTGGCAGTCCATGGTCATAACACCGCTGGACACCTCTAGCGGGTCCATGAAAGCGGAGTTACCCCAACGACGATCCCTTCCATTCGTACTCTTGTGAACTGCTTTGAGAATAAAGGCATTACTGTTTAGTAGTGCTGGGATATTTTTCAGTTGAAACGACAAATCCAGCCTTGGGGACAAATAGAGTGGCGCCGAGTGTCTGACGGCGGTGAGTCAGCTTTCGCCGCATCCGCACTCAGTGCTGAGGTAGCCTTTCCTGTAACAACTCAAAATTCGTTGCTAGACGCTGTTCGCATTTTGGGCTCTCCTATCGTTCCAGGTAAGACTCCTCTCGAAGAGGCGCAGATCCTCCTTTCCGCTGGCGCGGAGATAGAGCATGCCCTCTTGGTTCAATATCTCTACGCGGCTTTGTCCCTCGGAAGCGATCCGGCAGCGTCCCTGATCCGCGACATCGCCGTTCAGGAAATGTGTCACCTTATCACCGTCCAGAACCTGCTCCTGTTCGCTGGGGCCACTCCTTCGCTGACTCGCCAGGACCAAGACCCGCATTCAGTGCTCGATCCTTTTCGTTTTGAACTCCGCCCATTGACCAAGGAAGTGCTTGAAGAGTTTCTGCTCGCGGAAATGCCGCCGCTCGAAGAAATGAGCGTTGCCCAAAGGGCCATCATGGAGCCCATCAAACAAGCCCACGGTGACGGCTTCCATCCCGTCGGTCTGATCTATGCCCGCATTTTTTGGCTCTTTCAGCAGGATGACCAACCCGACTCGCAATGGCCGGAAGTCGCGCAGCAATTGGCCGGGCAACTCGGTTTTGAAACCAAAGATCACATCGTGACCTTCCCCGGTCAGGGTAGTGCGACGACGTTTCAAGTTGACCCGGCTCTCGAACCGGCATGGCAGGCGACGCATGGGCGCGGTGGGGTATTCGAAAAGGTCGATTCCCGCGCCACTGCCCTCAAAACCATCGCGGATATCGCGCGGCAGGGCGAAGGGTTGACATCGTCTCCCACCAATCCTTCTCATTTCGAAGCATTCCTCGGAATCTTTAACACGGCCGATCTGACCAAGTTCCCCATCGTTAAACTGCCCACCGCCCCTTTCCTTGCGGACCAGGCCGATCCAAATCCCGACGTCGAAGCCAGCCGCATCACCCAAACGCTCGCGGTCGTTTTGTGCCGGATTTTCAATATTCGCTACCATATCCTGCTGGCGGCCTTGCGCGGCGCTCTTTCCAGGGACCGCAGCAATTCCACCGACGGCCCCATCCGTACCCGCTACACGACTTGGGCACTCAATGAGATGCACGTGAGCATGGGCGGACTATTCGGGAACCTCATCAGCCTGCCCGCCAAAGACGGAGGAACGCCCGCGCAACTCGCCGCCGCACCTCCCTTCACGCTCGACGGTTTCACCCCGCCCGACGACCCCGCCGCGCTTGACCAATTCATTCTAGATCTTCATCGTTCCAGTGCCGCCGCGATGACGGCCGCACTCGCCCAGAATCCGCCAATTGTGGTCAAGATCGCTCTGCAGGGCATCCAGCAAATGGACAAAGCCCGCTTTCCCAACCTCTAAGAAAACCACCACATGAGCAAGACATATCGCATCTATCCCGGGATCGGCATCGCCCGTCTCGGCAATCACCCCGACAGCTTCATTCTCGCTCCCGAAATCCCCGGCGTCGGTCCGCTGGAGTTGACCGCCGATGATGCGGTGCAGCCCGTCGCCAAATACAAGCTAGGGCAAATGATCCGCCGTCAGGCAGCCCGCTTCCGCGTCTTTGAATTCGATACCGATGCGGCTGGTCAGACCACCTCGCGGGAAGTCAATCTCTCCACCGGCGCCCAGATTGAGTGGCGCGTCGAACTGGCGAACGAGAAGGCGTCCGCTGGCTGGTTCGTAAGCGAGAATGTTCCCGAAGATGTCAACAAGCCGCGCAATCCGGGTGTTCCGCAAGCCGATTTGATCATCAAGCCCATCTTTCCGCCCATTTCTGGAGCAGCGCAGAAGGTTGCGGCCACTTCCGAAGGCAAATTCAAGGGCCAGATCGTCGTTCTCGGTGAGTTGCGCACCGATGCCAAGGGGCGGCTGCTCATTCTGGGTGGCAGCGGAAGGTCCGCCAGTGTTCCCGCAGGCTTGCCTCTCGGCGACGGCTCCCAAGGCCCGAGCGGTGCTAATTCATTCGCCAATAATGAGGGCTGGTTCGATGATGTTTCCGATGGCCCCATCTCCGCTACAGTAACCATCCCCGGGCAAGTTCCCGTCGTGATTTCCAACGGCGCGTGGGTTATCGTCGCCCCTCCCGATTTCGCGCCTTATAATGACGGCATCACCACGATGTTCGACATCGTGACGCAAGCGACGGGAACGCAGCCTCCGACGGTTGCGTCGTTTCAGAACCACGTGCTCCCCATCCTCAAAGCGTTTGCGAAGCTGCGCTACGTCTCCCAACTGCCCGTGTGGGGTGCGATCTCCACGGATTATGTCCAGCTTTCGAAGAAGGACGCCGCCGCCGATCAACTCCGCAAGGATACCCTGCAATTACTCCTGAGCATCGAAAACAACTTCCTTGTCAACTTCAATTTCACCACCAATCAGCGTCAGATTTTGAACAATTGGGCGAACGGTGATTTCAATTCCGATTTTACGCCGAATCCACTTCAGCCGCCTCTAACGCCCGACAATCTGGACCGCGCTTCTCTTTCCCAGTCGGTGGGCGGTGGGTTCTTCCCCGGTATCGAAGCCGGCATTCGCATGACTTCGCCTAAAATGTATTCCGCTCCGTTCCGCATTACGATGCAGCCCTTCACATTCAATAACATTCCCCAAACCCCGCGTGCCGGGTTCATTACTCGCACCATGGCGTGTCCTTGGCAGTCGGATTTCTTTGAATGCGCCGAGCAGTCCCCGACCACTGTCTGGTGGCCGGCCCAACGCCCTATCAATGTCTTCGTTGACCCTCAAGCACAGGTGCAGAAGCCGTGGATAGACTCCATTCCCGACCATCAGTCGCTCGTCGATAATTTTGCCAAGTTAGGCTTCGTTGAGCCGTTCCCGGGTGGGGCAGCGGAGCCGCTGGTCGAGGCCGAACGCGATCCGAGTATCCCGCATCTCTGACTCTGAAGCCTTTCTATGACGTCGTAGTGGCCGGAGCTGGACCGGCCGGTTCCGCGCTCTCCGCGCGCCTAGCTCGCGCCGGCATTGGGGTTCTTCTGGTCGAGGCGTCGACGTTCGAGCGGGAAAGGGCCGGCGAGTTTCTGGCCCCTCAAGCGCGAGTTGCGGTAAACCGGTTGCGGGTTCTCCGGCCAGATTGGGAGAGCCGCCACCGGCCAGTGTATGAGTTTGTCAGTAAGTGGGGAACAGCCGAGGCGGTTACGCGCGATTTTATTTTCCAAGCCCACGGCCACGCGCTCGCTCTTGATCGCACCCTCTTTGATTGGGAATTGGCCAACGCTGCGGTCAGCCATGGCGCCTCGCTTGTGACTGAAGCCCGTGTGCGGGAAGTCTCGCTGCGTCACAACCAATGGGTTGTCGGCATTCAGCGCGGCCCTGAGCATTTTACTGTCCAGGCAAAGTTTCTCGTGATCTGCGTCGGGAGAATAGGTGCCGGCCTCGCCGGAATACCCAGCGAACGGAGTCGCCTAGACCGTCTTTTCTGTCTCGGCATGCGCGTCCGGAATTGTCCCGGGGATTTTGGTCCGTCGATTGAATCCTACTCGCGCGGCTGGGTTTATTCGGTGAAGGTACCCTCTGGGCATCTGGTAGTAAATATTTGCACTGAATCCAACAGTCCGTCCCGATGTCGCTTCCGTTCCGTGCCTGTAATGTTGGAAGAACTCGCCGAATGTCCAATTGCTGCCTCTCGTGTGCTGGCCTGTTCCACGGCGTCCAATTCCGATGTTTCGTTATTCTTCGCTGACGCCTCGTCCACCATCAGGCGTCCCGCGGTCGGCAAGGGCTGGTGTCTCGCAGGAGACTGTGCCCAAAGCATGGATCCGTTATCCTCCAGTGGAATAATGAACGCACTTCAACATTCAGAAATGATCTTTGAATCCTTATCCACTGGGACAAACTTTCACGATTCGGATCTCAATGCCTATTCGGAGTGGCTCGATCAGAACTATCGAGAATACCTGACTGCCTATCAGCGGTTTTACAGCAGTGAAGCCCGCTGGTCGTCGCCTTTTTGGAAAAACCGCCAGAAAGGCAACTACCAAATGCTAACACCCTAGCAGCGTGGAAGCCGTGAAAGCCACACACTGGTCTGAGGCGAAGAATGCTGTAACCGATTCCTTACCACGAGCAGAGTCATCACCCCGCTCTTCATATTGACACGATCTGCGGATTGCGATTTAAGTGGCTACTCAGGACAATAGGAGACAATCTATTTTTTCAATTGCTGCTAGCGCACGTTGGTGTTCGCCCTTTTCGATGGCTTTCCTGGTTTCTTGCAACAGCACTAACACTTCGCCAATAGAGCAATGCTTGGGTAGTTTAGTCCTTTTACGTCGTTTTAATGTGGTCGGGCGAGTTTGCGCCGGAACGGCCTCGGCGATAACAGCCCGAATTACAGCGGAGGAAACTTTGCCATTCTTTGATCGGGTGACAGCGGTTTCCCAAGCCTTTGGAAAGACTTCGGGCGCCAGTTTTAGGAAGGGCCGAATTTGGAACTCTGTTGTAGGTCTCTGGATGGCCGTCTGCGGCGAAAGTAATTTAACCCTTTCTGCTGCCCCAATCAATCGACACGCGTACGATCGTCCAATGCCCCAACGTGCATGGCAATACGCGTCGAAAGTCGGGTAACCTTCTCGATAAAGACCGCATAGTCGAATAGTTAAAAGCGCCTGACCAACCTCGAAAAAGGTCGCGAGCCCTGTTTTGATAACGGATTCACACTTCTCTAGCCGCGCCAGTTCATCAGACGTCAATCTTTCCTGGAACAAGGGACTAAGGACAATTGCGTCGTTATCACCAGAGACAGGGCGCGCATCTGTCTTCGTATTATTCATAAGAAAAAGCCGAACCCGGCTGTAACATGTTGTTGCATAACGTTTTGCAGACTTAAGCTTGAACTTGGAACCTGCAAGGCCCAAAAAACTACAACCATATCAATCGCAAAATCCGAGAGTGCCTTACAAAAATTCAGGGCAACGTTCCCCAAGTGGCTTAACCACAACATAATATCATTCTGAACAAAAAGCATTAGCGCGCTGTCAAATCGTATTAAATATTTGCCCTCTCGGAACCTCCAACATCCAAGCTATAAGAACTAATGGCGATAGCCCCACCGACGTGGCTTAAACAGATGCCACTCTAAGGTGTCGCGGACGACATGACAGCCTCTCGCGATTTCCAGCTTACTCAACAACGGTTCACTTGCGTAAGCGCAGCTCGTTTGTTATCAGTCGCTTAAAACGATGTTGCCAATTGGCAACAGCAATCAGAGACGAAGCTTAATATGGGCTTCAATTCCCGCCGATAGCGCTTACCAACTGCAAGACAATTTCGGAAACAAAGTAACTAACCGCACCAACGACGAATAGGAGTCGCCAATACGTAATTGTACGAGACGCTCTAATTCGGAAGGCAAAACAGCTCAATCCCTGGTCGCATACCACGAGGGCCCCTAGAATCGAAGGAAAGAGGGATCGGGCTTGCAAGACACTCCACACATCCGTTTGAAAAAAGGTTCGTAATAATATCAGCAAATTGCCTACAAAGGTTAATACTGCAGCCCCTTTAAGTAACCCACTCGGCTCAACAAACGGACACTCTCCATTAGAGCACCAAAGCTTTCTACTAAAAACAAATATCCCCAGAACGCTAATCGCAGTTGGCAAAATACCCAGACAATCCATGTAACGACCAATCCAACTTGTTAGCGGAAGTGAGTTGCCGCGAAAGTTTGATTCCGGAATCCACTGGTACCAAAATGTGCCATATAGCATCAACGGAATTGAGTGTTTCGTAGATTCGTCTAAGGTTGGTTTTCGCAAAAGTTTAAAAACGTTACAATCAAGCAGAGAGTATAAGCCAAGGTAGGTTCCTTGTTGCTGTTTAATCCAAACATGGTTGAAGTTAAGGTTGGAGATAAAAGGGTTCCCGTACGTCGAAGCGTTCAAAACGTATTTGGCGGAACCTAGTATTAAGATTAAGAAGCCGAAAGCTACAACGAGTGTCCAAATCCGACGATGCGCGATTGTTCTCCAAATCAGGTAACAGCCCCAGCAAAACAGAATTGGCGCTATGACAATAAATTGTCCCTTGGTAAGCAGTCCAATCGCTAGCCCTGAGCAAAGAGCAATAAATCGCTTTATCGAAGGAACTTTTAGTAGTTGAGCCGCTAGGAAAAATGAAAGTGCTCCGCAAAGCGTCGCCATTGAATCGTTGGATATGTACAGAGAAAACATCACAAACTGTGGAAGAATAGCAAGAAAGGACATAGCAATATACCTCCCTTCATCAGTAGATATAAAGAGCCGAGTGGCAAGTAACTTATAAAATAGGCAAAGTGTTGCGATTGATGTAAGTAATGAAACGCCTTGTAACGCCTTTGGGTTTTCAGTAATTTCCGCGACCGCCGCAGTAATAATGTAGTAGAAAGGCGGCTGCCAGGTCTCATGACCTAAATTCGACGGTGGCAAAGACCAATAATGTTTTAGATACAAAATATATTCAAGATGGCCTTGGCTATCAGGGTTAAACGGGCCGAGGAAGGGAAAAACCATAAAACGGAGGAAAAGACCGGCAAGAAAAATGCACTGGAAGAAATCAAGTGGCTTTGCTGCAGTGGAGGGCCCCGTAGGTGTTTTGGTTAGAATTTGGATATGCACGCGGCCGGAAAATAGTATTTAATTGCTAAAGTGGGCGCAACCCTCACAAGAATCGGTAGAGACCAGATTCCCGGGGCCTGGAAAGTGTCTTAATCCGTCTGCTACTGGGCTGAGGGGCTTAAGAAATGCGGGTGTCTTTGGAGTTTTGGGGCTGTAAAATGTATTCGTTTAAAAGGTCAGCAGGACAACGAGCGCCTTAAAGACTACGAAAAGCCCGAAGATTTGTTAGTCAATCGCTTTGCCATTTGAATTTGCCGCGCAGAGGACACCTAGATTGAACACCACGAAGGCGACACTCAAAAGCCAATTCCATCTACGCCCCAAGTTCATCAAAAACGCGTACGGGCTTACTTAGCGCGTAAAGTTTTCCCGACATTCGTTGAAAAAAACCCGAAGCCGTCGAACCTAACCACAGTCGACCGAAGGGGCGCGCGCTGTGGGATTCGCGGCCCGCCCGGATGTTTGAAAGGACCACATATTCTCGGACCAAAGGCAGTTTCACCTTGGACGACCACAGCATGGCATCGTGGATTTCTTGATTTTATCAGCGTTACACTTGCGGTTATTCGCGGCCCAATTCAAGGTTTGTTGGCCGGCTTGTCGAGCTTGAGACTTGTTTCACCGGTGGCGGGACGTTACTGTGACGACGATCAGCACAGCTGTACCAAGACTCCATCAGTGTCTGGCACAATTGCTGAGAACTCAACAACCTATGGATTGCGTCAGTGAATGAATGCAACCGAACCGTGGGTCGAGCCTAAATCCAATAGCGACATTTCTCCCTGCCTGGCGGTTGTTATGCCCGTTTTCAACGAGGCTTCGACCGTTGAACAGGTGGTGCGCAATGTGCTAGATCAGCGCCCAGTCCAGGAATTGATTGTGGTGGACGATCACTCGACCGACCAAACCTGGGAACGTTTGCAGCAACTGTCGATTCTGGACGAACGGCTGAAGGTAGTTCGTCATGAGAATAATCGTGGTAAGGGTTCAGCGATTCGCACAGCTTTAAGTTATCTCACCGCACCTGTTGTCATCATTCAAGATGCCGACCTCGAATACAGCCCTAGCGAGTATTATTTGGTCATCGCTCCCATCCTCCGCGGCATAGCTGATGTCGTTTATGGCTCGCGATTTATTGGCTCCGGCGCGCACCGGGTTCTTTATTATTGGCACTCGGCAGGAAACAGGCTTTTGACCATGCTTTCGAATATGGCAACGAATCTGAACCTTACTGACATCGAGACATGCTACAAAAGCTTTCGTCGGGACGTTCTGGAAAAAATCACGATTGAGGAGAACCGCTTCGGCTTTGAGCCGGAAATTACAGCCAAAGTCAGTAAGCTCAGAGTCCGTATTTACGAGGTAGCCATTTCATACTATGGACGCACCTACGAAGATGGCAAAAAGGCCAACTGGAAGGACGGGTTTAGTGCCTTGCGCTGCATCATAAAATATAATCTTTTGAGATAATGCTCACCACATTCCCGTGTTCCGGCGGTGGCCGGTACTTTGCGGTATACGGTAGGATGCCCGACGTAAAACTCACGCAAGCGTCTTTGTCGCTCAGACTTAAAGCTGCAGCGGACGTAGCGTGGGCGCACGAGCCGCCACAGGCGGTTGGTTTGATCCCACTAAGCCACGCCGCCATTTTAACCGAAGCTATCAACGCTCGCCAATAACGTCTACTATAATAATTGCTTTTCATTTGCTTCGGGTTGGATATGATTGTCTCAAAGCGTGCAAAGCATGATGTCAAAATAAATCAATGAGAAGCCAACGCCCTATTAACGAAGGATTATTTGAGACAGCTAAGTTAGTGGGCCCGTTATTCCCAATAGGTCTATGTCGACACCTAGCCTTCAATCTGATAGAGTTGCTGGTCACCATGGTTATTATAAGCATTTTTGCCGCTCTTATATTGCCATGCCTTAGCGCAGCCAAGGTCAGAACTCGGCAGATAACCTGTCTTTCGAACATGAAAGAGTTTATTGTGGCCTTTCAACTTTACGCCGTCGACCACGAAGACGCCGTGCTTCCCAACCAGGACGGACAGAGAATCCCCCTAGGTCAGACATGGGTAGAGGGTTGGCTAGGTTTGCCCGGACCAGACCGCACAAACACATTGCTTTTGCAACGGAGTTTAGTAGGTCCCTACATTAAAGCGTCCAAAGTGTGGTGCTGCCCAGCCTCTTCAATGGCAGTCACCGCCCCGCCAGTTCGGACTGTGTCTCTCAACTGCTTTATGGGCTCTCTAACTAATACGGTTACCGTGACAACTTTTCACAAACTAGCCCAAATTCTTCGGCCCTCGCCTGCGGAGGCACTCGTGTTTATCGACGAACGCATCGAAACAATTAACGACGGAAGTTTTGCAATGCAGTGGGATTTCGACGAAAAACAACCTGAAAAGTGGGTGCTACGAGATAAACCAACCGCAATTCATTCTGGCGGATGCATGTTGACCTATGCGGACGGCCACGCTGGTCTTCACCGTTGGAGAGATGGGCGTAAGTTAACGGCTCCGTGGAATGATGTATTAATGCCAGCCAACCTCGATGTGTTGTGGTTGCAGCAGCACTCAACTTGGAGGACCCCTTGACAATCAGAACAAGAGTGTAGCAAGCCGGTTGACATACGGACAATCGCCAGCCAATCGATGGCGATAAATACTACAATGATAAACATGCCATTTCGAATAAGGCCTATTAATGTAACTTGGGTGAGAGCCTATCAATTCGTCAGGTTCTGTACAGTGGGCGCCGTTGGCTTTCTTATTGATATGGCTATGCTGCATTTGCTCGTTCGCCACTGCAATTGGGATATTAATATCAGTAAGCTTTGTTCGGCAGAAACAGCCATGTTGAATAATTTCGCTTTGAACGAAATGTGGACATTCCGGGGCTGTGGCAGCGCAAGTCGTTTGGGATGCGGTTGGGGGTGGCGTTTGTTACGCTTTCAGGCAATCTGCGGTGTTGGGATTGGCGTGGCCGTAATGCTTCTAAGTGTATTTTACCGCGGCTTTAATTTCAACTTGTACATGGCAAATTGCTTGACAATTATGTTGGTAACGTTGTGGAATTTTTCGATGAACGTCCTCTTCAATTGGAGCGATGAAGCCAACGGAAAAGACGGTCCGGTTTGATCGCCAACTCTCAAAAGGATGCGGCCAAGGCATAGTTGGGAAAGACTCGCGATTCTGCTAGTTTTGTTCAAAGTCGGCTATTTTGCGCTTATTTGCGCTGCGTCGATTTTTTGGCCCAACTTTGACAAAGGAGTTTTCTTTTCGGGCATAGCTCGCTGGCCTCCAGAAGGTGGCCCAGACTTTGCAAGCCACTTCGGTACCTGGGATGCGGCGCATTACCTTCTTCTAAGCAAGGTTGGGTACGCCAAAAACAGCGCGTCTTGCGCCTTCTATCCTCTATGGCCGCTTGCCATACGCTTCGTTGCGAACCTGACAGGGGCTGATCACTTAATTGTAGGATTGTTACTAGCAAACGGATTTTCGCTGGCTGGCTGGCTTCTTTTTTATTATAATACTTCTCGTCGATTTGGTGAATCAGTCGCATCCTTGGCCCTTATCCTTCTGATAACCTTTCCAGGCTCACTTTTTTACCAGTTCGTATATAGCGAATCATTGTTTTTTTTGATTCTCATGCTTCTTTTCTTTGGGTTGGAGCGAAACCAGTCCTGTGTGGCGTTGCTGGCCGCGTTTTTGTTGCCCCTCACCCGCGGCGTCGGGGTATTCTCGATCCTCCCGATTGTTTGGCACGCTTTCCGGCACAAACAGGTCGGGATATTCCCGATTCGAGGGTTTCGGCCCTGGCCTAAGATTTTCATGCGGTCTGGTCACTCCCAAACCTCCTGTGGGGCTGCAGCCTCTGTGCAACATCGTGAACACCGTACAGTGCAAATGCCTGGCAGAACCAGTTCCGTGTGGTGTTTTAAAATAGCAAAGGCGATTTGGTGCCAAACAAATTATAGAAACGTCGCCATAGTTTTTGCGCCGATAATGGGCTTATTAACTTATTTTTGCCTAATAAAACTCTGGACGGGAAATCCCTTTGAAGGATTGCAGGCGCAAAAATATTGGCGGAACATTCATTCAATCCGCAATCTGTGGAATTTACCGAAGTTTGTCGTCGGTTTTCTTTCCCCTGACGCTTGGCACGCGTTTAAGGGTTCAGTCCTTGACCGTGGTCTTTTTCTTATTTTGATGTACACACTTCCGCGGATCTGGCGCTTGGGGAAGGATATGTTAATTTGGGCCTACGTATTGGGGATACTTCCCGCGATGAGTGGTACGTTCGTTTCGTTCACTCGGTTTGAATCAATTGTATTTCCTATGTTTGTAGCACTAGCGAGCTTTTTCTACGAAGCGAAAAACAAGTTCCTACTTTTGATTGTTATCACTGTGAGCGTCACGCTGCACGCCATTCTGGTTTGGCGTTTTGTCAACTTTCGATGGGCTGGTTGAAAAGTCTAATATTTTCAGCTTGCATCAGTCCGGAGCCCATGTTAGAAGCAACGCTCAACGCCGGTGCTGATGGGCAAAGTGCACTTGTTATGAATAAATGAGAGGAATTTTACATACAAAATGTAGAACGTACGCCGAACGCATCGGCGGCTAGGTTGCAAAATCAAAAAGCCAAATGAAGAAACTAATCATCGCAATACTCGTTGGAGTAATGGTCACCGGTAATCTTCTAGCCTGTGACTACATCTGGGCAGTGGGAGGAGGGGCGACTAGCGGTTCCACCGCGCAAACAAAATGGTGGTCGTACACGTGTAATTCCTGCGAAGACACCGAATATCCAGGAAATTGTGTGAACAACGGGACCGTCTCGCCGACATATATTATTTGGGATTGGGATCCAGTGCAGGGCAAATGGGTAGTTTACTACTCCAGTGGCTCCTGCAATGATAAAACGACTCACGATTGCTATTAAATCTGCCAGTGCAGATCGGCAAAATGCTGTAAACGCGCGTGCTTTCACTTGCAAAAGTGCGCGCGCATAATCTGTCAATTTACAAACATTGCCAGCTCCAAGTTCCATTATCGCGCTAAAAACGAAACCTGGATCACCCATGCGCTTAACCCCATTCACTTTGGCAATCCTGAGTATTCTCTTTAGTGCAACACTCTTTGGCGATTTATCCTCTGGGGCAGAAGTGCCATCGTTTATCGACAAGTTCGGCGACCCCGGAGAGAGCATCGTAGGGTATAGCATTTCTGCCGAAGAGACCGCAATTACGTATAAAGCAAACCATCCCGCTTTGAACCACATTGAACTTTTAAAAGACCATTTGAGCAAAGAAGCTATTGCAGAACTTGAAAAATCGAGGGCAACAGACCTCGCTGCGTCGACAAACACAGCTTCAGTTATTTACTCCATTGGCTCGGACGTAATAACTATAAAAACGTCTCGCTTGGATGACGGTCGTCACGCAACTTTAGAAGAAAAGACGGTAAACACCTCGAACGCGGTCTTCGAGTCGCATTTGTTTTTATCCTCTTCGAATAAAATCTCAGGCAACAGCACAATCGGTGAGATTTCGAACCGTCGAGGGTCCGATGTGGTTGGCTTGCCATTATTCCTCAGCAAGCAAACTCTTTACGGCTGGTTGACTTCTGCAGAAGGATTGAGTTTAAGAACGGGTACCTCATTAAGCGGCACGCCGTGTCATATTCTGGATATAACCCGTGGATCTGAATCTCCCATAAATAAGTACGAACTGTTCATTTCAATGACGGAGCTTTCGCCGATCGAACTGAATAGTTACGCAAATGAAGGTTCATTGTTTTCTAGGACGAGGTTGCTTTTTGACACCCAGAATCAACCTAGCGTTTGCATCAACGCTGATACTGAGTTTTTCAACAATGGTCAAGTGTTTCGGCACATTGTTTGGAGGCGTAAGCTGATACATCCTGAGGACAAGCCACTTCAGGTCGATCTTCAAACATTCTTCACTTCTGGTACGAGAGTTTCCGACCAAAGATTCTCTAAAACCCTTTCGTACCGCGTCGGATTTCGTTTGCCGACCCAGGAGGAGTTACAAATAATGCTTACGAACGCAAATGGTATTCCGATATACGAAGCTGCGACCTTTGGCCCACTGGTTTCAAACCACCTTTCGACAAAACAATTCATTATGTTAGCGGGCCTATTGCTTGGAGTTTGTGTGCCTTTGTTAATTTGGTTAAAGAAGAACTTTGTGAATCGCAGCAGATAAAGCTCTGAGTGAATGAGTAAAACAGGAAGAAGAGCGCAAATGGCATTTCTGACTATGTCAGGGTGGTTTTTTATTCTGTGCGGTCTCGCTAAGTGTGGCGCTATTTTAGGGCATGCAAAATTGCTACGAACTGTTGATCCTGTTGTAGGACATCTTTCTGTTCGGGCTTTGCTAATAATTGCTGCTATACTCGAGTTAGGGGTGGGGGTGTTTTGCCTTTCACACCGTTCAATGCGAGCTCGCTGCGGTGCGTTGATGTGGCTATCATCCATTCTGCTTATGTACCGGTTTGGCCGGTGGTATTTAGACGTGAATCAACCATGTCCTTGCCTCGGCAACATTTGGGAATGGCTAAAGATTGACTCAGCGGTTGCCGATAAGCCTTTGGGAATTCTGGTATTGATTGTATGGCTTTTAAGTACCTATCACCTTGCTTTAGCGATGAAAACACAGCCGCGTGTGTGTGCTCACTTATCGGCTAACTTGTAATAAGAATAGAAAACACAACAATCTGATGTTTGACCGGGCAGACACGCATGCTAAGACTTGTCGTAACCTATAAGTGCTTAGTCATCTGCTTTATTGCACTGTTGATGTCGACAGATTTGGTTGCGTTAATCCAATTTAATGCCGAACCCGAAAACTCACATCGTTGGCACAGATGGGCTGCCTGGGATGGCGGAGATTATTTGAGGCTCAGTTCCGACGGTTACTCAACAGGTTCGGCGGTGTGCGCATTTTATCCTTTGTGGCCGGCGAGCATTCGGTGTGTCTCCACTTTGATCCCGCACAGGAATTTAATCGTCGGCGTCATTTTGGCAAATGCCTTTTCCATTGTGGCTCTTTGCTTTTTGTATAAGCTGGCCGCCGACAAGTGGGGCGCAAGCATTGGACGCGACTCCACTATCTTGCTTATGGCGTTTCCCGGAGCGTTGTTTTTTTCAATTCCTTACACGGAGTCACTTTTCTTGCTATTAGTTCTTGGGCTGTTTTTAGCTCTTTCAAATTGGCGAGTTTTGTGGATTGTAATCATTGGCTGCTTACTTCCTCTAACGAGAGCGATTGGCATTTTTATTGTTCTCCCTTTGCTGTGGTATCTTTATGAAGAGAGAAAATTACTGACGCATTGGTGGATTTTATTGAGTCCATTGCTAGGGTACGTTACTTACTTTGCTCTGATGTATGCTTGGACGGGGAATTGCTTTGAGGGCTTCATGGCGCAACGGTTTTATCCGAATGCGCCTTCGCTCCGGAATATGATGGACATTCATGGTTTTTTGAATGCTTTCGCTAACATACGGACGGTTGATGGAATGTTAGATGGAGCATTGGATCGCGTATTTTTTATTTTGTGGCTGGTGCTTCTTCCTGTCATTTATCGCATGAACCGCACGTGGTTCTGGTATGCGCTACCCGCTGGATTAGTTCCCGCTTTAAGCAGTTGGTTTATATCATATCGTCGATATTTGATTGTTTGCTTTCCTGTGTTTGTGGCTTTGGCCCATGTGCTTGAGAAGAAGACCAACCGATGGTTGTTTTGGTATTATGTCGTATTTTTGGCTGCGTTACAAATTGTGGCGATAGTTCAATTTTCAACTGCCAACTGGGCTGGTTGAGATGGGCTTCTAATTGCATTGAGTGCATTCTTATGGAGTCCGGCTTACCTCGATGGCGTGAGCTCTAGGAGAGTTCTCGTTGGGCATACGTGCCCGGAGGGCGCGAGGTGTAGACGCCGCGGTTGAAGGGGATTGACGCTGCATCGGGCTCGATGGGCATCACTGACGAGGCCTAAACTTCCAGACCGTGATGGCAATGGTGTCGTGTGTCGGCGGTCGCTCAAAAAAACCAAGGCAAGCGGCTTTGTCGCTTCCTCAACAACCTGACAGAATGGTGCAAGAAGCAAGAAGAATCGCCATAAACCCGTATGCGAACAGGTCTGACCACCAAAGGGAAAAGTTTCGGATCGGAAATTGCCTGATTCAAGATTTCCCACCTTAAGGTGCCGATAGACTCGCCGGCGACACGGTGGCGCCGATCTCATCAGAGATTATGGGATCATGCGGCGTGCATTCGATCATTCGATCGCCATCACCTCGCCAAGCATCAACCATCCCCGGCCGACGATTGCGAAACTTCCGAAACTCGTCTACTCGTCTCGCCGTCTCGCAGAATCCTCAACCGCTTCACCGCTTCACCGATGCCATCGTGTGCTCGACCGGATCCGGTTATGGACCTGAACGGCCAATGGCATTCGAGATCACCTTCCGGACTGGCAGCCGGGAATGCGCCGACTATTACGGGTCCGTTGTGAACTGGACACAGCAATTTATGCTGAGGCGTGCGAGTGTTCCGCGTGTTGCGCCTGTTGAGATTTGATTGAGGTTTGATTTGACAATTAGTCGCTCATCGTGGAGCATTCATGTAACTCATGATCACCAACCAACACACCCTGGATCGCGACGCGGTTAAACAAGCCGCAGCGATGATTAACACGACTGCGGCAAGAAGCTCTCCGAGCAGTTTTGCCACTAAAATATCCTCTTCGAGCCAAGTTAGGTGTAAGGAGGAGGAATTTAATGTTTGGCACGCCGCCGCCGACAATGTCGTCTGTAATGGAGCAAATCTTGCCTGGGGGAGTCACGCTAAGCGGGCTGATTGAACACCCCACGCAGACCGGGAGGCTTAATTGAGAATATTAACCACCTTTCACCCGGCTTGGTTCTGTAATCTCGATTGCAGCTACTGTTGGGCGCCCAACAGGGACGACACGGCCGTGATGCCCGATGCTGTACTCGCTGAAACGCTCCATCAGGTATATGCGAACCCATCCCTTGTCGGCATGGATATCCTTTGGTTAACAGGCGAACCCTTGGCTTTGGGTGTCGATTACTTTAGGCGAGCTGTGCATAAGTGCCTGGAATGCTCTGGCGCTCATAGGCGCCCTGCATTCATAGTTCAAACAAATGGAACTTTGATAAATGACGAGTGGTGCTCCTTTTTTCTGGAGCACGATTTTGTCGTAGGCGTAAGTGTCGACGGCCCCAAGTGCATTCACGATCTGCATCGTAAGACTCGCTCCCGGCACGGCTCCTTCGAGAAGGTGAATGCTGCCATGGACCTGTTAATTAAACGGCGCGTGAAAGGTGGGGCGATATGCGTTATTACAAAGGCAACTCTAGATTTGCCTGCAGAGCAATTATTTCATTTCTTTCACGATCGTGGAATTGCGTGGAGTTACCTGCTGGCTGCTAGTATTGGGGAGAATGTCGACTCGCCTTACTCGCTTACAATTCATGATAAAGAAAGGCTGCGCGATTACCTTGGACAGTTATTAGAACTTTGGTCGAAGTATCCAGAGTCGTATGTCAGAGACTTTGATCAAACTTCTCGTCGAGTCTTTGGAGGTGCTCATCCGTTACTGGATCCCAACAATCTTGGTTGCCTAGATATTTTGAACGTTTCAGCGGACGGTGGATTCTATTGGGGTAATCCTGAACTCATGAGCGCAACGCTTGGTCCATTGCGGCATCTAAGACATCGCATCGCGACCTCAAACATTTGGGACATTCGTAATACCGCCGAGTTTGCATCTTATCAAAAGCAGGTCCATGACGGAATTAGGAAATGCGCAGACCAATGCGCTTTCTTCGAAGGATGCCAGGGAGGAAATCCGGCTCACAAATTCTACGAACATGCATCGTTCGACGCCGCTGAACATACTTCTTGCATTCTTAACGACCAGATAATCCAATCGTTGATGATCGAGAAGCTGGGTGGCTCTCTTCAACCGGCGCTTGCAGCAACAGCCTAGAAGCAACTGCTGCCCTACTGAACACTGGGTCTTCGCCGCTTCGCGATCTCGACCGCTCCGATTACAAGAAACGGCACAAGGAGCGTTAGACCCAGGTCAGACCAGAGCAGTCGGCCTAGATTTGAATAATTCTCATTAACTGTGATTGAGCCGGTCGTGCTATCTCGTATTTGGCGCTCGACAATATATGTTTCGGCCAAATAATGCGTACCTAGTTGAGATGTCAATCGAGCGACATTAAGTAACGAGGACATCACGGCAAAAAACGTTGCCCTTAGACCTTCCGGGGCAGCTCTAGCGATCCATACAAGCATCGGAATTACAGCCAGTTGCGAAAGCGGAGACTCTAAGGCGGTGTCAATTGTGGCGATGAATCGAGCGTCGACAAACCCTCTTGAGTGCTGGTACGTCCACAAATGGAACCCGTAGAACATGGCAATGTTGGGCAGCGACACCACCGCCGACAGTACAGTTAAAGTGGCGATTACCCCAGAAACGGAGCGCTTCGCGAGCCATCGCCTAAGAGTCAATAATGCCAACAGAGCCACAATGTTACTGAATAGGTCCAAGGCTGCAAAAAACCGAGGCTCAAATTTCAAAATATCAATGGTCCACCAGGTAAGTCCTATGCCGGGGGACGGCAGAGCGCGAAATGCAAACACAATCAAGGCAGTGCCAATGAGGTTTGCGCGCATCTCGTTATCGATTTGTTTTAGAAGCCAATACATCGCTATTAAAACAATCCCTAACGTTACAAGGAGTACGATTTGCTTCGCGTAATGGCTTTGGTCGAAGGAGAGCGACATAGAAGTGCCCGCGATAAGGAACCCACTGGATAAAATCCACCAGTTTGGTTTTATCCGCGGCCGAACTTTGCCGTTTGAGCTATACTGCTCATGACCAGATTTCGCCTTGTCTCGTCGCTTTCGAAGTGCCACCGAAAGGAATCCTCCTAAGATTGCCAAAACTGGAATAAATAGCGCGCATTTGTAGATCGTTGCGCAAACCTTGCGTTCTTGGCTTGG
>DASRFK010000253.1:0-21396 GCA_035651635.1 Verrucomicrobiia bacterium | reverse complement strand
CCCCGCCCCGTGGTTGCCTTACGATGGTATTACCGGCCCACACCGTTTTGATATCGGCGAACTTAACTGGGGACAGCATCACTACGACATCGTCCAGTGGGCTGCCGACGCGGATGCGACCGGGCCGGTGGAAATCTTCATGGAAAATAATCGGTCCTGTTACCGGTATGGCAGCGGGGTGGTGGTTTACGGAAAACCCTACCCGAACGAACCGATCGGCGGCGAAGGCGGCGCCTGCTTTGTCGGCACTGACGGCCGGATCGCCGTGGACCGCAACGCGCTGGTGTCTGACCCTCCGGAAATCGTACGCGAACCCTTGCGCCCGAATGAAGTCCACTTGTACCACAGCGAAAGCCATTCAGGAAATTTCCTGGAATGCATTCGCACGCGCAAGCGGCCCATCTGCGACGCGGACGTGGCTTATCGGGCGGCCAGCGCCTTGCTCCTGGGGGGCGTGGCCAAGCAGCTCAATCGCACGGTCAAATGGGACCCGGTGAGCGAACATTTCGTAAATGACGATGAAGCCGAGCGTCTGCTCTCGATCGCCAAGCGGGCGCCCTGGTGCGCATGAGCCTTGATTAACGCCCCTCCCAATGCCTGTTCGTATGAAAAAATCGGTGTTTTCAGTTTTGATTTTTGGCGCATGTCTCCGTGGCGCCCTGGTCCTGGCGCACGCGGCGGATCCCAGTGAGGAACAGCAGCTCATTCAAGTGCTGCAGTCAAACGCCTCGCTCGCTGAGAAGGACGCCGCTTGTGCTCGGTTGAAGTTCATTGGCACCGCCCGATGCGTTCCGGCGCTCGCCGCACTGCTCGCCGATGAACAACTTTCGCACTCCGCCCGCTACGCCCTGGAACCGATGCCCTTTGAAGACGCCGGCGCGGCATTGCTCGAGGCCGTCCCGAAAACCAAAGGACTGGTGCGGGTGGGCCTTATTGATTCGCTAGCGGTTCGAAGAGAGGCGAGCGCGTTGCCGTTGCTAGTCCAGCTCATTCATGGTCCCGACACCAGGACCGATGCCGCCGCCGCGCGCGCACTCGGCCGGATCGGCGGCGGCGATGCTGTCAAAGCGCTGCGCGCTTGCGCCCACAATTCCACCGGTTCGCTGCATGCCGCCGCGGTCGACGGCCTGTTTCGCTGCGGGAATCAAATGCTCGCTTCGGGAGAACACGCCGGCGCACTTGCCATTTTCGAGCAGTTGGATGTCTCGGGCGAAGCCGACCAGGTCCGGATGGGCGCCTTTATTGGCAGGGTTCGCGCCTCTGGCAATGCCGGGCTCTCGATGGTAACCCACGCAATCGCAAGCACGCCGGGACCCGACCAATTGGCCGCTCTGCAACTCGTTCGGGATCTGCCCATGCCCACGGCTACCAGTGAAGTGGCCGGGCTGCTTCCGGGCGTTAACCCTGACATTCAGTTAGCCCTGGTGGAAGGGTTGGCCCAACGCGGAGACCCAGCCGCTTTGCCCGCTTTCACCAGTCTGCTCGCGAGGAGCGGCCCCGATGTTCAACTGGCGATTCTGAGGGGACTGAAAAAGCTTGGCGATGCCACAACCGTTCCGTTGCTCCTGAGTTTTGCCGCTTCCGGTGGGCCGAATGAACAAAAGGTCGCGCGAGAGACTCTGACTGAGGTGAGTCGGGGCGATGTGGCGGAGGCGCTCCTGGAACAACTCGGGTCGGGCGCGCCGCAGGTCCAAGCCGAAGCTGCCCGCGCCCTGGGCGCGCGGAACGACAAAAGCGCCGTGCCGAAACTGCTGGAATTAGCCCAGCGTGCAGGGGATTCGGCGCGGAAAACAGCGCTGCAAGCACTCAGTGTGTTGGTCGTGAATTCCCAGTTGCCGGCACTGGTTGACTTGGTTCTTCGCGCCCCGGACGAGATTGCTCGTGTTCAGACCGCCGAGGCCGTCAACTCCGCTTATCAGCATCTCCAAATCGAAAGCAAGCGTCCCGATGCCGATGCGCTCGTCCAAGGAATCGAAAAGGGTTCGCCCGAGGCCCGGGTTGCCCTCTTACCGGTCTGCGGCGGGATCGTCGACCCAAAAGTTCGAGCCGTTCTCCGCACTGGTCTGCAGGACAAGGACCCGCAAGTGCGCGCTGCGGCGGTGCGCGCCTTGAGCGACACCACAGATTCAGAACTCCTCCCCGACCTGGTTCAATTGGCCAGCACCACAGAGGATGAGGCCTTTCGCTCGCTGGCCATTGATGGCGGGGTTAGATTAGTAACTCAGGAGGAATCGGTCAGGATGGCAAGTCGTCCGCGGGTCGCCGCGCTTCGAGCCCTGCTGCGCGCCGCAAGGCACCCGGAGCAGCGCCGCAAAGTTTTGGCCGGCCTGGCCGAAGTGCCCGATCTTGAGGCTCTGCAAACCATCGATACCCAGATTGATGATCCGAACCTGCACAACGAAGCCGCGCGTGCCGCGGTAAGAATTGCTTCGGCTCTACCCGCCAACCAATCGGCGGCTTGCATTGCCACCCTTAGCAAAGCGATGGCTGTCGCCACCGACCCGGCCACGCGCCAGGCAGTTCAGGACGCACTCAAACAGATCCAGGAAAGCGCCGAGTACCTGACGGACTGGCAGGTGTCCGGTCCTTATCGGCAGGCGGACAAGGACTACGCGGCTTTATTTGATATTGGCTTTGCTCCTGAGTCACAAACCGGCGCCGACACCAAGTGGACCGCTCTCCCGCCTGGGACCGACCCCAAACGACCTTGGGTGATGGACTTGCTCAAGACCTTAGGCGGCCAGCAATGCGTCGCCTATGTCCGTACTTGGATTCACAGCGAGCAACCCAGGGATGCCATCCTTGAATTGGGCAGCGACGACGGCGTCAAAGCCTGGCTTAACGAAAAGCAGGTTTACGCCTTGAATGTGGCTCGTCCCTTGCAGCCCGGCTCCGACAAGGTGAAGGTCTCGTTGAGAGCCGGTTGGAACCCGCTTTTGCTCAAAATTACTCAGAACAATCTCGGTTGGGAGTTTTGCGCCCGACTGCGCAATGTCGATGGTTCCCCGCTCGCGGGTGTCAGCTGTGGCACGGCACCTAAGCCAGACAAGTAGCGCGGGGTCTGGATACCGGACCTCTGCCGATCAACACTGCCGCGCTGCAGGGCAAACGCATCTAAATCCATTGGAAAAGGGCGCCCGTGAGGTAGGGACATCGCGCTGCGATGTCCCCGCCCGCGTTTAGCGGGCGGAACGAATGGCGAGGAGGTCCGTTCACATTCCAGCCTTGCGCCGCCGAGCGCAGCGCGGACGGCGCAGCGCGGACGGCGCAGCGCGCCGTCCCTACCGCGAGAATGAGATCCGTCTGCCCTGGGCCGCGGTGCCCCGGTCCTTGCCAGGTCCGCCAGGTCCCTTGTATGGTATAAGCGGCATGTCAGTGGCCGAGAACATTCGCAAAAAAGTCGGTCTTCTCCCGCACAAACCCGGCATTTACTTGATGAAGGATCGGTTCGGGACGGTGATTTACGTCGGCAAAGCTCGCGACTTGCGCAAACGCGTCAGCCAGTACTTCCAATCGTCGCGGCGGATGGGTTGGGATCTTAAATTTAATGCCCTGGTTGATGCCATTCACGATCTGGATTTTCACGTCGTGCGCAGTGAACCTGAGGCGCTATTGTTGGAAAGCAAGCTCATCAAGGAATTTCATCCGCGCTACAATGTCAGTTTTCGCGACGACAAACGGTTCCTGATGCTCAAGGTCAACTTCAACGACCCCATCCCGCGGTTCACCCTGACCCGGCTGAAACAAGACGACGGGGCGCGGTACTTCGGTCCGTTCCCAAGTTCAAGCGCCTTGCGCAGCACCCTGGCCCTGGTCCGGCGCCAGTACCATCTGCGCGGTTGCCGGCCCTTGACGCCGACCGACCGCGATTACAAGCATTGCCTGTACGCGCATCTCAAGTATTGCACGGCGCCGTGCATTGCCAACGTCACGCGGGAGCAGTACCTCGAACAGGTCAAGGCCGCTTGTGATTTCCTCGAAGGCCAATGCGAGGAAATGCAGGAGCATCTCGAAGAGGAAATGAAAAAAGCCGCCGCGTCGCAGGAATATGAACGCGCCGCCGACTTGCGCGATTTGCTTGCGAATCTGCGTCGCACTACCAGGAAGGTCAACCATTTCGAGCGCGTGCCCTATAGCTTGCCGCTCGCCGTCGATCCCGCGCGCGATTTAGTCGAACTGGCCGAAGCGCTTGGCTTGCCCGGTCCGCCCGAGCGCATTGAAGGTTTTGATATTTCAAATATCAGCGGCACGTTCAAAGTCGCCTCGTTAGTCAGCTTTCGCAACGGCCGTCCGGACCGGTCGAACTATCGCCGGTTCCGCATCAAAACGGTCGAAGGGCAGGACGACTTTGCCTCGGTGGCCGAAGTGGTGCGTCGCCGGTACACCCGCGTGCTGAACGAAGCCAAAGCGGTGGAAGCCGCCTCCGGTCCCGCGGCGGATGAGCCGGGCCAGCCCGTCGCCACCGAACTCCAGCGCGCCGTGGACGATGTCAGCCGCGCGCATCAAACTTACCGTCCGCTGACACCCGGCACCGACGCCGCGGCGGCGGACGCTCGCGCGCACCGGGCGCCGGGCGCCCTTCCCAAGCGCGGGACCCTCCCGGATTTGATCTTGATCGACGGCGGCAAAGGCCAGCTTAACGTCGCGTGCGCCGAATTGGCTAAGCTGGGCCTGAGCCATATCCCGATTCTCGGTTTGGCGAAGGAATTTGAGGAAATTTATCGGCCAGGCGAGAAAGAGCCGCTGCGGTTGTCGCACGAAAGCGGGGCGTTGAAACTGCTCCAGCGTGTGCGAGACGAGTCCCACCGTTTGGCCAATACCTATAACGCGGAGCTGCGGCTGCGCAAAATATCGGAGAGCATCCTGGATGAGTTTCCGAATATTGGTGAACGGCGCAAAGCCGCGTTGTTAAAGAAATTCGGCTCGGTCCAACGCATTCGCCTGGCGCCAGTCGAACGGATTGCCGAAGTGCCGGGATTCGGCGGTAAAGCTGCGGCGGAGCTGAAGGCCTTTCTCGAAGCGAGGCAATGAACGCGAAGAGGCAACCGCGAATGGACGCTAATGAACGCGAATAAGGATCAACGGAGGACTCTCGCCGTGGTCAGACAACGCAGTGCAAAGGTCGACTAATTTCAGCGTGATCGGTGGATCGTAGAGCACACTTCGATTGCAAAACAATTACAGGATTGTAATGGAGCGTATGCAAACCAAGTGCGTCTATAGAGGTATGCAAGAGATGGTAAGCGCTGAAGCAAAACACGCGGTGGTGGCCTTGTCCCCGGGGCAGATCTGGAAGACCGACCAGGGATGCATTTTGATTACCAGCCACGGCGAGCGGGTGGTTGCCTATAAGAAGCTGCGCAATCCTGATCAACGCGCGGCGGTAACGAATCTGATTCGGCCGGAAGCACTGGTTAGCTACCTTTGTCAGGTGGGAGCGGAGTTGGCGGAGTCCCGGTAGTAGTCTGGATGGCTACATCCGACCCAGGGGCTACTTACACGTCAATAATGGGCTCGCCACCGCCGGGACCGCCGGGACGGCGGCGCTCGATGCGGACGCGGGCTTTTCCCGAGCCGGTAAGCGTGTTGAGAATGATCGAAACAATACTCACGACCAGGGCGCCCCAGAACGCAGCCCAAAAGGAGTCGACGCTGAAATGCGGGCGCAGCAGGTTGCCGATGAAGAACAGCACCAGCGCATTGATGACCAGCATAAAAAGGCCGAGAGTAAAAATCAGCAAAGGCAAGGCCAGCAACATCAGCACCGGCCGGAGCACGGCATTGAGCACGCCGAGAAGCAAGGAGGCCACCACCAGGTCCAGTGGCTTCTCATAATGAATGCCTCGGACGAGATAGACCGCCGTTAGCACCGCCAGGGTATTGACCAGCCAGCTTTGAAGGAATTTCTTCAATCGACCTTCCCTGGGCGCACGCATAAACAGCTTGCGGCGCTCCGCGCGCGCAAGGCCGCGCCCTCGACGGCCGCCGGGATCAGGCAGAATTGACCGGCGGATAAAGTTATTGGTTCTGTCGTGCTCTCCACCTCGATCCGTCCCCTGATCGTGCCGATGATATGCAGCGTGCCCCGGTTCAGAGGTAAATGCTCTCCCGCCTTCAGTTCTGCGAGCGTGACACTAAATAACTTATCACTGGCCAGCAACTGCAGCTTCACCGGTCCGGTCAACGCTCGTGGCTGCACCAACGGTGGTTCAAAGTCGTCGAAGTCAATGCTGGCCAGCGATTGCTGCGCGTGTAATTCGCGCGGTTTGCCGTCCAGCCCGACACGATTCCAATCAAAGACCCGATAGGTCGTATCAGAGTTTTGCTGAATCTCAAAAATGACCAACCCGGCGCCAATCGCATGCACGCGGCCACTGGGTAAAAACATCGCGTCCCCCGCCTTGACCTTCACTCTGTGGAAACAATCGGCCACCGTGCCTTGCTCGATTTTGGCGGCAAATTCATCTCGGGTGCAGCCAGCGCGTAACCCGACGTACAGCTCGGCACCGGGCGCGGCCTCGGCGATATACCACATTTCCGTTTTGGGTTCGCCGTCCAACTCGGCCGCGGCGGTGGCCGGGGGGTGAACTTGCAACGAGAGCTTCTCACTGGCGTCGAGGATCTTAATCAGCAGCGGGAAGCGACCGCGCTCGAGCCTGGTGGCTCCGAGAAGTTCATCGGGGCGGGTCTCGACGAGCCAGTGGAGATCTTTGCCGGCTAATGGGCCATTGGCAATGACGCTTGCATCCCCGGGCCGATCGCTGATCTCCCACGACTCGCCGACGGGAACTTTGGGCGGCAGCATTTTGCCGTAAAGCTTTTCCAGCCGCCGACCGCCCCAGACCCGTTCCTTGAAGATGGGCTGAAAGGTCAGTGGGTACATTCGGGGCGTTGCCATTAAGGCCGGGGCACGAGCATTCGGATGGTTCAGGCACCCACGCCCAGAGCCGGTTCAGGCTTGGCAGCGGAGTTGGGCTTGTTCTCCATGACCTGGCCAAAACCACGGAATTTGGCGTATCTTTGTTCGAGCAATTTGGCCGGCGGCAACGCGAGGAGATGCTCGAGTTGCTTGAGCAGGGCGTCTCGGAACAGCACCGCGGTTGCTTCAGGATCGGTATGAGCGCCGCCCAGCGGCTCGGGTATGACTTCATCAACCAATTGCAGTTCGAGCAGGTGTTTGGCGGTGATTTTCAAGGCCTCGGCGGCTTTGGCGGCGGCGGAGCGATCCTTCCAAAGGATGGCCGCGCAGCCTTCCGGGCTAATCACAGAATAGTAGGCGTTTTCGAGAATCAACACACGGTCGGCCACGCCAATGCCGAGGGCACCGCCGGAGCCGCCTTCGCCAATCACAGTGGCGATAATCGGCACCTCCAGCAGCATCATTTCGCGCAGGTTGACCGCGATGGCTTCGGCGATGTGGCGCTCCTCGGCGCCGATGCCAGGATACGCCCCGGCGGTGTCGATCAGCGTGATGATCGGCAATTTAAATTTGTCGGCCAGGCGCATGAGCCGCAGCGCCTTTCGGTATCCTTCCGGGTGGGCCGAGCCGAAATTGCGCAGGATATTTTCCTTGGTGTCTCGTCCCTTTTGAGTGCCAATCACCAGCACCTTATGCGGACCCAGGCAGGCAAAGCCGCCCACGACCGCGCGGTCCTCGGCGAAGAGCCGGTCGCCATGCAGTTCCAGGAAGCCGGTAAAGGCGTTCTGCAGGTAATCGAGGGTAAAGGGACGCTTGGGGTGCCGGGCAATTTTTATGCGATCCCATGCGCTGAGATTGAGAAAGATCTGGCGCTTGGTCTCCTCGATCTTTTTCTCGATAATCGCGACTTCGTCTTCAAAAGAAATCCCGAGCGAGTGCTTTTCGGGATGTTTCTTCAGCTCTTCAAGCTTGCTTTGCAATTCGGCAATCGGCTTTTCGAAGTCAAGCTGATGTTTCATCCATCGCAGTCTAGCCACGCCCGCCTGCCCAATCAACGGCATTTCCGTACAGGCAAAGAGCCGGATTTGCATCCGGCTCTTAGTGGTGACGAGGTTTATACGCCTTCACCCAGGCGCTCAGAAGGGTAATGCGGCCAACTATTTGCTCGCTGTTCGAACCGCATTACAAGCAAAACCTCTATACTAACCCTAAACGAACAGCGAAATCTTCTTCGCCCTGATAGATAGATACAATAGCGCCGCTACTTGTTCAAAAAATATTTTCTTTTCAGAAGATTTTCCGAGGCCCGAAAGGAACGCCCGCTCGCGACTCGCCATTTTCTGGCAGCGAATCACGGGCTCGCGAGGCTTGGCGCTTTGGGGATATCCGAGTAAATCCGGACGCATTGACGCAGCTGTCCGACCCGCGCCAGCGGTGTATGGCCGTCGGGCCGCAGCGACTCGCGCAACGCGTCGGCTTTGCCGCTGCCGGACGCCAGCACCCACGTTTCCTTAGCCGCCGCGATCGCCGCGTACCCCATCGTGATCCGTCTTGGCGGCGGCTTGACGGCGGTGACACAGCGGAAAATCGCCGGACTCGCCATCACGTGCTCCGGTTCGCCCGGGAAGAGTGAAGCGACGTGTCCATTCTCGCCCAGGCCCAGCAGGACCAGGTTGAGGATGGGCTGCCCGGTTGCGGTGAAGGACACCAGGTTCCTCAAATCCGCTTCGGCACGGGCAAAAGATTGTTCCGCCGGTTTTTCTCCTTCCAATCGGTGGATTTGCGCCGGGGCAATTCCGAGGGGCCGGAGCAGCCGATCGTTGGCGAGCCGGAAATTGCTCTCCGGATCGTCGGGGGGCACGCACCGCTCGTCACTCCAAAAAAAATGCACGTGGTCGAGCGGGGTTTTTCGTGCTTGGACCAGGGCGGCCAGAGCGGCGCAAAACGTCTGGGCGATGCGTCCGCCCGAAAGAGCGAGGCTGAAGATCGTGCCGTCTTTTTGGGCGGCGGAGATTGCTTCGAGACAATCGGCCGCCGCGGTCTCGGCCAAAGCCTGCGGCGTGGCAAATTGGCGCAAATCGAAGTGGCCCATTTGAACAATGCGCGGCAGCTCAGGTTTTCGGCTTCGCCGGCCCCACTGGTTCATGCCAGAAATGGCCGGCCTGGGCCAACAAGTCATCCGCGGCGACGGGCCCCCAGGTGCCGGCGGCATAGAACTCGCGATTGGTGAGCGCTTTGCCCATCCAACTGCGGCGGATCGAATCGACAATCTGCCATGCCGTTTCAACCTCGTCGCGCCGGATGAACAGAGTGGCGTCGCCGGCCATCGCTTCGAGCAGCAGCCGCTCGTAGGCTTCGGGTGTGTAAGCGCCAAATTCGGCGTCATAGCTGAAATGCATGCGGACCGGCCGCACTTCGAGACTGGTGCCGGGAACCTTGCCGTTGAAGCGAAGATAAATTCCTTCATTCGGCTGCAAACGCAGCGCCAACGCGTTGGCGTCCAGGTTTTGACCGCACTCGGCCGCAAACAAGACATGCGGCGTGGGACGAAATTGGATGCGCACTTCGCTGGCGCTCACCGGCAGGCTCTTGCCGGTCCGCAGGTAAAAGGGGACGCCCGACCAGCGCCAGTTGTCGATAAAGAGTTTTAGCGCGACGTACGTCTCCGTATTGGAGTCAGGCTTAACTTTCGGCTCTTGCCGATAACCGGGGCGTAACTCTCCGTCGACGGTGCCGGCGAAGTACTGTCCACGGACGACCTGGCGCGCGACGTCATCCGGTTTCATGGCCCGAATCGACTTAAGCAATTTAACCTTCTCGTCGCGGATGGATTCGGCGTCCAGCGAGACGGGGGGCTCCATCGCGATGAGGGAGAGGACCTGCAACAAATGGTTTTGAACCATGTCGCGCAAGGCGCCAGCCTCTTCGTAATAGCCGCCACGCTGGCCTACCCCGACTTCTTCACTGACGGTGATCTGGACATGATCGATGGACTCCCGGTTCCAGAGACGTTCGAAAATCGAGTTTGAAAAGCGGAACATCATGATGTTCTGCACCGTTTCTTTGCCGAGGTAATGGTCGATGCGAAAAACCTGTTGCTCGGCGGCATAGCGAGTCAGTTCCCGGTTCAGTTCATGAGCCGAGCCGAGGTCATGACCGAATGGTTTTTCGACCACGATGCGCTGCCAGCCCTGGCCATTATTGGAGCCATTGGGCTTGTGAATTAGGCCTGCCTCGTGCAACTCCTCGACCGCGGGTCCAAACTGGCTGGGCATGGTGGCCAGGTAAAACAATAGATTTTGGCGCAACGGACCCTGGCCGAAGCCGGCCAACCGTTTCTCGAGATTCTGGTAGGCGGCCTTTTCCGTAAGATCCCCCTGGGCATAAAAGATATGCCCGGCGAAATTGTTCCAGACCTGCTGATCGACCGGCTTGGTGCGTGAGAATTGGTCAAGCGCTTCACGCAGTTCCGCGCGCCAGGACTCATCGGTTTTCTCGCGGCGCGCGAAACCGACAATGCGAAAGTCCGGGGGCATCTGCTGGTCCTTGGCTAAATGATACAGCGCCGGGATGAGCTTGCGTGCCGTCAGGTCACCGCTGGCGCCAAAGATCACAATCGAACAGGGCTCCACCGCTTTGCGAGTTTCGCCCAGCCGGCAAGTCTTCAAATCTTCGGCTATCATGGGTTGATTCATCTGCGAACCATCGTCGAGAGACGGCAGAATTTCAATCCCGTACGCGCAGGGCTCGATTCGTCGGGCTCCGAAGGTTTTGGAGTGCGCCGCTTTGCGGCGCTTTTTCGGGTGGAAGGAGGTCGAATGAATCACGAGCTTCGCGCTTGGTGGGCGCCCGATCCAAAAGCGGCGCGCAGCGCCGCACTCCAAAACGCTTCGCGAAATCTCAACCGCGTATTCCATGAGGAATTGTTTGGCGAGACGCCTACGTCCCAGGCTGTGGTCGAAGGCTCCGCAGGACCTGGTTGGGATAAAAGGCCGGCATCGCAGGATGAAGGCTCCAAGAACCGGGATGGATGCCACGTGGATGGCGTGACTTGGACCAAGCGCTACGGTAACTTGCTCGAGCGTCTGCGCCACCGGCCAAAAAACCCCGGCTCCTCGCAGGCGCGGGTACTTATGTCATTAAGCCAAAACACGCTTCCTGTTGCCGCGGTTGGGCCGACGCGCTGGCGTTTTTCCGGGTTTTGGTGGCTGGTAACGGCGTTCTGGTTGTTTATTGCGCTGGCGAGCGCCCTGGAGATGTCGTTGCTGCAATCGGCGGCAGTGGGCCAGGCGCTGCTGGTCGCTCTCGTGCGGCTACTGCCCTGGGTGTTTCTGACGCCCCTGGTGGTTTGGACCTGTTCAGCCTATCCTCTGGAACGCTCGACCTGGAAAGATTCGCTATGGGTTCACCTGGCAGTCTGCGGGCTCAGCCTTGGAATCATTGGGGGGTTCGCGTACGCAATGCCACCACCACCGTTGTCGATTGCCGGCCAGGATCCCCTGGCGGCTCAGCGCGCATACCGGCAACCTCGCGCCGCCGCTTACGCGGCGTTGCGGCGAATTACGATGCAGCTGCCCACGTTTTGGGGATTGGTTGGAGTAGCTCACGCCCTGCAGTTCTATGAGCGATCCAAAACCCGTGAGCGGCGCGAAGCCGAATTGGAAGCGAACCTGGCGCAGGCGCGCTTGCAAGCCTTGCGGATGCAACTTAACCCGCACTTCTTGTTCAACACGCTTAATTCCATCGCCTCGCTGGTTCATCACGACCCGACAACCGCCGAGCAGATGATCGAGGCTCTGAGTGAGTTGTTGCGCCTGGCCCTGCACACCGCCGATACACATCAGGTGCCGCTGCGGGAGGAACTGCATTTTCTCGACCAGTACTTGCTGATCGAGCGCGCTCGGTTTGGCGAACGGCTCCGAGTCGAGCGTCAGATCGATGTGGCCGCTCTCGGCGCCGCCGTCCCGACGCTGATCCTCCAGCCGCTGGTCGAAAACGCCGTCAATCACGGCATTGAGAACCAGTTGGCACCCGGATTGATTCGCATCACCGCGGAACATGCCGGAGATATGCTGCGCATCGAGGTCAGCGACAACGGACGCGGGTTGGAGCGCGACCCCATTAATGAAGGGGTTGGTTTGAGCAACACCCGGTTACGGTTGAAGGAGCTCTATAACAGCCATGCCGGACTGGAAGTGCACTCCATCGCCGGACAGGGTTTTGCCGTCCAAATCAGGATTCCCTGGCGAATGTGTTTCAGTGAGCCGGCGCTCGAGCTGAAACCCGCGTTTCCATGAAGACGCGGGCCTTGATCATCGACGATGAAGCGCTGGCCCGTGGCCGCCTCCGCAAAATGCTCGGTCGCGAACCGGACGTTGAAGTCATTGGGGAGTGCAGCAGCGGTCCGGAAGCTATCGCCGCCATTCGAGAGCAACGCCCGGACCTGATTTTTTTGGACGTCCGCATGCCGGAGGTGGATGGATTTGAAGTGTTGCGTTCATTGCCGGCGGAGAGCCGGCCGGCGGTCATTTTCGTAACGGCGCACGATCGGCATGCGGTCGAGGCGTTCGAAGTGCACGCAGTGGATTACCTGCTTAAGCCCGTTGCTCAGGCGCGCTTGCAACAAGCCTTGCGCCACGCCGCCAAGCAGGCTAGCGCTCAGCGCAGCGCCACTTACGATAAATTCTCCGACCTGTTGCGCTCGGCCAAACCCGCCTCACCTTATTTGGCTCGCATTCCCGTCAGGACCGGCAACCAGACGCTGTTCATCAGCATCGAAGAAGTCGATTTTGTCGAATCTGCCGCCAATTACCTGGTGTTGCGGACCGGAACGGGCAGCCATGTTTTGCGGGAAACGCTCTCGCATATCGAGACGCGTTTGCCACCGGATCTTTTTGTTCGGATCAGCCGCTCGGTCATCGTCAATCTGAAGCGAGTCAAAGCTCTCCAGGCGGGACCGGAGGGGCAGAATATGATTTTGTTGCAGGATGGGCGGCAATTCACCGCTACGCGCCCCACCCGGGAGATCCGCCAGCGCCTTCAATTCGGGCAAGCCGAGTAATGGCAAAATTGGGATGAAAGGGTAGACCTCAAACTTGAAACTGCTTGAAACCGGGACGGACAGCTTGCTATGTGGCCTGGGCCAGGCTCCCTTGGCGTCGATGGGTCGAATAAACCCGTTGCCCAGACCCTCTAAAGAGATACGTTGTGCCAACGCTAATTGACATGCCCACTAACCCGCGACCAGAACCCTCGACCGCAGATGCGGCGAACCGCCCGCCGGGCGGCGGAACACCGATCGGCCGGCCGCGGCGATCGGGCCTTTTCATTTGGCTCTTGCTCGCACTGGTAGGGGTCGGTTCCGCGGTCTGGTTTGTTTTACACCGCCACCGGCCGGGCGAGTTCCAGACATCCGGCCCTGGCGGCGGGCGCGGCGGCATGGGTAACTTTCCGGTGCCGGTCATTCCCGGAAAAGTCGAACAAAAGGAGGTGCCAATCTATCTGGATGGATTGGGCACGGTGCAGGCCTTCAATACTGTGACCATTCACAGCCGAGTCGATGGCCAGGTGATTAAAGTCGCCTTTGTTGAAGGACAAGACGTACATCCGGGCGATTTGCTGGCGCAAATCGATCCTGCTCCTTTCCAGGCGGCCCTGGATCAAAGCATCGCCAAGAAGGCGCAGGACGAAGCCCAATTAGCCATCGCCCGGCTGACGCTTGCGCGGGACAAGGAACTGCTGGGCAGCAAAATCCTGGCGCAACAGGATTACGATACTCAGCAGGCGACGGTCGATCAATTGGTGGCCACTGTTCGCGGCGACGAGGCCGCCATAACCAATTCCAGGATCCAACTATCTTACACCACGATCACTTCTCCGCTGGAGGGCCGCACCGGACTGCGCATGATTGACGCGGGCAACATCGTTCATGCCACCGACTCGAACGGCCTGGTGGTTATCACCCAACTGCGTCCGATTTCTCTGACGTTCACTTTGCCGGAGCAGAACCTGGCGCAAATCCGGCAGCACCTCCCCGCCAGTGGCGCCCTCAAATGTCTGGCTCTGGATCGGGAGAACCGGGCGACGATTAGCGAAGGCGAACTCACCGTCATCGACAATCAAATCGATGTCTCCACAGGCACGATTCGTCTCAAAGCTGTCTTTGCCAATGACGATCTGAAGCTTTGGCCAGGGCAGTTTGTTAATGTTCGCCTGCTGTTAGAGACCCGACAAGGCCCGGTGGTCCCGGCATCGGTGGTTCAACGGGGACCGGACGGTGATTTCGCTTTTGTCATCGATAGTGATATGAAAGCCCAGATTCGTCGGATTAAGGTCGGGCAAATCGATCGCGGCCAGGCGCTGATCGAGGAGGGATTGAAGGCCGGCGAAACCGTTGTTGTGGATGGACAGTACAAGCTCCAACCGGGTTCCAAAGTTAAACCGTCAGACTCGAAGGAGCCAGCCGGGGGGCAGGGTCCAAATGCCAAGGCCGTCGGCACCCTCTAGCACCAACCGGTGAGCATTTCCGAACCTTTCATTCGGCGTCCGATCGCCACGTCCCTCCTGATGACGGGCGTGGTCCTGATGGGCCTGCTGGGCTACTTTCTGCTGCCCGTCTCAGCCCTTCCGCCGGTCGATTTCCCCACCATCCAGGTGACGGCCCAATTCCCGGGAGCCGGGCCCGACGTGATGGCCTCTTCGGTGACCACGCCCCTCGAGCGGCAGTTTGGCCAGATCAGCGGCTTGTCGCAGATGACCTCGATCAGCTCGTTTGGCAATTCCACCATCACCTTGCAGTTTAATCTCGACCGCGACATCGACGCGGCGGCACAGGACGTTCAGGCAGCCATGAACGCGGCCAATGGCGTGCTGCCCCGGATGCCCAACCCTCCGACCTACAGCAAAGTCAATCCCGCCGATACTCCCATTATCACTTTGTCCATTACTTCCGACGCGCTGCCGCTGGAAAAGGTGAACGATCTTGCCGATACCGTGCTGGCACAGAAACTCAGTGAAGTCAGCGGCGTTGGCCTGGTCACGATTGAGGGCAATCAAAAACCGGCGGTGCGCGTGCGCATGAACCCAAGCGCGTTGGCCAGCCTGGGCCTTGGATTTGAAGAAATCCGCACCGCGCTAATGCAAAACAACGTTAACGCGCCCAAAGGCTCTTTTGACGGGCCGCGTCAATCCTTCGCAATCGGGGCCAACGATCAGATCCTGTCCGCCGAAGGTTTTGCCAAGATCATTGTGGCCTATCGCAATGGTTCACCGGTTCGATTAGGCGATCTGGGGCAGGTGATCGACAATGTCGAGAATGTCCGGCTGGCGGGGTGGGTGGGACAAAAACCGGCCGTCATCCTCGACATCCAACGGCAACCCGGAGCCAACATCATCGAGACCGCCGACCGCGTCAAAGCCCTCCTGCCGCGCCTGCGCGCCTCGATTCCGCCCTCCGTCAAGGTCACTATTTTGGCTGACCGCACCACGACGATCCGCGCTTCGGTGCGGGACGTGCAACTGACTCTGCTGTTGACCGTCGGGTTAGTGGTGATGGTGATTTTCATCTTCTTGCGCAAGCTCTGGGCCACGGTGATCCCGAGCGTGGCGCTGCCGCTGGCGGTCGTCGGCACTTTTGGCGTGATGAAACTCATCGGCTTCAGCCTGGATAACCTCTCTTTGATGGCGCTGACGATCTCGACCGGTTTCGTGGTGGACGATGCCATCGTGATGATCGAAAACATCGTCCGATTTATCGAACACGGCGAGCAGCCCATGCAGGCCGCCTTGAAAGGGGCCAAGCAAATCGGATTCACTGTCATTTCCCTCAGTTTTTCGCTGGTTGCCGTGTTTATTCCTTTAATTTTCATGACGGGGATCGTCGGGCGGCTTTTCCGCGAGTTCGCCATCACCCTGAGCATCGCGGTCGTCGTTTCGGCGATTGTGTCGCTGACGCTGACCCCGATGATGTGCGCGCGGCTGCTCGAACCGGAGGACAAAACCAGGCATAGCCGCCTCTTTGAGCTGACGGAGCGTTTCTTCGAAGGCATGCTCAATGCCTACGAGGAGGGCTTGATTTGGGTCTTGCGCCACCAATTGTTCGTGCTTTTGGTTGCCGCCACCACGCTGGTCGCCACGGTCTGGCTTTATGTGATTATTCCGAAGGGTTTGTTGCCTCAGCAGGACACGGGAATGATTCTCGGCATTACCGACGCCGCTCAGAGCATTTCGTTCCGCGCGATGGTTAATCGCCAGCGTGAGTTGGCCGCGATCGTCGCCAAAGATCCTGACGTAGTGTATGTCGCCTCGTTCGTTGGAGGAGGTTCGGTCAACCCGACGATGAATACGGGACGGATGTACATCGGGCTCAAACCCCACGACCAGCGCCGTGCTTCGGCTACTGAAATCACCGACCGGCTGCGCGCCGCCACCGCCGACGTCGAGGGCATTTCGCTCTTCATGCAAGCCGTGCAGGATGTTCAAATTGACAGCCGAGTCAGCCGCACCCAATACCAATATACCCTCCAGGATGCCGATGAGATCGAATTGTCGCTCTGGGCGGGCAAGCTTCTCAACCGCCTGCGTGAGTCCAGTGAACTGACCGACGTCGCCAGCGACGAACAACCCGGCGGTCTCCAGACCAGCGTTCTGGTGAATCGCGAAAAAGCCTCCCGGCTCAACGTTCTTCCTCAAGCCATCGACGACACTCTTTACGATGCGTTCGGCCAACGCCAGGTTTCCACCATCTTCACGCAATTGACTCAGTATCGGGTGATCCTGGAAGCCGAACCCACTTTCCAGCTCACGCCCAATGATTTGAGCAAGATTTACGTCAAATCAACGACGGGTCAAAGCGTCCCTCTGAGCACCTTCGCCACCGTTCAAACCAAAACGGCTCCGTTGACCATTACGCACCAGGGCCAGTTTCCTGCCATCACCCTTTCCTTCAACTTGCGGCCGGGGGCTTCGCTGGGCAGCGCCGTCAAATCCATCCAGGCCGCCGAACATCAGATCAACCTCCCGGAAACCGTGGTGACCACTTTCTCCGGCAGCGCCGCGGAGTTCCGTTCATCGCTCCAAAGCGAACCCTTTCTGATCCTGGCGGCCATTATCGTGATCTACATCGTTTTAGGCGTGCTCTACGAGAGCTACATTCATCCCATTACCATTCTCTCGAGCTTGCCTTCAGCTGGAGTCGGCGCCCTGCTCGGCTTGATGCTGACCGGCAATGATCTCTCCCTGATCTCGCTCATCGGCATCGTTCTGCTGATCGGGATTGTGCAGAAAAATGCGATCATGATGATCGATTTTGCACTGGACGCCGAACGGGAGGAAGGGTTGCCTCCGGAAAAATCGATATACCAGGCATGCTTGCTGCGTTTTCGGCCGATTATGATGACCACCATGGCCGCGTTGCTGGGCGCCTTGCCTTTGGCGCTCCAGCGTGGCGAGGGGTCCGAATTGCGGCAGCCGATGGGCATCGCGATTGTCGGCGGGCTGTTGCTGTCCCAATTCATCACCCTGTACACCACTCCGGTCGTTTATTTGTACATGGACCGTTTTGGCCAATGGACGCACCGTTGGCGTAGCGCCGCGCATCTTCCTGAGCCCGGGCGTTCCGCCCCGCCGGATGCCTCCGTCGAGCCGGCCGGCTAACCGCTTTCATGCCTTGAGCATTTCCGAGCCATTCATTCGCCGGCCTGCCGGCACTTCGCTGCTGGCCGCCGGATTGTTCCTGGCCGGAGTCGTGGCCTACCATTTTCTGCCGGTCGCCCCGATTCCGCGGGTGGACTTTCCCATGATCAGCATTTCGGCAAACCTCCCCGGCGCCGACCCGGCCACCGTTGCCTCGACGGTCGCTGCTCCTTTGGAAAAGCGCTTGGGCCAGATCTCCGGAGTTTCCGAGATCACTTCGGTCAGCACGCTGGGAGGAGCTGCCATCACGATTCAATTCAACCTCGATCGCAATGTCGACGGCGCGGCGCGCGACGTTCAGGCCGCCATCAACGCGGCCGCCGGAGACCTGCCCATCAATCTGCCCGCCCCGCCGACCTACCGCAAAGTCAACCCCGCCGATGCGCCGATCATGATCCTGGCGATGACTTCGGACACCTTGCCCACCACGCAGATCTATGACTATGGCGATACGATTATCGCCCAGCGCCTCAGCCAGGTGGAAGGAGTCAGCCAGGTCTTCATCAGCGGCGCGGCGAAAGACGCGATCCGCGTGCAGGTCGATCCGGCGGCGCTCGCCTCCGCGGGTTTGAGCCTGGAAGATGTGCGCAGCCTGTTGGGCCAGGTGAACGTGGACGAACCGAAAGGCAGCGTCGAAGGCCACGGCCTGTCTTATACGCTCGACAGCAACGACCAATTGCTGCAAGCCGGCGATTATCAGCGACTGGTCCTTGCCGAAAAGGCCAAAGGACCGGTCCGGTTATCCGCCATGGGCCGGGCGATCGACGGTGTGGAGAACACTTTGCAAGCCGGGTGGGCCAACACCAACCAAGCGGTCCTGGTGATCATCTTCAAGCAAGCCGACGCCAATGTAATTGAAACGGTGGACCGCATAAAAAAGGAACTGCCCAATGTGGCTCAATGGCTGCCACCCGCAGTCCACTTAACCGCCCTGAGCGACCGAACCCGGACCATACAAGCCTCAGTCAAGGAAGTGCAGTTCTCGCTCATGCTCAGCATCGCGCTGGTGGTGCTGGTGATCTTCCTGTTCCTGCGCCGTTTTTGGCCCACTTTCATCGCCAGTATCACTGTTCCGCTGGCGCTGGCCGCCACTTTTGCCGGCATGTACTTCTGCCATTACAGTCTCGATAATCTCTCACTCATGGCTCTGACCATCTCCGTTGGCTTCGTCGTCGATGACGCCATCGTGGTGATCGAAAACATTTACCGCCACATTGAAGCCGGGGATGATACCATGACCGCCGCGCTCAAGGGCGCGCGTCAAATCGGCTTTACCATCATCTCGATGACCACCTCGCTGGTGGCGGTGTTCATCCCGCTGCTGTTCATGGGCGGCTTGATTGGCCGCCTGTTCCACGAATTTGCGGTGACCCTGAGCATGGCTGTGCTGGTCTCGGGCGTGTTATCTCTCACCCTCACACCGATGATGTGTTCGCGGTTTTTGCGCGCCGAATCCACTTATGGCGAGCCCGGGATTTTTTATCGCGTTTTGGAGCGCAGTTTCAACGGGCTGCTGGGCGGCTACCGCGCCTGCCTGGGCTGGGTCCTGCGGCACCAGCCCTTCATGCTGCTGGTCTTTTTGGCTACGGTGCTTTCGACGGGGTTCCTCTTTTGGATCGTTCCCAAAGGGTTTTTTCCGCAGCAGGATACCGGCAGCATGATGGGCGTTACCGAAGCGGCACAGGACATTTCGTTCAATGCCATGACCCGGTTGCAGAGCGCGGTCCTGGAGATCGTGCTGGCGGATCCCGCGGTCGAGTCGATCGGGTCATTCGTCAGCGGCAGCGGCAACTCAGTCGTCAATAATGGCCGGATGTTCATTACGCTCAAACCCGTCGAGGAGCGCCATGTCACAGCCGATCAAGTCATCAACCGGCTCCGGCCAAAAGTGGCCAAGCTGCCGGGCATCGCGCTTTTTCTTCAGGCCAGCCAGGATATCCGGGTCGGTGGCCGCATGAGCAAAGCCCAATATCAATATGCGCTCCAATCCACCGACCTGGACGAGCTGAAGTATTGGTCCGCCACCTTGTTGGAGGCGCTCCGCAAAGACCCGTTGCTGCGCGATGTCACCAGCGATCAACTCACCGGCGGCCTCCAAGCCAATGTCGTGATCGATCGTGACGCGGCCTCCCGGTTGGGCGTCTCCCCGGCGGACATTGACAGCACCTTGTATGATGCCTTCGGCCAGCGTCAGGTTTCCACCCTCTACAAACGGTACAACCAGCATTTTGTCGTGCTGGAAGCCGACCCGGCCTTCTTAACCGACCCGGCGTCCTTGAACAAAATCTACGTTAAATCATCTACCGGCCGCCTGGTGCCGCTTTCTGCCATGGCCAAATTCAAGACCGGCAACGCTTATCTCTCGGTCAACCACCAGGGGCAGTTCCCGGCCGTAACTTTGTCCTTCAATCTGGCTCCGGGGGTGGCGCTCGGTCAGGCCACCGAATCGGTTCAGAACGCCGTCGACCAGTTGCATATCCCTTCGAGCGTGCAAGGCAGCTTTCAAGGAACGGCGCAGGTGTTCAAAGCCTCCATCTCCAGCACGCCCTTGTTGGTGCTTGCGGCGCTGGTCGCCGTGTACGTCGTTCTCGGCATGCTCTATGAAAGCCTGATCCACCCGATCACCATCCTTTCAACCTTGCCCTCCGCCGGTTTGGGGGCATTGCTAGCCTTGCTTGTCACCAAAGCCGACCTGTCCCTTGTCTCCTTTATTGGCATCATTCTGCTCATTGGGATCGTCAAAAAAAACGCCATTCTAATGATCGATTTCGCCCTGGATGCCGAACGAAACGAGGGGGCCACCCCCGAGGATGCGATTTACCGCGCCTGTCTTATTCGGTTTCGCCCCATCATGATGACTACCTTGGCGGCTTTATTTGGAGCAGTGCCTCTGGCGATTGGCCTCGGTGCCGGTTCCGAGTTGCGGCAACCCCTCGGCATTGCCATCGTTGGCGGTTTGATTGTTTCCCAGGCTCTTACTCTGTTTACCACGCCTGTAGTTTACCTGCTCTTTGAACACCTCCGCCGGTATTTCGTCCACCAAGCCCCTTGGCGCACGGCGAGCCCGCCGAGTCGAGTCCCCGCATGAAGCTTCGTCTCCTTTATTCCAGCTCGGCGGCGAATGGCGACGCCGGCAACAGGAGCCGAAGGCGCGCGTGATTCTCACGCACCATGCGTGAGAATCACGCGCCTTGGGTCCTGCTTCCCGGCTGATTTTCGAGGAAACAGGCTGAAATCATATTTGGCACTCGCCCTGCTGAGAAATTGCTCGGGAATGGGGGATCTGGGTTGTTGATGCGTATCCCAATGCCGGTCTGGACGGTCGTCCGACCGGCATTTTTTTTACAATGGATGCTCGGAAGGCCGCATTCCTGCGGCACCAGGGTCCAGGAAGCATCAGCAAACAGGAAAAACTTAAATGAATATTGGGTCCCTCTTACATCACACGTGGGGCCAGGGGCAGGGTGAGCCGGGGCCGGTTACGGGAGTCAGCGACTTGATTTGGGGCGTGTTGGGGTGAAGACCCCATTAACTAATCACCCCTGTCTAGGCGAGATTCCCACCCAGTTATGCACTGTTATGTCTGACCAAGCCTTGTTTTTACTCGTGGAGGATGCCGAAACGGATGCCATCCTTATTCGACGGGCATTCGTCAAAGGTAATATCATTAATCCTTTGCAAGTGGTCAATAGCGGTGATGAGGCTATTGCTTACCTTAAAGGAGAAGGAACCTTCGCGAACCGTGCTGAATATCCTTTGCCGGAGTTGGTTCTCCTGGATCTCAA
>DASRFK010000252.1:0-10358 GCA_035651635.1 Verrucomicrobiia bacterium | reverse complement strand
AGCAGCATCGCTGAAAAAAACCACAGCCCGCCCAGAACCAGCACCCGCCGGTTTACATGCATGCCGACACTCGCCACGGTCAATGCCCCGAACAGCGCCCCGATTCCGTTTGCGCTGAGCAACATCCCGTAGCGCCCCTGGCCTACGTGCAAAACATCCCGCGCGAACGCCGGCATCAGCACCGAGTACGACCAACCGAACACGCCCGCCACCGCAAAGAGCATCAGCAAAAGCCGCATCCGCCGCTGCCGCCACACGTACTGAAAACCCTCGGCCGCGTGCGCCCAGGCCGAACTCGGGCTTCGCGGGGCAATGAAACGCGGCAACCGCATCAAGCAAAGCCCCAGGATTACCGCGAGAAAGCTCAAGCCGTTGAGGAGAAAACACGTCGCGATTCCCACGCGCGCCATCAATAACCCGGCCAGCGAAGGTCCAATCACGCGCGCGCCGTTCACCAGTGAACTGTTGAGCGAGATCGCGTTGATCAAATCCTCCCGGCTGGTCATCTCGACCATGAACGCCTGTCGCGCCGGCATATCGAAAGCCAGGGCGCACCCGCCCAGCGCCGCCAGCACCATGATGTGCCACGCACGAATCCGCCCGCTCCAAACCAGTGCGGCAAACACAAAGGCAAATACCATCATCGCCGTCTGCGTCCACAGTATAATCCGGCGCTTCGAATGCCGATCGGCCACCGACCCGCCCCAGGTCGAAAACAGCATCATCGGCGTCGAGCCGATCGCCGCGACCGCCCCGAGCAAAATTTTCGAGCCGGTCAGTTCGTACACCAGCCAACCCTGGGCGGTGTTTTGCATCCACGTGCCAATCAGCGAGATCAATTGTCCCCCAAAAAACAGACGGAAATTCCGGTGCCGCAACGAAGCAAAGGTGTTGCGCCATAGCAACTGCTTCAGTACCAACCGTCGCGCCTGACCCGTAACCTCCCCCGGCACGCTCGCCACGGCTGCCGTCTCCTCGCCATTTTTTTCCGGCATGATGCATTAACCTAAAGTCTCCGTGCTCTTTTTCAAAATGAGATACCGCTCTAGGACGCATCTAACCCGGCGCACCTTTTCGCGTAGGCATGGCGCGCGGCACCGTTCGCCCCGCGTTCAACGGCGCTAAGATGAGTTTTGATTTGCGTGTTGTAGAGCATTCGTTCAGCCGCCGAAACCAGGCCACTAGGACGACGCAGCGCCGCCATTTTTAAAACATTTGGTTAAAACCGCCGGAATGGCCCGCCCCCAAAAGGATTGGCCGCCGGACGATTTCCTGAGTCGCCTCCACTGAGCATCCCGGTCACCACCTGCATCCCTTCTTCGAGTCCCTCAACCACCTCCGTGGAAATGCCGTCGGTGATTCCAAGCTTGACCTGGACGGGTTTGAGCTTCGGGGGCTCTTTCGGATTCGTGCTGGCTTCAAGAACATAAACTGTCCGAGCCATTTGTCGTTCTGGCCGTGGCCTCGGCCGATTCCCATTCTCCCCTCCGCCAGGGCCGCCACGTCCACCAGCCCCGAGGTTGCCCCCCGGACCGCCTCCTCCGCCGGGTCCACCCTGCCGGAAACCGCCGCCCCCAGCCCCGTCGCGCCGAAATCCCCCACCGGCACCGGGCTCCCCGGAACGTTGAGTTTGGCCTGCGAGCTGCGTCGGGCCATTCGTTTTGCCCGGACCGGGCACGTCCGGCGGGCGGAACCGCAGCGCCGCGTTCGGCACTTTCAGAACGTCGTTGCGCTCAGCAATGATAACGGAAACGTTGGCCGTCATGCCGGGCAGCAATTTTTGGTCGGAATTGTTGACCTCGATTACGCAATCGTAATTAATCACGTTTTGATTGGTAATGGCGCCATAACGGATCTGGCTGACTTTTCCATGGAATGTGCGGTACGGGAATGCATCCACCGAGAAATTCACGTTCTGGCCCACCGCCGCATTGCCGATATCCGCTTCCGAAACGAGGGCATCGATCTGCATCTTAGTTAAATCATTGGCGATCAGAAACAGGGTCGGGGTGTTGAAACTCGCCGCCACGGTCTGGCCCACATCGACATTGCGCGAAATCACTACGCCGTCGACGGGCGCGTAAATGGTGCAATACGAGAGTTGCACCTGGGCGCTTTTCAGGGTGGCTTCGTCGCTTTGGACCTGGGCCTTGGCCTGCAGCAGTTGAGCTTCCGCCGTGTCGTGGTCGGCGGCGGAAATGAGGCGATTCGTGTACAACTCATCCGCGCGGCGCGCCTGCACTTCCGCCAGTGCGAGATTGGCTTTCGAATTGGCCACGCCGGCCTCTGCTTTGAGCACGTTCAGGTCGTAGGTTGAGGGGTCAATCTCGGCGATTAACTGATTCGATTTTACGACCGAGTTAAAGTCCACCAGCAGCTTCTTGACAATGCCGGAAATCTGGCTGCCCACCTGCACGTTGAGCACGGGGCCTAATTGGCCGGTCGCCGTAACCACCTGGGTGAGATCGCCCCGAGTGACGGCGCTGGTTTGATATTCCGGCGCCTCATCATGCCGGTTCTGGTAGTACCACCAACCGGCTCCCGCAATCGCACCAAGGATTAGCAGTGTTACAATCCACTTCATAAGCTGATATCGGCCTGCTGCTTCAAAAAATCAGACACCCGCAACGCATCGCAGGTTACCGTTTTCTTCGCCACTGTCGACAAGCGAGTTCAATCGATGCCCAGAGCGCAGGGCGACAACGCCCCTCCTCGCCGCGTGAACTTCCAGTCCAATGCCACCATCCCTCTCCTGGGGGAGAGGGCAGGGTGAGGGCGAACTCCTCGAGGTCTTCACTGATCACCCTCTCCCGGGGGAGAGGTCCGGGGAGAGGGCGAACTGAGGCGAACTGGTCCCGGCGCTAAATCCTAATACCGCATTGTAGTGCCAGTCCGCGCGGCAGCTCGTTGACTGGCAGGTTTCCTCAAAGGGCGCTATTTTGGCGCATGTTTATTGTTGGACTCGGGACCGCGGCGCCCCCGCAGCGATACGCACAGCGGCAGTGTTGGGACGTCGTCCAACCGACCAGACACTTTCAGGAATTAACCCCGCGGTCTCGCGCGATTCTAAAAAAAATCCTGACGGGCGAAAATGGAATCAGCACCCGTTACCTGGCGTTGCAAAGTCTCGATGAAGTCTTCGTAATCGACCCGGACGTCCTCCACCAACGCTTTCTTGCCGCCGCACCCCAACTGGCCGCGCAAGCGGCCCAGCGCGCGCTCAACCAGGCCGGACTTAAACCGACGCAAATGGACGCCCTCCTGATCAGCACCTGCACTGGCTACTTGTGCCCGGGTCTGACCAGTTACGTCGCTGAACGGCTCGAGCTTCGCCCGGATATTCTGGCCCTGGACCTCGTCGGCCAGGGCTGCGGCGCCGCCGTTCCCAATTTGCGCGCCGCTCAAGCCCTCCTTGCGAGCGGCAAGTCCTCCCGGGTCCTGTCGATTTGCGTCGAGGTCTGCAGCGCCGCCTTTTACCTCGACGACGATCCCGGCGTATTAATCAGCGCCTGTCTGTTCGGCGACGGCGCGGGAGCCGCGGTGCTGGCCAACGAGCCATCGTCCCATCGGCGCGTGGAATGGAAGACGAGCGGTTCGCTCCTTAACCCCAAGGACCGCGACCTCCTCCGGTTCGAACACAAAAACGGCATGCTGCGCAATGTTCTCGCGCCGCAAGTGCCCCAAATGGCGGCAAATTGTGTCGAAGCCGTACTCAACCAGGTGTTGTCACGAGCCGGTGTAGACCGTCAGGAAATAACCGGCTGGGTGCTTCATCCCGGTGGACGCGATGTTCTCAACGCGGTCCGCGCCAGGTTGGGATTAAGCGACAAGGACGTGCACCTAAGCGCGGCGATCTTGTCGGAATATGGAAATCTGAGCAGCCCCTCCGTCTATTTCGTACTCCAGGCCGCGTTGGCAGAGTCGGCTCCCGGCGGCCTTTGGTGGCTCAGCTCTTTTGGCGCCGGTTTCAGCGCCCACGGCGCTTTGCTCCAAGTTGAATAATCAGGCATGAGACGATCCGTCGAACCTGAATGGCTCGACCAATTGCCCAACACCGATCTGCGGGCCCAGCGCTCCCGGTCTGATTTGCGCCGATTGAATCGGTGCATGGGTCACATGCGCATCACGACCCAAACCTTGCGCCCCCTGAAAAACCACGCCGCGCCACCTCGTCTCACTGAGTTAGGCGCCGGCGACGGCAGCTTTCTGTTGGGGGTCGCAAGGCGCTTGGGGACAAGTTGGCGCGGCACCTGCGCTACCCTGGTCGACAAACAAATGCTGCTTACCGACCGGACCACGAGCGCGTTTTCCAACGTCGGCTGGAAGGTCCAGGCTCGTACCTGCGACGTTTTTGATTGGGCAACTGAGGCTAATCCGGGCGGCTCCCCGGTCGTTCTTGCCAACCTCTTCCTGCATCACTTCGAGTCCGAGCGGTTGCGGCTGTTATTGATGGCCTTGGCCCGCAACAGCTCCTTTTTCGTGGCCCTCGAACCGCGGCGCTCGTTCGCATCACTCTTTTTTAGCAAACTGGTTGGGTTCATCGGTTGCAACGCCGTTACCCGCCACGACGCTCCGGTTAGCGTGCAGGCCGGATTCCGCCATAACGAATTGTCGTGTTTATGGCCCAACCATACCGGTTGGATCCTCCGCGAACGCTCCGCCGGCCCGTTCAGCCATCTATTTGTAGCACATCGAGCCGACCACACATCAGGAGGGCTCGCTCCGTGAACCTCCGCAGATTCGGGGCAACGCAGATGAGGAAGAAGAGCCCCGGGGGAAGCATTGGAGCAACTGGGTTCAAGGTTCCCGTGGAGGATCCTTTTGCGATCGTGGAGGCTTTCCATGAACGGCAGTAGGCCCATTACGATTGTTGGCGGAGGCCTGGCCGGTTTGACCTTGGGAATCGGTCTGCGCCAACGCAACATTCCCGTGACCGTCTGGGAAGCGGGCCGTTATCCCCGGCATCGTGTCTGTGGAGAGTTCATCAGCGGGCGAGGCCAGGCCGTTCTGCTCAGGCTTGGTTTGATGGAATCATTGCGGCAAGCAGGCGTCATCTTCTCGAATACGGCTCAGTTTTTTCTTGGAAACGCCAGCTCACCCGTTCGCCGACTGCTATCCCCCGCCTTGTGCTTGTCTCGCTTCGACCTGGATGCGCTTCTGGCCGAATGTTTTCGTTCCCTCGGTGGCGAACTGCGAGAGAATTCCCGCTGGAACGGCAATCAGGCCACCGATGGGATTGTTCTGGCGAACGGGCGGCGGATGCGGCCAAATGAAGATGGGTGGCGCTGGTTCGGCCTTAAGGTTCATGCGCGCCAGGCCCAACTCGGTGCTGACCTCGAGATGCACTGCTCCCACTATGGCTATGTCGGATTAAGCCGCTTACCGCGCGGCGAGGTAAATGTTTGTGGACTTTTTCGCGCTCGACCCGGAATGGCGCCTCCTTCTCCAAACGAGCTTTTGCATGGTTTGGCCGGCACGCCCCTGCAAGCGCGTCTGGCGAACGCCGTTTTTGACGAAACTTCCTTCTGCTCGGTTGCCGGTTTGTCTTTGCGACCACAACGAGCAGCAGACGCTGCCGAGTGCCGGCTGGGCGATGCGCTCACCCTGATTCCGCCGCTGACCGGCAACGGAATGTCGATGGCGTTCGAAGCCGCCGAACTGGCGCTCGATCCCATCAGCGCCTACTCGCGCGGCCAATTGGGATGGGTCGCGACTCGCACTGCCATCGCCCGCGCCTGCGACACCGCTTTCCGTCAGCGCCTCTTTTGGGCGCGCTGGCTTCAGGCATTGATGTTCTTGCCCGCCGCCCAGGGAAGCCTCGGCCGATCGCTTTTGAATTGGGACGCCCTCTGGCGCCTCTTCTTCAATTGCACCAGATGAACCTGCAACCTGTAACTTGATAACTTGATAACCCAATGAAACCCCTCTCCGAATGCCGTCTCTACGCGTTCGTTGACACCGCCTACCTGCACGGCCGGTCGCCCGAAACCGTTGCTCGGCAACTTTGCGATGGCGGCGCCGATTTGATCCAGGTGCGCGCCAAAGGTGCGTCACTCGATCTCGTAAGCCCCTTGGCGCGCACCGTCCGTGCAGTTACTCAAGCCGCGGACGTCGGGCTCGTGGTTAACGATTATTTGGACCTGGCACGAGAAGTTGGCGCCGATTTTTGTCACCTCGGGCAGGAAGATTTTTTCGGGGCCGGTTTTGACAACATCGAGCAACTCAGGAAAGGAAGTTCCGTTCCGTTCATCGGCTTAAGCACGCACGGCCCCGCTCAAGCTCAGCGGGCTCTCCAGGCCGGCGCCGATTACCTCGCCATCGGCCCGGTCTACGCCACCGCTACAAAGCCGGCTGCCCAGCCCGTTACTCTCGAATATGTCCGCTGGGCCGCGGCTCACGTAACCGTCCCTTGGTTCGCCATCGGGGGCATCACTCTGGAGAACCTCGACGACGTCATCGCAGCGGGAGCAAGGCGAATTTGCGTCGTGTCCGCCATCTTGAGCGCGCCCGATGTCGCTAAACGCTGCCGCGAGTTTAAAGAAGCCCTCGGCCGGGTTTGAGATTGCGGCCTTCTCGCGCCTCACTTACAGCGTGTTTTAAAACCTCGGTTGGGCGTGGGCACCTGGGTTTGGAGTCCCGCCTTCGGGCGGTTTTGGCGCCGGGCCGCCTAAAGGCGGGACTCCAAACCAAATTTTTGAAATACGCTCTTAGTGGTCATGAACATCATTGTATTTATGTTCATGACCACTTACTTTCCGCCGGTCCTAATACCGAACTGACTGAGGTCACAGAATATGAGCGTATTGATTGTTGGCTCCACAGCGCTGGATTCGATCAAAACACCCAAAGCCGAAAACCCTAAGCTGCTCGGTGGCTCGGCCAGCCACGCCGCCGTCGCCGCGAGCTTCTTTGCTCCGGTCGAGTTGGTCGGGGTCGTGGGCGAAGATTTTCCCAAGCGTTACCTCGAACTTTATAAACGTCATCGGATTGGACTGGCGGGGCTGCAGATCCTGCCCGGAAAGACTTTCCATTGGTCCGGGGAATACGAGCTGAACATGAATAATCGGCGCACGCTGCTCACCGAGCTGGGTGTGTTTGAGACTTTCACTCCCACCCTGCCTCAGACCCACCAGCGCGCGCCTTTTGTGCTGCTGGCCAATATCGCCCCTTCTCTGCAGATGCACGTTCTGAGCCAAATGCGGCGCCCGAAATTTGTCGCGGCCGACACCATGGATTTGTGGCTGAACATCGCTCTGCCAGACCTGCTCAAACTCCTCAAGCATCTCGACGCCTTTGTCCTCAACGACAGCGAAGCCCACCAGTTGACCAAGGAAGACAATGTCTTCAATGCCCTAAGGAAAATCCACAAAATGGGCCCGCGCTATGTGATCATCAAAAAGGGCTCGCACGGCTCGCTACTCTCCGGTCCGAAGGGCTTCTTCATTTGCCCGGCTTACCCGCTCGACTCGGTGATGGATCCAACGGGAGCCGGCGATTCATTCGTCGGCGGCATGATGGGTTATCTGGCCTCAGCCAAAGGAAGCGTTGATCAGAACATCCGCCGGGCCATGGTCTACGGCAGCGTGGTCGCTTCGTTCTGTTGCGAGGGCTTTGGCCTGACCCGCACGACCAAAGTGACCCGCCGTCAGATCGAAGCGCGTGTGCGGGAACTGGAGCGGCTTACTAAATTCTGAGGTCAACCGCCGTGCCTCTCCCCGGGGGTGAGGGCGAACTTTCTCCAACCAGCGCCCCAGCCGCTTTGTCTTTCAGACCGTGAAATCAGCCGCCGATGAACCTTTATCGCGGTCTTTCTTGCTCGTCACTTTTACATTGGCCTCTTCCTGAATCACCAGCGAATGCGGGGGAACACTCGTCGTCAGAAAAACATTTGCCCCGATGGTACTGTGTTCGCCAATCACGGTATCGCCGCCCATGATCGTGGCGCCGGCATAAATGGTCACATGATCTTCAATCGTCGGGTGCCGTTGTTTTCCGCGCAGGGCCTGGCCGGCCGCCAGCGAGCGCGCCACCAAACCCACCCCCTGATACATTTTCACGTGGTCGCCGATGATACTGGTCTCGCCCACCACAGTTCCGGTGCAGTGATCCACAAAAAAATGCGACCCGATCCTCGCTCCAGGATGCAAGTCCATCCCCGTGCGCGTATGCGCCCACTCGGTCATAATACGCGGAATTAGAGGTACATTCTTCAGATAAAGCTCATGGGCTAACCGCTGAACCGCGATCGCTTCGATGAACGGGTAGGCTACGATCACCTCTTCTTTGCTCAAGGCCGCCGGGTCTCCGTTATACGCCGCTTCGGTGTCGGTCTGCAACAGGTCCCGAATTCGGGGCAAGCTCTCCAGAAACTCCAGCGTGTAAGCCCGGGCGATAGGTTTGAGATCGCGCTTGCCTATCTGTAACTCGGGCGGCGGACTATACTCGAGACTTTTGGCCACTTCAGCCTCCAGTGCCGCCAGGACACCCTCGACCATTTGTCCCGTCTCGGCCTTGAGCTCGGAGGAATGAATCAGTTTTTCGTCAAAGAACCCCGGGAACAGCAATCGCAGCAGGTCCATTGAAATGCGCGCTATCGCCCGCTTGGACGGTAGATTTTTTCCGTCCAAATGATTGATGCCGCCGGTATGTTTGTAAGAATCCAGCAGCCGCTCGGTGACTTGGGTGGCACTTAACTGCACCCCGAGAGTATCCCTTAAGTCCCCCCGCAAGGCAAGAAACCGCCCATTATTCAGCTGAGTTCCATGATAGGTCCTCGCAGCAAATCCGAAATCCGAAACGGCGCGCGGGCATCCGTTGCCCGCAGCAACCAACCACCTCTGCTGACGCTGAAGCTCCTTCTGCGCGATTCCCCTCACCCTGGCCCTCTCCCAAAGGGAGAGGGAATGGCAGCGAACGCTAAAATAGTAGATCGGCCTCGGTTTCGATCACTGGCTGAACAGATTTCTCCCTCTCCCCTTGGGAGACGGTGGGGTGAGGGGAATTTTGAGATCCTAGTTGCATTGGACTGGAAAATCCGCGCGCCGGCGCGGCTCCATATGTGGTCGCCCCGAATCTGCGGGGTCCATGGAGGGGCGGTCATATTCGGCGTGGGTCCACCGGCGCCCCTTGCTGTTCCGGCGGGACAACCAGCCCACGCGTCGATACTGTCCGTCATCAATGACCGCCCACTGGCAGTTGCCACTCTTATTCACGACCGGCCTGGCGGCGGGTTTTGTGGATTCGATTGCCGGCGGTGGCGGCTTAATCACCCTGCCCGTGCTGCTCAGCCTTGGCCTCGGGCCGCGTGAAGCCTTGGGCACCAATAAGCTCCAGGCGACCTTCGGCTCCGCCAGCGCCGCCGTGCATTATACCGCGGCCAAGACTGTATCCGTTCGAGAATGCGTTCGGGGATTTTGTTTCACCCTCGTGGGCGCGGCCGCCGGAGCCATAACCGTCCAGCGAGTCGATCCCGCCTTTCTGCGCAAAGCCATTCCCATCCTGCTTGCGGCCGTGGCCGGGTATGTACTGCTCAAACCGAAACTCGGTGCGCAGGACGTTCACCCCAAAATGCGCCGTGCGCCTTTCGAAATGATCTTTGGGTTGGGCCTGGGATTCTATGACGGCTTTTTTGGTCCGGGCACCGGAACATTTTGGGCTGTGGCTTGCGTCATGGGCCTGGGTTATAACCTCACCCGCGCCACCGGCTACACCAAAGTCATGAACTTCGCGAGCAACCTCAGCTCGCTCGTGCTCTTCCTGACCGGGGGGCGAGTTGATTTTATCATCGGCATGGTCATGGGGATCGGCCAGTTGCTCGGCGCTCGCATCGGCTCGCGGATGGTCATCGCTCGCGGCACCCGCTTCATCCGCCCCATCTTCCTCGCCGTCGTCCTCGGCTTAACTCTCAAACTCCTCTACGATGCCTGGTAACTGCCTATCCAGCCTTTGCGCCTTCGCGTCTTGGCGTGAGCCGCCACCTCGATCGGGAACCTCACGCTAAGCCGCCAAGCCGCAAAGAGGGCTGGCGGTGCATTCGGGGCAACCGCAGATGAGAACACCGCAGGTGCTCGCAACTTCTCGGAGTACCCATTCCGCACTCCGCACTCCGCACTCCACACTTTTCCTTTGCGTGGACCCCGCCAGAAAGCTAGCTTGGCTGCGGCCTTGTCCGGTGGTGTAATGGTAGCACAAGAGTCTTTGGAGCTCTTTGTCATGGTTCGAATCCATGCCGGACAGCCAACCTGGCGGCCGCAGTTCACGCCAAATGGTTGCCGGCCCCGGGTCGCCACACATGAGGATCAAGTTTTTCACAACCGGCGGCACAATCGATAAGGTCTATTTCGATGCCAAAAGCGAAT
>DASRFK010000251.1:0-6834 GCA_035651635.1 Verrucomicrobiia bacterium | reverse complement strand
CCCATAGAAATGCGCGGACTGCTTCAACTGAACCGGGTGCGGAATCACTCATCTCGGCTGCTGGAAGACGTGCCTGCGCGACTTCGCACCACCCGTTTCGGCTTTCGATGACGAGAAACTCACGACGTGCGAATCCGAAGCCTAGTCAAAAACCTCATTGCCCGATACCACAGGCTCTCCACGAATCTTAGCAACGATTTCGGAGTTTGCCGGGATTCCGATTCCTTCTGAAATGCCGCAGGATCATATAACTCGGCCACCTGATTATCCACGGTCAGTGCCTGGGCTGCTGGCCTTCCATAAATGCCACCCAGGCTTCGTCCCGCATCACTTGCCTCATCATCTGCCGCGTTAATCACATCCCTGGTTGCCTTACGGAACTGTGATATCGCTTCGCCAAGTCCCCGGGCCAATTCGGGCAGCTTTTTTGCGCCAAACAGAATGAGGACCGCGGCAAGAACTAGGACTATTTCGCCTCCCCCGAGGTTAAACAAAGCAAGCATCAAACAATTGTCCGCAATGGCCTGCATGCCGGAAGTGTATCCCAGCCGATGCGACACGGCAACAACGGGCACCCTCGTGCCACGCTCAACCTACAAAGCGGCGCCGCAACGTTCACACCGACCCGTTTGCAGCACTGTTTTCCAGCCAGTTTTCGCGATGAACTTGCCACAGGACGCACACATTAAATCGTGCTTTTGTCGTAACAGTGTCAGTTTGCGAAACCACCACCAAACAATTAGGCACAAGACCGGAACTACAATGAAGACCAGAAGCATCGGATATGGAAACTCGGATCCGCGGCGCTTAAAGCAAACTGACGCAGCCACGATTAAAACGCCGACCATGGTCGAGGCGACAACCGGGGCATTGAGCCGCGGTAGGTCGCGTTTAAACGCCCCAATCCTGGTTGCCAATTCTTCTCGGATCATGCGTGTTCTCGAACAGCCAAACAATGCCATCGATTAAAGATCACCCAAGACCCTGCGACTGACGTCGCCAGTCCGCACAATAAAATCCCCACTCCCGACCAAAGGCTTGGGCCAATTGCAGACTTCGGTGGAACGGCGGCAGCGACAATCCGAACCGTGTCTCCCCAAGAGACCGCATCATCACCGCCCGTGGGTGTCTTCGATTTTGCAACGTAATCCAAATATTTGAGGTGTTGTTCTGTTCTGAAATTGGAATACCGTTCGGCGATGGCATTGGCAATCCGGGCCGCTTCTTCCGGACTTTTATCAAGCACTGAGATCTCAAGAATATCCTCTCGTAACGATCGCAGAATCAACCGTTTCCGAAGCAGAAGAAGCGCTTTACTAAGATCGACTTTCTTGCCATCCACATTCGCGACCAGATTCAGCGTTTCGATCGCGTTGCTCAGAATAATATCGGACTGGATCACCTCAAACTCCGTCTGGATGAACCATGGATCATAAACCCCGGGAGCGCTCTTGTGTTTGACCTCAATGCGTGCCGAAGCTCGATAAAGTACCGGGCTTAACACGACCCGCATCCCGAGAGTGCAAAGCACAAGCCCGAGGATCAAGACCGCTGTTCCCAAGAGGGCTTCGAATCTCATGGTCTGTGCGCGCCTTAATTCTCACTCCCGCTCTGCTTCGAACTGTAGCGCCTCAAAACATCATCGAACCGCTTGTTTCCCATCGCTGCCAGGCAGGCAACAAGCCACATCTTCTCCGGTTCTTGCAGGGCCGCGCGGGGATAAGGATGGTCAACCGAAACCTCCATGGGCTTCGCAAAGTGGCAGTCACCAGCGTAAACCACCGCCTTGCCGGAAGCTTTGTCACCAACGAGCACCCATTGTTCGCCGAATCCGTTTTCAAAATAGCTGACGAACTTGCCCGTGGCATCGACCTTAGGAGGCGTCCCACATTCCGCTGTGTGCAGATTATCAATTTGCAGGAGAAGAACTCCTTTGTGGCTCTTCGAGATCATGGGTTGAATATAACTGGATTAATTATCCGCCGGCAGATGATTCCGGTATCCACGCACCGAACCCGCCTCCGGGAGCCCGCCTGAACCCGACCGCCACCAAAACACGCTGGAACATTGCCCGATACCATGAGGGTCGTTTCACTTCGAATCGCTCTCGCTCGGTCGGTTGTTCAATGCGCATGCGTTGGATTGGCAGGCCGGCGTCCTGCCAACGGCGAAGCACATGAGCAAGATCGATTTGAGGTTCAACCTGCTCTCGTTGCACCAGTACCACGCCCTTGATTCCATGGGTTATCAGGTAATTCGCCGAGGGAAAGTCCGTGGTAAAGCAGACAGACCGATTGTCGAATTCGTCTGGCAGCATGCGCACGCCACCCCCTTGCCGATTGGCGTCCAGGAGAAAGACAGGAGGCGCTTCTGGCGGGATTTCCAAAGCCGCCAGCTGGTCGGCACCCTGGCGGAGTGCGCACACAATCGGGACCACATCCACCGCTGCTACTGGCCGTTGTAGGGCCGGGTCAAGCACGGGCATGCCGAACGGTAATGGGATCGCGTTGTAAAGGGGCACTGGACGATACCCGCGACTGGCCAGTGCGATCCCGAGCCAAACGCCTTCGTCTTTAGGCAAATCCAGCACCATGGCGGTTCGTTCTTCGCCCGCGGGCGCCCAGCCCACCTCAGGGAAAGTCCCGGTGTTCAGAGGAACGCGGGAAGCCGAGCCCATGTGAGCAAACAAAACTGGCTTCACCCAAGTAGCCCAGATTGAGTCATCGGGTGACCAAGCGGCGAAAATCGCTTCGTTAGTCATCTTTTTCCAGGAGCAGGGCAGCGTCGACCGCAGCGAAGTCAATTAAGGGCTTCTCAGCAAGGCGCACGTAGGCGCCCGCAGTCCGGCCATTTACAGTGTAAATACCAACACACACGTGTCGCGGCCCCACAGGTGTTGGCACCGGCACAGATTCGAATCGTCGTTGGGCAACCCACCGACCGGGCCTCAGCGAAACACTCAAACGGGTGTGCAGCCAGTGCTTTGCCGACATCAATTCCCGGATATTGACCGTGTCGCCGGTGTTGCACATCGCGGTTTTCACCAGCCAACTTTCATCATCGGACCAGCCTATGTGCCGCGGATCACGGGTTTCCGGGAGCAACGCCCGCCAGGTGAGAAGGTCAACTGAAAGCCTGTCCCAGACGAGGGGAAAACGTTTGCTTTCGCTGATGATGGCCAGGGCGGGATTCGCAACCGGGGTATTCCCGCCGCGAAAAAACAGCCGCCAACCGACGCATTCTGGCAAGCGAGAAATCCATTCTGCCTGGTAGAATCGAACAAGGGCGCCAAGCGGACCACGATGCCACAAGGTATCCAAATATGCGTGGCCCTCCCGCCATCGGATTTGTTCCGGTTTGGCAAGGTGCGCCTGGCAACCGCGCCGACGCAGTTCCGTTGCGAGGAACGAAACGACCTGATGATCTTCCATGTAACCTGGAGCTGAGAGTAGTGCGACGACTCCGCCACTGCCAATAAGCCCGATCAGTGAATCGCACCATCGGTGGCCCGGATTGCCTGCCGGTTGCAGGTCGGAAAAATGCTCGGCCATCATGGTGGTGAAGTGCGAGGACTCGCTGAACCCGCCCGGCACGTCACTGTTCGCCTCGGAAATACGCCAACCTTCGGTCGTGAGATGGAAATCAAATCGAATGATTCGTCCTGCCGCCGGACTCAGTGGAGGGTCGTCAGCCAGGAGCTCTTGAAGCTTCCGCGGCAACCCCAATTCGCGCAGCAGTTCGGGCCGCCAGGAGATTTCCCGCTCAGCTTCTGCCGCTTCTGCGGCCAGTTGTTCTGCCCACGCGCTCAATCGATTCCAAACCCTGCGTTTCATCACTAATGGAAACGGCGCCAGGGTCGTCATATCGCCAACCTGCGAATCCCACTTGCATCCCTCGAGGGCTGCGCGGCGCCGGATATTCAGTGAGATTTTGGGATCAAGGGCGCTCTCGGCGCGAATACCGGGCGCCCGGGTGAACACCCGGGTTTGCACTGTGTTCTGGGGAACCGCCAGACTGGCCGTCATGAAGGCAATCCCTCCCATCGGCCGAGCTGATAAATCCGCGCCGTTGCGATTGCGACATACACAAACGATGGCCCTAGGCCGTAGCTGAACCACGGCCGAACAAGGGCTGTTCGGTTCGGGCGGGCGAGCGATTCGACACCCAGTGCAAACGAAGTCAGTGCAGCGGCAGGCCAACCGTCTTGTGCAAAATCATGCACGGTCGACGACTCCGAGTGCCAATCGCCGGCTACAGCGCGCCCAAGAATCAAGCCTTCGGCCAACAAGAAACCGCACAACCTGATACCCGAGGCCAAATCGCGTTCTTCCGCGATAGAATCCGAACCGCGCCCGAACAATTCGAGCAAAAACCAGAGCAGGAAGAAAACTAAAGTCCCCAATCCCGCCGAAAAGATGTTGTTCCAATACGACGGCCCCTCTCCCAGGCTGCCCCCCACATAGATGAGGGCCAAGGCAAGGATAGCTCCACAAAGCCCGGCTAAGGCTGCCGGGTTTCGACGTTCGATGACGTCGTCAGCAATAGAGAGGCCTAGCCACGAGAACAAGCGCGAGAAGACAAAAAGCCAGACCAAGCCTACCAAGCTGAGCCAAAACACCTGGTCCAAGTGGCCGCGCACTTCGACCGCGCCAAAGCGCCAGAGACCTGAGGCGATTAAAAGCAGGCTGGCTCCAAAACAAAGACGAGTTACGCAGGCAAACGTCTTCGATTTCCTGAACGCCTCTGCGAGACTCGATGAACCTAAAGCCGCCACAACCGAAATTAACGGGGGTCGCTCTGTTCATATCAATACAAAGTTTCGATTGGTTGGAATCATCCGCCGCTGGATGAGTTCAGACAGGCGTGGCCGTCCTGGAAATGCTTGCGGCTCGTGCAAAAGACGGACACGGCTGGTTCCCGGCCTTGCTTACGGAATCCGGCCCGTAAAATACCAATGAGACGTACTGTCGGATCGTAGCACCGGGCGTGACATTTTTGCCACTCAAGGCAAGTCCTTAGAACGTAAAGGACTAACCGGTGTAGTCGATCGAGAATTCCGACTCTATTTGTCAGGCTCCGCTATTGCTGGCACTGGCTCGTTCGTGTCCTGGGAAGCCGCTTTGGCGCCAAAAGCTATGGCGAGGTATTTGGATTGCTGGTCGCGAGAGAAAGGGATGAAGAACGCTCGCGCCTTTCCTTGAGGTGGCGTTGGGCCTTCGTAGGAAATCTCCGCGCTAATCGGGTAGCGTGCGCTGTTGCTGGCATTGTGGCTTACTCGGTAGCGGATTCGGAACCTCATCGATTGCCGATCCCGACCCATTCCGCAAAATCCTTCCCCTTTGCCACTGGCCTCGGAGTTGTCGTAGCTCCAGGTGTCCGATCTCCATTGATAGATTTCTGTTCCCTTCCTGGTAGCATTGACCAGGAGGCCGGAATTGGTAAATGCTTGCTCAAGCAGGTTGGTAAGAACTGCATCTTCGATTTCCGCCATTTGAGCGACTGCCGTGTACGGCTGTGCAAGCGTATATACACCAGCGCTGGAAAGGGAGTTGCCCGGCTCGCGCAAGTCAAGTGGCACCAGCCGATCAACCGCGCCGGCATCAGTCTCAAATACTTTGTAATTCAGCTCTGTTCCCGGTGCGACACCCCAGCCGTAGCGAGCTTTGCGACTGGTTTCGTTCAACATCATGTAGGCAGGAACAAGAAACGTTACAGCCAAACCGGAGACGATGGCCCACATAAGCAGCTTGCGTCGCGGGCGCGCGCTCGTGCTGGGAGCCTCGCCGCTGGCCTTACCGATTACCGCGCGCCAAACCGACCCGACGATTAGATAGTTCACGCACGCTGCCGTGAGACCAATCAGCAAACAGTAGAGAGCGAAATCCCACAGGTTACGAAACGTCGAACCGCCGAGACCTCGGTGCGCTGCCAGCATTTTCGCGGCGGAACTGAAAATGAACAGAATCACGAAGTCCGCCACCAGAACTGGCAAGAAAAGCCCGTCGAAAACAGCCAATCGTAATCCCCGAATACGCCCGCCGGGGCGGCGGATTTGAGCCACCGCAATCCATCCCACAACAGTACCGATTAATAGAGCCGCGAAGCCGACAGGCAGCACAGCCCGATTGAATAAGAGTTGCGGGAGCGTGCGACCGAAGTTTGGATCTCTGGAGGAAGGCCAATCCAACACCCACGACAGAAAAACCAACAGGAAAACCCCAACCAATCCTGCACCCGCGAGGGCGGTGCGTGATGTGTATATTTTCGCGTGAGCGCCTAGGGTTGGCTGGGAAGCTGCCTGAGTTCCCGGAGCGAAATCCTCAGCTTCGGCCCCGATTACCGGCGGAACCGATTCGTTTTGTTCCTCCACTTCAGGCTCGATTGGCCCCCTTGGCATCTGCGTGGTCCCGGCTGCAACTGTTTCCACGACTGTCTTGAATTCACCGGCCGTTTGAAAACGTCGCTCAGGGGTACGCTCCAAGGCACGCAAAACAATTTCATCCAACCGCACATCGATCTGCACTTTCCGGGAAGGTGGCTCGATCCGTTTGGCAGGGAGTTCGCCAGTCAACATTTGGTAAAACACGACACCGAGCGCGTAGAGATCCACACGGTGGTCAACCTCGGCGGGATGTTCAACTTGTTCCGGCGCCATGTAGTTCGGTGTCCCCATGATTTTTCCCGCATCCGAGAGGCCCTCGATTTGCACCGAAGCCTTTCCGGCCTCACTTACCTCCGCCCCTGTTCCGACCAGCTTGGCTAAGCCAAAGTCCGCCACCTTAACACGCCCCAACCGGTCCATCAGGATGTTCTCGGGCTTGATGTCCCGATGGA
>DASRFK010000250.1:0-36348 GCA_035651635.1 Verrucomicrobiia bacterium | reverse complement strand
AGCACGCCATTAAGCGGACTTGGCAGCACGAAATTGCTGTTCGTCGCCGTTGCGAGTGCTCCGTAGATGGCGAGCCGCTGCTCGGCGCGTTCTTTCTCCGCCGCGCTGCTGGCATAATCGGCTTCGGCCGAGTCCAGGTCCTTGCGCGGAGCCGCACCATGTTCGAAGAGTTCTTTGACCCTGGTCAGAGAGCGTTCCGCACGGCGAAAATCGCTGGCCGCCTTGCGCAGTTCGGCTTGGGCCTGGCCGAAATCGCCCGATTGAATGACCGCCAGGGGCTGGCCATTGGTCACCGGCTGGTTTACTTCGGCCAGCAACGCGCGAACGATGCCGGCAAAAGGTGAGAACACGCGCGCCGTGGCATTTTCGTCCCAGACCAACCGGCCGGTGAGGCGCACGGCGGCAGAGTGCTCCGGTGTGACCGCCTCAACGCTTAAGGCGGCGGTCTGCCGAGCGTTGGCCGGAAAGGTAATGGTATCACCAGAGATCTTGGGCTCCGGTGCGGTTACTGGAGGGTCTTCACGTTTGCACCCAGCCAAGACAACGGACAAGGTCAGGAATAGAGCGGTAAAGAGTTTCATTTTGCTTGTGTGATGTCGCTTTCGGAGACGACGCTTCGCGCCGCCTTGAGATCCGCGGCGGCGCTGGCGGTGTCGGACAGAGCCTGGGCGGCGGCCAGCCGTACGTTATTGTCATCGCGTTCGGCAGTGAGCAAATCGACGAGGGAGGCGCCACCTTTGCTGTAGGCAAAGGCGATGGACTCGCGCACCTGGGCTGAGCGGGGCCGAATTAGGTCCTGGTATCTTTTCCAGCGCTGTTGCGCTTCCTGGTACGCAATTTCCGCATTGGCGAGGTCGGCCTGGGCTTGCGAGCTGACTTTGCCGAGGACTAGTTCGCTCTGCTGGCGAGCGGCCTCGGCTGCCTTGATATTTCCACGATTCTGATTCCAGAGTGGCAAGGGAAAAGACAGGCCCAGTCCGAGTGTATCCGGTCCGGGCGGCCCGGGCGGATTGCGTTCATAAAATAGCGAGAAGGTGGGGTCGGGAACACGAATCTTCTTTTGAAGCGAGACCTCGGATTCGGCTTTGCGCAGGTCCGCCTCTGCCGCCAAAACATCCGGGCGGGCGCCAGGTCCGGTGTGAGCTTCCAGCGTAGTCAGGGTGAGCCCAAGTTTTTCCAGTGAATCCTCCGCGACCCAGTTCCCTCGCGGCTCCTTGACTCCCATCAGCACCTCAACCTGGATTCGAGCCTGCGCCGCTGTAGCCTCGGCGGACTTGGCTTGCAGGTCGAAAACGTCCGCGTTGTTTTCAATCTGTTTGCGGTCCGCGTCGGAAATGTCACCCGCCTTGAACCGCGCTTCCGCGATATCGGCTTCGCGGCGCAGCGATCGTGCCGATTCCACGAGGACACGCTCGTTCTCATCCGCCAGAAGGGCGGCGACATACGCTTTGGTGATGCCTTGGTCCAACGAGCGGCGGGCGTCAAAAAAGCGTGCTTTCGCGGCAAGAATACCGGCGCGGGCCGAGTTCTGACGGGCATGGCGTTTGCCGCCGATCTCAACTAATTGATTAATGGAGACAATCGTGTCGTAACTGCGGTCCGACACGTTGTTGCCCAGTGGCGTGGCATTGCCGCGGGGATCGATCTTCATGGTCGACCACGATAGTGTCGGGTTGGGAAATTCCTTTGCGACCATTAATTGGGCGGCGGCGGCATCGATGCCACTTTTGGCGGCCAGCAAATCCCAGTTGCGTTGAAAGGCCAGGTCTTGAGCCTGTTTCAGAGAGAGACGCGTAGCCGGCGCATTGGGCGCCGGTTGGGCCTCATTCAAAACGAACACCGTCAGCAATAGTGTCAGACACCACCCTGGCCGGGTTCTCGTACTGGCGAGAAAGCGGTTCATCGAGTTCGACTCTTAGAACCGGCACAATAGCTGTTCGTTCGCGAACGGGTATTAGGCGGGGCCTATTTATTGTGTAGGGCGATGTACTACATCAAGCCTTGTCCCGGTTCTCGTGCCAGCGCATTGCTTCGCGCAGCAGTTCGGTCGCGCTGGCCAGGTTCAGCTTCTCCTTGATTCGCGCGCAGTAGGCTTGGACCGTTTTGACGCTAACTTTCAGGACTTCGGCGATTTGACGCGTTCCTCGGCCTTGGCCCAACAATTCGAAGACCTCCAGTTCGCGATCGCTCAGTTGTTCCACCGGTGACCGCCGGGGCAGGCCTTTGCCGGTAACCAACTGCGACGCCAGGGCGGTGGCCAACTGCTCGCTAATGTAGATGCCGCCCGCCAGGACCTGGCGAATGGCGGTGATGACCTTGCGGGTGGTTTCCCGTTTGACGATGTAGCCTTTGGCACCGGCCCGCAACGCGCGTTGGGCGTAATGCGACTCCTCGTGCATCGAGAGGACCAAAACTGCCGTTCCGGGCTGCGTTTCTTCAAGGTCCTTGATCAGTTCGATACCGGAGGAGTCTTTCAGGGAGATGTCGATAATGGCGACATCCGGCTTGAGCTGGAGAATGCCTTGCATCGCTTGCGGGCCGGTTTCCGCTTCGCCGCAAACGGTCAGGTCAGGTTGTTGATTGATCAGATTCGACAACCACTCCCGGACGAGCGGGTGATCGTCGACGAGGAAAATCCTTTTTTTGCCGGCGCTGTTTTCAGTGATCATGAGCGAGCAAGGGATCGCCTTTGCGGACACTGGGCACGGAGCACGCAACGATTGTGCCGCCCGTCGGCGCGGGTTCCACGGAAAAACTGGCCCCGATGATCGAGGCGCGATGCGCCATGATGCGCACGCCAAGTCCCTCAGTTTCCTTTAAATCCTCGGGTATCCCCAGGCCGTCATCTTCAACGGACAGCTTAATGACTCCGTGGTCTTCGGTAAGATTGATGCCGATTCGTTTGGGTTTGCCATGGCTGATCGCGTTGCGCACGGCTTCCTGCGTGATCCGGTACAAGTGCGTTGCCACGGCATCGTTATGGATTAACACGGGTTTATCGCATTCAAACACGCAACTCACTTTAGCGCCTTTAGTGATGTTGTTTGCGAGTTGTTGAAAGGCGGACATCAGTCCTTCGGCCTCCATTTCGACCGGATAAAGCCCCCGCGCGAGGTTGCGCGCCAGGTCGATGCCGTCCTCGACCATCGCCACCACCTGGGTGGCGTCGCCCGCTTCCGGCAGCGCTTTGGCGGCCAAGCGCTCGCCGAGGACCTGGCCGGCTAGCGCCGTCGCCGTGAGGTGCTGGCACAAGTTGTCGTGCAGGTCATGTCCAATCCGCCTTTGTTCGCGCTCGCTCACCTTCAGGATTTCCTCTTCCAACCGCTGTCGTTCGGCCATTTCGCGGGTCAGCGCCAGGGTGCGTTCGGCGACCCGGGCTTCGAGTTGTTTGTGAAGAGAACGCAGGTGCGTCAGGAGCCAGACCACGATAAAGTAAAACACCATCAGAATGACCGCGTTCCAAATCGGCACCACCAGGTTCGAGTAGTGCGCCCCTGCGGCCAGATCGCCGCCGATCCAGACGATTACGCTGAGCACCGACATGAGCAGCCCGAACCCTTTGCCAACGAACCAGGCGGCTAAACCTACTTCCAGGAGGTAAAACACCGAAAACAGCAGTTCGAACCCGGTCAGATAGTCCACCACACCGATTAGGGAGAGGACGAGCAATCCGGCAATGATCAAGGACGCGCGTGAACTGCGCTCAAGACTTTCAAGTAATCGAACCACGGCTGTATCGAATCACAATCAAGTCGGTAAGGAAATGTACTTCCTGAAGCTCCGAAACCCGGAATTAGCATTGACGTCCAGGGACTATCCTTTCAGCCTGTTTCTACCCTCTTAGGCCAACCGCCTGGAGTTAGTTCAGCATGAGAATCCTGCTCGCCGATGACCACTCGCTCCTGCGCCAGGGCTTGAAACAAATTCTGTCCGAGGAATTCCCCGAGGCAGAGTTTTGCGAAGCCGGAACCACTCAGGAAACCGTTGATTCCCTGAAGCAACCATGCGATGTCGTGGTGCTGGATGTATTTATGCCCGGGCGCAGCGGGCTGGATGTGTTGGATACGGTGCGGCAAATGAACCCGCGTCCGCCCGTGCTGGTGCTCAGCAGTGCGCCGGAGGAGCAGTTGGCGGTGCGTGTGCTGCGAGCTGGTGCGAGCGGTTACCTCAACAAACAAGCGGCGCCCGAACACCTGGTTCAGGCCGTTCGCAAGATCCTGCAAGGCGGCAAGTACGTCAGCGCGACCTTGGCGGAAATCCTCGCTGCGGATGCCGGGCGGGCCGCTGTCTTGCCGCACGAAAAACTTTCCGACCGGGAATTCCAGGTTATGCGCCTGCTGGTGTCGGGCAAATCGCTCAAGGAGGTGGCGACCGAGTTGTCGCTCAGCGCCAAAACAATCAGCACCTTTCACACCCGTATCTGGGAGAAGCTCGGAGTAAAGAATGACGTCGAGTTGGTCCACTACGCGCTCGAGCACCGTCTGACCGACCGCGCGACCGGTGGTGACATTGACGGATAGCGAGGCGCGGAGCTGCACTTGTCCTCAGGCTCGCGGAGTGTGTTTTAAAATCCGGCTTTGGCGTGGGCCTATGGGGTTCGGAGTCCCGCCTTCAGGCGGCCCGGCGCCAAAACCGCCTAAAGGCGGGACTCCAAACCGCATTTTAAAACACGCTCGCAAGCGATCTCGCACGAGCGCTCCCAAACGACCGGGCAGGTGTAGGCGCGGGCTTACAAAACTCTCGGCCCCGCCCCTATTCCCTCGCCGGCTGACTTTGGGTACGTTACGCCTCTGTCGGATGCCCGACGCCTAAGGTTGGCGGACATGGGTCCCCTGCTTTCTGTCCACGCTCGGGCGTCCGGCATTTGACCCGTTCACCGACTTTCCTCCTGGGGCGTGTTCCCCAATTTACACCCCAGCCATCCATGCGAGTATTTGTCCCTGTTAGCTGGAGTGATCAGGGGCGGGCCGATCTTCTCCAGCCTGAGGATGCACGGCAGTGCGTCACCGCAGCTACCCCTGGAAGGGGAAGAGCTTCAAAAGGCCATGGTTCAAATATTTCGCCGGAGCAGTAACAGCGTCGCCCGTGTTTCGTTGGTCGGCGGCTTTTTTGGTTTTTTCGGTCTCTGGGGTGTTGTGTACCTGGTTTACCGTTCGCCCTACACAACCAGCGTGAATGTCGCTCGCGTCCAGGAGGTTCCCTTCAGCCACGAACATCACTATTCGGGTCTGGGAATAGATTGTCGATATTGCCATACGTCAGTCGAGACCTCCTCCTTTGCCGGAATTCCGCCAACCGAGACGTGCATGACCTGCCATTCGCGCGTCTGGACGGACGCCCCGTTACTTGAGCCGGTGCGCCAAAGTCTGGTTCGTCGTCAGCCACTCCATTGGAAACGAGTCAATGATTTGCCCGATTTCGTCTTTTTCAATCACAGCATCCATGTCCAGAAAGGCGTTGGTTGCTCGACCTGCCACGGAAGTCTCAGCGAGATGCCGCTGACCTGGAAGGCTCACTCGCTGTACATGCGCTGGTGCCTCGATTGCCACGAAGCTCCCGAAAAGCAGCTCCGGCCCAAAGACCAGATTTTTAACATGACCTGGGAGCCCCCACCGGATCAGGCCACCCGAGGCCGGCAGCTTCTAATCGATTATCACATTGATCGCCAACGGCTGAGCGAATTGCGCGATTGCGGGATGTGCCATCGATGAATGTGAACCCACAAAAAACTCGCGTTTCGACGCCACCGCTGGATTGGCGCTCGATTCGTGCGGGGCTGGCTAACACACACGGCCGCAGGTATTGGCGCAGCTTGGAGCAGCTCGCTCGCACGCCGGCTTTTGAGAAAATGCTTCGCCACGAGTTCCCACTCGGAGCTGCTGAATGGCCGGAGGATCTCAACCGCCGCAGCTTCCTTAAATTTGCCGCCGCGGCTTTTGCCCTTGCGGGGCTCACGGCCTGCACCAAGCAGCCCACGCGTGAGATTTTCCCCTATGTGAATCAGCCGGCTGAGCTGGTTTTAGGCGAACCGCTCTTCTATGCGACCTCGATGCCGCTGGGCGGCTTTGCCACCGGCGCACTGGCAAAGAGCCGCGAGGGACATCCCATCAAAGTCGACGGCAATCCGGACCATCCTGCCGCGCTCGGTGGCTCGAGCGTTTGGCTTCAATGCTCGATTCTGCAGCTTTACGATCCGGACCGATCTCAGGCTGTGCTGCACAACGGTGATCTCAGTACCTGGGCGCGTTGTCTGGACGATTTAAACAATCTCGTTGCTGAAGAAAAGGGCAGGGGAGGCGCCGGCCTGCGGTTCCTCACCGAGACAGTGACCTCGCCCACCTTGGCCGGCCAGCTCAAGGAGTTGCTGCAACGCTTTCCCAAAGCCAAGTGGCACCAATACGAGCCGATAACTCGTGACCATGTGCGCGCCGGAGCAGGCCTGGCTTTTGGTGAAATCGTTGAAACGCAGTGCCGATTTGATGCCGCGGCGATCATTGTCTCGCTCGAGGCCGATTTTCTTTACACCCATCCCGATCGGCTGCGCTACGCGCGCCAGTTTGCGGACGGCCGGCGAATCAGCGCCGGGAAAAAGGAGTTGAACCGGCTCTATGTCGTGGAAAGCTCGCCCAGCGTCACCGGGACAATGGCCGACCACCGGCTGCCGCTTGCCAGCGCGAAGGTGGTATCATTCGCGAGAATTTTGGCAAAGCGCCTGGGTATCGCCATCGAAACTGCGCCGGCCGCGCCCCCCGAAATCCCAGCTCAATGGCTGGATGGCCTGGTCAAAGACCTGGAAGATCATCGTGGGACGAGCTTAATCGTGGCCGGTGAATGGCAGCCTCCCATTGTGCATGCGCTGGCGCATGCTCTCAATGACCGCCTGGGTAACGTCGGCAAAACTGTGGCCTACACCGAGCCGGCTGAAGCCAACCCGCTCGACCAGCTACAATCCATGAGCGAGCTGGCTCAGGACATCGGAGCAGGTAAAGTGGATAACCTGTTTATCTTCGATGGGAATCCTGCTTATACGGCTCCCGTGGATCTGGGCTTTGGTGAATTGCTCCTGAAAATAAAGCGAACGATTCACCTCGGTTTGGAATTGGACGAAACTGGCGCACGCTGCACCTGGCATGTTCCCGCAGCTCATTTCCTCGAGTCCTGGGGCGATGCGCGTTCCTTCGACGGCACCATTTCCCTTATCCAGCCGCTCATCGAACCCCTCTATGGCGGGAAGACGATTTACGAGTTGCTAGGCGCCTTGTCTCAACAACAACCCGCGCGCAGTGATTACGAGATCGTTCGTGATTTCTGGCGGTCCCAAAATAAATGGGCGGACTTTGAGAGCGGCTGGCGTCAAGCCCTCCATAACGGTTTCATAGCGAACTCCGAGCTTCAACCGAGGCAAGTGACACTCAAAGATCCCCAGACATTTGGAAGGTCAATTCCTGAGCCAGGCCAGGACCCGACAAGGCCCCCACTGGCGGCTCACCACGACGTTGCTCGCGACCAGCCGCGTGAAGCAGCCTCTCCAGTCGGGCTGGAATTTTCCGCCGACTCGGACGAAACCAGAGCTCCGGTTGGGCCTTTGGCGAGTGATGTGGAAATTTGCTTCCGGCCGGATCCCAGCGTGTGGGACGGTCGTTTCGCCAATAACGGCTGGCTGCAGGAATGCCCCCGGCCGGTCACGAAACTTACCTGGGATAACGCCGCCCTGGTTAGCCCTTCACTGGCGCAGCGCTGCGGCCTGGCTCAAAACGATGTCCTCGAACTGCGGGTGGCAGAGCGCCGGCTCCGGGCGCCGGTGTGGGTGACGCCTGGACAAGCTGAAAATTCCATCACCTTGCATTTGGGTTATGGACGGTCGCGCGTCGGACGGGTTGGCAGCGGAGTGGGGGTGAATGCTTACGAACTGCGCACAGCCGGCTTCCAATGGCTCGCTCCGAGAGCACAGGTGTTCAAGACGGCGGCTCGCCACCTGCTGGTTTCGACACAAACGCATCACAGCATGGACGACCCAGATCGCCAGGTGCTGCGCGAGTGTGAGTTGCGCCAATTCCTGGCCAATCCGCAGGTCATTAAGGATTCGGTCGAGCAACCCCCAACCGATGAAACGCTCTATTACCCCGATGAGTATCCCTACCAGGCCTATAAGTGGGGAATGTCAATCGATCTGAATACGTGTATCGGGTGCAATGCCTGCCTGGTGGCGTGCGAGGCCGAAAACAACATTCCATTTGTTGGCAAAGACCAAATCCATCGCAATCGCGAGATGTTCTGGATCCGGATTGACACCTACTACAAGGATTCGCTCGATAATCCGGGTTTTGCGCACATGCCGGTGCCCTGCATGCACTGCGAACATGCGCCCTGTGAATTGGTCTGTCCGGTCGAAGCGACGGTCCATGATTCCGAAGGTTTGAATCTCCAGGTGTACAACCGCTGCGTCGGCACACGCTTTTGCTCGAACAATTGTCCATACAAAGTGCGCCGGTTCAATTTCTACCAATACTCGCAATACCATCAGCCCAGCTTCCGGCCAATGTACAACCCGGAAGTGACGGTTCGTTGGCGGGGAGTAATGGAAAAATGTACTTACTGCATCCAGCGAATTTCGGCCGCGCGCATCGGTGCCGAAAAAGAGAACCGGCGCATTCGCGAAAGTGAAATCAGAACGGCCTGCCAGCAGGCTTGCCCGGCCACGGCCATTGTGTTCGGCGATCTTAACGCAGCGGACAGCCAGGTGGCCCGGCTCAAGCAACACCCTTTGGATTATTCCATGCTCGGCCAGCTCAACACCCGCCCGCGCACCACTTACCTGGCTAAAGTGGAAAACTCGCGGCCCACGTAATCGCCTCCACGCTCATGGAAACCATTCAAGGCTCAGAACCGCGACGGCATGTGCCGGGCACGCCCTTTCCCGTTGCGCCGCTTGGCTATCCGGTCGAACTGATCAGCCCGGCGACAACTTACGAGAATGTGAGCGACCAGGTTGCGGGGATCGCTCTGCATCATCCGCATCGCATGGTTTGGTTTGCCGGATTCACCCTGGCGTTTGGCTTATTCCTGATATTTTGCGCGGCCGTTTCCTATTTGTTCTATCGAGGGGTCGGTATTTGGGGGATCAACATTCCAGTAGCGTGGGGCTTTGCCATCACGAACTTCGTTTGGTGGATCGGGATCGGTCACGCCGGCACTTTTATCTCCGCTATCCTGCTGCTCCTGCTCCAGAAATGGCGCACGACCATTAACCGGTTCACCGAAGCCATGACTCTCTTCGCGGTAATGTGCGCCGGTCTTTTTCCTTTGCTCCATTTGGGCCGGCCATGGATTTTTTATTTCCTCCTGCCTTATCCGGATACGATGGCGCTCTGGCCGCAATTCCGCAGTCCCTTGATCTGGGACGTCTTTGCCGTCAGCACCTACTTCACTGTCTCGCTGCTGTTCTGGTATATGGGCGTCGTCCCCGATCTGGCCACGGTTCGCGACCAGGCCCAGAGCCATTGGAAACGCGTCCTTTACGGGATCGGCGCTTTAGGTTGGCGCGGCTCGGCCATTCACTGGAAGAACCACCAATCGGCTTACCTGTTGTTGGGCGGTTTGGCCACCCCGCTGGTGCTCTCGGTACACAGCGTGGTGAGCTTTGACTTCTCGGTGGCGCAGCTTCCGGGATGGCACTCGACGATTTTCCCGCCTTACTTCGTGGCGGGAGCCATTTATTCCGGCTTCGCCATGGTGTTGAACCTGATGATCCCCATTCGGCGAATTTATGGCCTGGAAAATCTCATTACGGTTCGAACGCTCAACAATATGGCCTGCGTGATGTTGGTGACCGGGTGGATGGTGGCCTATGGCTATATCATGGAGGCTTTCATGGCCTGGTACAGCGGCGATGTCTTTGAGAAAGCCATGATGTGGGATCGGGCCTTTGGCCGATATGGCTGGATCTTTTGGGCACTCATGACGCTCAACGTTGTCCTCCCGCAGTTGCTCTGGTCCAGAAGATTTCGAACCAACGACGCTCTCCTGTTTTTGATCGCTCTTTCGGTGAACGTGGGCATGTGGGTCGAGCGCTTCGTTATCGTTGTGCAAAGCCTGCATCACGATTTCGTCCCCTCGAGTTGGGCGATGTACTACCCCACCTTCTGGGACTGGGCGACGCTCCTGGGCAGTATTGGGTTATTCCTCACGCTGCAGTTTTTATTCATTCGTTACATTCCGATGATCTCCATCTCCGAATCACGCGAGCTGGTCGCTCAGAGAAAGGAAGGCCGTCTGTGAAGCCAAGCGACGTCCAGCCCACTCTCCCACAATCGGAAGCCGCGCCGGCCCAAATGGAGAAGCGGCTCTACGGTTTAATGGCCGAATTTGCCGAGCACGATCAGTTGCTCGAAGCCGCTCGCAAAGCCTACGCGGCGGGTTATCGGCGCATGGATGCCTTCTCGCCTTTTCCAATCGAAGAACTCGCCGAGGCGATCGGGCACGATTACAGCTTGGTGCCCTTGATTACCTTGTTTGGTGGCATGATCGGAGGCCTGGGGGGCTATTTCATGGAATGGTACTCCATGGCGCGGCTCTACCCGATTAACGTCGGCGGCCGGCCGCACAATAGTTGGCCGAATTTCATTCCCATCACTTTCGAACTGACGGTTTTGGTCGCTTCGATTTCTGCCTTTGTGGGCATGTTGATTCTCAATCGACTGCCGCAACCGCATCATCCGGTTTTCAACGTTCCCGAATTTCGCCGCGCGTCCATCGATCGCTTCTTCCTTTGCATCGAAGTCGAAGATCCAAAATTTGAACACAAGGCCACTGCGAGGTTTCTTGAGGATTTACGGCCTGTAAAGGTCGCGGAGGTGGAAGATGACTAGAGCCGAAATCCGAAATCCGAAGACCGAAAGAACGCCGAAATCTGAAATCCGAAATCCGAATCTGCGCATTATACTGCCGTGGCCTGTCTCGAGCCTGACCCAGCGAATTTCTTTCGGGTTTCGGTCTTGTTTCGGATTTCTTTCGGATTTCGGTCTTCGGGTTTCGAATTTCCGCCGCTGCCGTTGGGTGCTCCGGCTCGGAGCCCCGCTCCTGGCGGCGGCGGTGGCGGCGGTGGGCTGTCGGCGGGACATGTTTCAACAGCCCTACAGCAAACCACTGGGGCGGAATGATTTTTTCCAGGATAACCAAATGGCTTCCCGTCCGTTGGTGCCTCATACCGTGGCGCGCGGGCAGTTGGATGCGGATCGAGTTTTCTACACGGGCAAAGTTGGGACGAACCTGGTTGAGGCGTTCCCGGCGCCAATCACCCGGGCAACGCTGGAGCGGGGCCGGGAGCGATACGAGATCTATTGTGCGCCGTGCCACGGCCGCACGGGCGAGGGCAACGGCATGATTGTGCAGCGCGGCTATCCGCCGCCCCCGTCCTATCACATCGACCGATTGCGCGAGGCGCCGGTGGGTCACTTTTTCGACGTCATGACGCAGGGCTATGGCGTCATGTACTCCTACGCTCAACGGGTCGCTCCGAAGGATCGCTGGGCCATCGCCGCGTATATCCGCGTCTTGCAACAAAGCCGTCATGCCACCCTGGCCGACGTGCCTGCGGGTGAGCGCCCGGCTTTGGAGAAAAACAAACCATGAGCTACTCAGAGCTTCAATCTCGTCTAGCGAGGGTCCAATGGTTGTGTCTCCTGGTCGGCCTGGTGGCGCTGGCGGTCACTTTCATTGGCGCTTTCGTCAACCGCACCCAATTCTTCTTCTCGTACCTTTACGGCTACCTGTTCTGGCTCGGGCTGTCGTTGGGCTGTTTTGTGGTTACCATGATTCATCAACTCGCCGGAGGCCGGTGGGGGTATCCGACACGACGTTTCCTGGAAGCCGGGTTTTTAGTCCTGCCGCTGATGTTGCTGCTGCTGATCCCAATATTTTTTGGCCTGTCAGATCTTTATCCGTGGGCGCGGCCGGCTGAGGTGGCGGCCGAAAAAGTGCTGCGCGAGCGTCACGCCTATCAAAATGGCTGGGGCTATACTGTGCGGTCAGTCGCCTTCATGCTGCTTTGGATCTGGATGGCCTGGTGCCTGCGCAAATGGTCTTTGCAGCAAGACCAAACGGATGACGCGGCGCCTACACGCAAGGCCCGCGCCCTCAGCGCACCCGGCCTGGTCGTTTACTGCCTGTTAGGCACCGTGATTTACATCGATTGGGTCATGTCCCTCGAGACCCGGTGGTATTCGACCATTTTTGCCGTGATTATCATCATCGGCCAAATTCTGGTTGCCTATGCCTTCAGCGTCATTCTCCTGGCCCTTTTTGCGCGGCATGAGCCCTTCGCCGCGATTCTGTCCAAAACCCATTTTCATCATCTGGGCAACCTCCTGCTCGCCTTCGTGATGTTCTGGACTTATGTCTCATTCGGCCAATTGCTCATTGTTTACTCCGGCGACTTGCCCCCGGAATTGAAATGGTATCTCCATCGCATCGCCGGGAATTGGCGGTGGGTAGTCGGCGCGTTGGCGCTGTTCCATTTTTTTCTGCCCTTTTACCTGCTGCTGTTTCGAACTATGAAACGGCGAATCGCTCCTTTGGCGATTCTGGCGAGCCTCTTGTTCGTCATGCACATCGTGCAGACCTACTGGCTGGTCATGCCCGCCTTGCATCACGACCAGGTCAGTTTGAGCTGGATGGATTTCTCCACTCCGATCGGGATCGGGGGGTTGTGGCTGGCGTTTTTCCTCTCCCGTTTGCGCGCCGCGCCGCTGATTTTGTTGAAGGACCCCGGGCTCCAGTTTGCTTTCAGGTATGGCCATTAAACCTTCAGCAGTCGTTCAAGGAGTGCCACGCCCGGCGGCGCACGGTTATGAACCGCGCGACGTGAGCGTGCCTTGGATCTTTGGCATTGTGCTCTTCCTGGTGTGCGCCGGAATTCTGATTCAGCTCATGTTGGTTGGGCTCTTAAACCATTTCAAAAGCCGCCCGGCGCCCGGTGATGGTTTCCGCCCGAATCAAAAGACAGTGTTATCGCCATCGGCGTCTTTTCCGCGCTTGCAGATTTCGCCGCGGCTGGATTTGGCCCGGTTCCGGTCGCTCGAAGACGAGGAACTCACCAATTACGGATGGATCGATCGCACCTCCGGCATTGTGCGGATCCCGATCGAGCGTGCCATGGAGCTGATTTTGCAAAAGGGCCTTCCGGTGCGCACGAATTCCGATAACCCCCCTGGACCTTCATCAGCCGATTTGATCCAGCAACGTTCCTTGCACCGGCAGCCGGAAATACCAGGAGACAAATGAGCGTCAGACGTCCAAATATGTCCCTGGCAGGGACGGCGCGCTGCGTGCGCGCCGCGGCCGACCTCGCAATGCCCCGCCTGGAGAGGCGTTCGGGAAGCTTTCGTTCCGTCCGCTGGACGCGGACGGGGACATCGCAGCGCGATGTCCCTACCAAAAGAGATCGCAGGGCGATGCGGCCGGGCGTGGCCGTCATGCTGGCGCTGGTCCTACTGTGTTGCCACTCGGTTCCCGCTCAACCCATTTCCGATGCCGCCCTGGCCCGAATTGATTTCACGCAAAATCTCGATGCCCAGCTACCGTTAGACCTGCGGTTTGTTGATGAAACCGGAAAATCCGTTCAGTTGGCTCAGTACTTCGGCTCCAAGCCGGTCATCCTCGTATTAGGCTATTACGGCTGTCCGATGCTCTGCACTTTAGTGCTCAATGGCCTGGTCGAGAGCCTTCAGGATATGCGCTGGCGCGCGGGCGACCAGTTTACTGTGGTCAATGTCAGCATTAATCCGGCCGAGCAACCCGCTCTGGCTGCCGCTAAAAAACAAACCTACCTGAAACGATACGGCCGTTCCGGCGCGGCCGAGGGCTGGCATTTTCTTACCGGGCGTGAACCGGAAATCAGGCAGTTAACCAAAACCGTCGGATTCGCGTACCAATATGACCCGGCCACCCGTCAGTATGCCCACCCGAGTGGTTTGGTGGTCCTGACGCCGCAGGGCAAAGTTTCCGGGTATCTTTTTGGGGTCACCTTCTCTTCCAAGGAGCTCTACCAGGCCCTGCATCAAGCCAGTTCAAGTCAGATTGGCTCACCCATTCAACGCCTCGTTCTGCTCTGCTTCCATTACAATCCTCTGACGGGCAAATACAGCCCGACGATCGTAGGGCTTCTCCGAGTGTGCGGCGTGGCGACCGTCCTCGGGATCGCCTGCCTGGTGCTGGTTTCTGTGCGCCGGACCAAACCGTCATGAACTTCCCGATCCTCCCAACGGCCGCTTCGAAGGTCGCCCAGCAGACCGACGCGCTCTATTGGGGGCTAATCATTCTCAGCCTGGTAATCATTTTGATCGTCTTTTGTCCGATCATTTTTTTCCTCTTCAAGTACCGCGCGGGCAAGCCGGCGGATCGCCGCCCGGTTCATTTGCCCGAGATGACGATCGAGATCACCTGGACGCTGATACCGATGTTCATCATGATCTGCTATTACGCCTGGGGGGCCAAACAATACTTCGTCATCGAACGACCGCCCCCCGGGGCCATGGAGATCAATGTCGTCGGCAAACAATGGATGTGGAAGATTCAACATCCGGAGGGCAATCGTGAGATTAATGAGCTGCACGTCCCGGTCGGCCGGATCGTTAAGTTCACCATGACCTCGCAGGATGTCATCCACAGCTTTTTCCTGCCGGAGTTCCGGATCAAGCAGGACGTCGTGCCCGGCCGGTACACGACCGAGTGGTTTAAAGCCGAACGCATTGGCGTGTACCACCTTTTTTGTTCGGAATTTTGCGGAACGTTTCATTCGGGAATGACCGGCCGGGTGGTCGTCATGAGCCCGGCCGAATATGAGAGTTGGCTGCTTAAGGGCGAGCCCGGGAGCACCATGAGCGAATCCGGCGAGCGCCTCTACCGCGAGCTCGGGTGCAGCGGTTGCCATTCCGGCAGCTCGATCGTGCGCGCTCCCCCGCTCGAAGGTCTGTTTAACAAGCCGGTTCCGCTCGCCGACGGCACCGTCGTCACCGCCGACGAGGCATATCTCCGCGATTCCATTCTCTTTCCCGCTAAGCAAATCGTTGGCGGTTATACCAACGACATGCCTTCTTTTCAGGGCCGGATCAGCGAAGAGGAACTGCTGCAACTGATTGCCTATCTCAAAAGCGTGGCCAACGCCGCTCCCGGGCTGCGCAACTCCTTGGAGGGTTCACCATGAAGACCGCTACCGCCGGGCCGATACGTGAAGCTCCGACTGCCTCAAAACGGCGAACGTACTTTGAGGAGGGCGGTCAGACTCTCGCGTCGTGGCTGCTAACTACCGATCACAAACGGATTGGGCTGCTTTATCTCTTTTCAATACTATTCTATTTCGCGATTGCCGCCGTGGCGGCGGCCTTGATGCGCCTGGAATTGATTACTCCTTCAGGCGACATGGTAACTTCGGACAGCTACAACAAGCTCTTCACCATTCATGGCACACTCATGGTCTGGTTCTTCCTTATCCCATCCATTCCCGCCGTGTTGGGCAATTTCGTCATCCCGATGATGCTGGGCGCTCGTGACGTCGCGTTCCCGAAACTCAATCTCTTAAGTTGGTACCTCTTCAACCTGGGCGGGTTGCTCGCGACCTACGCGGTCGCTTTTGGCGGAGTCGATACCGGTTGGACTTTCTATACGCCTTACAGCAGCACTTACTCCAATTCCCATGTGATTACGATGGCTGCGGGCATTTTTATTGCCGGTTTTGGCACTATTTTGACCGGGCTTAACTTCATCATCACCATCCACAAATTGCGCGCTCCCGGCCTGACCTGGTTTCGGCTGCCACTCTTCATTTGGTCGCTATACGCCACCAGCGTCATCATGGTCCTGGCCACGCCCGTTCTGGCAATTACCCTGGCGCTCATGGCGCTGGAACGGATCTGGGGGGTGGGGGTTTTTGATCCTAAACTGGGCGGCGATCCGGTGCTGTTCCAGCACCTGTTCTGGTTCTATTCGCATCCCGCGGTGTACATCATGATTCTTCCCGGGATGGGCGTTATCAGCGAGGTCGTTACCTGTTTCTCGCGAAAACCGATTTTTGGCTATCACTTCGTTGGCGGCGCGAGTGTAGCCATCGCCATTCTTGGCTTTCTGGTCTGGGGCCACCACATGTTTGTCAGCAGCCAATCCATTTACGCCGGCCTGGTCTTTTCGCTGCTCAGCTACCTCGTGGCGGTTCCGTCGGCTATTAAAGTCTTCAACTGGACCATGACCCTGTATCGCGGCTCGATTTCCCTGGCCACGCCCATGCTTTATGCGCTCGGGTTTATCGGCCTGTTCACGATCGGCGGCCTGACCGGCCTGTTTCTGGCAGCGCTTGGACTGGATGTGCACGTGACTGACACCTACTTCATCGTGGCGCATTTCCACTACATTATGGTGGGCGGCATGGTGACGGCTTTTATGGGAGGACTGCATTATTGGTGGCCGAAAATCACCGGTCGTTTGTACCCCGAAAAACTGGGGCAACTCGCCGCGCTCATCATGTATATCGGGTTTAACCTCACCTTCTTCCCGCAATTCGTCGTCGGTTATCTCGGCATGCCTCGCCGGTACCACGCGTATGCGCCCGAATTCCAGATTTACAATGTTCTTTCGAGCGCCGGGGCTTCTATTCTGGGAGCCGGTTACCTGCTGCCCCTGATTTATTTCATCTGGTCAATCAAGCATGGCAAGAAAGCTCCTCCCAACCCTTGGAACGCCACTGGCCTTGAGTGGCAAACGCCGTCTCCGCCACCCAAACACAATTTCGAGCACGTTCCCGTAGTGGATCAGGCGCCTTATCAGTATTCACCCGAAGCCGCGGAGGAGATGGTTCATGGCTGAAGCACATGGGGCATTAGCGGAGCAGTTTGAGGAACTGCCGCAACAGCAGGAAGCGTCCATGCTCGGGATGTGGACGTTTCTGGCGACCGAAATCCTGTTCTTCGGCGGCCTGTTCATGAGCTATATTGCTTACCGGAGCATTTATTCGCAGGCGTTCGCCGAAGCCAGCAAGCACACCATCGTTCTCTTCGGCACGATCAACACCGCGATTCTATTGACCAGCAGCTTGACCATGGTCCTGGCCGTTCACTCGATCCAGGAGAACAACGTCAAATGGACCATTCGGCACCTGCTCTTGACGATCTCGCTGGCCTGCGCGTTCCTGGTCCTCAAAGGCTTCGAATACCGTCAGGACCTCCACGAGAATTTGTGGCCCGGACCACACTTTAAAACGGGCTTGCCGCCACAAGCCCAAATTTTCTGGTTCCTTTATTGGGCCATGACCGGTCTGCACGCGCTGCATGTTACTGTAGGTATCGCGGTGCTCTCGGTCATGGCGTTCCTGGCCGGGCGGGGCAAATTCTCGGCCACCTATTACAATCCAATCGATGTGACGGCGTTGTACTGGCACTTCGTGGACATTGTCTGGATTTTTCTCTATCCGCTGCTTTACCTGATCAACCGCTCGTCATGAGTTCAACCATTATTCCCAAAAAGATCTTCATTCGAGTTTGGGCGGCCCTCCTGGTGTTGCTTTTGCTCACCTGGAGCCTGGCCCAGCTGAACCTGGGCAAATTCAATGCCGTGGCCGCTTTGACGATCGCCGTGGCCAAGATGCTTCTGGTCATCCTCTACTTCATGCACGTGCGTTATTCTTCGCGGCTGACGTGGATCTTCGTCGCCGCTGGTTTCATCTGGCTCGTCATCCTGGTTGACCTGACTCTGAGCGACTATCTCACGCGCGGCTGGGTGCCGGGCGTGCCGGATAAAACCTGGGAACACGGCGTCTGGCCGGCACCGCAGAAAGACTAAAAATGGTTGCAGGTTACAAGTTGCAGGTTACAAGTTTTTAACAACCGTTTGGAGTCCCGCCTTTAGGCGGTCTGGCGCCAAAACCGCCTGAAGGTGGAACTCCAAACGCAGGCGCATTACAACTTATAACTTGTAACCTGTCGGATTCAGCGGTCCGCCGGCCTGCTCTTTTTGGACGATCCGGCCTTGCTTCCCCCAAAGAGGCGTTTATCCAACGAAAGGCTGCCCGGGCCGGCCAGGAAGAGAGTCGTAAACCCGGCCAGGTAGATAAAGGCCAGTTCCCCGCTGTGGCCGCCGCTCAAGCTCCCTTTGTGCACGTACATAAAGGCAACTCCCATATTCACCATCAAAACCAACGCCCCAAAGCGCGTCACTAGTCCTAAAGCGACCAGGCTGGCCGCGACGACCTCGGCAAACACTACCAGGGAGAAGCTTAGCGTGTGGCCGATCTTGAATGGATCGGCGAAGCCCGAAGCCATGCTGTCGAAGCCCTTGAGCTTGCCAATCCCGTGATTGAGCAACAGCGTCACTCCAAGCCACAGCCGCAAACTTAGCAGCCCCAGGCTCGTCAAAAACGAATCGTTTCCCGGCCCAAATATTTTCGAAAACATAGGTTCAGATCGCGATGAGTTCTGAGGACACTAATCCTTCATTGCGTGCGGACGCAAACGATTTTAGCAGTTGGATTTGACTCATGCTTTCAGCCAAACTGCCGCGCATGCTGCCCCGTATAACACTGCTTCTCTCCCTTGCCCTGATTGTCGCTCATGACGTCCTCGCTACCGACTCATCGAGACCCAAACCGCCAATCATGTCCGAGCTGCTGAGCGCATCCAAGCCCAGTGACTGGCGCGCGCTGGATCCACAGAACACGCTTTACCTTGAACTCGCCGGCGGCCGGGTGGTCATCGAGTTGGCACCTGCGTTTGCGCCCGCTCACGTCGCCAATATAAAAGCCCTGGTTCACGAGTATTATTACGATGGATTGGCCATCGTCCGCGTGCAGGACAATTACGTTGTTCAGTGGGCCGATCCTGATGCTGATAAGCCTATTGGCCGGAAAATTCGAAACGCCAAACGAACGTTGGCCGGAGAGTTCGATCGTTCGTTGGATTCCGGATTGCCTTTCACTCGTTTGCCCGATGGCGACGTCTACGCGCCGGAGGTTGGTTTTTCAAATGGCTTCCCAGTGGCTCGCGATCCTAAAACGAACAAAATGTGGCTGGTGCATTGCTACGGGATGGTTGGTGTGGGCCGCGACGCTGCTCCCGACAGCGGCGGCGGAGCTGAACTGTACGTCGTGATTGGCCAGGCCCCGAGACATCTGGATCGGAATGTCACACTCGTCGGCCGCGTGTGGCAGGGAATGGAATTGCTCTCGTCGCTGCCGCGGGGCACCGGCGCTTTGGGTTTTTATGAAAAGCCCGAGCAACGGGTCCCTATTAAAGCTATCCGCCTGGCTGCCGATCTTTCAGCTGCCGACCGCACGCATCTGGAGATCCTGCGCACGGACACGCCCCTGTTCCAGGACCTGGTTGAATCGCGGCGCAACCGCCACGAAGATTGGTTTCACTTTCAGGCCGGCCACATCGAGCTCTGTGCCGTGCCGATCCCGGTTCGTATTTCAACGAAATGAGCTCAAGGCGCATCAACCCGGGTTTCCTCGACGGCCAGCCGCTTGTGACTGAGGAGATTCTGCACGAAGAAGAACCAATAAACCGGCGCCAGTATCGGGAAGAAAGCCAGGGAAAGAAGTATGTAGCCGCACACAATCAGCGGACTGCGACGTAGATGTTCGGCCACACCGGCCCGGAGGACTTCCCCCTGCGAAAACAAGTAGACGTAAGGCAAATAGTTGACGTATTGCCCAACGGTCGCTCCGCAATTTGGGCAAAACCAGCCGTTGTGGTCCTGAGGCGTGAAACAGTGGTGGCAGAGGGGCCTGGCTTCGTCGCTTTCCAAGGCTTGGCCAGTTTCAGCATCCCAGGGGTCGGCGGTGGGCTGCGCCTGTATAACCCACACGATGGCGCGGTAAGTGAGGAGTCCGAATACCAGGAGGAAAACAATCGCTACAAACAGGCTGTCATGTGCAGGCCCCACAACCGTTAGACTCCTCTCTTCCGTGCGGTGATGTAAAGCCGAATCCCCTATCCAGCCGCGCGCGCTCTTGAGACCTTTTGACCATGACTGGTACAACCCATCCCAGCCACGTCAAGAGGCTGGTTAATGGCGGTGGGAAAGCGGTTGTCCTGCGCACCTGCGGCGGCAGTATTCATGTGACCAAGAGCTAACGAGATGCACCTCAGACCGATGACTTCAGTCGAAGCGATGCCGGAGCAGACAACCCAGAAAAGCAAATGCAGGCCAGGCCAGTGCCGGCAAGTATAAGCCGAATTCGACGAAGCTCTGCAGCGCCCAACCGAGTGTGCCCAGCCACAGGGCGAACCATAGAGCTGCGTTGGTGTCGAGCAAAGGGCTTGCGGCCGCGATTCGGGGCGGGCGCTCGACTGGAACTTTGGGCCGCGCCCAGGGCAAGCCCGGTTCTGGCTGGCGGGCTCGCTCCGCGGGAAAGCTAAAGGCGATGGTCACAAAAATAAAGCCGAGATAAAGGCAAAAGCCGGGCAAGCCCGAGTCTGAGGCCTGCTGCAAGTAATCGTTGTGAGCGAGGCGAGCCATTTCAGATTCAGGTCGCTTGAGTTTCTGGTAGGTCATAGCAAAGGTCCCGGGACCAGTTCCCGTCAGAGGATGTGCCAGGGTGCTTTGGAAGGCCGCGTGCCAATAGTCCAATCGTGCGCCGACACTGGTCGCCCCTTTCTCGAAGAAACCGGAATATTTCCAGAAAAAGGCCGCCAAGCCCATGATTAGTAGAGCCGCGATTAATCCTTGCTTGAGTTTCTTACTGAAGGGCAGGCGCAAAAGCCACAGCACGCAAAGGACCAGCATGAGCAGCCAGCCCCCTTTCGAGCCCGACCAGTAAAGACAGCCAAGCGCGCCCGCACCGATTGACACCACCAGAAAAATTCGCGCGGCCGTGGTGAATCGCTCGCGCCACTGCCAGATAAACTCCAAGCTTGCCGGCAGCACCAGAATGAGAGCGCCAGCCAGGGCGTTGGGATAAAAGAGGGTGGAAAAAATCCGTGGACTGGAGAGTTTCTTGATATACTCGGGCTGAACCTCTTTGAGCTTGGGATATAGGTAGAGGAAGAAATATCGGCGAGTCTGTTCGAGTCCGCCGAAGTGCTGCTGCCACCCGGCGGCAACCACGATCAATAGGGCGCAGAGCAGGCCAGGCAGGAGCCAAGCTGGAGAACGCGCGCCGTCGGAACAGAACAGGCCTACATAAAAACAGACCACGCAGGCCGCGAAATGCGCCAGAACTGGCCGCGTGAGCTCGGTGTTGATAGTGCCGAGCCCGGCTATGAACTGCCAGGCAAGCCAGGCCGCGGGCAAGATCATTAGCCAGAGCGGGGCTTTAACGGGACGCCTGCCCGTCAAAAACGCCAGGAAGGCAACAAGGCCCAAAAGCACATACCCCCACCAGATCGGCCAGGGGTTATCCAAGACAAACTCATAAAGATCCGCCGGCGGGGTGACCCATTTTTCCATGATCGGCGGATTGCCGAACTTCAGCAGAGCCAGACCGAGGAAAGCTCCAAAGCAAAACATTCCCACGCGAGAGCGCAATTCTTCGTGGGCGTCCGGTGCCGCTTTCATTTCGGCCTCATGCACCTGTTGACTCAGAGGTGCAATTTCAGCAGTCCGACTTCCAAGGCCAGAGCCTCCTGCACGTTTCCCCCTAACCAGCGTTGGAGCTGTTCGAGGGCCTGCAGGTTCGCTAGCGCTCGGTCCGGCGAGAGTCGCTGGGCGACGCGCCGGGTACCATCCAATTCGGGAAAACTCGGCAGTTTTGGTTCCAAAGAGGAATGGTTATTGGCATGCCGAAGTGTTTCGAGCCAGATATCGCGCAACCACCACTGCAACAAACCCAGCAGGTCGGTTCTTTGCCGCCGGTACTCAGCCTCGATGGCCGCGCTGAGTTCCTCTTCCCAACGCTCGATCAGATTCTTCTCCGCATCGGGGTATTGTTGAATGGGAGATCTTGAGGTGAGGCTCTCTTCGATGCTGGTCCGCAGCGAACCGAGCCTTCGCAACAACACGTCCAGCAGCCGGTATCGCCCCATCAGGCTTTTCTGTTGTTGGGCCGCTGCCTCACTGAAGGCGCTTAACCATTCCCGCTGCGACGCATCGAGGGCGCGCACGCCCGCCTGGCCGAAGCTCAGGCGCAAGCACCGCGAGAGGATCGTTTCCAGCACGCGCTGCGGCTCGGTCGTGAGCAGGATAAGGATGGAATCTGCCGGCGGCTCTTCCAAGGTTTTCAGGAAGGCGTTGGCGCCTTCTACTCGCAACCGGTCGGCGGCGACCACCACGGCCACCTTGTGCCTTGATTCGTTGGGTCTAAGCTGAATTTCGCGCATCAACTCGCGCATTTGGGCGATGGTAATAACCCGTGATTTCGACTCGGGCCGCACCCAATGCACGTCGGCATGGTTCGCATGCTCAATTTTTTGGCAGGGCAGGCATCGGTCGCAGCAGTCCACCGCGGCACCATTGCGCCGGACCGGGTTTTCGCAGTTCAGCGTTTTCGATAGAGTTCGGGCGATTACCTCCAGGGCATCGAGGTCGTCTCCGCTAAATAGATAGGCATGGCCCAGGCGTCCCCGCTCCAGTGAACGCTGGAGCAGCTGAAGGCTTTGCTGGCTGGTGAAAAAGTCTTTGAACGCCACTGTGCGCCCCATCCTAAGAAATCGCCTGAGCTGAATAAACTCAATTTGCGACCAGGTGTCCCAGCCTCGGAGTCCCGGCTCTAAGTCGGCTTGATAAGAATTGTACCACGATGCCACAAGTCCAGCCTTCGGCCACGCCTGGCCGCCTGAAGGCGGGACTCCGAACAATCCAAACAGCGGCTTTTCATTCGCACACTTGACGGGGTCGTTCTTGCCGTTGCGATCGGCGGGACGATCGCGGCACTGAGGTCTGAGCCAGACCGGTCTCGTTAGCCGGAAACCAAATCTGGATTGGCCGTGGCCGCGGGGTGGGTTGCCATTCGATCGCCAGGTCTACCACCTGGCGCATACGTTGAAACCACAGGCGAGCCCGGTTCCGCCGGGGCGAAGCCAGGGTTCCTTTGTGCCCTGCGAAGCTCATTTCCATTTGTCCGTCGAACATATTTGTCCTTTCTTTTTGCGCCATCCTAACGAGGGCACTTGGACAAATACTGTCCACGCGGTACTTTTTTTCAGACCGGAGGAGGTGAGCCAACCTTATGCAAATGGGAGCTGCCCGATCCAACCCAGACAACCAGCCGCGAAAGAACGCCAGTGAGCGTAAAGAAAACTAGAGTCGTTGAACCTTTAAACTTTCTCTGAACGGGTCAAGTTTGGGTGCGTCTGCAAAACCGATGGCTCAACACTTGATAACTTGAAAACCTGATAACCAGATAACAATCCCTTAAGGTCGGAGCTTCGCCACCAGCCGCTCCAATCGTCGGCCGTACTCGATGAAGTTTTCCCGCATGGCCTTTTCGTTGCTGGCCTTTGAATTGGCATCGTGGAAAACGACCACCATATGCGGTTCGAGGGACAGCGCGCCCTTGTACCCGTGCGCAAAAGCGTCGGTGAGGATCTCGCGCACTTTTCCCTGTCCCTCGCCAGGCCAGTTGTAATCCGCGTCGTTTCTCGTCGGATTCCAGGTGGCATCCTTGATATGGATATGCACGACGTGATCGCGGAGGTGTTCCCAGAATTCCCAGGCATCTTGTTTGGGCCAGGGCTTGGGCTTGGACCGGTCGGGATTGAAAATGGGATTGGCCGTGTCGAATACCCATTTCAGCCCGGGACATCGGTCGAGCAGTTCGAGAGCATGCTGCCAGCTCATCCCGCCATAATTCATGCAGTTTTCGTGCAGCGGCTGCAGGCCTGCATCCAGCAGACGGTTGGTCACATCTTTTACCCGGCGAAACACCTCGGCCGGGATGCGGTACTCCTCAGCACCAGGCTTGAAACTCATGATCCGCACGAATTTGGTTCCTAACCGTTGCATCCGCGGGATGGCACGTTTGACTTCGGCCAGAGTTGGCTCGAACGGGTCATGGACGGTCTTCGACCAATTCATAATGGTCGAGCCGAAGCAGTAGACGTTGACGCGGGCCGTTTCGAGCGCGCGCATGGCCTGGTCAAAGGCGGCGTCGGGCAGGTCATGAAAGTTAGCTTTTGCAAACCCGGGAACTTCAACGCCGCGCATTTCGAGATGGCGCCAGCCGAGCTCCTGGATCGCTTGGATCTGCCCATCGAGTTGATTGGCCGCTTCGTCGCCGATGCCGGTTAGAATCATAAATCTTGCCTGAGAATTCAGCGATTGAAAGACTTGGTGAAGTCTTCGTTGGCGATTTCGATCACCTTCTTTTCGAGACTCGAATTGGAGATGAGCTCGTTCAATTTGCGTTCATAGGCCGCGCTGTCTAGCGGCAAATCCAGCAGCTCATTGAGCAGCGAAGAGTATAAAATCGCATTGGCCAGCTCCACTGAGGAGAGGCCTTCGACACCCGGGGCGATAAGTGCTTCCGTCCCGTTAATGGCATTGACGAAGTTTTGCATCAGTAAAGCATGGGGATTCGCCGCGTTCTCGAACGGGATTTCAACGTTCCAGACTTCCGGCCTGGCAAACCCGAGTTTAGCCGATTTGCTGAACTCCAGGGCGTCCGTTTCGTTGCGCGTGAAAACCAGCCGGTTGTTTTCGAGGATGACTTTACCGCGTGTGCCGACGATTTCAAACCGGTTGGTCCCGGGCGCTTCGCCTGTGGACGAGACAAACGTGCCGGTTGCGCCCTGCGGGAACTCCAGATACGCGGTGACGTTGTCCTCGACTTCGATCCGGTGAAATCGGCCGAGCTGGCAAAACCCTCTGACTTTCGCAGGCATGCCCAGCAGCCATTGGAGCACATCGAGGTTATGCAGACATTGATTCAAGAGAACTCCTCCGCCTTCACCCTTCCAGGTGGCGCGCCACCCGCCACTGGCATAATACGCTTCGGTTCGGAACCAATCGGTCATAATCCAACTCATACGGGTGACCTGGCCAAGCTCGCCGTTGGCGATCAAGTTGCGGATCTTCAGGTAGCGCGGCTCGGCTCGCAGTTGGAACATGCCGGCAAAGATAAGCTCAGGCCGAGCCTGGTGCGCCGCGATGAGCCGCTCGGCATCGGCTTTATGAGCCGAAATGGGTTTTTCGACCATCACGTGCAGTCCCTGCCGCAAGGCGGCAATGCCCAACGTGGTATGCTGATAATGCGGCGTGGCGATGATTACGGCGTCCACCAGGCCCGACCCGATCAGCTCCTCGCCGGCCATGAAGGTTCTGATTGGTTTATATTTTTCGAGCTTCGGCCCCACGGCGTCAGAAACGGCAACCAGTTCGGCGCCGGCAACTTTCCCTGCCAACAAGTAAGTGGCATGATGCTGGCCGATGTTCCCCAGGCCGATCAGTCCTAATCGCACATTGCTCATCGAGTAAAAGTCTAATGTCGCGGGCAGATCTGCCCAGCAGAAAGTGCGGTCGGCCCGGCATAAAAAAGGGGACTAACTACGGATTAACACCGATGGACACGGACAGGCCTGCGCCGCAATTTGGGAAAATCGCCGCAAAAGAAAAGATCGCAGAGAGCGCAAAGAACTAATTTGCGGATTTATCCGTGAGCATCCGCGTCCATCCGTGGTTTCAAGCTGGCTGGTTTTTCGCGCGCCACTTCGCTTGGATTTTTATCCTCACGCAAACCTAGAAAGGCCGGCTGGCGCAGATGATTATCCCGGGTCCATTCGGCAAATCGAACCTGACAGACCAATTCGGGCCGGACCCAAGTGCAGCGCTTCATCTCAGCCCGGCTCACCCCGCCGCTCAATCCCCCTGAGCTCTCCGGCAGATTCACAAACGGACAATCAGACTGCTTGAGTTTCTGGAGCTTGCCATATAAAAGGCGCAACGTCGCTTCGTCATAGCCGGTGCCGACCTTGGCGGCGAAACGTAAGCGCCCATGCTCGTAGAACCCAACCAGCAGCGCGCCAAAATGGCTGCGCGCGCCTTTCGGCTGCGTATAGCCGCCAATGACGAATTCCTGCTCGTTGGTCCATTTGAATTTCACCCAGGCCCCGGAGCGCCGGCCGGGTTCATAAACCGATTCCCGTTTTTTCCCAATCAATCCTTCGAGGCCGCGCGCCTGCATTTCTTTCATCAACCGCGGCGACTCAGTGTGGATATCACCTGAAAAACGCAGCGTCGGATGTGTTCCCTCGATCAGCTTTTGCGCGACGGCTTTTCGTTGCCACAGCGGCAGGCCTTTGAGGTCCTTGCCTTCCAGTTGGAGAATATCGAAGACGTAATAGAAGAGCGGCGGCTTGGTTCCGGCTGTCTGATAGGATTGCAGCAGCTGAAAAGCCGAGCGACCTTGCTCGTCTACCGCCACGACCTCGCCATCAAACACGACTTGTTTGGCGGCGATTTTCTCCAGGCCGGTAAGCACCTCCGGATATTTGACCGCCAAATCTTTTCCGGACCGGGATGTCAGGCTCAGAGCGCCGCCGTTTTTTATGCCAAGGGCGCGAACACCGTCAAACTTGATCTCATAAAGCCACTCCGGACCTTTGGGCAGACGATCTACCAAGAGCGCCTTCATCGGTTCCGCAAACTCGGGCTTGGCGCCGGGAAGCTCCTCCAGATTGATCCCCAGTCCAGTCAGGCCGGAGGGCGAATGATTTCTCGCTCGTTTGGGTCGCGCCGCCTTTCTCGCGGACTGGCGCTGTCGACTCAGCTGTGCGGCGCCTACCCGCTTCTCCGCCGCTGGTGCCCGCCGCGCAGCCGCATCCGCAAACGTAACCGGACGTTGGCGAGCCAGTCGATTACTGTGCCACTCGCTACCGCCCCTCTTGGCAATTTGCTGCATCGAACGACCCGAAACCACGGACCGCTCCTCCGCCCGAGCGGAAAGCGGCGGCAAGTCCTCTCCGCTTTTGAGCAACAGCCACTGGGGCTTGGCTGCCTCGCCGTAACGCATTCGCACGAGCGTCCACTCGCCCTTCAGCTTTTTGCCTTCGAGAAAGAAATGAATCTTGCCCGAGCGCAAAGCTTCGGCCGGGTCATCGCCCGAAACATGGTAGGTTCCCTCGTCCCAGAGCATGACTGTGCCCGCGCCATAGTTACCCTCGGCAATGGTGCCTTCGAAACTCCCATACTCGAGAGGATGGTCCTCAACCTCGACCGCCAGCCGCCGGTCGCCGCGTTTCATCGGAAAGCCTTTGGGAACAGCCCACGATTTCAACACCCCTTCCATTTCTAATCGGAAATCATAGTGCAGGTGTGAAGCCGCATGCTTCTGGATCACAAAACGTAAATGGTTCCGCGGTCGAGCCGACCGCACCCGGCCCGCCGGTTCGGCCGTGCGTCGAAAATCACGTTTCGCTTTGTATTCCTTGAGCCCCATTGAACGAAAACTGCGTAAAGTAGCGCAGGCTTTCCAGCCTGCTGTACCGCCGACTTTTAGTCGGCTGCGCGTCCCCATACTGAACAACCCAACTTCTCGCCCGACGCCCGTTCTGCGCCCAGCAGGTCGGAGACCTGCGATACGGCAGACTCAAAAGTCTGCGCTACGGCGAAGTAGCGCAGGCTTTCCAGCTTGCTGTACCGCCGACTTTTAGTCGGCTGCGCGTCCCCATACAGAACAACCTAACTTCTCGCCCGACTCCCGTTTCGCGCCCCGCAGGTCGGAGACCCTGCGATACGTCAGACTCGAAATTCTGCGCTACGCTAAGCCGCCTTTTTGAGCGCGCGTTTCGGCCGATGCGCCCTGGCTGATTTTTTGGCGACTCCACCCCTGCCAGCCTTTTCCAGGCTCTGCTGAAGAACGGAAACAAGGTCGATTACCTTTGTGGGCGACCGTTTTGAAGGCGCGTTTCCGGCCGGCATTCTGCCGCCGCTGGCAATCTTCTTCTGAATCAGGTCCAGCAACTTATGTTGATACTCGTCGGCATACTTGGTGGGCTCCCACGGATTGCTCAGGCGGTTAATCAATTGCGAGGCCATTTCCAGTTCGCGGCTCGCTAGCGAGATGTCCCCCGGAATTTGCAACGCGGTTGGGCTGACCAGTTCTTCGGCAAAATGCATGAGTTCCAGGACCAGCGCATTTTGCTCCGGCTTAATCGAGGCCAGGTGTTGACGCGTCTTCAGGACGACCTTGGCGATTCCGACCATTTCCATTTTCTTGAGGGCTTCCCGGAGCAATGCGTACGCCTTGGCTCCCTGTCTTTGCGGTTCGAGATAGTAAGGCTGGTCGAAGAAGATGGGATCAATTTGCTTCAGCTGTACAAACTCAAGCACCTCAATAGTTTGGGTCGCTTCGATGTCGGCTCGCTCAAAATCCTCATCGGTGATTACAACGAATTTGCCCTTCTCATATTCGTAGCCCTTAACGATCTGCTCCCAGGATACCTCTTTGCCGTCAGCTTCCGCAACGCGCTTGTATTTGATAGGGCTGAGGTCCGATTTCCGCAGCAGATGAAAACTGAGCTCTTTTCGAGTAGTCGCGGGGTAGAGGGAGATGGGCACATTGACTAGACCGAAACTAATGGACCCCTTCCAAATCGCGCGCATACGCCAAAAACCTAACGCAACGAATGCCGGACGCGATTGGGGTGATGACCGCAATGGCTTGTACGACGCTGGCACTCGCTAGCAGGAAACTGCCCCGGCCTGGGGGTCGGGCGGCTGAAGATGAACTCCGAGCCCGGGAACTACTCGTTAATGCCCCATCGTGGAGTGATGTCGCGCTGGACGGCACCCGCCAGGGTGGAAAGGGTGCGGTCACTCACCAAAGAACCTTCCGGGACGAAAAACGGGTTCATTTTACGGGCAGCGGCGCCAGGCCAGAGATCAGGCTGGGCAAAGAATTCCATCTGACCGCGTCTGGCCACCTCGGCGAAATAGGCGCGCGCTGTCGGCCCGGAACCGGCTTGAGCCTCTGGTCGGTCGAACAGGGCGACCAATGCCAGGGCCTGGCTGCCCTGCATTAGCCATGACTCGGTCCATTTAACGACGTAGTCCGGCAAGGTGTCGCCGTGGCTGGAGATCAGGATAATGTCAGCCATGGTGGCGTCGCGCACGGCGATCTCGCGCAGCTTGGGAATGCTCCAGACATCGAATTTCCACATCTGATTGGTCAGGTGGCATTCCTGGCCCAAATTCTCGACGAGGAAGTCGTACGTCTCTTTAGCGTGTTTGCCGGTCTCAAAATCCTCGTAAGCGATGAGCACATTGAACAACGGATTGGAATCCACCTCCGAGGAATCCGCTGGGGGTAAGGTAAGCGTGCGTTGCATGTCAAGCAGCATGTACGAAGGAATTTTTTTTTCCAATGGGGTGGTAACCCTAAGCTCGCCAATGGCACCACAGGCACAAAAGCGGGGCCACGACCAGCGCCGGCAAATAATCTGCCAGCTCGATTCGTTTGAGGTTCAGCATGACCAGCGCGACACAAAAAACCAGCAAGCCGCCGACGGCGTTGATGGGATCGACGAGACCCTGCACAGCCAGAATGGGCTCGAGAATGCGCGCGACTACCAGGGTGAGGGTCCCTTGCACCGCCAGCACCGGGATCGCTGAGAGCAAAACGGCCGGCCCGAACAGGGATATGAACCCAAGGGTCGCCAGCCCATCGATAACCGCTTTAATGGCCAGCGGGTAAAAGTAAAAGGAAAGGCCCTCCTGAATCGAGCCCAGGATGCCCAAAGGCGCAACACAGAACAGCGCCGCGCAGGTTCGGAATCCCTGGTTGAGCCGGTCCGGGTCGCCCCGAGTGGCGTTATTGATTCGTTCCCTCGCTTGCTGGCCCAGCCGATTGGACATCCTTTGCAGCCGCACCGCGCGGCCTATGAGTTTGCCGATCATCATCGACACGATGACGAGGCCGAGCTGTTTGAGAATTTGGGCCCATGACCCGCCCAGGCTGATCCAGGTCAGCCTCAAGCCGTAGAACACGGTGAACGCACCCAGAATAACTCTGAAGTACGATTCGGTGGCAGCTGCCAGTGGTTTTCGCCGGATTAACCCGACGCAGCCGCCAATGACGATTCCGGCTGCGTTAAGGAGGGGCCCGATCATGTCCGCCCGATGCTACGCAGGCGCTGATGGCATCAAAGCGAAAAAGTTTTCCCCCGTTAAACCTTCAAGGCCGCGCCTTACCAGTTGATAAATTGACAACTTGATAACTTGGCAAGCGCCCAATGTCTGAGTCCCTGCCTGGCTAGACGTACAAGGCGGCCTGGAGCTCGCGAACCATCACGCCAATGAACGGATACCGATCTGCGGGTTCGAGCTCCAAACAACGCAAAATCACTTTCTCCAGGCCGGCCGGCATGTCGGGATTGAGTTCGCGGGGCGCGATGAACGTCGTGCGGTCCAGCTGCTTTTTGAGGATTTCGCCCGGTGTTTCTGCCGGGAATGGTTTTTGATTGGTCAGCAGCTCGTATGCGGAAACGCCATAGGCGAAGATATCGACCCGATGCGAGAGCGGCAGCCCCTGAAGTTGTTCGGGAGCCATGTAAGCGGGAGTGCCCGGGTTTTTTTTGGAAAATTTTGTCGGCTTTTCGGGGATCGGCTGGGCCAAGTCAAAATCCACCAGGCGGACCTTGCCGTTGCGGGTGACCAGCACGTTTTCCGGCTTGAAATCCAGGTGCATGAAGCCGTTCTCGTGCATATGCTCCAAAGCCGCGCCCATATCGATCAGAATCTGGGCCACGTTCTCGAGCAGCACCGGGTCATGTCGAGCGTAGAGGTCTTTTAGATTCTCGGCTTCGACATATTCCATCAACAGGTATAACTGGCCGTTGATTTTCCCGTGTTCGTGATAACCGATAATTCCCTCGTGATCGCTGATTTTTGAGAGCAATTCGCAGCCGCGCACGAACCGGCGCCGCGCTCCAAAATCGAAGCGCAGGCGCTGGTGCATCAAGCGCAAGGCGTACGCCTTGTGCTTCGCGTCGGTCGCCAGCCAGATGTCCGCCATGCCTCCACTATTGATCAGTTCCTGGAGATAAAAACGTCCGAACGGCCCCGGAGCGGGGGATTCGGCCCCGCTCGATCCTTTTAACATCCCAAACACCAAGCTTATGTATCACGAGCTCCGCCCCCCCGCCACTGGATTCCGGCGCGCAGAATCCACGCCGGCGCGCAACCCAACTGAGGTGGAGTCCCTCGGTCGGGCTGAGTGCTCGTGCAGAGAGGAAGCCCTGATCACCTAGCAGCATTAGAGATGCGTGCCGCTCAATACCCCTGTTTCAGCAAGAAATAAACTAGCGCCATCAGAGCCAGGGAGATCAGCGACATCAATAGCGCGGAACCGATGAAGTAGGAAAAGGCCATCATGATGATACCGCCGATCATCGGCGGCCAGGAACTCTGCTTCTTCCCGTAAATGAAGTAACCGAATCCCACCGAACCCCACACCAGCGAAGCGAAGAGGAAATTGGCGTTAAACATTCGTTGGCCGCCCGGCTTCTGTTTGGGTTTCGTTCATTGGGATCCCTTTGGTTCCCATAATTCAATCCGGTTGCCTTCCGGATCGGTTATCCAGGCAAACCGGCCATAATCGTAATCCTCGATCTTTTCCACCGTCACACCTTGCGACCGGAGTTGATTGAGCATTCGTTCCAGGTTCGCCACCCGATAGTTTATCATAAAAGGCTTTGAACCCGGCCCAAAAGAATCGGTATCGGCTCTAAACAGCGACCAAACGGTGCGGCCGATTTGGTTCGGATTGTCCTTCTCGCGCCACTCAAAGTCGGTGTGGTCACCGCCGGCACACATACCCAAATGGCTTCGATACCACGTAGCCAGCGCTTCAGGATTCTGAGCTTTAAAGAAAACTCCGCCGATTCCGGTGACACGTTCCATAATTTGATTCTATGGGCACGTGTGCATCCTAGTCCGGCCCTTTATTCCAAGCAAGGTGTGCGTTGGAACAGCGTGACAAATTGCATTCAAAATCAGAGAAAGCACGATGTGGCACGGCCATCGCGACATTAATGGACGGAACGCCGCATTTATGCGGCAGCGCCGGCGCCGAATCGTGCTGGCTTCGCGGAATCAGATCTGAAATATTGCGCGCCCATGGCCCAGTCGAAATATCTCACCGCGCCAATCAAGACCGACAAAATGCCACCCGGCGTTCCGTACATCGTCGGCAATGAGGCGGCCGAGCGGTTCAGCTATTACGGGATGAACAGTATTCTGGTCATCTTCATGACCCAGTACCTCCTCAATGCGCAAGGTCAACCCGACCACATGCAGGATGTGCAGGCTGAGGCTTGTTATCACTTCTTTGTTTCGGCGGCTTACTTTCTGTGCATCATCGGAGCGCTCCTGGGTGATGCCGTGCTCGGCAAGTATCGTACAATTTTTTACCTCTCGATTGTGTACTGTTTTGGTCACTTCGGGTTGGCGATCGACCACACCCGTCTGGGTTTATTAATCGGCCTCTTTTTGATCGCCTTGGGGGCAGGTGGCATCAAGCCCTGTGTCAGCGCGAACGTCGGCGATCAGTTCGGCGCCAGCAACCAGCATTTGTTGCCGCGGGTTTTCAGTTGGTTCTATTTCTCAATCAACTTCGGGTCCGCCTTTTCAACTTTGCTTATCCCCTGGCTGCTCGACCCTTTTCAAGCCACGCCAGAGCAAGCCGCCGAATGGCCATCCTGGCTGGTTCGATTCCTCGAGAGAATTCACGGGCCTGATTTTGCGTTCGGAACTCCTGGTATCTTGATGGTCATTGCCACGATCGTTTTCTGGCTCGGAAAGAAGAAGTTCGTGCATTTGCCTCCCTCCGGGCTTAAACCGTACCTTTCAGAAATCTTTCAGTGGGAAAATCTAAAGGCGCTGGGGAACGTGGCCATGATTATGCCCTTTGTGGCCGTTTTCTGGTCATTGTGGCAACAGAATTTCTCGTCCTGGGTCGTCCAGTCCGAAAAAATGGACCGTCATCTCTTTGGGATCGACTGGAAACCGGCGCAAATCCAGACCGTTAACCCTTTGTTCATCTTGATTGCATTGCCGCTGTTTTCCTATTGGATCTATCCGGCCATCGATAAGCTATTTCGGCTTACGCCGCTGCGAAAGATCGGCATTGGACTTTTTATCACCGCGATTTCGTTTGGCATCATCGCCTGGATCCAAACCCGGATCGATGCCGGTCAGACGCCTCACATCGTTTGGCAGATCATCGCGTTTGCCGCCCTTACGGCGGCTGAGGTCATGGTTTCAGTGACGTACCTGGAATTTGCCTATACCCAGGCACCCAAGAAACTCAAGTCCCTCGTGATGTGTAACTACCTCTGGGCGGTGTTTGCCGGAAATGTTTTTACAGGCCTGGTAAACGTTTTCATCCAGAATCCCGACGGTTCCGTAAAGCTCAAAGGTGCCAACTATTTCTTATTTTTCGTCGCCGTGATGCTGGTGGCTGCCGTGCTCTTCGTCTTCTTCGCGCGATTTTATCGTGGCAAGACCTATATCCAGGACGAAGCTGAGCCGCAGGCGGCGTAGAGCTGGGAGCGCAGTCTCGCCGGCGAGTTTCTGTTTTTAATGGAATACAACTCGCCGACAACACGTCGAGGCTCCCAGGTCTGAAATCGGGATTTTCACCTGCCCTCGATAATGAGTATATGGAGGTGCGCAGGCACGGCCTGAAGAAATTGCGCCGGCACTTTGAGGATCCTTTTGGACGCGACGGATTCATTAATGAAGATCTTGGTTATTTCCTTAGCCGGCATTGGCGACACCGTTCTGGCAACGCCCTTGATCCGGGAGTTGCGCGCGAATTTCCCGCACGCGCAACTTGACGTGCTTGTGCGTTGGGCTGGCGCGAAGGACGTGCTGCTGGACAGTCCTTACATCAATACGATTTACCAGCAGAACCTCATGGGTGAACCCCTTGGAAAATCAGCGGCATTCCTGCGTTCCTTGCGGCAGGTGGGTTACGATATTTCCATCAATGCGCATCCTCAAAGCCGTATTCACTATCGTTTCGTTGCGCGATTAATCGGGGCGAGGGCGCGCCTTAGCCACGTGTACGAGGGCTGGAATATCCTGGATCAATTCCTGGTCAATCAGACGAGGCCCCAGGATTACCAGCGGCATACGGTGGAGAACAATCTCGATCTACTGACCCTGTTGGGGAAGCAGCCTCTTTCATCAGGACATCAATTAGAAATCTTCCTGTCTAATAAGGATCTCAAATGGGCGGAGTCTTTTCTGGGGGCGCAGGGATTGGGCAATCGCCGGCGGCTCGGGATTCACGTTGGCTCCGGACGGACGAAGAACCTGGCCCTTAAACGTTGGCCGCTGCAACGCTATATCGAACTGGTCGGAACGCTTCGCCAGAGTCATCCAGACCTGGCAATCCTCCTGTTCGGCGGGCCGGACGAAGCAGCCGAAGTGCAGCAAATTTTGAAGATCCATCCCTCGCCGCTGCTCATGAGTGTGCCTACCGAAACTCTCCGCCAGGCCGCGGCGCTGATCCAGCGCTGCACCGCTTTTTTGAGCGTCGACACAGTTCATATGCATCTGGCTGCCGCAGTCAAGGCGCAGCGCCAGCTAGTGATCGAGGCTCCAACCCTGAACAAAACCAACGAGCCATACGGGAACCCCTTCACTTTGATCCCAAACCCGGCGGTCTCCGGACGTAACCTGGACTACTACCGTTATGATGGGCGCGGCATACGAGGGGCGGCCGAAGATTTGATCCGCTGCATGGAGTCCGTCACGGTCGATTCGGTGGCCGCGGCTGTGGATGCGGTCCTGCGGAGCTAGCAAAGCCTACTGTTCAACAGGAGCGCTCCGCGACTCCGAGGCTGAGGTTTGGAGCCCCACCTTCAGGTGGTGCCGTGGGAGAACCGCAATCGCCTGGATTCGTTGCCATCTGCGGTTTTAGGATCCTCCGGCTAAACCCAGACTCCGAGCTTACTGACGCAAATTCGCGTGCCTGCGCACAAATCCTCGCGTTCCACGCCTTATAACTTGATAACTTGAAAACCTGATAACTTGTCCGCCCCCCTCTCGCACTTCGCTTACGTACCGCGTTCCGCGACGAGATAAGCTTCTTCCCCGACGTCAGGATTCTTGCGCAGCGCGAAATGCTCGCGGTATTGAAAGGCGATGGCTTTGAGCGCATAACGGGCGTCCCAACCACCACCGATTTGCGACGTGCCCGCGGGCGCGTTGGCAATGGCCATGGTGGCGCTGATGATGTAGTCGGCATTGACCGCTGTGCTGCCGGTCTTAACGACCTTCAAACCGGCGCGCCGGGCGCATTCGCCCAGCAAATGATGCGGAAAGATGTGCAGATGCCGCGGCGGCTCGAGTCCGCGCCATGCGCTCTTAAAGGTCTGATGTCCGAGGCTGCGAACGTTGGGAGTGCTCACGACGAGCCTGCCGCCCGGCTTTAGCAGCCGCCGGCATTTGTCGAGGCACGCGATCGGGTCGGGCACGTGCTCGATCACGTGGCTCATCGTTACCGCGTCGAAGGCCGACTCTTCAATCGGGATCGTCTGAAAATCGCCAACTTCCAGATCCACGCCATATTTCTTCTTCCCGGTTTCAATGGCGGCGGCATCGAAATCAACTCCTTTGCCTTGCCACCCGTGTTGTTTCATTAAGGACAGGAACTGCCCATCTCCGCAGCCAGCATCAAAAAGTCTTCCCGGCGAGCGATCGCGCAGGAACATTTGGACGAACTCGCGCCGCTCCTGGTAAATGCCAGTCAAATAGGCTGGAATGCGAATGCCCGTCCAATAGGCCCATTTGGCCAATTGGAACACCAGGCCCGCTGAGCCGGTGGCTGGTTCGACGTGGGTATAGTAAGTCTGGTAAGCCAGGCCGAGATCCTCGGTGATCGGACATGGGTCAGGCCAGACCAGGCCGCACTCCGGCCGGGGACATTGCTTAAGGTCCCAAGTGCCGGGAGCGCCAAACAACCGGTCTTTAAGCCCAGTATGAAGTGGTTTGCCCGGAGTGCCACAGACGAAGCATTTCGGATTGGAATAGGTTCGGATGGTGGGTTCGGTCATGCGAATGCTCAGCTGAAAACGTTCTTGGGATGGCGCGGCCGCCGCAGGATCGTGTAGACCATCAGGTCGCGGAGTTCGACCAGGACCTGGCCGGCCAGCCACAAGGGGGCGCCGGTGATTTTTTTTGCTGCCGCGACAATTTGTTTCGAATAACCGCCGTTACCCTGCTGGCGAAAGCGTTTGGCTTTGATGCCGGAGCGTACGGCGAGCAGGCCGCGCAGTTTCAGGCTGCGGATCGGACTCATCGGGCCGGGGCCGCGCAAAGCCTCGTTGGTCTCCATGGTTCGCCATTCGTCCAGAATAAGGGCCTGGATACTTGGCGCCCTGGCATTGGTCGCGTTGCCGCCATGCCAGCGATATTTGGCGA
>DASRFK010000249.1:0-18557 GCA_035651635.1 Verrucomicrobiia bacterium | reverse complement strand
CGATTCTGCATATGGGCTACCATGCGCTCACTAAGCCGATACTCTTCTTTGCCGCGGGAAATATCCATCAGACCTGCCATACGCTGCAGATGCGACTGATCGGACCGGGCCTCGCCAGCGTGCTTCCGGTTACGGTTATTTGCATGGCCCTGGCTGCAATCGCCGCGATTGGTCTGCCCCCGTTCGGCCTCTTTTTCAGCGAAATGACTGTGCTGAGCGGAGCGTTTTCGGCCGGGCACGTCCTGATCACCACGGTCATTCTCCTGGCGTTGTTGGCGTCTTTTAGCGGCATTCTCTTTCAGTTCAGCCGGATTCTCCTGGGTGCGCCCAAATTGATCCGGAAAAGTGTGATAGCTCCGCTGCAAGGCGCGCCTGCCATGGGTCTGCTGCTCGGGACCTTGCTGCTCTTTAGTCTGTGGCTTCCGAATCCGTTGCTCCAGGTCATGCACCGCGCCGCGGCCATCATCGGAGGTGAGCCATGAACCTGGCGCTGCTTTTGTTGGTCCCGTTGGCGGCCGGGTTGCTTTGCCTTCTGACTGACTCGCGTACCTGGTGGGAGCGGCTCAACTTGGCCGGTTTTGTCTGCGTCGCTGTTTTGGCGGGTTGGATCGGGTTGGACGTCAGTCGGAACGGAAGAGTGCGCGGGATGGGCGGCTTCCTCCAGGCCGATGCGTTGAGCGCTTTGGTCATTGGACTCACTGCTTTCGTCGCCCTGGTGACCGCCATTTATGCAGTAGGCTATTTCCGCAAAGATCTCGCCCAGGGCAGAATCAGCGAGAAGCAACTGCGCCATTATTACGTTCTCACGCCTTTGTTCGTGTGCGCCATGTTGTTCGCGCCCTTGGCGGACAATCTGGGCATCATGTGGGTCGCCATCGAAAGCACCACCCTGGCCTCGGTCCTGTTGGTTACCTTTTATAACCAGAAGACCTCCTTCGAAGCAGGCTGGAAATACGTGATCATTGGCAGCGTCGGCATTTCGCTCGCCCTCTTCGGCACGGTCATCACCTATTCATCGGCGGTTGGCGTCCTGGGCGAACACGCGCACGATGGCATGAACTGGTCCGTCCTGGTCGAGATTGCGGATAGATTTGATCCAAAGGCGATGCGGCTTGCTTTTGTGCTGGTGCTTCTCGGCTACGGGACCAAAGCCGGCCTGGTTCCCATGCACACCTGGAAACCGGATGCCTATTCCGAAGCACCGGTCCCCGCCGCCGCTTTGCTCGGCGCGGGTTTTATCAATTGCGCGGTCTATGCCATCATGCGCTTTGACGTTCTCGCTGAGAAATGCCTCGGACATGACTTTCCCAGCCGACTCCTGGTTGGTTTCGGCGTCCTTTCTATCCTGCTGGCCGCGCCGTTCGTTCTCGTCCAGCGAAATTTCCGGCGCTTGCTGGCTTATTCGAGCATCGATCATGCTGGAATCATGGTGGCTGCCCTCGGGTTCGGCGGCAAGTTGGGTGCCTTGGGCGCAGTGCTGCACATGCTCTTCCACGGGGTGACCAAACCGTTGCTTTTTTTCTCAGCCGGAAATGTGCAACAGGAATTCGGTTCGCCTTATTTTCGCAAGGTTCGCGGCGTCATTCACACGCTGCCCTGGACCGCCGTCCTGTTTCTTGTGGGAGCATTTGCGGTCACCGGCACGCCACCCTTTAGCTTGTTTCAAAGTGAATTCACCGCTCTCAGCGCCGCCCTGGCGGCCGATCGCGCGGGGGCCGCCGCCTTGTTTGTCATCGGAGTGGTCACAATTTTTATCGGTTTCCTTCTTCACATGGCCAACTTGAGCCTGGGCACGCCAACCCAACCGGCTTTTCGTGCCCGGGAATGTCCCTGGAAACTTGGCGCTATGCTCCTGGTCGGCGCGACCATTGTGATCCTTGCGGTTTGTCTGCCCCAACCCATCTACCAACTTGTGCGCTCTTCGGCGCATATTCTCGGAGGTGCTCAGTGAGTATCTCGCCCGACCTGCAGCCGATTGTGGCCGACCTGCAAGAGCGCTTTGGTTCGCGCCTCAAACCGTTGTTGTCTGCTCGCGCAAACGAAGTTTATTTCGAGAGCGGCATGGAGTTGGTGCCCGGCTTTAGCGCTCAGCTCTACAAAAAGCACCAGGCGCGCCTCGTCTCACTATTCGCGGAAGATGTCCGAAAGGAGCAGGGCGGCTTTTATGTTTATTATGTGTTCGCCCTGGATGCTCAACATGGATTCCTGACCTTGCGCGTTCCTCTGCCTGCTGAGCAACCGCAATTAATTTCGCTCAGCAACGCAATCCCGGCGGTGAACTGGCAGGAACGCGAAATACAAGATCTGTTCGGGATCCAGCTCGAGGGGCATCCCAATCCTCGGCGCTGTGCCTTGCACGATGACTGGCCGGAAGTCTTTCCGCTGCGCAAGGATTTTAACCTCAAGACTGTGCTCGCGCCGTTCCAGGGTGAGCGCCACAAGTTTCGCAAGGTCGAAGGCGAAGGCGTCTTTCAAGTCCCGGTCGGCCCGGTTCACGCCGGCATCATCGAGCCGGGACACTTTCTCTTCAGCGTTGCCGGAGAGCCGGTCCTTTATCTGCAGATCCGGCTGTTTTATACGCACAAAGGAACCGAAAAGTTGTTCGAAAATATTCCGATCACTCACGGCGTGTGCCTGGCCGAAAGCGTTTCGGGCGATTCCACTTTCGCCCACGCGACCGCATTTTGTCATGCAGTTGAGCGGGCGGCCGGCGTCGAAATTCCTGCCCGCGCCCGGACGTTGCGCACGATTTGCCTGGAATTGGAGCGGCTCTATAACCATATCGCCGATATCGGCGCGATGGCGACCGACGTGGCTTTTGTCGTCGGCAATGCGCATGCCATGCGGCTGAAGGAACGTGTGCTGCAGCTCAACGAACGGTTGACCGGAAACCGGTTATTACGTGGAATGGCTCGCCTCGGCGGTGTCCGGTTCGATTGGGATGAGGCTCAATGCCGTGCCCTTGGAGAACTGATCGATTCGCTTCACCCGGAATTCGATTCGTTCGTCGAGTTGATCCGAGCTTCATCTTCCACCCGCGATCGCTTGGAGACTACGGGTATCCTTAAGCCGGAGATTGCCCGGGACCTCGGCGTGGTTGGCATCGCCGGTCGCGCCTCAGGCTTTGCTCATGATCTACGTCGCGACTTCCCGCATGCCGCGTACGACCAGGTCAACTTCACCGTCCCGGTCTACCAACAGGGCGACGTGCTGCGTCGCATGCAGGTGCGCATCGAGGAGGTGCGCCAATCTTTCTCGATCATCGAGCAGTTGCTCGCAAAACTTCCCCCAGGACTCATTCGCGTGCCGGTGCCCCCTTTGCCGGAGAACGCCTTCGCCTTGGGCTATGTCGAAGGCTGGCGCGGCGAGATCTTTTATTGGATTCGCGCGGCCGCAAACAACCGCCTCGCGCGGTGCAAAATCAAAGATCCGTCTTTGCAGAATTGGCCTGCTCTCAGTGAAGCCATTCTTGGCAATATCATTCCCGATTTCCCGGTCGTGAATAAAAGCTTCAACCTCTCCTATTCCGGAACGGACCGCTGACTATGTTCGAAATCCTAAGCAAAAGCTTTAGAACAGGAATTGTCACCAGACCGTTTCCCGCAAAGCCAGACGCAGGTCCGGGCTGCGGGCGGGGCCGCCCGGCCATCGATTTTACCAACTGGAAAGATGCCCGACCTGGATCCCAAGCCTGTCCGACCAGCGCGCTAAGCTGCGTCGATGGCGATGCCAAACGCACCGCGACTTTAGATTTGGGCAAATGCACCTTCTGCGGTTTGTGCGCGGAGGCCGATCCTTCGATCACGATGACGCATCACTGCGAGCTCGCTGCGACTCGCCGCGAGGATCTCATCACGACCGCCCTTTACGATCTCAATCCGGACGGCACACACAATCGTCTAACCGATCTAAAGCCTGCGGAGAAAACCAGGGCAGGGGATCCTCTCGACCTGGATCGGCTCGGTTCCGAGCTGAAGCGTGGCATCCAACGCACGCTTGGCCGCTCCTTGCACATCCGCGAAGTCGATGCCGGTTCCTGTAACGGCTGCGAAGTCGAGATTGTTGGCCTCAACAGCCCGGTGTACGATATCGAGCGATTCGGCATCCATTTTGTCGCCTCGCCTCGTCATGCCGATATGCTCCTGGTGACCGGGCCGGTTTCGCGCAACATGGAATTGGCCCTGCGCAAAACCTACAACGCCACCCCCGATCCGCGCCTGGTGGTCGCCGTCGGTGCCTGTGGTTGCAGCGGCGGCATCTTCGGGCAAAACTACGCCACGATCGGCAGCGTAGATAAAGTGATCCCAGTCGATGTCTATGTCCCCGGCTGCCCCCCCAATCCCCAGGCATTACTGCGCGGAATCCTTACCGCCATCGGCCGCCTCCCACGTAGCGCAGACTTTTAGTCTGCTGTACCGCAGAGTTTCCACCCTGCGGGGGTGGAGGCTTGGCGGCTGCGAATTTTACTGCACTTCCGTAGGGGCCGCCGTGCCGACTAAAAGTCGGCGGTACAGCAGGCGAGAACGCCTGCGCTACGCGAGGGACGCGAACCGGTTGCGGATTTCGGGCTTCGGATTTCTCTCGGGCTTCGGATTTCGGATTTCGGGTTTCAGTCTACGTCCCAACCAATCCCAAGATCGCCCTCGCCGCCCTTATCGCCGCCCCGCCCGATCCGAGCGATGCTATGACTTCCGTGAGATCGCCTTGGATTTTCTCTCGTCTGGCCTTGTCCTTCAGCAACTCGATTGCCGTGCGGGCGATGTTCTCGGCTGTGGCCGCGTCCTGGATGAACTCCGGATAGACTTCGCGATTCAAGCGCAGATTGGGCATCGCCCCGTACTTGACGGTAATGATTCGTTTGGCGATTTGCCAGGTGAGCCAGGAAGTCTTGTACAAAGCGATCGTGGGCACGCCAAAATAAGCGCATTCGAGGGTGATGGTTCCCGTCTTGGCAATCGCGAGGTCAGCCCGGCGCAGCGCGCCGGCCATATCGCCCACCTGCACGCGCAGGTCCTGTGGCAACCCCATTTGTTTGGCCTGTTGAAGCAAGTCTTCGTTGGGCAGCACCATCTGCGCTCGGGTGCCCGGGAAGGTCGCCCGAATCGTTTCGACCGCGCCGAGCAAAACCGGGAGATGCCGTTTCAGTTCGCCGGGCCGGCTGGCTGGCAAGAGCAACACCTGAGGCCAATCGTTCTTTGATTTCGATTCAGCCCGAGCAGCCGGTGGCCCGTATCTATCCACCATTGGATGTCCGATAAACTCCACGCGCAATTTGGGCACGCGTGCGGCGTACCATTCCGGCTCGAACGGAACGATGCTCAGCAACAAATCAAAATCTTCGGCCACTTGGTACGCGCGGCTTTCGCGGGAGGCCCATACCTGAGGCGAGACATATTGGACAATTTTTGGGTTCCAATCGTGGAACCAATCCTGCCGGGACCGGACATATTGCTTGATCGCATGGGCGAAGCGGCGGTTGAACCCGGAGAAATCCACGCAAATGATTGCGTCGGGTTCGCGCTCCAGCGCTAAGCCGTGCAGTTGTTTGAAGAGGCGGCGAAACTTCGCATAATTCTTCAGCACGTCCGAGAATCCGGTGACGGCGTGAGCGGTGAGATCCAGCGCCAAGTCCACGCCGGCGGCGGCCATTTGTGGTCCACCCGCCCCAAAGAAGCGCGGTTCCAGGCTGGTTTCCAGGGGTTGGTAATCCCAGGTCACCGTGGCGGGCCTGCACGCGAGTTCCGCCCGCAGTGCCTGGACCAACTCGGCGGCCAGCATATCGCCACTGGTCTCGCCGGCAATTACCATGAAGGTTTTGGGTTTCACACAAGGGCAAGAACTTGGGCCCAACCTAAATATGCAGCCCGTCCGCCCGAATCTGGCGCGTAATTTCAAACGCAAGGTCCAGGGCTTTCTTGGCCGATTCACCGCTGACGTCCGGTGCGCGGCGTTCGCGAACGCACTCAATAAAATGCTCCAGTTCGAGTTTGAGCGGTTCCTCTTTATTAATCGGCACCGGTTCGCGCACGATCCGTCTGCCGGCAAATTGGCTCACGATCGTCGAATCTTTGGCCCGCAACAGTTTTTTTATTAAGGAGCTTTCCTCCTCGCCCTCGCGCGCCACCCGATAAATGAAACCCTCTTGGGCCCGGTAATCCAGCGAGATGTAGCTGGTAATTGCGCCGCCGCTGAACACGCGGATCTTGCGCATCCGTTCCGGGCTAATCCGGCTGGCGGTCAAGTTCGCCACGCAACCGTTGGCGAACCGCAATCGGGCGTTGGCGATGTCTTCCGAGTTGCTGAGCACAGGAATGCCCACCGCATCCACGCTGGCAACCGATGACTTCACAAACGCCAGGACGACATCGAGGTCGTGGATCATCAGGTCAAGCACTACTCCAATATCGGTGCTGCGAGCAGGGTAAGGCGAGAGTCGGTGAGTTTCGATAAAGCGCGGTTCGGCGGCGACGCTTTTGAGGTATTTGAAAACGGGGTTGAACCGTTCGACGTGCCCAACTTGCAATACACAATTGTTTTGTTGGGCCAGGCGCACCAGTTCGGTTGCGCTCTCAATCGTGTCGGTCATTGGTTTTTCCACCAATACATGCTTGCCCGCTCCGAGCAGGCCTTTGCTCAACTCGAAATGCGTTGGCGTTGGAGTGACGACGCTTAGGGCGTCACTAGCGATGGCCGCGTCTGCGGGTGAGCCAAACACTTTCACCCGGTGCCGCTCGGCGACCTTGCGCGCGGTGTCCGAGTTTGAATCGTAGACACCCACGAAATCGACCGTCCCGGCTGCGGCTAACTCGCTGTAAATGCGGGCGTGTTCCTTCCCCAAAGAGCCGGTGCCAATTACCGACACCTTGAGGTTGTCTGAGTTTACCGGCGCGTGAGGAGTCGTCATGTCGCGCCGCGCAGTGTGCCACTTTGGCCGCAAGGTGCAATGGGGTTCCGGCAGCGAGTCCCTCCCGGCTTAGCCGGCCCGATGCCGGACAACCACGGATGGACACAGATAAACACTGATAAAATCGGCAATCGATTTCAACTCGCCTCTGTGAACTGGGTGGGATTAGAAGCGTCGGTCTTGGCTGGAAGCCGAAAAAAGCGGCAGAGGACTGCCGCAGTCCAAAACGCAAGCGCTCCACGGGCGCGGGCCTCGAGAACCGAAGGTTTTGGAGTGCGGCAGCCCTCTGCCGCTTTTCTGCCGATCAACAGCATCGGTGTTCATCAGTGGTGTCCCACTGCCTGGTCACGCACTTTAAACTTTCAACTTCTAACTTTCGGCGAATAGAGTAAGGCGGTGCCGGTTTCGGGCTACATCCTAACTGTGCTGCTGGCGTACTTGCTCGGGTCGATCCCCACCGGGTTCCTCGTGGGCAAAGCGCGCGGCATCGATATACGTACTCTCGGCAGTGGGAACATCGGCGCCACCAACGTGCTGCGGTACCTTGGCACGGTTGCCGGGGTTATGGTTTTGTTAGCGGACGCACTGAAAGGCTTCCTGGCCGTCGCGGGGTTAACCCGTTTGATCTGGCACGTTTTTGGAACGACGCCCGACCCACTGAACCGGGAATGGCTGGAAATAGCGGCCGGTCTCGGCGCGATTGTCGGTCATAATTTTACCTGTTGGCTGCGCTTTAAAGGTGGCAAAGGCATCGCCACTTCGGCCGGTGTTTTGGTGGCCTTGGTGCCGTACGCGTTGCTGATTATTTTAGGCGTCTGGATCATCGTGCTTGCTTTGACCCGGTATGTTTCGCTGGCCTCGATTTGTGCCTCGTTCACTTTGCCCTTTGCCGTCTGGATCACCGGCGGGAGTTTTACCATGATCGCTATCACCGCCGCGATGACGGCGCTCGCTATTTACAAGCACAAATCCAACATGCAGCGTTTGTTCAAAGGAACAGAAACACGGCTCGGCCAAAAACCGGCGGCCGCCCGCGCTGAGGCGCCAAAAACAACCGCATGAATATCACCGTTCTGGGTGCAGGCGCTTGGGGAACGGCCCTGGCCCGCTTGCTGCAGCAAGGACCGAACCGAGTCGTCCTTTGGGGACACTTGCCTGAATGGGTTGAGGAAATCCGCCACACCCATCGGAACGAACGGTTTCTTCCAGGAATCGAGCTGCCGAAAGAACTTCTGCTGGAGAAGGATATTGGCGCGGCCATCCATGGGGCCGAGTGCGTTGTGGTGGCGGTTCCTTCCCAACCGTTCCGGGAAGTGACGCGTAATTTAGGGCGCTTCGCCGGCACGGTGATCAGCGTCACCAAAGGAATCGAGTACAATAGCGGCCTGACCATGTGTGGTGTTTTGTCTCAAACGGCGCCACAAGCCGCCGTGGCTGCACTTTCGGGTCCAAGCTTTGCGATCGAAGTAGCGCGCGAAGTCCCCACCGCGATCGTAGCCGCCAGCTCCGATCCGCCGACCGCTTCCCGGGTCCAGGCGCTTTTCAATCGACTCGCTTTCCGTGTCTACACCAGCACTGACGTGCTGGGTGTCGAACTCGGCGGCGCCCTCAAAAACGTTATCGCCATCGCCGCCGGAGTCGGCGATGGCCTCGGGTTCGGCGATAATTCCAAGGCGGCTTTGGTCACTCGGGCGATTGTCGAAATTCGCCGCCTGGGGGTGGCATGCGGCGCACAACCCGAGACCTTCACCGGATTAAGCGGCTTGGGCGACCTGATGGTGACGTGCTTTTCCAAATTGAGCCGGAACCGCGGCTTCGGTGAACGCGCCGGCCGCGGTGAGAAACCCGTCGATATAGCTGCCAGCACTCCCGCGGTGGCCGAGGGTTATCCGACGGCGCGTTCCGCCTATCAATTGGCTCGTAAACACGGCGTGACTACGCCAGTGATCGATGAGGTTTACGCCATGCTCTACGAAGGCAAAAACGTGGGGCGCGCCGTCCGCGACCTGATGTCCCGCGATCTGAAGCCGGAGAATTGACCATCACAATGCCGTGGGAAAAGCAAGAATCCCAACGGGATTCCGTCTCAAAGCCCAGGGTTGCCCGGCGCAGCCTAGGCTACCCTGGGTATTGCCCCGGCCGACCCACCTCAACTCCAATGGAGTTGCGCCTATCAATCACCTGGTCCCAACCCGTGCCCTCGGTGCAGGAAAGGCAGACAGGCGTAATCCCGGAGTCAGATGCCACGATTGGTTGGACCTCGGCGGTTTCAATCTCTCCACCAGTTAAGAAAGGGTTCAGGAGCGAACTGCATGACGCCCCAGCAGGCAAAGAAAAGCATCACGTACAGCACGAAATATGGGACGGAGTGCCTCCATCCCGGCGTAGCGAGGCACACAGCGATTATTGCCGGCACAATAAAAACGCCCGAAAGCACCAGCGCCATAAAAAAGTAAACGCAGAGGTTTGCATGAATAACGAGCAATCGAGGGAAACCTCGCTCGCCAATTGAAGCTGGCCACGTCCCAAGGCTCTGATGCATGTGCAGAGCTAGGGAGTAGAACAAACCAAGCGACATAACGCTTGGCAAACTGGAAAGGACCACACCTTTGCGCGAGATTTTCATTTGGCCCAACGAAAAATTCACCAGAAGTTCATACTCCATCAGTCGCTGCCGCTCCCCATGTCCAAGCGCCGGTCCAGTTCCTCAAGCGAGATCCAATGGGTCGGATCCTTATCGTCAATCCGACGGGCCAATTCCTGCCGATATGCCTGGTTGTCCCTTTCCTCCAAAGCCAGAAGGAATGCAATCATCTGTCGGCGGTCTTTCGACTCGAGGGATTGCAGCTCAGATTTTAGCACGCCAACATCCATAGCGAAAGAGTAACCCGAGCGCCATGCCAAGGCAAGGAAACTGAGGAGCTAGGAGCAACGATGAAGACCACCGATGAGTGGCGTTCCCCGGTGTCCGAATTTAAAACTGATGTTATCGCCGCTCATTCGGTGGGTCGATTTGTTAAGCCGCCTTCGCACTCTCCTTTGCGCGGAACCATTTGGATGCCGAAGGCACGAATAGGGCGGCCAACCCGGCGACGGCGATCAAGTTGATTACACCGAATCTTAATAACCACGACATCGCGTTGGCCTGCAGGTGATGTTGCACATTGGGAAAGGCCACACAAATGCCCCCCAAGGCATAAGCGAACAGAAGCCAACGAGCCCAGTTCTTCCCGTGGAGGATAAACCAGAACGGAATCACCAGCATGATCAACTCAACGCCAAATTGCACCCAAACCAAACGATCGCCCCAATTCGCCCGGAGAGCATTTCGCGATACAGAGGTGAGAATGGCCGCAAGCAATAGAATCACTCCTATGTTCACAGTCACGGGACGCGAAGGCTTTGGTGCTGCGGTGTTCATCATGTTATGCGGCTTAACTGTGATTCAGTGACTGGGCGTCTCTTCCCCTGGGCCAATTCGGGGCTTCCCTACTTAACATCCTCTCTGCGAGCAACAAGCCAGAAGAAGCCATAAAAGCCAATTCGTTTATTGACCGCCGGGTTATGTCCCCCCTTTTTCCTACGTAAGCTGTTCTTTCCCAGTCTCACTATGTTCAAACTAGCGCTTCCGGTTAGCTGGTCAAAGCCCAAAATCCGCAGGAAATGTTTTCAAATCTGAAATGTAAAATTCGGTTCCCCAAAAATCGTAAATCGTAAATCGCAAATTACATCGCCCCGCGGATCAGCCTCAGAAAAGTCCCGTATTCTTCCACCGCCTGAAATTGTGGAAACTGTTGTTTAACGTTGTCCGGCGCGCGAAATAGAAAGCCCACATGCGCTTCGGTCAGCATGGCGGTGTCGTTGAAGGAATCTCCCCCGGCAATGACATTATAATTAAGTAGCTTGAGCGCCGCGACGGCGCGTTGCTTTTGTTCCGGGATGCGCAAGCGATAATCGGTGATCCGGTCGCTTTCGACCACCAGCCGGTGGCAGAGGAGCGTCGGCCAACCGAGTTGCCGCATCAGGGGTGCCGCGAATTGCTCGAAGGTATCCGACAGGATGAGCACCTGGACCTCGGCGCGCAATTGGTCGAGAAATTCTTTGCCGCCCGGCAGTGGTTGCAGCGTGCCGATGACTTGTTGAATGTCGGATAGCTTCAACCCGTGCTGGGCGAGGATTTCGAGCCGGCCGCGCATTAGCTTGTCATAATCCGGCTCATCACGCGTCGTCCGGCGCAGTTCCGGGATGCCGGTCTTTTCAGCGACCGCGATCCAAATCTCGGGCGTCAGCACCCCCTCCATGTCCAACGTCACGATGGATTGTTTCGATTGCTTCACTCCGTCACAGTTTTTCAAAACGCCTCATCTCTGTCGATGGTCATTTCTGCGCTTTCCAGTGCCGGCGGGCTGTGCTAAGCAGGCCGAATGTCCGCTATGCGACTGTTCTCCTCGTTAGTCCTCTTTTGGGTCTTCTCCATCACGTTCATGCCGGCCGGCCGCAGCGAAGTGGAAGAACTTGGCTGCAACAAATCCGCAATGTTTCTCGCACCCTTGGGTTCTTCGGAGCATAGGCAGTACGCCGCCGATCGCGAGGTCCAGGCCCTGCACCTGGCCCTGGATGTCACACCCGATTTCAAGCATGAGACGATCCAGGCGACCGCAAGCCTGCGTTTTAAACCGGTCGCCAAGCCGATCCCTGAGCTCAAATTGAATGCGGTGGATCTCCAGGTCAGCGCGGTCACCGCCACTGAGCAGGTGCAGGCATATCAGGTTACCGATGAACAGATCGTGGTGACGTTTGCCACACCCATCCCGGCTGAGCACGAAGTCACCGTCACGATCACCTACCATGCCCAGCCAACTGAAGGGATATATTTTCGTACGCCGGAGATGGGCTACAAAGAGCAAGACACGCACCTCTTCTCCCAGGGCGAGGAAATCGAGGCGCGTCATTGGTACCCGTGCCTGGATTCGCCCAACCAGCGGCTGACCTCCGAAATCACCTGCCATGTGCCAGAAGACATGACGGTAATTTCCAACGGCAAGCTTCTCTCGAAGGAAACGGATTCGACAACGCACCTGGTCGCTTTTCACTGGTCGCAAGACAAACCCCACGCCAATTACCTGGTTTCGCTCTGCGCCGGCCGATTCAAAGGCATTGAAGACAAGTACCGGGATATTCCGCTTCGTTTTTTTACGCCGGCTTCCGAGATCAACGAAGCCTCGAACTCATTCCGCGACACCAAGGATATGATGGGCTTTTTTGAGCAGGAAATCGGGGTGCCCTTTGCCTGGGACAAGTACGACCAGGTCTGCGTCAATGATTTTGTCGCGGGCGGAATGGAGAATACCAGCGCCACCACGCTCACCGATGGCACTTTATTTACGGATGCCACCGAGAATATCCGCAACAGCGAGGGGCTCATCGCGCATGAGTTAGCGCACCAATGGTTCGGGGATTTGGTGACCTGCAAAGACTGGAGCCATATCTGGCTCAACGAAGGCTTTGCCACCTATTACGAGACCCTGTATGAGCAGCACAAGCACGGCCGCGACGCCTTGCTTTACGAGCTCTACCAAAGGATGCGCCAAATCACGGGGATCACCAACGATGTGACCCCGATTGTTCGGCGCAATTTCGACAAGCCCGGCGAGATGTTCGGATACCTCGTCTACCCGAAAGCCGGATGGGTTCTGCATATGCTGCGCTGCCAGTTGGGCGATGATTTGTACCGGCGCTGCATCCAGACCTACGTTCAACGGTACAAGTTCGGCAATGTTACTTCCGACGATCTGCGCAAGGTTATCGAGGAACTCTCGGGCCGCTCGTTTGACCGCTTCTTCGACCAGTGGCTCTATCACGGCCATCACCCGGAACTGGAAATCTCGTATGCATGGGAAGAGACGACGCATTTGGCCAAGCTGACCGTTAAACAGACGCAGGAGCTCGGCCCCGAGGTTATGCTCTTCAATTTCCCATTGACGTTTCGTTTCAAAGGCAAGTTCGGCACAGTCGACCAAACCGTCGAGGTTACCAGGAAAGAAGAGGACTTTTACTTCCCCTTGTCCTCGGGGCCGGAGTTGGTCCGGGTCGACCCGAAATTCACCTTACTGGCGAAGATCAACTTCAACCCTCCAAGCGCGATGCTCGGCGCACAGGCTGTCCAGAAAGACGACCTGGTTGGTCGCCTGCTGGCGATCGAGAAACTCGCCGATAAACGCGACCAGGATTCCATCGAGAAACTCGCCGGCATTTTGCGCAGCGACGCCTTTTACGGCGTCCGCTTGGAGGCCTCGAAGGGTTTGGCCTCGATTCACACGCATGAAGCGCTCGAGGCTTTGCTGGCGTCCATCGATCAGCCAGATGCAAGAGTGCGGCAGGAGGTGGTTAACGACATCGGGGCTTTTTACGATCCGCAGGCTCTGGCTGTGACCCGGCAAACTTTGGAGCGGGAAAAGAACCCTGCGATCTTATCGAGCTGCCTGCGCAGCTTGAGCGGCTATTCAGCGGCCGACGTGAATGAGACTTTGGAACAGTATCTCCATTCCAACTCGTATCGAAATGAAGAGGCAACCGCCGCGATTGCCGGGATGCGGTTGCAGGATGATCCGGCGTTCATCCAACCCTTGCTCGCGGTGCTTGACCAACACGAAGCAAAATTCACCAGCAGCGGTTTCGGACAGGGTTTGCAAGCCCTCGCGTACCTGGCCCGCAACCAGGAAAAAAAGGACGATGCACGCGAATTCCTATTGGCGCGCATCGATCACCAGAAACGCTCGGTCCAGCTTGCTTGCATTTCCGCGCTCGGGACATTGGGCGATCCCAAGGTCATTCCTGTCCTGCAGCGTTTCGCCCGCGCATCCAAAAGCAGTCCCCAACAAGCGGCCGCGGAACGCGCAGTCGCCGACCTGCGCGCTGGCCGAAAGCCGGTCGACGATTTCAAAAACCTGCGGCAGGAGGTGGCGGACCTCGAGAAAGCCAATCGCGAATTGCGTAAACAGGTCGACGATCTGAAGCAACGAGTCGATGCACGGGCGGGCGTCCCCGCGCCGGCTGCCAAATCGGGAAGCCGCAATCGCCGCGGGTCAACCCGCGAGGGACAATGACCTACAGAAGCTGGTCTGCTGCCCTGGGAGCGCCGGCGTCTGGCCAGCGAGACGCCGGCGCTCTCAGAGAAGTTCTCGTTGAAATGCCTGCGGTTTCGTGTTATTGAACCAAAGCATTCCGGAGCCAATTATGAATACTTCAAAAATCAGCCGCCGCGAATTCCTCCAAACCTCTCTGACCGCCACCAGCGCATTAATGCTGGGCGCCGGCTCGCTGGCCGCCAAACCGGCCAAGCGCACGGCCGTGGACCAGGTGGCGCTCGGACAAACCGGGATCAAGCTCAGCCGGCTGGGCATGGGCACCGGCAGTAACAGCGGCCAAATTCAATTTGACCTGGGCCGGGAGGGCTTTAACGGCCTGGTCCGCTACGCCTACGACCAGGGAATCACTTACTTCGACTGTTCCCAGACTTATAAGACCTTCGAGTGGCTCGGGGGAGCCGTCAAAGGCCTGCCCCGCGAGAAGATTTTCATTCAATCCAAAATTCCCGGCCAGCCCGAGAAGATCCTCGAGGTCATCGATCATCATCGCAAGACCTTCGACACGGATTACGTCGACACGATGCTGATCCATTGCATGATCAAAGACGGTTGGACCGACCAGTGGAAGCGGATCATGGATGGTTTCGACGAGGCAAAGCAAAAAGGTTGGATCCGCAGCAAAGGCGTTTCCTGCCATAGCTTGCCCGCGTTGCGCGGTGCCACCGAGACACCCTGGGCCGAAGTTCACCTGGTCAGAGTAAACCCGCAGGGCCGCCGCATCGACGGACCCGAGGAAATCGTCTGGACCGACAATATCCATGATGTTGAGCCCGTCGTGACTCAGCTCAAAGCCATGCGCGCCAAGGGCCGCGGAGTCATTGGGATGAAGATCATTGGCAACGGTGAGTTCGTGAATGCCGAAGACCGCGAAAAATCCATCCGCTTCGCCATGTCGCGCCCGGAACTGGACGCGGTGGTGATCGGGTTCAAAAGCCCAGCCGAGATTGACGAAGCCATCAAGCGGATCAACTCGGCGCTGGCAGAGACCTAGAGACCGACGCAGTCCAGCGCCCCGGCCGGCGCGAAGCGTCTTGGACTGCGGTGGCCCTCCACCGCTTTTCAGGATATGGGATATATAGCTTCATCGGTGCACACCCCGAAGGAGGAACTCGTCAGGCGAGAAAAACCCTGCGCGGCCGATCAGGCGTAGTATCGCCTCAAAGCTGCGGGCATTGTTCCCACTCGAAGCGCGCGATCCAATTCGTGTTGCGGTTCAACCGGGTTGGATTCAAACGTTGTGACCTGTCCGCCTTCCAAGGCGGCAATCGTGACCCCGTCACGCAGCAGAACCCGGTTTGGAGTGACCGCCGAGACTCTCGGACCGGGCGTCAGAATCCCAGCGAGGTTCAGCGGATCGGCGCCACTCAAAGTCACTAAGTCACCAGACAAAGCTTGCTTGCGCAGGGCGCGCAGTTGCGCGATGGCCTCGGGCAAGGCGAACTGTTCGCCGCTGATGCCGCTGACGAAATAACCTCCCCGGATCTCGCCGCGTGACTCGAGCCGGCGATAAATGCGGCCCAACTCGTACCAGGAAACCTTTAACGACTCGCGTTCGAGCAGGCGGCGAAACATGATCCCATAGCGCCGCAGCAGGGCCCGGGCGAACATTTCAATCGCGGCATCGCGCTCTGGGCTGGCGTTTGCGTCCACGGCGGCACCATTCTGGATCGAGCCATTTACTTGGGCGCCATTGAGGGACCCCGGGTACCGGCGTAGCAACGTCCAGCGGCCGGCGAATTCGACGCTGGAGACGGCTTTATGCCGCGAGCGTCGCTCGGCGCCGTTTAACGGCAAGCGCTTTTCCTGGGGCAAGAGCAATGCTCGCAAACCTTCGAAGCTGTCTGAAGTGACCCAGCCCTGGGCCGCCAGTTCCGCCAACGCCTCCTCGATGCGCGAAGGCAGCACTCCGCGCAGTTTGTTCACCAGTTCACTAAAAAATAACGCGCCGCTCTGCGCCAGGGTCTGCAGCACTTCCAAAGTATCGGGGCCAAACTCGCTGTCCAGGAGCGCGGAAGAGAGCTGGAGCCACGATCCGGCATTTGCCCGAAGGAACAGACTGATCGGGCTCGACCGGATCGGGCCGGAACTCCTGCCTTTTTGCGATTGTGGCGGAGCCAGGCGTCCCCAGCCAATCCGGCCGGTGAAACAGAGCCGGTCGAGCCACTCGGGCTGATAGTCTTTCAGTCGCAAGGCCAACACTTCGGGCTCCCACGCCGCAGCGGGCAATTGGTAGCCATCGAGCAATTGCAACACCGCTTCGAGGCCTTCGGGGCCTGAGGCGCGGTGCTCGGGATCGACTCGCTGCCACGCCAGCAAAAATCTCTGGAAGTCGGCAATCGAGACCGGCTGAATTTCCGCCCGCAGCCGGTTAATGGTCAGGCGATGGATCCGGGCCAGCAGCCGCCGATCGCACCATTCAATCGCTGGCGCTGCGGGATTGAATTTGCCGCGCAGGACGAACCCCTCCGATTCAAGGGCAATAAGCGCCGCTTCGATTTCCGATGCCGGTACGCGAAACAGGTCCTCCAGGACCGAGACTGAAACCGGGCCGCTGATCTCCATCCTGCTGCGAACCAGCTCTCGCAGCGCATCGGGCCGGTCCCACTGCCGGTCGCGCAGCGAGCTCGGCAGCGTCAAGGGAGGCTCCGGTTTTTCGCGGAAAATCGTTTCGAGCTGCGGCAGCCGTTCTGCGGCAATCCAGCCGTGACCAAGCCGAGCGGCGCGTTTCTGGGCTACCAGGGCGCCCAGCCAGCTCCGCCAGTCGCCGCTGGTTGCCATCGAATCGTCGGCGCCTCGTGGCCGAGCCGTGCGTTCGAGCTCCGGCTCGGTCAGGATTCCGGCGAGCAATAATCCTTCGTGCAGTTCGTCCGGATTATCGGCGCGCGGCCAGGCGTCGGCGCAGACAGTTTCGATCGCTGCGGGATCGAGAATGCCAAGCCCGCCGGGGCTGTTGGAATCGCCGGCGCGCCGTGTATAAACCGCTTGCGTCCGCCGCTCTTCGAGCGGTGCGTTATCCAGGAAGGCGTAAGGCCGGGCATTGAGAATCTCGTGGGCCAAAGGGGAGGGCTCCGGCAAATCCCGCGCCACGCAACGCACGGTGCCCGACTCGATTTTTTTCAACAGCGCGATCAATCCGTCGATGTCCATCGCTTCTTCGAGACAATCCTCGATGGTCTGTCGCACCAGCGGATGATCGGGGACCTCGCGATCGCCGACCAGGTTCTCGGGGCAGGCCAATTGATCGGGAAAGACGGCCGACAGCAGGTTCTCGGATTCCATCCGCTGGAGCGGCGCCGGGACTTTGCGTCCGCCGCGTTGCCGCGGCAGGGCGAGGGCGCGGGTGGCGTTCCAGCGCCAGCGGATGGGAAACATCGGAGCGTCCAACAATGCCTGCACCAGCACTTCGCGAACGCTCTTCGAATGGAGATACCGAAAGACTTCTTCGAGCGGAAATGAATGCTGCGTGCCGAGCGACAGGACAATCGCTTCATCTGTCGCTGCGGCTTGCAACTCGAAATTGAACGAACGACAGAACCGTTTTCGCAAAGCCAGTCCCCAAGCGCGATTCACTCGAATACCGAAGGGGGAGTGAATCACCAACTGCATTCCGCCGGATTCATCAAAGAACCGTTCCATCACCAAAGTTTCTTGTGAAGGGATGACCCCGAGCGCGTCATAGACGCTGTTGAAGTACCTGGTGAGCTGGCTGGCCGCCAGTTCCGAGAGACCGGTCTGCTCGACCAGCCACTTGGTTAGCCGGTTCGCGCTCTCTCCATTTGCGTCGGCGAGCGAACCATCACCGGCAGTAATCGAACCTTCGCTGGCCGCAATCTGCTCTTCGATCTCGCCCCGCAAATCCGACACCGCGCGCGACAGCTCGTTGGTCCGCCCGGGTGCTTCCCCCAGCCAGAAAGGTATGTTCGGCGGTTGGCCATGCGCGTCCTCGACCCGGACCGTGCCGGAATTGATCCGGAGAATGCGCCAGGAAGCGTTGCCTAATTGAAAAATGTCCCCGGCGAGGCTTTCGACCGCAAAATCCTCGTTCACCGTGCCGATGAAGGTTTCGGTCGGTTCCAGCAGGACTCGGTAATCGCCGGTATCGGGAATGGCGCCGCCGGAGGTGAGTGCCAGCAGTCCCGATCCGCGGCGGCCGCGGATCTGGTGATTGATGGCGTCATGGTGCAGCAAGGCAGCGCGGCGTCCGCGTTTGGTGCTGAAGCCTTCGGCCAGCATGCGCACCACTTCATCAAATTCTTTGCGCGTGAGATGTCGATATGGCCAGGCAGAGCGCACCAGGTCGAACAAGGCTTGCTCTTCCCAATCCTGAGTGGCGGCGCTGGCTACGATTTGCTGCGCTAAAACATCGAGTGGCTTTTGCGGAATCTCCAATCGATCCAGTTCCCCGCGCCGGACGCAACGCAGCATGGCAGCGCATTCGACCAGCTCGTCGCGGCTGAGCGGGAAGAGCCGCCCTTTAGGTATGCCGCCGCGCTGGTGCCGCGCAC
>DASRFK010000248.1:0-14647 GCA_035651635.1 Verrucomicrobiia bacterium | reverse complement strand
TCCTTGTCTTCGGCAGACTTGTCCTTGGCGTCCGCCTTGTCAGCCGAGTCGGCTTTTTCCTTCTCCTCGATCGCCAGCTTCGGTTCGTCTTTTTTCGGTTTATCGGTGTCGGGCTTCTTTTGGTCTTTGTCTTTGACCTTTTCTTTATCTTTGGACTTCTTCTGTCCTTCGTCGTCATTGCGGGGCGCGAGCGGTGAAGGGACGTCCTTGCGGAGAGGAACGGCGACTAGCTGGAATGAATTGGCGTAGATCCAGGTTTCATCCAAATCGCTGTAGAGCGGGTTAAAAGCGCGACCGGACGAGTAGTAGAGGTATTTGCCGTCGGGATCGAAGACGGGCAAGTCGTCATCATAATAACCGCTGGTGACGATGTGAGATTTGCCTTCTTTGGTGTCATACAGCGCGATGGCCGTGTGGCGGTTTTCCAAATCCTGCGGCCAGGCGATCCAACGGCTGTCTTTCGACCAGTTGAACTTCAGGCCGCTCAGACCGTCCTGGTACAACCAGAGTTGCTTGCCGATTGGTTGGGTTTCTTTCTTGTCCAGGTCATGCACATAAATCCGCATCGCCTGATCGATAAACACGAGCTTGCGGCTGTCGGGCGACCAGAATGGGCGGTACCGAAAGCCGGGCCCGAGCTTGGTGATGGTTTCTTCAGCGCCGGAGCCGTCCGCGGACCGGAGGGTCAGTTCATATTCTCCCGAGCGATCGCTGAAATAAGCGATTGTCCTGCCGTCCGGCGACCAGGAAGGAGTGCGTTCGGCCACACCCGAACTATGGGTCAGATTGCGAACCACGCCGTGTTCGGCTGGGATGGTGAAGACTTCTCCGCGCGCTTCGAAGACGGCCCGCTTGCCGGAGGGAGAAATATCCGGCTCACGAACAGAGTTGGAGACGTCTTCCAGGTGCGGTTTGAGGGTGGCGCGATCCGTCAAAACCTGAATATTGACCTCGGAATATTTCTCGCTCGCCAGGTCCAGGAGATAAAGCCGGCCGCCATTTTCGAAGACGATGTCCTTGGGACCAATATTGGGGAAATGCGTGTCGAATTCGTCAAAAGTGGTGATTTGCCGGAATTTTTCGGATTTCGTGTCGTAAGCCCAGATGTTGAAACGGCGGTTCTTATCGCGGTCGGAGAGGAAGTACAAAGTTGAACCGTGCCACATGGGTTGCGAATTCGCCGCGTCGTTGCCCGTGATGTTTTTCGAAGCAAACGTGTTCAGATCAAAAGTCCAGATGGCGGAGTTCATCCCGCCGCGGTACCGTTTCCAGGTCCGGAAATCGACCGAGATCGGGATATACGCGAGGGTTTTGCCGTCGCCTGAGATGGCGCCGAATTCACCGTAGGGAACCGGCAGCTTTTCGGGCAGTCCGCCCGTGGCAGAAATCTTGTAGAGCTGATTGAACCGGTCTTTCTCGCTGGTGCGGGAAGTTGCGAAGAGGATCGACTTTCCGTCGGGATACCATTCCAGCATGCGATCGGGGTCGCCATGATAAGTGAGCCGTTTGGGCAGGCCACCGGCGCTGGGGACGACGTAAATGTCGGTGTTGCCGTCGTAGTTGCCGCTGAAGGCGATTTGCGACCCATCCGGCGAGAAGCGCGGAAAGGTCTCCTCGCCTTTCGGCGAACTGAGCCGCATGGCCTCGCCGCCATTCCTGGGAGCAACCCAAATGTCCCCGGCATAGACAAAAGCAATTTGCGTGGCCGAAACATCAGGATAGCGCAGCATGCGCGCGTCGATACCGCAGGCACTGGGCGGGTTGGTTTGGGCACGGCCGGACAATACCGGCAGCAAACACACGCCGGCGGAGAGCAGAATCAAAACGCGAGTTCTCATGGATAATCTTAAACCTCCAGTTTATCTCTTCCGCGTCCGGGCGAAAGCCATTTCTGGGGAACCGCCGGGAGTGAACCGCCAAAGAACGCAAGGGCAACATTCAACCGCGAATCAACGCGAATGAACGCGAATGGCCTGAAGCGAGGGAGAACCTCGGCGTTGCGTGCCCTCGGCCTAGGTTCGGTAACCCGCTGAACTCCTTTCCTCCCTCTCCTGGGGGAGAGGGCCGGGGTGAGGGCGGACTCAGGTTTCTTTGGCGCTTCGGCCTTCGGATTTCCCTTCCGTGCCCGGTCCTTAGCCGTTAGTCAAACCGAGCGCTGCAGCTACGGTACGGTCAATTTCAACTTTGCCGTCCACATATTTGCGATTCAGGCCGAACCCTTCGTCCCAACCCCAAACAGCCCAGCCGATCTGGTTCTCGGCCAGGACCTGACCGAAATCCCGGAACCAGTTGGCGCGGTGCTCAGGTTTGGCGTAGGGTGGAAATACACCGAACTCGCCGCAGTACAGCGGGACTTTGTTGCGAGCGCCCCAATCGATACCTTCTTTGAACCGGGCGGCCAGCCTGGCTTTGTCCCACGCCTGTTTGCCATAGTTTTCGAGCATTCGTCTGGACCCCGGATATTGTTCCAGGTCCGCCAGCAACGGCGCCACGGCTTCGGGGCTTGATGGATAAGGCACGCCCCGCAGCGGTTTAACATCCGGCCCGGCCCAGGTCGCGCCCTGGTGTGTAAAGGCAAAGGGATCGTAGCAGTGAAAGGAATAGACGATGTTCGGATCCTCGAGCAGCGTGAGTTTCCGCAAACCATCAATGCCGCCCCAGTTGGGGCCCGAGGTCATGATGGTGTGGTCCGGAGCGCTTTTGCGAATTGCCGCCGTTAGCCGTGCATTGAGCGGGTTCCATTCGGCTTCGCGACCGGCGAAGACCGGTTCGTTGATGATCTCGAACATCGTGAGTTCGGGATCGAAATGCCTGAGCCGCGCCGAAAAATCGCCCCAGAATTTTACGAAAGCTTCCTGCCAGGCTGGGTTTATTTCCGACGGTCGATCCTCATTGTGCAAATCGATCAACACCAGCAAGCCGGCGCGATGAAAGCGCTCGATGGCGGAGTCGACAAGGCCGGCGGTTTCTTCGCGAATAGCGCCGCTCGCTGACTCCATAATCACTCTCGGCTGCAGGCACAGCCGCACGTGAGTCAGGCCCATCTGTTGCATCAGGTGCGCCTCGGGTTCCGTAATGTAGTTGGTCAGTTGCTCGGGGCTGCGCCGTCCGCCCCTAAACCAGCGGCAGACATTGGCGCCTTTGGCCAAACGACGCAGCCGGGCGGGAGGCACTCCGGACACGCCGGAGGCCCAGGCGTGGACGCCATTAAGGCTGAGCAGGGTCCCGGTGGAGGCCGCCAGCCGCAGAAATTGACGCCGATTTAAACAGGTACCTTCTTTCTTCATGGGCCGAAAGTAGGCCCCATTATTGCCCCTGTCAGCACAAAAGGTTTTTCAATCTGTCCGGGTGGCCGCTTACCGGCTGAAATCCTTTCTCCCTCTGCTGGGGAGAGGGCCGGGGTGAGGGCGGGCTCGGATTTCTCGGGTGGCCGGCAACACCTGCGCTACGAAGACTCCGCCGCCAGCTGGTCATAGCACTCGCGCAACGCTTCGCGCAGGTTACCACGATGTCTTTCGAACAACTCCTCCGCCTGACGCTGTAAATCCTCCGCCTCGGTCCCGAGCAAATCAGCCGCGAGTTGCGCCAATAGCGGCGCCGAGGTGCGGCATTCCCATAGGGTTGGCAAGCGCCCGGGCAGGTGAGTGGTGACGATCAGTCCGCCGGCTGCGCGCGTCCGGCATTTGAACCAATGCCAGCCACCCAGGCTTAGTTGCTCGGCTCCATCGAGCAAAAGGATTTCGCGATCTGAGAGTTTCAAAACCAACTGACTCAGAAAACCTGGCTTAAAGGAAGGCTGTTCGCGGCTCAGGCGGATCGATCGAGTGACCAAACCACGCTCCTGAAGCTTGGGAGCCAACTCTTCCAGCAAAGTGGTCTTTCCCGAGCCGCACCGACCAACCACAGCGCCGCGATAATTCAGTCGCTCACAACGTCCCAACAGCTCTTCCCAGGTGATGCCCGCAAATCGATAGCGCAGCCGCTGAAGGCACTCCGTGCGAAAAGGATTATCCCGTGCTCTCATGGCGCCTCGCCGCAGCTGCGATCAAGTGGCCCTGACTTCCAGCCACCGCCGCGCCAGCCCGGAGGTCTGAACGCTTTCGATCCGCACTTCTTTTCCGTCCGGGCCCATCTCGATTTCGCGGCGGGCAACCTGCTTGGAAGGATACGCCACCAACTCGAGCGCCCAGACCAACGAAATCAATTTGCCGGAAAAACTATACGGCGCTTCGGGAAGGCAGACCTCAAACGAACGTGTTTCGTGCGGCAATGGTTGATCGAACCGCACCGTCTGCACGATCCCGGCGTCTTCAGTCCCCTTGCCGCGCGTGAACCAAAACAGCCGAAGCTCCATGAATTGCGGCGGCGGATCGACAGTCCACGAAACCTTGCCACGGACCGCCTCTGCCGGTTTGAAAGCCGTCTGCTCCTGCGCGAGTTCGATGCTTAGTTCCGTCATACGGATTCGGTTTGATGGCCGGCGGGCAAAATGGATACGGAGAACTCCTCGTTCAGATCCGGCCAGCGCGCGATCTCGCCCTTCACCCGCACCGACCAAACGATTTTGTTGTGCCGGCTTGCGAATGAGTGCATCAGGTTGGCCGGGATCCGCACGCTCGCCGATCCGGAGCGCATCTCCTGGGCAACGCTGGTCGAGGCGATTTCGAGGTCCGCAAAAATGTTTAAGTCCGTCGAGCTGCGCGTGCCGCGGGTGTAGGTGGCCTCTTCGCGGCCTTCCAACCGGAGTTGCAACTTTTGCAGCGCCTCAACTCGGCCGCTGATCTCCCAGTCCAGCCGCACTGAATCGCCCAGGCGCGGCGCGCCTGGGTTGAGCGTGATTTGCGGGTGCGGGTTGAACCAGGCGAGCAGGAAGTAACCGACTGCGACGATCAGCCCCAGGCCGATCAGCACAAAAGGAATCAGGAACAGTGCCAGAAACAATTCAAAAGGACCGACCCTCCAATGTTTGACCAGATGGCTGACAAACACCGAGATGATTCCATTCCAAAACAGCGCGGCAATCGTGCAGCCGATGAACTTGCCCGCCGGAGACGCGCGAGCCCGCAGGATCAGAGGGCTGGACGCCGAGTTCGGCTCCAGGACGGGCACCACGCTGGCTGCGGCAACGTTGAAAAGCTTGGCGCTAGAGGCGGGTTGCCCAAACATTGGATCTCGCCGCTTGCGAATATTCGAAACGAGCCCGATAAAACCAACCAGGACGAAAACCAACGGCAGCAGCCCGATCCACATGGTCGGCGTGAAGCCGCGTTCGAGCACCGCTGCGGTCGGATCGTTTGGATTTACGTAACAAATCGCTTTGGAGCCCGGCCAGTAGCGATTGACGATGGCTTGTTTTCCGTCATAACCGCTGGAAGAGCCACCAATGAAATCGTAACGATTGGCTTTGTACTCACGATCGTCAAAGACATAGCTGTAAAGGATGTTCACGCTGTAAGTGTTGCCCTTGTCTCCCCGGTGGGTGCGCACTTCGCTCGAAATGACCGTGCAGGGCACCCCCGGCCAGTGCCTGGCGCTGAGGATCCCTGCGAACGGGCGGACGGACACCAGGTAAAAGACCAGCAGTCCAACGGCCATAAAGAGGCCGAAAAATGCCGTGGCAAAACCCTGACCGAGACCGCCCTTGGCTCGGTCGGAGATGGGCATGTCAGCGGTAGCCTTGGCCATTGCCGATGCCGGCCTCCAGGCCGAGTAAATCCCGATCGCGCCGATCCCGACGAAGATCAGTGGAAAGAAAATCAGGAACGGAAACAGGAGGCTGCCACGCTGCAGCACCGCCTGGGTGGGAACGCCTGGATTTACGTAGCACACAGCGTTTGCGTCCGGCTGGTATGCCTCGGCCAGGCGCGCCGCCTTGCTGTAATCCCGGAATGAAGTTTGCCGCAGGCCATACGACCCCGAATCGTACGCTCGACCGTCCATGGTGTACCGGTACGCCACGTCCACGAAGTAATCTCCACTACGCCGGCCGCGCTGATCCGTTTCAACAACCGCGCTGCGGATAATCCGGCATTCAGTCTTGCGCCAACCCCAGGTCCGCAACCCGGCCAGTGCATCGCGAGCGACCAGCCACGTGAATGCCGAGCCTAAGCCGAAAAAGAATAGGAAAAACACGGTCAGCACCAGCCTGCCGCCCGTTCCTACCGGCTTCGTTACGCCAGATGACCAGGGACCATTATTCATGCGCGCGTGGCGGGTTACTCAGCACGCCTTGTGCCAGTAGCTGCCTAAAATTTAGGCAGAGACCCACCCATTAAGCCCGGAGAAAGGGAAGGTAGCTGCGCCAGGTGGCTTCGGGGTTGCTGCGGGCAGAATGCCCGCGCGCCGCCTGCTACAGGTTATCCGACCAGACCCAGTCGCCTTCGTTTTGGTCGACGCTGCCGCTTTTGCTCAGCTGGATGACGCCGTCGTCATCTTTCTCATTCCACCCAACCGAATAGAGGACGTAATGCCCATCGGGATTCAAACGATAACCCAGGCCTTTGCCGTTGATGATATCGTGTGGAAGGCTCCGCATTAGTTTTGGCGTGAGCTCCTCCAGCGAGTTGGGGAAACGACCGTGCGCCAGCCGGTATCGTTCGAGCGCGCACCCAACCGTTGCCAAATCGACTGCCGTCTGGGCGAACGCGGCCTTCTCCCCCGTCTTGCCCAGGGCGGGCAGCAACAAAGCGGCGAACAATCGGTGATGGACAAATTTCGACACGGGCGAGCCGTTCGTTTGCTTGAAGATCGCTGCTTGAGCCTCGCGAGCATTCCCTGGTCTGATCAGGCGATTGGTTAAATCGATTACGGGAAGCAACTGGTCGCCACAAAGTCGGGTGTAGTTGCGTTCTTCCAAGTATAGCCAGCCTGTGGGAGCGACCGCCATCAGCGGCCCGACGCTCCATAAAGGAGCGGAATCGGCGTTATTGCCGTTTCCCTCGAACATGTCCATCAAGCGGAATTTGTGCGGCGAGCGACGCACATACTCGATGACTCCTCTTCCAAATAATATCCGCTCAGCCTGAAGGGAACGCTCCATGTCCGCCAGGAAATCGAACCTCTCCAGCTTCTGTTGGAGTTCCAGCAACTGCGACTCCGACCACTTGCCCATCCCTTCAGCCAAAGGTTGAAGAGCAATTTGTAATTGGGCCATGCGAACCAATTGTGAAATGAGGATCGGCTCGGCTCGGGTGGTATCGATCAAATAGAAGAGCAGGTTCAGGTCAGCCAGGCTTTCGTCGGTTCGGCCCAGCGCCAGTTCGGCCGACGCCCGCAAGCGCAGCACTTGGCTCAAGTATTTGAGTTTCGCCAAATGCGGCAGGAGAATGGTGGCCGGATTATCTTCCTCATAGCGGATGTTGAAGCGGGCATAGCGCCGGTGGCTGGCCTGGCGCAGTTCGTCCAGCACGGGATCGAAACCGGCCAACCCGCGCAACACCGCTCCGGCGGCATCCTGCGAATTGAAGCTGGCGGCGACCGGCTCGCGTTCATGAGCATTGCGGTTGGTTCCTAACGAAAATGCCCAAGCCCAAGCGTCGAGGTCGGTCGGAGAGCCGACCCACGAGTTATTCCGGTGCGGTGATGTCTTTAACCAGTTGGCAGCGGCGTCGTATTTGGCGCCCAGTGAAGAAAACAATTGCGGTGCATTGGGGTCGCGCCAGCGTTGGGTGCCAGGAAAGAAGTCGAAGAGCGGGGCAAGCGCCGGCGTGGTGGCAAAATTCTCGGCGTCGGGCACGCGCGGCGGGATCAACGCCTCCGGTTCGGTCAGTTCACCCCGGGCGGCCATCTGTTGTTGATATTTCTGCCAGTCATGATAGCCGCGCCAGTTTTCCTCGGCGTAGAAGCCCAGCACCAGGAGCACGAGGCCAATCAGCACAAAAAGATAGCGCCACGAGCGAAGCGAACTGCCCGCGCCGCGGGGTGCTTCGGAGGAATCCGCATCATCGGGTGAACTCATAATCCGGCATACAACCGACACATATCCTGCTTATATGGACAGGTCGGGTTTGAATTCGTGTCGCGCCGAATATGCCTGCGGTGGCCGGAACGCCGCATTCATGCGGCAGCGGGGCGAATACTGTCGCCGCACGCGATCTTCCGGGGGCGCTGCCGCATGAATGCGGCGTTCCGGACTGCCCTCCGCGTAGCGGCGTCTCGGCAGAGCTTCCCTTGAAATGGTTTCGCGGATTGGCGGCGCTCTACTGAGACGCCGCTACGAAACTCCGTCAGCTCAGCTTTTTCTTGGCCGCATCCGGCACGTCGATTTTGGTGGTCCCGATATCTTTGAACTCGGTGGTCGTGGTGCGGTCCACGTCGCGATCTTCTCCGTTGAAATTCATCGTCCCCTGCAACTTGAGTTCCGATTTTGTCAGCGCGCCCGATTTCATCCAAAACTTGGCGGAGCCTTTCGCGTTTTTCGGTTCCGGTGCATTCGCGCGCCGGCGCCCGAATGAAAGCAGTTCCTTGGCACCTTCATCGGTCAGACTGCCGGAATATACATCGCCCTCCTTTTTCAACTCCTTGATTTTATCCGGGACTTCGGCTGCTTCGGCGCAGGTGTCTTAAAGTTTTGGAGGCGGCGGATGAGAAACTGCTGCGGGCCAGGATCGCTGCCGGCAGCGGCCTCCAATTCCGCCAGGCTCTGCCAATCGTGGTCGGACGTTTTGACGGCCCACTTGCCGCCTTTTCGCACCGCTTCGGTGGTATTGTCGCCAAAGGCCATGGAGAGCCATAGCGTACCGTCTTTATCTGACTTGCCGTCGGTGGTGCCGTTAAAGTTTCCGAACTCGACTGTCGTTTTCCAGCTATAGTTGCCGCCCTCATCCAGCTTTTTCGCCGCGGCGCTTAATTCCTCTTTCGGATTCGAGTCGGCGGCGAGAAGCGAGCCGGCAATGGTTAAGGCTGCGGACAATAAAAGTTCACGTTTCATGCTAATTCCTTTTGAAGTTCGATTTAAACCGGGGTCATTGAATGCCAACTCAGATCCGATGGAACATTGGCCCTGCCTGCGCCACGATCTAAGCGCTCGCGAGGGAACTTAGGCAAGCTATTTCTCTATCTCATGCCTCAATGAAGTAGCTCCGGGAGGATTTGCAAGAGGACCTGGCCGAAATCCGAGTATCAGCTCAAGCCGTGCCAAGCATAGCGACGAATAGACTCCGCGAGGTCCCCTGTTCGGCCCCGGGAATCTCTTAGAGCGTGTTTTAAAAATTCGGTTTGGAGTCCCGCCTTTAGGCAGCCTTTAGGCGGCCCGGCGCCAAAACCGCCTGAAGGCGGGACTCCAAACCCAGGTGCCCACGCCCAGCCGAGGTTTTAAAACACGCTCTTGGTCCTTTGGCCTGCGTCATGCTCCTGTTTTGGCAGGCGCATGCGGCGGGCAGATAGAACGATAACAGAAAAACGCGGCGCCGAGTTCTTTTTGCCTCAATCAGACACGCGGCTGGTGCAGCTTTTAAGCGCATGTTTGTTATTGGACTAAAAGAATAATGGAGAGACTTGGACAGCTCTTGTCCACATTTCACTACATCCCGCATTTATGAAAGCAGTAGGATTCCGCAGCTCTTTGCCACCCCGCAGCGCACAGACTTCACCCAGGCCGCAAGGCCCCGGCCGGCCCTCGACCCGGACCGGCCGACTCCGGTCAAGCGCAAGCAGGTCGCTTTCAAATGGCGCTGATGGCATTTCGACCGAGGTGTCCAACCGGGCGCTCTTCCAGGTGAACTCGGTGGTCGGCCAGGTCTGGCTGATGCAGCTGCGCAAACGGATCGATGCAAGTTACGCGCGTCTTGGCTGCGGGCGCGCGGCGACCCTCCAGACCGGTTATGCCTGGCGCAGTTTTTCAACCTTTTTTGAGCCGCTGAGCGCGATCGAGATCGTGCGGCTGTTCGAGAATCTTCTGCAGTTCGCCAATTTCGAAGATTACCCGCCGGCGCGCTCGTTCTTTCTGGCCTACGCGCCCTTGGCGTTTGAGCATGACCTGTACGGAGAGTATATCGGGCCGGTAGTATGGAGCCCGCCTTCCGGTTCGCGGAAGGGGGCACGGCGAGTCCGCCGGACGTTGCAGCGCTGGTGCGAGTGGATGGAGGCGCTGACGCATTTTCAGGTTCATCGCGAATGGCGTGCTGCCTCGGTTTGTCCGGAAGTGGAAAAAGCGGTTATCCTGCTCTGGCCGTTAGTCAAACGGCATAACTGGAGCTCGGCCGAGTTGCTCACCACCTTGCGCTCGCTTACCGCTTGTGGTGAACGGTTTCCGTGCCAATCCCAAGAGCAACTCGCGAGCTTTTGCCAAGGTTCTCTGGGCCTGCGTTTTCAGCAACCCAATTTGGACTGCTTGCGAACTCCGCTGCCCGCAGAAGCGGTCGCGAGTCGGCTCATTAAATTTTTGCCAACGGTCGCCTAAGAGCGTGTTTTAGAATTCGTTTGGAGTCCCGCCTTCAGGCGGTTTTGGCGCCGGGCCGCCTAAAGGCGGGACTCCGAACCCTATACCCACGCCGGGAGCGATGATCTCGTCGTGTTGCGGGCGCTGCTTGAATGCGGAGTTCCGAGGCATATTTGTTCTTGAACTCCAGCCAGAAGCTACCAGGGCCAGGCCCCGCCCGGGCGGAGCCGGCACTGATTGATTTCTTGGAAGAACATCTGAAATAAACCCCGATTGACGGCAGGGGGAGGGAGAGGGCAATTTGATTCTCTTATGCCGTTAATTACGAGCAGCAAAACCAAGCCCGCCTACGACGTCATCGTGGTCGGTTCCGGTGCGGCGGGGGGCCAAAGCGCCTACGTGCTTGCCCTGGCCGGCGCGAAAGTGCTGATGCTGGAGGCGGGCCGGAATTACGACCCGGTCAGCGAGACGCCGATGCTCAATTACCATTCTCAGGCGCCCCTGCGCGGCGTCGGCACCCCGGACAAGCCCTTTGGTTTTTATGACGCCACCGTCAATGGCGGCTGGAAAGTGCCCAATGAGCCGTACCTGGTGCGGCGCAGCCGGCGCGGTCCCGGGTGGTACGAAGCCACGGATGATGATCTTAGCACGACTGACCAGAACTTCATGTGGTGGCGGCCGCGCATGCTGGGCGGACGCACCAATCACTGGGGACGGATCGCGCTGCGGATGGGACCGTATGATTTCAAACCGCGCGAGCGCGATGGCCTGGGGATTGACTGGCCTTACGGTTACGAGGAATTGGCTCCGTACTACGATAGGGTCGAGGCGCTCATCGGCGTGTTCGGCAGCAATGAAGGCCTCGAGAACACGCCCAACTCGCCGGATGGAGTTCTGTTGCCGCCGCCCAAACCGCGCGCGTATGAATTGCTGATCAAAAAAGCCTGCGCGGGCCTGAAAATCCCCGTTATCCCTTCGCACCTGGCCATTCTCACCCAAACGCTGGACGCAAACCGGGTTTCCGGCTTGCTCCATCCGAAAGATTCCAAGTCGGCCGCCGTAAGCGCCGAGGCCATGCGCAGTCGCCTGGCCTGCATTTGGGCCACGCCCTGCGGACGAGGGTGCGCTATCAAAGCCAATTATCAGTCAACGACGGTTCACCTTCCGCCCGCCCTGGCCAGCGGCAACCTGGACATCCTCACGGACGCGATGGTGCGTGAAGTAACTCTCGGCAAAGACGGGAAAGCCAATGGCGTTCTCTACATCGATAAGAAAACGCGCAAGGAAATGCGAGCCAAGGCGCGCGTGGTTGTGCTGTCCGCCAGCGGTTGTGAATCGGCGCGGATCCTGTTGAACTCGAAAAGCGCGCCATTCCCCAATGGCCTGGCCAACAGCAGCGGCAAAGTGGGCCGGTACCTGATGGACACTGTGGGCAGTGATTTGTCCGGCCAGATTCCGGCTCTCGAGAATTGTCCGGCTTACAACGAGGACGGCGTTTCGGGCATGCATATGTATACGCCCTGGTGGCTGTACCCGGAGCAGCTTGCCAAAAAGCTGGATTTTGCGCGCGGTTATCACATCGAGATTGGCGGGGGTCGCGAGATGCCGGGGATGGAGACCTTCGCCGGCCTGGGCGCGCTAACGGGCGGCAGCTACGGCAAAAAACTCAAGGAAGATGCCCGCCGCTACTATGGATCCTTCGTCGGCTTCGCTGGTCGGGGCGAAATGATCCCGAATGAAGACAGCTACTGTGAAGTCGACCCGGACAAGAAAGATGCCTGGGGAATCCCGGTGCTGCGTTTCCATTTCAAATGGTCGGCCCACGAAGAGAAACAAGCGGCGCACATGCAGAAAACCTTTGCCGAAATCATCGAAGCCATGGGCGGCAAAGTGCTTGGCAAACCGCAGCTCGACGGCCGAAAGGCCATCGCTCCCGGCGGCTCCATCATCCATGAGGTGGGGACGACCTGTATGGGATCGGATCCGAAAAAATCTGTGCTCAACCAGTATTGCCAGGCTTGGGATGTGAAGAATCTATTTGTGACCGACGGCGGGCCGTTTGTTTCGAACGCGGACAAGAACCCGACCTTAACCATTATGGCCAACGCCTGGCGGGCCTGCGAGTACCTGGTGGATTCGATGAAGAAAGGAGAAATTTAGCATGGAAGAGCTCACGCGAATGGATCGGAGACAGGCCATCAAGTGGATGCTGGCCGCCAGCGCGACTTTGTCAGTGCTGGACGCGCGCAACCTGGCTGCGTCCACGAGCACCGGCTACGGCACCGATCCGAATTTGATGGAGGTTTACAAACCGGGAGACCTGTGGCCGCTCACCTTCAGCAAACAACAGCATCGAGTCGTGGCGGCTCTCGCCGATGTCATCCTGCCCGCCGACGACCGGTCGCCGAGCGCCAGTCAGTTAAAAGTGCCGGACTTTCTCGATGAATGGATCAGCGCGCCCTATCCCAAGCAACGGGCCGACCGGGAAGAAATCCTGGCTGGATTGGATTGGCTGGAGAAAGAATCCGGCCGCCGTTTCAGCAAGGGGTTTACCGAATTGAGCGCCGAGCAACAGCATCAAATCTGCGACGATATCTGCTCAACGGACAAAGCCCCCTCCGGGATGCAGGCCGGCGTGAGATTCTTCGCAAAATTCCGCGAACTGGTAATGGGCGGCTTCTACAGCACGCCGCAGGGGTTTAAAGATATCCAGTACCTTGGAAACGTCCCGCTCACGAAGTTCGATGGTCCGCCACCGGAAGTGCTAAAATATCTAAAACTGACCTGAGTCTGACACCGCTGGGACGTCCGGTTCGGATCTTTTGGAAGTGGCCAAACGCCAACGGCGTGCCTAATACCAGCCTAGGGCGCCAGCCCTAGGAAACTAGTCCCGCACAAATCCCCAAGCGCCAAAGGCGCACTTGAACGCGATTCCGCCGCGGGACGCTACAGCGACTCCGCCTGTGCCGCCATAGCTCGCGCTCGTTCTGCTCGTTGCTCACCCAGCAAATTCGCCAGGTACAAAATGATGAGCATGTTCACCAGGATGACCACCGCATTGAACAGCGAGGGATGCCGTCCGAAATGAGTCACTTCGAGCGGCAGATAAAGTCCCGCTGAAACGACGGCGAACCATTCCGCCCAGTGTTTCTCGCGCCAGAGCCCGTACCCTTCGATAAACCGGACGGCCGCATAAGCGAACGCGACCGCGGCGATTTCACCCACATGATGGTTGGTGGCCCGCGCCACTCCTTCAATGAACAGGCGCATGTAATGCCTCTCCGGATTGATTCCGTGCCGCAGCAGGAAAGCGTCTGTTGCCGCGTGCAGGTCCGTGTGGCGCAGGGACAATAAGCCCAAAGCGGCGGCTAAAACCAATAGACCTTTAATAACTTCAAAGGCCGCAATGGAGCGCAAGGCAACCGGGGGACGCCGCGACCGTGCATTCATGACCATTTTAATCTAATCGCCGGCGAGCCTCGCGCCATAACTTTTTTTGGCCGATCCCAATCCGGAATTGTCCGGGCCTGCGGATTAGCAGCGCTCGAAAAGGGTATGATTAAATCTGTCGGTCATTCTGTGTTGATCGGCAGAAAAGCGGCAGAGGGCTGCCGCACTCCAAAACCTTCGGTTCTCGAGGCCCGCGCCCGTGTCGCGCTTGCGTTTTGGACTGCGGCAGTCCTCTGCCGCTTTTTTCGGCTTCCAACCACGACCGACATTTTTAATCGCAGCCGCTCGAAAAACCCGCCTTTACTTGGCCGGTTTATCAGCTAATATGCCTAGCTAATGCGGCTACCAAAAAAGAGCGTTCGTGGCGCTGCGCGGCTGGGTCCAGCCGTGGCCGGCCGCTCTTTTTTCCGGCCTACTCCCCCTTAGCTTGTCCCCATCGGCCCGCCTGTTTCAACAGGGGCGGCTTTGCCTTTCGTGCACGGGCGTTTTCTCCCGTTCATCCGGTGGAACGAATTTTAATTTTAACCAGTATAATTTTTTATGGAACAAGAGATTTCACGCCGGCGCACCTTTGCGATTATTTCGCACCCGGACGCCGGTAAAACGACTTTGACGGAAAAATTCCTGTTGTACGGCGGCGCCGTGCAGCTGGCCGGGTCGGTCACCGCGCGCAAGAATCAGCGCGCGACGACCTCCGACTGGATGGAGTTGGAACGGCAACGCGGCATTTCCGTAAGTTCAACGGTCCTGCAGTTCGAGTATCACGGATTCTGTGTGAACCTGCTGGACACTCCGGGTCATAAAGATTTTTCCGAAGAC
>DASRFK010000247.1:0-8189 GCA_035651635.1 Verrucomicrobiia bacterium | reverse complement strand
TGTTTGCGCGCCCCGGCCATCGTAGCCGAACACCTTGTGATGACTATGGCTTACAGGCTCGATTAGCGGAGCATTGGGGTAAGTGCCATTGTGGCAGCGCAAGCATAGCCAGTTGCCCGGCAATCTCGTTTTCGCCGAGTGCGGGTCGTGACAGTCCGTGCAGCCCACGCCGCGCAGGTGCATGCGGCTCCCGAGAAATGCCGCATATTCGTAATCCTCCTCGCGCACCTGGCCATCGGAGTAGAACGTGGACGAGCCATCCACCAGTTCCAGGCGCATCTGGTCCAGAAAATCCTCCCCGGGCTTGAAGTCACCGGTTAGCTCTCCGCGACGCGCGTGGCAGAAGCCGCAATTGTCCAGGACTTGCTTGGGGGAGAACTTTGGAAGAGTCGGGTCCTTCACGGCGGAGCGGCCGAAAAGGCGCTGCCATTTTCCGTGCTCCTGGAGCGGACCGTGGCAGGCTTCGCAACCGACCGATTGCTCGGCCATGGTCGTTTGATACGAATCGCTCGACTCGGTGTAGCCCTTGCGCAGCCGGGTGTTGTGGCAACCGGCGCACATGCTGTTCCAATTCATGCCGCGCCCGGTCCAGTGTCCCCACTCGCCCGCGTGGCGTTCTTCGTCACCAAACACGTTGAACCATTCGTTTGAACGCGCGTCATAGGCAGCTGCCAGCGCCTGAAGTTTGCCTTGGGGAAAGTCGACCAGGAACTGCCGCAAAGGCGACTCGCCCAAAACTCGAGTGATGGCGAACACTTGCTGTGTGCCCGCCAGGCCGCTTGTCACAACCTCATTGTTGGCGCCGTGTTTGCGCACCTGCGCGACCTGGCCGCCGTCGAGCACGGTGCGGTCAGGGCTAAATGCCGTGTCATCCGGGGGACCTGTTTTCCGCTCAGCCAATGCGTGGTGAGACTTTTGCCAAAGCTCGAATTCCTCGCTGTGGCAGTCCTGGCAACTAACCGAGCCTGCATACCCGACTGCGTCGAGTGAGGCACCCGAGCCCGAGCGTCTATCCGTTGGAGTGGATGCGTGGCGAAATGGTCGACCCAAAAACAGCCAGGCCAGGCCCAGACACGTTGCGACTGCCACAGACCCCAACATCCACCGGCGCGGTGGATTGGCAAATGGCTTCGCCGATACGATCACCTGGCCAGCCTAGCAGGGTGCTCGCATTTTTGATAGGGATGGCGCGTTGCGCGCGTTGCGCCTTCCCAGCCCGCGTACAGCGGGCTGCAACGAAAGCCAGGGAAACACGCTGCTCGCGCCGTTCATGTTTTTAACTGGGCAAAGTCCAGGTGCTTCCGAAATTGGTCGAAAAGTAGATCGGGGGACGCCTTGAACACGCCTCTCTTTCAGGCCCGCACACGGGTCTGGATTTCTGGTTCCCAGGCCGCGTCCACAACCTAAATCGTCTAGCTCAATCCTGAGGTTTCATGGGCCGCATGCGAACATGGCCAGTTTGAGATAAGGTGGCGGGTGAAGGAATTTTCTTCGCAGCCAGGAAGCGTTGCAAAGCAGTGACGGCTTGCCTTTTGCCGGAATTGATGTAGCACGGTTCCAACGGGATCTCTTCTAATAACCCAACAACTTTATGAAGTATTTATCCCTCATCGGCACCATAATTGGCATCATCCTCACGCCCATAGCCATTGCCATATCGCTCAAATCCGCGCAGCAGGGAGATTTTTATTGGGCCGGCGTGTTTTTCCCCGTGTTGACTTTGCTGCTGTTCAAGGGCGGCGGCCCGATCGTGCTGCCGCTCGCGTTGGCTCAGTACCCTTTGTTCGGCTGGTACACCGGGCGGTGTATTCGCCGGGAGCACTATATCCGTCTTGGGATCGTGCTGTTTGTGCTGCAAATTTTTCCCATGCTGCTGGGGCTTATGAATTAGGTTGCCTGGTTGAGAACAGAATCCTCTTTCTGATAATCGCCCGGTATGGGACGGAACGCTCCAGGACTGCGCCCTGCCTTGAAGGCGGCCCACAAAGGGGAATTGCCAATACGTTGCGGCGTGCTTGTTCTATCTTTCAGGTCCAGAGCTGCCGGTCCAGGGATCGGAACTGAATAGCTTCGGAGACATGGTCGGCCAGGATTTTCTCGGACCCGGCAAGATCGGCGATGGTGCGGGCGACTTTGAGCACGCGGTCGTAACCCCGGGCGCTGAGCTTGAGGTCCGCCATGGCGAACTTGAGCAGCTCCACGGTCGAATCGTCCAGGGCGCAAAAAGCTTTGATCTCGCGACTGCCCATTCGGGCGTTGCAATTGACCTTTTTATGGTTGAAGCGCGCGTGTTGGCGTTCCCGGGCGGCCATCACGCGTTTGCGGATTTCTGCCGAAGCCTCGCCGTTTTGATGGCTCGTGATTTCGCGAAAAGGCACCGCCGGAACTTCCACATGCAGATCGATCCGGTCCAACAGCGGCCCGGAAATTCGCCCGAGATAATTTTGAATCTCGCGCGGCGAGCTGCGGGATTCAGCGGGCATTTTGCCATCCGGCGTCGGGTTCATAGCGGCCACTAACATGAATTGCGATGGAAAAGTCATCGTGCCGGCCGCGCGAGAAATGGTCACTCGCCCTTCTTCCAACGGCTGGCGCATGGTTTCCAGAACGCTCCGCTTGAACTCGGGCAGTTCGTCGAGGAATAAGACTCCGTGGTGCGCCAGCGAGATTTCTCCGGGAGTCGGATTGATATTGCCTCCGAGCAAGCCCGCGTCGCTGGCGGTGTGGTGTGGGGCACGGAACGGACGCCGGGTGACTAAGGCCTGCCCCGGTTGAAGCAGCCCGGTGATGCTGTGGACCTTGGTGGTCTCGAGGGCTTCCTCCAACGTGAGCGGCGGCAGGATGGTCGGCAGCCGCTTTGCCAACATCGATTTGCCCGTGCCGGGCGGGCCAATCAACAGGACGTTATGTCCCCCGGCGGCGGCAATCTCCAGGGCGCGCTTGACCGATTCCTGCCCTTTGACTTCGGCGAAGTCAACGTCCGCCTCCTGGTCTTGCTCGAAGATTTTGTCGATATCGATTCTTGTCGGACTGATTTTGGTTTCGCCTTCGAGAAAACTCACGGCTTCGCGCAGGTTCTGGATCGGGATGACCTGCAAACCCGCGACCACCGCGGCTTCGGCGGCGTTCTCCGGCGGGACGAAAATGCCCTGCTTGCCCTGTTCTCTAGCTCGCAACGCAATCGGCAGCACCCCTTTAACTGGACGAACCGCCCCGGTCAATGCGAGTTCGCCGACCATGACAAAGTTATCCAGTTGCGCTGTCTCCATTTGTTCGCTGGCGGCGACCATGCCCACGGCAATCGGCAGATCGAAGCTGGGACCTTCTTTCTTCACATCCGCCGGAGCCAGGTTGATCGTCGTCCGTCCGAAAGTGAAAGCGAACCCGGAATTGATGAGCGCCGTCATGACCCGGTCGCGCGATTCTTTAACCGCGGTATCGGGCAGGCCAACAATCACGATCAAGGTGTCGCCAAATCCCGCATTGACTTCCACTTCGACAGGATAAGCCTCGACTCCATTAACGGCAGCGGAACAGACCTTGGCCAGCATGCAAAGCACTTATTAACCGGTGCGGGCAAAAGAGCAATCCTGAAATACGACGCGCGCGCTTTGCCGCCGCTTGGTCAGCCCGGTTTGCGCCGTCGAGTTGTGGTGTTCGCGGGCTTCATAAGGTGCCACGTTATGTTCCCATGAGCCCCCTGACCCGCTCAACAAAGCGTGGCAGGCTGCATGATCGGTTCCCGATTTTTGCCTCCTCGCGCCAGAAAAAGGCCGTTTCGTTCCAAACGGGTTGCCCAAAGACCTGCCGCTGATATGCTGACCAGCCCTGTTTGCGTGAGCTGCTTTTGAAGGCATTACCCTGACATGAACCGAACGAAAGGCAACCGACGCCTCGCTCGCAAAGTGGCGTTCGTGGGAGCAGTACTGGGGTTGTGGGGGGCCCTTGTGCTGCTGTTTGCAGCACCACTCGCGCTAAGAGACCCTGCCTCCTGGCTCCAGGCGATTAGCTTCGGAGCGTCGTTTTGGGCGCTTTGGCTGTTGTTCCTACCCGTCGTGGCGTGGCTCTCTTTCCGCTTTCCTATCGAACGGAAGAGACTGCTTCGAAACGTAGGTCTTCATTTGTTGGCCTGCCTGCTCATGGTCAGCACCAACAAGGCTACCTTTCGCGCTGTCGTCCGGATCTTTCCTCATCCGCAAAGTTCGGAAGCGCCAGGGCGGTCGCCTGATTCGAAGAGTCCCAGGCTGCCGCCACCCGGTGCGTCTGGCACGCTTTTGGGTCTTCGAGCAGCTTTGGACGTTTTGGTCTATTGGTCTTTAGTGGGCGTTTGCCAGGCCATTATCAATTTTAGAAGCTCGCAGGAACGGGAACGGCGTGCGGCCGAATTGGAGGCAAGGCTCACCAGCGCCAAGCTGCAAGCGTTACGGATGCAGATCAACCCGCATTTTCTTTTCAACACGCTAAACTCGATTGCCACGTTGGTTTACGTCAACCCGCGAGCGGCCGACGAGATGCTAGGCGATTTAAGCGAGTTGCTGCGCCGCTCGCTTGATTCGATGGAGGAACAGGAGATTCCCCTGGCGCAGGAGCTCGAATTCATTGGGGCATATCTCAGTATTGAGCAAAAGCGTTTTGGCGAACGGCTTCGAGTCGAGCAGAGCGTTCCGGATGAACTCATGAAAGCCTTGGTGCCAGCCCTCATTCTGCAACCATTGGTGGAGAACGCTATCCGCCACGGTATCGAACCGCGGCGCGGCCCGGGGCTTGTCTCAATCGAAGCAAGCCACAAAGATAAGCATCTGCACCTGATTGTCCGAGACGACGGCAGAGGATTGCCACGCTCCGATTTAAACACCTCCGGACGACGTGGTATCGGGCTTGCCAACACAAAAGCAAGACTGCAGGGACTCTATGGCCAGGACCAGAGTTTCTCTTTCGGGAGTGCTGAACCTCAAGGTTGCCGAGTAGATATTCACCTCCCCTTTCACGTGGAGCCGGTCCATGTTCCCACCGTCTCGAACGGGTCAGCCGCATGAAAATCCGAGCGCTCATCGTCGATGACGAACCGTTGGCCCGGCAGCGGGTTCGCTTGCTATTGGGTGAAGAATCTGACGTGGAGGTCGTTGGCGAAAGCAGGGATGGTTTTGAGGCGGTGGACCAGATCCAGGGAACCAGGCCGGACCTGGTGTTGCTCGACGTGCAGATGCCGGATATGGACGGGTTTGAGGTGTTGCGACGAGTCCCGCAGGCATTGCTGCCGGTCGTGATCTTCACCACGGCTTACGATCAGCACGCGCTCCGCGCGTTCGAGGTGAGTGCACTGGATTATCTCTTGAAGCCATTCAAACCCACTCGATTCAAGGAAGCGATCCAGCGCGCTCGCGACCTTATCGCTAACAAACAGGCCGGTGTTGCCGCCCGTGGGCTTCTCGCGCTCTTGGGCCAATCTCCGGCACCGGCAGGTCAGCTCACTCGATTGGCTGTCAAAACCCCGGGCAAGGTTACCTTTGTAGAGTTGGACCAGATTCAGGCGATCGAGGCCGCTGGAAAATACGCGGTCGTGCATGTTGGCAAGGAGAACCATGTCCTGCGCGAGACCATGAGTTCCTTGGAATCCCATCTCTCCCCGCAACGTTTCTTACGCATCAGCCGCTCAGTAATCGTCAACCTCGACCAAATCCAGGAGCTTCAACCCATGTTTAAAGGCGAGAACCTGGTCGTGCTGAAGAACGGAAAGCGCTATCCCACTACGCGGCCGATTCGCGAACTCCAGCAAAAGCTGGAATTCCGTTAGAGCCGTAACTCCCCGCTGGGCACTGCTGGCGAGGGTCCCGGAAAGGAGGCTTGTGCTTCAGACCCTTTCCTGTGCTGTGGACCAGATTCATTCCTTTTTGCTGGCGCTTCGCACCACAATTCCTCGCCTTCGTTCCAAATCGAAAGCCAACTCCAGAGAATCGGCGCACAATGCCGTGCGAAAGTGAACCTGAAGCTCGAATCAAAAAGCAAAAACAATGAAACCAAAACAACTCTCCCTGCCCGTGGCGGCGTTGCTCGCCCTCGGTGGATTGTGGTTCGCTTCGTCGGCTTGGCACACGCCAGCGTTCCACGAATCGAATAGGGTCGCCGCCTTTGAGACGACGCAGGTCGACCAATCGAGCATGAACGTCGGCTCCAAAAGGCCAACGGGCCGAACCCAGCCCGGCCAGATGCTACGTCCGCCCGAACCCAATCGGCGGTTTACAGACTTCACTCCGGAACAACGGGTCGAGTTCGCGCGAAAGGGGCACGGGCCTGGAGGCTGAGAAATAAACAACCTAACCCGACGAACCGATCAGTGAATGATGACTCCACTTATGAAAACATACCCGCTGGAGGCGAACCGCAACTCTCTTGCCCGCCTTGCTCCCATGAACTACCTCACCACACTATCGTCTTGGAGTGCGGCAGTCCTCTGGCGCTTTGCGACGAGCGGCCGGCGTGAAAAACACCCCCGCTGCATCGGGGGCGCGGTCCAAAACGTGGCCGCCCCGTATCGCGCCTTTACTCTCGTTGAATTGCTGGTGGTGATCGCCATCATTGCGATCCTGGCGGGCCTGCTGCTGCCCGCTTTGAGCCGGTCGAAGGCCAAAGCCTATAATGCGGCTTGCGTGAACAACCTTCGGCAATTGGGCATTGCTACCCGTCTTTATTCCGTCGATAACCAGGAGCGCTTGCCGAGCGCCGAGATCCTTCCTACCTTGCCAATCGATCCCCAAAATCCATTGCCGCGCATCTGCGATGTCCTGGCGAGTTATGTTGGCAGAACCGCCGGCACGAACACAAACAACGCGACGATCTTCAAATGCCCGGTCGATAAAATGGGCCGGTTTGCCGCCGAAGGCTCGAGTTACGAATGGAACGCCGAACTGAACGGCCATCGCATTGATGAAACCCGAACAGACAGCGCCTTCCTCTTATTGCATCAAGGGGACATTTCCGGCGGAATTACCAACTTCGTCCTGACGTTTCCTCCGGGAACAACTCCGCTCTTTCTCGACTACGAGGATTTTCACCCTCGCCCGCCCAAACCCGGCAAGAATGTTGTCTTTATGGACGGGCACGTGGCGGCTCTGGAATCCTCTCGCGGCGACTCCGACTAAAGGCCGAAGCGGCGGCGCCAGCCTTCTCCTGAAACACATAAGTTTCTGGGGGACCTTGCGTCGCGGAGCAGGATGCCTTGCGAAGCCATCGCTTGCGGTCCGCCCACTCTTACGGGAACATTAGGCCGACGTTTCTATGAGTAAAGACGAGTTGGCGATTCGCGAACTGGTAAATAAATGGACGGTGGCCACCAAGGCCGGTGACCTTCAGACAGTGCTCACGCTGATGGCCGATGACGTTCTGTTTCTGGTGCCTGGACGCGAGCCTTTCGGCAAGGACGTCTTCGCCGCGGCCTCCCGCTCCATGAAAGATTTCCGCATCGAAGGCAGCAGCGAAATCAAGGAACTCGCAGTCCACGGTGACTGGGCATGGATGCGGAATCGGCTGGTGATAACCGTCACGCCACCCAATGGCAAACCGACTCTGCGCTCGGGGCATACGCTCACGATTCTGCGCAAGAATCCTGATGGAAACTGGGTAATCGCCCGCGATGCAAACCTGGTGTCATAAGGTCTTCCCGGCGCTCGCAACCAGCTTGCTGGTCTGCTCGACGACTTGGGCGGCTGATTGGCCGCAATTTCTCGGTCCGCAACGCAATGGCGTTTGTGAGGGATCTGACTTGGCGCAGGAATGGCCTGCCGCCGGCCCACGTGTGGTCTGGGAAAAACAGATTGGCCATGGATTTTCCGGCCCGGTCGTTGCGAACCAAAAAATGGTTTTGTTCGCCCGTGACGCGGATCGGGAAACGATCACCTGCTTCGATGCGCGTACGGGCAATTCGCTTTGGACTTTTGCCTATCCAACGACTTACGAGGATGATTTTGGTTTTGATAACGGCCCGCGGGCAACCCCGGCGATTTCGGAGGAACGCATTTACACGCTAGGCGCGCAAGGGATGTTCCACTGCCTGGAACTGGCCACGGGGAAGAAGCTTTGGAGCGCCGATCTGCAGAACCAATTTCAGGCCGGCAAAGGATTCTTCGGCATCGCCTGCTCGCCGCTGATCGAAGGCGAGACGGTACTCTTGAACATTGGCGGCGCCAAAGGAG
>DASRFK010000246.1:0-27928 GCA_035651635.1 Verrucomicrobiia bacterium | reverse complement strand
ACTCGCCGCATGAATTTCACCATCGATCCAGTTCAACCCGCCGAACTCCCGGACCTCTTAGCCCTGATCCGGGAACTGGCCCGGTTCGAGAAACTCGAACAGGAGGTCGAAGCCAAAGTAGAGGATCTTGAGCTTTCATTTTTTGGCACCAAGCCCGTTGCCGGCGGCTTCCTCGCAAGGCAAGGCCGCGAGCTGGCCGGCTATGCCATCTACTTTTTTACCTTTTCAAGCTTCGTCGGGCGACGTGGGATCTGGCTCGAAGATCTCTACGTGCGGCCGGAATTCAGGAAGCAAGGTTTGGGTCGGGCGCTCATCGAAGCTGTGGCACGTGTCGGCGTGGAATATAACTGCGGCCGATTCGAGTGGACGGCACTGAATTGGAATAAACCGGCGCTGGATTTTTACGAGAAACTGGGCGCGCGACCCATGCGTGATTGGGTAGTGCTGCGCCTGAATGCGAGCGGCCTGAAAGGGCTGGCAGGAGACTCGGTTCAGCCCAGCCGTGTACGGACATGACTTTGGCTTGCGCTGCCGCTGCCGCTTTTGTAATAAGCTGGATGTGAAGAGATTCTGTTGGCGCCTTATCCTGCTATCTGCGCTCATCTGTGGCGGTTTAGGTAACGGCGCTGAGTTTTAAACTGATTTAAATGCTCTAACGCCATGGAGGCCTGAGAAAGCTTGACTTATGCCAATTCCGAGTGGTAGATGGTCTCGGAATGCGGGGCCGAATCCTTCATTGGGTCGTTTTTTTGCCTGGTCTCGCTTCGTTTATTTCCACCCACTCGTTGGCGGCTGACCTGCCCGATCTTTTCCCACTCGCGGCGCAAATCGGCAACCCTGTAGTGTCTCCCCCAAACCCGGTTGTGACCGTAATTTGGGGAGTGACAAACCAGGGCGTAGGCACCGCCTCAGGCTCCTGGTTCGACTCAATTCTAGTCGCGTCCAATGGGGTTCCGGACCTCGACGCCAGCTTTGTACAATTGCAGCAGAGCTACGGACCGCTCGCTGCCGCAGGAAGTTACTGGCGTACTAACGCGTTTCAATTGCCCATCACCCAAAGCGGCCGATACTCTCTCATCTTCAGATCCGATTGGGGTAACACCATCGCCGAGTCCGATGAGAGCAACAATCGCCTGGCAATTTCGTTGGACTTCCAGTCGACACCCGCGGATTTAGCCCCGATCGCATTGCAATTGCCAACCGTAGTGACCGGGCCGCCAAACCCCAGCATCACCGTGGTTTGGGGCATCACCAATCAAGGCAGCGGCACCGCCCTCGGGTTTTGGAGCGATCTGCTATACCTTTCGACCAATGCCACTTTTGAACCGGGCGACTACTCGGTTACCTTCGGTTCGGAGCAAGGTCCGGTCCCGCCCGGGGGCTTCTACTGGCGCACAAATTCAGTGCAATTGCCCGTCACTCAGGATGGCACCTACTATCTGGTCCTGGTGGCGGACCAATGGAATAACTTGTTTGAGGCCAATACCAACAACAACCAAATTGCTCTGCCGATCACAGTCCACGTGTTGCCCCCGGATTTGGCTCCGCTGGCCGTTAAAGTGCTCGGGCCGACGGTCACCCCGCCCCGACCCATCGTCAGCGTGGCTTGGGGCATCACCAATCAAGGTCCGGGCGTGGCCATCGACAAATATACCTGGCGGGACACGCTCTATTTCTCGACCAACGCGGTCTTCGATTCAACGGCCATTTATTTGCTTTCAACGAGCGAACTCGGTCCGATCGATGCCGGCGGGCAGTACTGGCAGACCAACCAACTCCTGTTGCCGATTGTGACGAGCGGGACGTACTACCTGATTTTAAAGGTGAATGAGTTCGACCTCCTTTTTGAAACCAATAAAGACAATAACACCCTGGTAACCCCCATAACTTTCCTGATCCAGCCGCCTGACCTGGCGGTAGACAGCTCCAGGATCCCAAGAACAGTAACCACTACTCCGAATCCATTTTTCACGTTCAGCTATGGCGTGACCAACCAGGGAGTAGGCGCCGCGCTCGGGTCCTGGTATGACGCCGCCATTTTCTCCACCAACTTCCCGCCAAACTGGTGGGATACGGGTACCGCCGACCTGGATTTCGGTCCGTTGCTCCCCGGAGCCGCGTTTTGGCACACCAACACCCTCCAATTGCCGCTCACCAAAAGTGGCACCTACAACCTGGTCCTCGAGGCAGACGAGAACAACACCCTCATCGAATCGGATAAAAGTAACAACGTGACCATCGTGCCTATCAACTTCACGGTTCTACCCAGTGACCTGGCACCGATTGGGGTAAGCCTGCCCACACTTGTGACTTCGACTCCCAATCCCGTTCTGACCCTGTCGTGGTCGGTCACCAACCAGGGGCCAGGTTCACTGCCGATCTCTCCAGGCTGGTCGGACGCCGTATACTTCTCCACGAACGGTGTGATGGATGGCTCCCAAGTCAGAATCTGGTCGACATACACCAACGGTCCGCTTCCCGCAAAGGGCAGTTATCGGATCCAGGCCCAAATCACTGTGCCCGCAATTCAGAGCGGCACATATTTCCTGAGTGTTGCGGCCGATGCCGACAACGCGCTCTTCGAGTCCAACGAAGCCAATAACGTGGTCACGCTGCCCATTTCATTCAAGATCTTGCAGCCCGATTTGGTTCCGCTTTCTCTTCAGGCGCCGGCTCATTTCACAGGTCCCCCTACCCCGGTCATGACGGTCTCCTGGTCCGTGACCAACGCCGGCGTCGGCTCGGCAATTGGAGGCTGGGGCGACGCGCTTTTTCTTTCCACGGACAATGTCCTGGATGGAATGGATTCCCCGCTCACGACCAGTTATCAACCAGGCCCATTGCGGCCGGGCGATACTTATCAGGTTACTAACTCGGTAACATTGCCAATTGTGACCGAGGGATCGTACTTCCTGATTTTGCAAACCGATCCCTGGAATACCGTCTTTGAATCCAATCCCAGCAATAACATCTTAAGCAAACCAATCAACATTACCATCCAGCCGCCGGACCTGGCCGCTCTATTGTTATTGGCGCCCAGCGCCGTCACCAGCCCGCCGAACCCGAGCATTACCCTGGTTTGGGGCGTGACCAACCAGGGCATTGGGCCGGCGATTCAACACGGTACTTGGCGCGATGCCATCTGGATTTCCACCAACAGCACGCTCGACTCCGCCCAACTGGCAACCGATTTCGCCCACCCGAGCGACCTGGATCCCGGCGGCGTTTATTGGCAGACCAATTCGGTGCGCCTTCCGGTGACCATCAGCGGAACGTACTACCTCTTTGTCCAGGTTGACTGGTACAACCAGATTTACGAGCTGAACAAAAGCAATAACGTCGCGATGGTTCCGATCACCTTCGTGATTGAACCACCGGATCTGCGGCCCATCGCGCTGGAAAGACCGTCGCGCCTGGGCGGGCCGCCCAACCCAACCCTCACTGTCGCTTGGGGCATAACCAACCAGGGCCTCGGCGCGGCCGGTGCTTCGGGCGGGTGGACCGACGAACTGTTCCTCTCGCGCACCCCTACGCTCGACTATGCAGCAATACCGGTGTTGAGAAACGGCGAAGGCCAACTGTTGATGCCGGGTGACAGGTATTGGCGCACCAACACGGTAACCTTGCCGGTAACGACCTCCGCCATCTACTACCTGATTTTGAAAACGGATGCCGACGACAACTTGTTTGAGCTCAATGAGAGCAACAATGTCGTTTCGTTGCCAATCCAGATCACGATTCTGCCGCCGGACCTGGCCATTCTCGGACTGCAAGTCGCGAGCATGGTCGATGGACCTGCCAACCCGCGCCTGCTGGTGTCGTGGGGCGTGACCAACCTGGGGCCCGGGCCGGCCTTGGGCAGCTGGCTCGACGAACTCGATGTGTCTTCCGAAAGAAATCCCGAATTTTCGGCGCGCTCAGTGGCCACAAGCTATCGGAACGGGCCCATTCCTTCGGGAGGTTTGTATTGGGTGACCAATTCCGTGCGCGTCCCGATCACGCAAGATGGAACCTATAACCTGACTTTGCGAGTGAATGCCGGCTATGGCAGCTATCAGTCGATTTACGAAGCAAACTTGACGAATAATACGCTGGTCGTGCCGGTTTCCTTTAAAGTCAGCCTGCCGGATCTCAGCCCTATTCTGCTTTCGGTGCCGAGCCAAATTAGCGGACCGCCCAATCCGAAAGTCGTTATCTCGTACGGGGTGACAAACCAGGGCGCCGGACCGGCCATCGGATGGGATTCCTGGTACGATCAACTGTATGTATCCTCGAATCCCGTGGCTGACTATAGCGCCATTCCGTTTGGGAACCCCGAGTATGAAACCGGCCCGGTTTCAGCGGCGCACATGTACTGGCGAACTCGTACGTTACAGCTTCCGCTGACCCAAAGTGGGGATTACTACATATTCCTGCAGGCGGACAACTCTAATGGGTTGCCGGAGTCCAACGAGACCAACAATTTTCTCGAGGCCAGATTTCATTTCACCCTGGAGCCTCCGGACCTTGCCCCGGTGGCACTGCTAGCGCCCGCCGTCGTGACGGGCCCGCCAAACCCGCGAGTCACCCTGGTCTGGGGCGTAACCAACCAGGGAATCGGTTTGGCCCAGGGTTTGTACGGGTATTGGAATGATCAGCTTTTTCTTTCGGACGACCCCGAACTCGACGGAGCGGATCGGTTTGTGCAGGGCACGAGCGAGACTGGACCGCTGCAGCCGGGCGGCAGTTATTGGCGCACCAACACTTTCCAGTTGCCGCTGACGCAAAGCGGAACCAATTACCTGATTTTCAAAACCGATGCCAACGACTGGATTCCGGAGCTGGATGAGTCCAACAATATCGCCGTAACGCCCATCGTCTTTAATCTCCAGTACGCGGACTTGAAACCAATTGCTCTGCTCGCCCCCCGCGTGGTGAATGATTCTACCAGCCCGCTGGTCACGATCGCCTGGGGCGTGACCAATCAGGGTCCCGGAGCCGCCCCCGCGTGGTGGTCGGATAGTCTTTATCTAACTGCGGACCCGGACAATCCCGCGCTGGGGCTGTTTCTGGGAGGACAGTACCAGTCACACGATGTCCCGGCGGGAACTGACTATTGGTTTACCAATATTTTTGCGTTGCCGGCCGGGCTGACGGGCGACCAGTACTTGGTCCTGAAGGTAGATGACAGCTCTGTTTTCCCGTTTGAATCTGACAAGAGCAACAACAACCTGGCGACGCCGATCACGTTAAACATCACGCCGCCCGACCTGGCCCCGATAGCGCTTCAAGTCTCCGACTCGGCGCAATCCGGCGGGCCATACCTCACGATCGTGTGGGGCATCACCAATCTCGGCCCCGGCATCGCTCGGACGAGTTCGCAGCCCTGGGCCGACAACCTCTCACTTTCGACGCCTACAATCACGAACAGCCTCTCTTATTTTCTTGGCAGTTGGGCCGAGACCGGGCCGATCCTCCCGGGCGGCAGCTATTGGCGAACCAATACTGTCAGGGTCCCGGTAAACACGAGTGGAACTTACTCGCTGGTTTTGACCGTTAATGCCTTCGATTTCATGAATGAGCAGGTGCTCGACAACAACACACTTACCGCGAAGGCAGTCATCGACCTCAAATCGCCCGATCTTGCTCCCATCGCCTTGGAGGTTCCCACGAGCATAACCGCGCCGCCGTTTCCGGTTGTGCCGATCGTCTGGGGTGTGACTAACCTCGGACCCGGAGCCGCGACGCCTGGGCCTTATTGGGATCGATGGGGTGATGCGCTTTTTATTTCCACAAATTCCACGTTCGACGGCCGCAGCGAACAGTTTGTGCTGGAGACGGAAGAAACAAACTTTGTTTCCGCCGGGCGATCTTACTGGCGCACGAACCTGGTCCAATTGCCCCTGACGCACAGCGGCCATTACCATTTGATCTTCGAGGCAGGCGCATATGGACTGGACGAATCGAACGCAGCGAACAACGAAATCTCGGTGCCCCTGGATTTCACAGTTCAGTACCCCGATCTGGCAATCGCATCCTGGCAAGCACCAACGCAGATGGCCAGTCAGCCGTGGCCGACGCTGACCTTCGTCGTCGGGATTACCAATCAGGGCCAGGGAATGGCCGCGGGACATCCCGCCTGGGCTGATGCGGTTTACTTGTCTCAAACTCCTTTCCTCGACGAACAGTCAAGGCAAGTGGGCTGGTGGGCCCGGAGCAATTCGTTGGCTCCTGGCGCAATCCTTTGGGAAACGAACACTGTTAATCTGCAGGTCGTCGACAGCGCCGATTATTTTCTGATCTTTGTAACCGATGAAGGAAACAGCCTGGGCGAAGAACAGCTTTCAAATAATGTCGTGATGTCCCCGTTTTCGTTGAATCTTTCGGCACCTGCCGACCTTGCGGTGGATGTTTTTCAAGCGCCGCCACTCGTGATCGGCACCGCAAAGCCGACCGTTACGCTGATTTCGCATGTGTTAAACCAGGGCCTGGGCGCCGCAACCGGGTCCTGGACCGACACCATCTCTGAAGCGGTAAGTTCTTCGGGCTATCCCGGGCCGAGCCGCGATTTGATCTCACGGCTTGAAACACTCACGCTGCAGCCTGGCGAAGGCTACTGGCGCACCAACATCCTCCAGCTTCCGGAGATGCAGAGCGGACAGTATGTATTGTCCTTCGCGAGCGATGTGGCGGCGACGCTCTACGAAACCGATCGAGACAATAACAAAGCCTCTTCGACGATTCAGTTTGCTCTGAGCGCTCCGGACCCGCCCGGTGTAGGCTTGGGCCGCTTTCTGCCAAACGGGTCCTTCGTGTTTCCGGTTTATGGGAGCTTCGGCACTCCCTACGCCCTCCAGTTCTCGACGAACCTGGTCGACTGGCAACTCTCTTACGGGTTTTATTGCACCTCTTCTCCTCTTTATTTAACCGACCCTCAGGCAAGCAGCGCGACCAGCAGATTCTATCGCGTCGTTACCACGCAAAACGGTTTTCTGACTTTGGAGCCACGCCTTGGCCCGCCTAATCATCCGGGGCCACCCATTCCAGGACCAGGGGCATCTCATTGAAATTCTCTCGCGTCACTCCCCGTTGGATTCCAAAAGCGGCGCAAAGCGCCGCACTCCAAGATGCTGGCACGCCAGTCCTGGGGCAGGTTCATGGTCCCAATGCATGTGCCAAGCGAAATGCGGCTTTGAGGGACTCCGAAGGTTTTGGAGTGCGCCCGCTGTGCGGCGCTTTTGGGGGGCTAGGAAGGGGCGAATGATTGAGATTCTTTCGCACACTACCTACCGTTCGGTTCCAAAAGCGGCGAAAAGCGCCGCACTCCAAGACGCTGGCGCGCCAAGCACTGGGGCAGGTTCATCGTCCCAATGCATGTGCCAACCCGAAACGGGGCTTTGAGGATTCCGAAGGTTTTGGAGTGCGCCCGCTGTGCGCCGCTTTTGGGGGGCTAGGCAGGGGCGAATGATTGAGATTCTTTCGCGCACTACCTACCGTTCGGTTCCAAAAGCGGCGCAAAGCGACGCACTCTATGACGCTGGCGCGCCAAGCACTGGGGCAGGTTCGTCGTCCCAATGCATGTGCCAACCCGAAACGGGGCTTTGAGGATTCCGAAGGTTTTGGAGTGCGCCCGCTGTGCGGCGCTTTTGGGGGGCTAGGAAGGGGCGAATGATTGAGATTCTTTCGCACACTACCTACCGTTCGGTTCCAAAAGCGGCGCAAAGCGCCGCACTCCAAGACGCTGGCGCGTTGGGCTGAGCGCCGACTGATCGGCCAAGGGCGTCTACTCGCGAATCGTTGCGTGGAGCTTCTGTTTCAGTTGCTCGACCAACTTCTCGTGAGCCGAATTAACCTCGGCGTCGGTTAGCGTGCGCTCAGCACTGCGATAAATAAAAGCGTAGGCCAAGCTCTTCTGTCCGGCCGGAACGTTCTTCCCGCGAAACACGTCGAACAACTCCACCGATTCAAGGTTGGCCGACTTGGCTTGTTTGACAACCTGCAAGACCGCGTCGTTTGTCGTGCCTTCCGGCAGAACCATAGCGATATCGCGTCGGATTGGCGGAAACGCCGGCAACGGTCGGAATGTCTTGGAACTGTTGCGTCGCGCCAGGAGCAAATCGAAATTCAACTCGGCCAACAACACGGCGTCCCTGAGATCATACTGGCGGGCGAGGATGGGAGACAATTGACCAAACCTGCCGAGCTGAAACTTTCCAAGCTGAATGGACGCCGATTCCAAAAACAAGGTGCTGCCCTCAGTCGCGGCGGCATACGTGATTCCCCGCAGTCCGAAATGTTCAAAGAACACCTCGAGAAATCCTTTGAGATCGTAAAGGTCGAACTTTGCGCCACGATCGTCACCCGACCAGAAAACGGGGCTCCGCTGGCCGGTCAGCGCAATGGCCAGCCTGCGTTCCTCACCAGTACTGCTGAAGCTCGTGGCGCCGGGCTTGGCCGGTGAGGTTCCCTGCCCCGCTGGCGTATTAAAAACCCGCCCGAGTTCGAACAGCGCAACATCATAAACCTTGTGGCTAATGTTGTGTCGCAAGCTATCCAGCAAGCCGGGCAATAAGCTCGATCGCAGCACATTCATATCGCTGCTTAGAGGCTTGGCCAAAGACACCGGTGCGGTGCCCGACACCAGTTTGGCCGACGCCTCCGAAATGAGCGTCTGGCCCTGCGCTTCGAACAATCCCAGCCCGGCCAAAATCCCACGTGCTTCCGCGTATTGGTCGTGAACACGGTCAAAATCGTTGCTCCCAATGGCTCCGCGCGGCACGGTGGCCGGAATCCGGTCCACCCCATAAAGCCGGGCGACTTCTTCGATGAGATCCACTTCGCGTTTAAGGTCGACGCGAAAGGTTGGGATCCTGAAAGTGCTTGGCTCCCCTGCGGCTGTTTCGGCGCCGACTGGACGTGGTTTGCGGCCGATCACTTTCAATTCCAACTGCTCTAGATAACCGTCAATTTGCTCGGGCGAGAGTTCGATTCCCAACAGGTCCTTGACCTTCTGGTGCCGAAGCGTGACCTGCTTCGGCTCAGGCGGCTGCGGATAGGCATCGACAACGCCGGACGCAAGAGAACCTCCAGCCGTTTGCAGAATCAAGTGCGCCGCGCGCCGGCTGGCCCAGTCGCAAATCCCCACGTCGGCTCCGCGCTCGAAACGATAAGAGGCATCGGTCCGCAACTCGAGTTTCTTGGAGGTGGCTCGGACATTCTGCGGCTTAAAATATGCGCTCTCGATGAGCACGTCGGCGGTGTGGAGATCGATCTCGCTGTTCTGGCCTCCCATCACACCGGCCAGGGCGACAGCCTTGGTTTCGTCGGCAATCAAAAGCATCTGGCTCGACAGCGTGCGTTCCTGACCGTCCAGGGTCTTGAATTTTTCTCCGTCTTTGGCCCGGCGCACCACAATGGTGGGATGAAGTTGTCCGGCCGGGGCAACGAGCAGATGAAAATCAAACGCGTGCAGCGGTTGGCCGGTCTCGAGCATCACGTAATTGGTGACGTCGACGACGTTATTGATGCTGCGGATGCCTACCTTTTCCAAAGTGCTGCGCAGCCAATCCGGGCTGGGCGCAATCTTGACGCCTTGAATGATGCGAGCGGTATAGCGCGGGCACAGCTCCGGATCCTCGAGGCGCACGCTCACGAGCTCGGCGACTGAATGCCCGGTGCCCACGGTCGAAATCGGCGTTGCCTCGGGCAACCGAAGCGAATTGCCGGTTAGAGCGGCGATCTCGCGCGCGATCCCAATCACACTGTTCAGGTCTGGGCGGTTGGGCGTAATCTCGAGGTCATAAACGACGTCGCTGCCGGATCGGCCGAGATACTCGGCAAAGGGCTGTCCAACCTTGGCGTCCTGGCGGAGGATCAACAGGCCGTCCACCTCATCGGCGAGTCCCAGCTCCTGCGGCGAGCACATCATGCCGTGGGATTCAACGCCCCGAATCTTGCCGACCTTAATCGTGAATGGCTCGGCGCCGGGTTTAGCCGGCAGTGTAGCGCCAGGCAGAATGAGCGCCACTTTATCGCCGGCTTTGAAATTCTGCGCGCCGCACACGATTTGGCGCTCTCCCTGCCCGTCATTCACTCGGCAAAGTGAAAGTTTATCCGCATTGGGATGTTTGTCCCGGGTGATGACCTGGGCAACGACGATGCCTTGGAACTCGCCCCCAAGTTTCTGCACGCCTTCCACCTCGATACCAAGCATGGTCAGGCGTTCAGACAACACCTCCGGCGACCAGTCGAAAGCTACGTACTGTTTGAGCCAATTGAGAGTGACTTTCATGAATCAAAACTGCCTCAGGAACCGCAAATCGTTCTCGTAAAACAGTCGAATGTCATTAATCCCGTAGCGGATCATTGCGATCCGCTCGATCCCAAAGCCGAACGCCCAGCCGGTCCAAACCTCCGGATCATAACCGACGTTCTCGAACACCTGCGGATGCACCATTCCGCACCCGGCGATCTCCAGCCATTCCTTGCCCATCTTACGCGTCAGCGCGCTGCTGAAATCGATCTCGAAACTCGGCTCAGTGTAGCTGAAATAATGCGGCCGAAAACGGATGCGGGTCTCCGGCCCCATCAGTTCTTTGAACACAAATTCTACTGTGCCCTTTAGATCTCCAACCGTTACCTTGCGATCAACGTATAATCCCTCTACCTGGTGGAACGTGGGGTTATGCGTCGCGTCGGCGTTGTCACGGCGATAAACCCGTCCCGGAACAATAATCCGGACCGGCGGGCTCTGGGTTTTCATCACTCGGATTTGGACCGAAGAGGTGTGCGTGCGCAGCAGGTTGGTGGGCTGAGCGCCGGGCGTGGCGGGGCTCACATAAAACGTGTCCTGGGCGTCGCGCGCCGGGTGATCGGCCGGAGTATTCAACGCATCAAAACAATAGTATTCGTCCTCGATTTCCGGACCGTCGGCTACCACAAACCCGATTTTGCGAAAGCTGCGGACGATATCTTCCGTAACTTGAGTAAGTGGATGAAGCTTGCCCAAAACCCTTCTTCGTCCCGGCAAGCTGAAATCCGTCGCTTCCTTAGGCAGAGCGGCTTTGAGCTCCAGTTCGGAGCGCCGGTTGGCAAACGCCGATTCCAGTTCTGCTTTAGCGACGTTGATGGCCTTTCCCGCCGCGGGTTTTTCTTCCTTGGGCAGTGCGGCCATTTGTTTCATCAGCGCGGTAAAGCGCCCATGAGAACCCAGGAAAGCGGCGCGCGCCTGTTCAAGGGCAGCCAGATCCGGCGTCGCGCTGAATTCGGCCAGCGCGGCGGCTTTTATAGGCTCGATGTCGTCTAGAAATCCTGCCATAGGTTGAAAAGCAAAAATGGGCGAGCCGGTCGCGGTCGCCCATCGTGGGAAATGGAAACGGGATGCTGCGTCGATGCCTAGGCCTTGGCGGCCTTGGTCTTTAAAGCATCCTGGGCGATCTTGACCAACTCGGTAAAAGCCGCTGCATCCGTTGCCGCAATGTCAGCTAGAATCTTGCGATCCAGCGCGACCTTGGCGGCCTTCAAGCCTTCCATAAAACGGCTATAGGTGGTCCCGGCGGCACGCGCGGCGGCGTTGATGCGAATCTGCCACAGCGCGCGAAAAGTGCGCTTCTTGGCTTTGCGATCGCGGAAGGCATACTGCCGCCCGTGATCGACCGCATCGGAAGCGTAACGGTACAGTTTGGAACGGCGCATCCGAAAGCCCTTTGCGGCTCGGATCATCCGGGTACGTCGTTTGCGGGAGGCAGGTGCGTTAGTTACGCGCATAAGTCAAAGCGTTGAGAAATGGACTAGCGGGTGAACGGAAGGTTCTGCTTGATGCGATACTCGTCCGTCGAATGGACAGCGGTGCTGCCGCGCAGTTTTCGGCGGCGCTTAGGATTCTTGGTTTGCATCAAATGGCGGCGGCCCGCGCTCAGACGCAGTACTTTGCCACTGGCAGTGATTTTAAAGCGCTTGGCTGCCGCTTTCTTCGTTTTGATGCCTTTTGGACGTCGCATATGTGTGCTTCCGCTTTCTTCGGAAAAGAGCGCGCAATATAGGGTGCTCACTCACGCCAGGCAAGAGCTATTTTGTGGCATTGTGGCAACGGTTGGCAACGGGCTCAGCCCTGCTCAGCCGTCCTCTGAATTCGCGTTCATTAGCGTCCATTCGCGGTTCGCCTACCGCACCGCGCCTATTTTTTCCAAGCGGAGGACGCCGGAGCCTCGCGTCTGCGGCGTTTCTGGGTTTTGGCTTCAATGGTTGCTTCCATTCGCCGCCGGAGGCGCTGCGAACCACGACGCCGCGTTCGCGAATTGATGCTGTCCAGCTCGTCGGCGACATTTGAAGTCTTCTCCTTTGCTCGCCCCTCATTGTTCGTTGCCATTCTCTATGATACTCCGAACGCATCGACAACCTAGATGGGGTCTACCCGCAGACGCCGCAGCCATTGACAATTAGCAGGACTGGTGCATTGTCATATTTACACCAGCGTATCTGATTATAGTCGCCTGGTGCGATGCTCGGATGAAATACCTGATCCTATTCTGGCGTTGAAACCTCCTGACTAACTATGAAATCAAGTTTCCGTGTGACAATTGTGCGCTCGGTTTTGTGTTTGGGATTGGCGTCCGCCGCCGCTTCCTGGTGCGCGGCTCAAGGCAAAGACCAATCAGGGATCATTCCCGGCCAGCTCGAACGTCAACTTTACACCAACGTACCAGGGGTCCTGATCCAGGACCTGGTCACGGCCGCGAAGTTTCCAGACGAGGCTGATTTCCTCGGCTCCGTCGATAGTTTTGAGACCCCTTCTCTCAGTGGCGACAATTACGGCGAGCGGGTCACGGGATTTTTGGTGCCACCGCTGTCGGGCGAGTACGTTTTCTATTTAGCCTCGGATGACCAGGGGGAACTTTATTTGAGTACAGATCCCTGGGCCGCGCACAAAACGCGTATTGCTTTCGAGCCCGAGTGGGCTTTCCCAAGAACCTGGACGGGGCCGGCTTCAGGCCGGACAAATCAGGAGAATATCTCGTCGCCCATTCGGCTGGAAGCCGGGCAGCTTTATTTCGTCGAGGGACTTCACAAGGAAGGATGGGGCGGCGATAATTTCGGAGCGGCCTGGCAAATACCGGGCGCGCCGGCGCCGGAAAATGGAAGTTCGCCCATTGGCTCGGAATTCCTGGCCCGACCGGGTCCTGGCTTTGATGAGAACGCCCCGGTAGTGCGGCTCTTTTTCCCGACCAACGGCACAGTTCTCGATTCGGGTTCGGGAATCGCTCTCGCCGCCTATGCACAGCATCCTGTTGAAGATTTAACGAACGTCGAGTTCTTCGTCGATAATGTGCCGCTCGGCAGGGGCTTGGAGGTGATGGGCTCCAGGCGGTACCTGTATCTTCTAGGGTGGAGTAACGCTCCGGCTGGCGCACACATGATCGCCGCGGCGGCGAGCGACAGCGCCGGGCGCACGACCACTACGACCCCGGTGCTGGTCACGGTTTTGAGCAAACCGCCCGGCCCCGGCAGTTTCGTAAACCGCACCATCCTCCGCAATTCGGTGCGCCTCGTCGCGGAGCCTGAGTCAGGGGTCAGTGTTTATGCCATCGAGGAGCAACAACCCGTCGGGTGGTCGGCCGGCAATATCGGCCAAGATGGCGCCTTCGACCAGTTCACCGGAAAAGTGAAGTTCGGGCCTTTCTTCGATCACCAGGCACGCACGTTAACCTACGACTCCGTGCCGCCCGTGGGCTTCGTAGGCATCGGTCATGTGAGCGGGAAAGCCTCCGCCGATGGACTCAGCACTCCGATCACCGGAGATGACCAAGTGTCAGTTGTCATTCCACATCCGGCAGACAGCAGCCCGGCGGACTGGCGGATGGAATTGGACGAGGTGACGGCTTATGCAGCCGCATGGCGCACCGGAGGCGTCTGGCGGCTTGAGCCGGAGGTAATTCCCATTGAGTACGTTACCCGCGCGGCCGCCCTTTGGCGAGGCGGGGAGCAGTACACGGTTGATGCCACATACGCCCCGCCGTTGTGTTGGGTAAATGTTCTTTTGCGAGCACAAATGCCCCAGTCCGAAACTCCGGCGCAAGCCGGCTCGGCGACCCGTCATATTTCCCCGGGGGCGGGGCCGGCCGGCTCAGTCGAGGTTCAACTGGAATCGCATCCCGGTGCCGCGACCCTCGCTTTTGCTCTCGAAGAATCCGTTCCGCCAGGGTCCTGCATTTTCAACATTTCCCAAGGCGGCCAGTTGGATATCGGGGGTCGAAAAGTCAAGTGGGGACCATTTTCAGATGCAGCCCCGCGAACTTTCACTTATCAGTGCACGCTGCCGACGGACAAAGCCGAGTTGAGGTTTTTTGGCAGTCTTTCATGCGATGGCACGATTCTGACCGTCGGCGGTCCTGACGGGTTGCACTCCGCGGGCGGCTGGGTTTGGTCAACCCGGCCAACCGCAGGTAAATGGACTCTTATCCTGACAAACCCATGGGGTGCGGCATTCCAAATCCAGGGTTCAACCAACCTTATCGATTGGCAGCCCTTGACCACCATCAGCAACACTCTCCGACAGGTGGAGATCCCTGTGGATACCAGCTCAAGCGTTGCTCAAAAATACTTTCGGGCACGCGTGACACCCTGACACGGCACGCCGCCCCGGGAATTTTGAAGCTGCCCGAGGCTGAGTCGCGGACGAAGAACGAAAATAAATGCGCGAGCCGCTGGCAGAGTTGGGAGGGAGAGGGAGGGGTCTGCCGAATCCGACTCGCGCGACCTCTTTTTAGAGCACAATCAGCGCTGTGGCTACACAAATTTTATCATGGCCAGAAGTTTTTCCCGCTCGGGACAGCGTACGATCCAGGCAAACCAGCTGCAGCCGGCAGCCCTCGAATATGAACGCCGGGCCCCCTGCCAGTTTCTGAAAAATCTCATAATCCGTCAGTGATGGCGGGGGTTTGGCGATTTATCAGTGCGACACTTTTTCCGGGTTTCCAGGCGGGAAAAAGTGCGAACTGGCCCCACAGCCCCTCCTCACTGACCCCTCACAAAATCTTCCAATTTCCCACCTGACAGATGCGGAGAATGTGGTAGAATATCCGGCCGGAGCAGAAGAGCGCTCCACGGTTGGGGAGGTGAAAAGGTCCCATTGTAAGTTTTTGTCCAGCCGCATTTAGCTGAGTCTGGGTAAGGCAAGCGCCGTGGAAGAAGCGTAAGAGCGTGTTTTAGAATTCGGTTAAGAGTCCCGCCTTTAGGCGGCCCGGCGCCGAACCGCCTTAAGGCGGGACTCCAAACCCAGGCCCCCGCGGCCTGGCCGGTTTTTTTAAAACACGCTCTAAGTGGTGCAGCTTGCTCCTTAATGAACTTAGTTAACCATGACGGCAGCAGAAACGAATCACGTACAGAAACCATTGTCTAAACGCGCTTGTCCCGCGCTGTGTTACCTGGCCCTCGCGGCCACGCAAGCTTTTGGAGCGAGTGCCGGGCTGAAATCATTGCCAGGCCACCTGCCCGACCCTGCCCGGCAATTGGCGCCGAAGGGAAAGATGGTCGCCACCGACCACATGAGTCTGGCCATCGGGTTGCCTCTGAGAGACGCAGCCGGACTGGAAGTCTTCCTAAAACGAGTTTATGACCCGAAAGACCCAGCATATGGGCAATACTTGACTCCGGACCAGTTTACCGAGCGCTTTGGGCCGACCCGCGACCAGTACGAACAGGTGGTCGCTTTCGCCCAACACAATCATTTGAAAATCACGGGGCGCCATCAGAATCGCCTGGTGCTTGACGTCAATGGCTCCGTCGCTGATGTGCAACACGCGTTTAATCTAACGCTGCGCCGTTTCAAGCATCCCACCGAATCTCGGGACTTTTACGCCCCCGACGTCGAGCCCACTGTGGTGGTTGACCTTCCGGTCGTGGACGTGATCGGTTTGAACGATTACATCTTGCCACACCCGCTCAGCGTTCGGATGGAATCCGCCGCCGGCGCCGCAGTGCCACGTTCCGGTTCCGGCCCAGGCGGCACGTACCGGGGGAATGATTTGCGGACCGCTTATCTGCCCGGAGTGAACCTGACCGGCGCGGGCCAAACACTTGGGCTGGTGCAGTTCGACGGGTTCTATGCTACCGACATAGCGGCATATGAATTGGCAGCGGGCCTGCCTCAAGTGCCGCTGCAGACGATCCTGCTGGACGGCTACGACGGCGTGCCCACCACCGGTCCCAACAGCGGCAATGGGGAAGTATCACTGGATATCGAGATGGCCGTGAGCATGGCGCCGGGTCTGGCGAAGATCGTTCTGTTTGAAGCAGGGGCCACCGGTTTCCAAAATGACATTCTCAGCGCCATGGCTTCGCACAGCGAGATCAAGCAATTGAGCTGTTCGTGGGGCTGGGGCGGCGGCCCCAAGACCACCACCGACAACCTGTTCAAGCAGATGGCCGCGCAAGGGCAGTCTTTCTTCTCCGCTTCGGGCGACAGTGACGCATTTCCCGCGGGCACGGTTGATGATCCGAGCGCAGCCAATTCGCCTTCGGATTGTCCGTACATTACGGTCGTAGGCGGGACGACCTTGAACACGAGCAGCGGCGCCTGGGGCTCTGAAGCGGTGTGGAACCGCGGCGGGGGGGTCGGGAGCAGCGGCGGGATCAGTTCGCATTACGCAATTCCGGCGTGGCAAAGCGCCGTGAATTTAACGGCCGCCGGCGGCTCATCGAGTTATCGCAACACGCCGGACGTGGCCTGTGTCGCGGAGAACATTTTCGTGCAATATGGGAACGGGAGCAACGGGGCCTTCGGCGGGACGAGTTGTGCCGCGCCCTTATGGGCGGGTTTGGCTGCGGTCATTAACCAGCAGGCGGTCGCTCTGGGCAAACCAACTATCGGATTTATCAATCCTGCGATTTATGCCTTGGCCACCGGCCCCAATTATTCCGCTGTCTTCCATGATGTGACCAGCGGGGACAATACCTGGTCTGGCAGCGCCAACGCGTTTCATGCAGTGACGGGATACGACCTTTGCACCGGCTGGGGAACCCCGGCTGGTGCGGGTTTGATTACCGCCTTGGCTGGTCCCGCGGACGAATTAAACATCGTTCCAGCCTCGGGGTTGACGCTGGCGGGGGCGCAGGGTGGTCCGTTCACCGTCAATAGCAGCCAGATCGAGCTGACGAATTCGAGCAGTGCGACTTTGAATTGGTCGCTGCTTAGCGCACCCGCGTGGCTAAGCTTGACTCCGGCGAGCGGGACTTTGCCACCAAACGCCGGGGCCGCTTTGCAGGTGCAAATTCCCGAGGCGGTGGCGGAATTGGCTGAAGGCAGCTACTCGGGAACGCTCTTGTTCTCAAACCAGGTATCGCATCGATCACAGAGCCTCGCCGTGTCCTTACGGGTTGGGCAATCGCTTCTGCAAAACGGCGGATTCGAGACCGGCGATTTCAGCGACTGGACCCTGGCCGGCCGCGGGATTCTGAATAACGCGTCCACCGGCTCGACGGTTTACAATGCGGTCGAAGCGAACGGGAATGGCTACAACGTGGCGCATTCGGGCAGTTACGGCGCCTTTCTGGGAGATACGCAGGTGGCAACTTTGTCCCAGAGCTTGGCCACGGTTCCAGGGCAAAGTTATTTGGTATCGCTCTGGCTCAATAACCCGACCAAGGGCACAGGCCAGCGTTTTGCGGTCAACTGGAACGCCACGGCAACCATCAGCAACACTCTATTCAGCGTCAACGCTCCCGGAGTCATGCCCTGGACTAACCTCCAGTTCCTGGTAACCGCAACGCAAAGCACCACCACCCTGCAGCTGGCCGCTGAAAATGACAACTCCGGGTTTGGCGTCGACGACGTCAGCGTCAAGCCGCTGCCGAGTCTGGGCTTCCAGTCGATCCAACGATCGGGGAGCAACTGCACCCTGAGCTGGCGCGCGGCCGCTGGGGTCCACTATCAGGTTCAATCCACAACCGATCTGGCTCATGGGCCGTGGTTTAACCTGGGCAGCTCCTCGCTGGGCACGGGCCAATCACTGAGCGTGACCGATCCGGATGCAGGCGATGCGGCGCCCCATAAGTTTTACCGCGTGGTGGTATCTCCGTAGGGGTTGCCCGGCACCGGGCTACCTTGGGTTGGCCTCCGAGAAGATCCACGAACCCTGAAGGGGTTGTGCCGGGGCTTGAGACGCAACCTTGAGGTTGACTGTGCCGGTGCGTTTTCAACCCAGAGTTGCGCGAAAATGCACGCGCAACCCAGCGCAACCCTGGGCTGGAGTTATTTTTACTTTACCCTTTAGGAGCGCTGATGTTATCAATATTGCATCAGGTTCCCCAGTGCAGGACGGATGTAAAAAAACAGCTTGCCGCACGTGAATACTGCCATCGCCTCCCCGAAAGGCAACCTCGCCTCGCGATACCGGAATGAATCCTGCCCTCCGTCCGCTTTTACTTTGATCGAACTGCTGGTCGTGATTGCCATCATCGCGATCCTGGCCGCTATGCTTCTGCCGGCTCTGACCAGAGCCAAAGCCAAGGCTACCGCGGCCCAATGCATGAGTAACTATAAACAGATACAACTGGCCTGGCTGATGTATGCGCAGGACAACAATGATTCCGTGGCTCAAAATGTGTGGCAAGATGAGCAGGCACATGTGCAAAATGAGAACTGGCTCTCCGGCTGGCTCGACCCCATTACCGCCAACACACCCGACAATACCAATATCGCCCTGTTCCTGGATGGCAAATGGGCCACGCTTGGCCCATACCTCAAGGCTGCCGGGGTATACCGCTGCGCCGCCAGTCACGTCACTTGCGCTGAGGGTGGAGTCCGCTACCCGCTGTGCCGGAGTGTTTCCATGAGTGTCGCCATGGGCACCCCTAATGGCGCGTTCGATGGCAAATCATTTCATAAAATGAGCGACATTACCGGCATATCTCCGAGCCTGGCCTTTGTCTTTATTGACGAACGGGACGACAGCATCGACGATGGCGAATTCCTGGTATATCTGAAGATGGACGAGATTCCCAATTTCCCGGCCGCCTATCATGCGGGTTCGGGGGCGCTCTCCTTCGCGGACGGACACGCCGAGATGCATCGTTACCGGACGGCGGAATTTCAACCTCCTCAGGCTTCAGGGCAGGAAGGGACGAAGAAACAGTTTACGATGATCTCGGCGAATAACATCGATTTGCTGTGGATGCGCGCCCACCTGAGCGTCCCTTGAGAGGCACTGTCAAAGCCGGATTCGAGCGTCAGATTAGTTCCAAGCCCAATCCCCTTTTGCATATTGCGCCAGAGAATTATTGCTGGGTTCAGTCTTGCTCCTATCGGTTTTGCTCCAGCCAACACAATAGAGAGTGAAATGGCTGGCATCGACTCGCCGATAATGGAAGCCGTCTTCGCTGATGATCGCGCGGGGGATGCGCTCGGCAAATCCAGGCGTGAGGGACGCCAGGTCACTCGGATACTCGCCCCGGGAGAGGCGAAAGCGTTCGAGGGCGCAGGCGATGAACGCCTGGTCCACCGAGGTTTGGCGATGAGACGTGGTTTGCCAGGCGCGGAAGAAGCTAGGCATGGCGATCCAGGCCAAGGTGGTTCTTGGGGAGCGGCGTTGAAAAGCCGACTCGGCATCGGTATCGGCTCGCTCCAGGGCGGCCGGTCGCAGAGTTTGAGTTCGGTGATCGAAGCAGGCGATACTGCTTTGCATCAGTTTAGCGCACGCCGTCATGCTTTGGTATCGCCAGCCCCGCGGCCCGAAGGTCAGGAGGCAAAAGCCCGGGCTCATGAGCTTTTGCCGCAAGCTTCCCTGCGCATGGTTCGGGTCGAATACGGTGGCGAAATCATTGGCACTGGCGGTCTCGATGGTCCGACAAATCGCCCACCGTTCGTTGGAAAGTCCGTTTACGAACAATGGCGCCAGATGGATTTTTTCAAGCTGTCCCTGGAGCGCAACCAATTCTGAGTCGCGCCAGGCGCCCAGGCGCAAACCGTCGTGGATTACGTCGACATATAGACCCGTTATTGCTACTTCGATCATGGCGGAGACCAGGCTGAGCGGTTCGGCTTCAACCACCGCCGATAAATCGTGGAGGAGTGTCAATTCCCGCAAAGCTTGTTCGGGTTGGCCAAGCAAAAGATAAGCTTGCGCGCGCGTGGCGAGAGTCTGCGAAACAACCCGAGCGCTGACATAGTTGCGAGGCGGAGTGAGCAGAGTGCGGCTATAGTCGGCATCGACGCGGGCGTAAGGCCGTTTCAAAGCTTCGCGCATGAGATCAAATTCAGGTTTGAAGGGATCGGTCTGCGCCAGGTAATCCTTGGCGGAGCAAAAGAGGGGAGGATCGGCGAATATGCGAAAGGTGTTGGTGCCTGAGGGCAAGGCCCGCAACGGCAATGTTCCCCGGAATCGCGGCAGGGCGCCTGGAAAAAATGCTTCGACCTCCTTCACACTGGGAACATTCGCGGAGCGGATCGTGATTTGCGCGCGGTGGATGGGCGTGCCCGCGTCGGGGTCGTCCTGGCAATACAAGACAAAGCCCTGGCCGGCTTTCAGGGTACGGACGTCGGGAGAAGTGAGGGAAGAGACTTGCGCCACAATCTTTTGAATCTGCTCACGGGCGGAAGGGGTCCATTGAACCAGGCCGGAAAATCCGGACTTGATAGAGATACGACCGACATGGTTGGTTGGATTTTCCAGCCACGCGAGATTGTAATTCTGCAGCAACACCATCAGCGCTTGGAAGGCCGTTACCTTTTCCCACCGAACATTGACGGTTGGCTCTGGCAGCCCCGCTTTTTCCCAGGAGGAAATGATATTCGAATCGAGCACATACTTGCGGCCGCCCTGCAAGGCGAGATTCTTAATGGCAAGCGATAGCGGCACCGCATCCATAACGATAAGCGGAATCACTTGTGGCGGATCCGCAGCAGCGCCGGGTTCCATTGCATCAGCAAGCCCGAGTAGCGGCGGGTCGTAATCAAGGCAGAGATTCGAACCAGCCAAAGCCGTCCGGTTTGTCGGGGCGACAATGGTGATTTCGATCAAGTCCGAGCTGTCTTGTGCTTGTCTCCGGGCCGCGTTCAAGCGGGAGACTAATAGGTTTGGGGCCTGGCCGAGGAACCATTCCGACATCTCAGGCACTTTGAGGATATTGAGCTCATCCGGGATCAGGTGTGAAGCCTGCGCTCCTTCATCCGACACCGCGCCTTGTGCTGCGAGCGCCTGTTTGCACCTTTTCCAAGCGCGCTGGCCCAGCTTGTTTTCTATTGTGTAGAAAAGGACAACCATGCCGGTTATGGCGAGAATTAGTAGAACCCTGCCAACAACCGGCGAACGCAAAGACCAAGCCCACAATTGAGCCGCCAGCGTGGTGCCAGCGATTTCCCGACGCCCAGTCGTTTTGCTCATTGCTTGGTATTTGTCGAATTTGTGCAGTCCTGGCCCGGGTTTTTTCCGCTCCGGTGCAAGAAGGGACAGCAAATACGGTGCCGTGGTGCCGCGGGGCGAAGCACCTAATCTCCGCCAAGGGGTGTGATTAAATCTGTCGGTCATTCGGTGTTGAGCGGCAGAAAAGCGGCAGAGAATTCCCCGAAGAATTCGCGCATTGAACCCCTGAACCTCGAAACATGCAAGTGCTTAGTAATCAACGAACCAATTTTAAGGTTCATGGGGAGGGCTGCCGCACTCCAAAACCTTCGGTTCTCGAGGCCCGCGCCCGTGTCGCGCTTGCGTTTTGGACTGCGGCAGCCCTCTACCGCTTTTTTCGGCTTCAGCCAAGACCGACACTTCTAATCGCACCCTCCGCCAAGATACGCCTTCACCAGCCGGCACTATCCATATAACGTGCAAGGATTAATGGCGTACGCGGTTCTGCAAAAATCCACCCAGTCACGAGCTTGAGAGTACGTTCCGTCAGCCGCTTACCTGCTGATGTTTTTTGATGTAATCCGGATCGAGGTCCACACCCAGGCCCGGGCCGGTGGGGGCTTGGATTTTGCCATCGGTCACCTTGAGGGGCGAAGTTTTACACTCGAATCGCACGTTGGTGCGCAGGCCTTTGAATTCATGATGCGGCATGGCATTGGGCAGCACAGAGACAAAATGCATCATGTACAAAAAGCCCAGGCCGCCGCCGGACATGTGAGGGGTGCATTGCTTGCCGAAGGCTTGAGCCATGCGAGCCACTTTCATGGAGCGAATCATGCCGCCGAAGTAATAATTATCGGGCTGGACGATTTGGATGGCATCGTTGGCAATCAGCCAGCGAAAGCCATGCAAGCTATATTCCTGTTCGCCTAGCGCAATCGGGAGCGAAAGAGAATCGGCAACCTGCCTGGTCTCCTCACGCCACTCGAACATGACAGGCTCTTCAAAGAATCCGTACCGATATTCCTGAAGCAGCTTGCCAACTCGAATAGCTTCCTCGACCGAATAAAAGCCGTTGGCGTCGGCAAACAACGCCATGGAGTCGCCAAAAGTCTTTCGAATCAGGGGAATCATGGCTTCGGTGCGTCCGGGCGGGGCAACGGCGTTGATATCGGTGGTCATGAACATGAGTCCGCCGATCTTAATCTTAAGGGCGCGAGCATTGTACTCAGCCACGTCACGCTTGATGAGATCCAGAGATTCCTCGACGGATTTTTCGCGGTACTCAGTGGCCTGGTAGACTGATACTTCGCGGCGATGAAGATCGCCGATTAGCTGGCCGAGCGGCTTGCCGGCGATGCGGCCCAGGAGATCCAGGAGGGCAAACTCAATCGTGGCCAGAGGTGTGCCGAGCGAAATGCCGTTGTACCGGAAATTGAAACCATAAATGAAAACCCGTTCCAGGAGCAGGTCGAGGTCCCGCGCGTCTTTCCCGAGAAAAAACGGGCGCAGCTTGTGGAGAAAGATTGGGTAGAGCGCGTTGAGTTCGCTGTGCCCGACCGAAATGCCCTCCGCTCCATCGCGCGAGCGCACGCGGCACAGGAAATCGTCCCGATACCGAAGCAACTCGAGGCTCTCGATAATAATCGGGGTGGTAAACAATTCCCGTTTGAGAACCGGCTGCTTCAGGATTTCGTCGAGCCTGGCATAACGGGGATTCGGGCTACTCGAAGGTCCCTGGGCGTCGAACGCGCCGAATTCAGTGAGTGGCAGGGCTGCCGCCAAACCGCCGAGCAGGTTCGTTTTAACGAACTGGCGCCGATTGGGTTTCATAGGATGATGCGCCATCAGAACACAGGCTCGACCGGCGTTCAAGCGGGGTTTACGCGAAGCGAGGCCGCACGGCAGAGCCTGTGGTTTGCGCTCTTATCCACCAACGCGCCGATGAAACTTCGAGTGAACACTGGATTTGGGGTGACGTGCCTTTAACCAGCCTTTAACCCCTCAGCCATCTGGCTTACCGCATGCTACTACGCGCTTCAGTGCGGGGTCTCAACGCCTTGCGCATGCACGCGAAGAGTCAAATTAATGGACACTAGGGTCACTGCGGGACAGAAACGTCAGAAGCAGTCCTGGCCGGTCCGCGCCTATGTGCCGCACCAGAGACGGTGCTGGTGGTGGGTCTTGGTGTGCATCGTCGTCTGCGGTTGTAACCTGCTGAAACCGGCGGCTAACCGACAAACCGCTGCGCCTCCCACCGTCACCATCGTGGCCCCAAGCAGCAGCCAGGTTGCGGCACCTCCGCCGCCGCCATTAGCCACAACTGATACAACTGCCACTTCGCCCGGTACCCCACCTCAGCCGCTACCCGTGCGAACCGCAATCGCCGACCCTCTGCCGGCGCCCGCCTTGAATCCTGCTCCGAAGACCCGGCCGGCTAAGAGCAATCAGAACCTTCGTGTGACAACTGCCCCGGCCAAGGTGCAATCGAGTCATAGAGTCACCAATTCAGTCGCCAACACGCCGACGCAGCAGACCACAGTGACCTACATTCCCCGCGAAGCAGCCGCCGCGATGGTCATAAAAGGGCCACCACGTCCGCCCCAACCCCGTTCGAGTCGCATCGCCGTTCCGCTTTGCCTCGGAATAGCCGTTGGGGCCGGGGCTGTCGCCCTCTTTTTCATTGCCAAGCGACGCTCCAGGCTTTCTATCCGCAAAGGCCGCAAGGACGAACTTTCCCTCCCAAGCGAATTCAAGTTAAGAGAATCGGCTATCCAGCCCGAAGCGCCCTTCGGGATGTTGGCTCCAGAAAAGCCTCAACGCCGCTCGATAAGGGAGCTGCTGGTTCCGCTGCTCGCGAGTATGACCCCCGCGATCCGTTTTCTCGTCAGCAAAGTACCTGTGGATGGGATAGTCATGGCGTGTAGGGCTGTCTGGCAGCGAATCTCTGTCCCTGCGCCGGCAATCGCCGATAAATGCTCCTCAACACCGCAATCATCTGCTTCGGCAGACTCGAAATTCGGCGAGGTTCCTGCAACGGTCCCGTCACCTGAGCTTGGCGTGCGGGGCAAGCCAGCTGAAAGCGCCTCTTCCACTACTTCAGCGAAGTCAGTTGTCCCCGCGAGCCCGCCAGTCGCGGCGCCTTCGCTCGACAAACCTCTAACAGTCTCCGAAGTCACGGGCGAAGCCATGAGGCCGCCGAGGCAGCCCTCCAAGGAAGCGCCTATCCCTGTCAGTTGAATGTGCGTGTCGCCCCGTTGCGTGCGTCCGCTATGGAAGCAGCTTTTTGAATTCGGGAGTATTGCGCAGGGCACTGAATCGGAGTTCCTGACGCGCGTTATTCGATAAGTCGGTAGCCTTTGGATCGCGCTTAAGCCGTTCGGCATTCAGTTCGAGGCAACGGGCCAAAGCGGTCAAGGCTTCCGGATTTTTACCCAGATTAGCTTTCATGGCGGAGAGGTCGTACCACGCCTCCACGCTTTGAGGATTGACTTTGGTGAGCTTTTCCAGCGCGGCCTCAAGCTTGGGGAAATCCCCGAGCTGATTGAGAAGTTGGGCGGCATGGATCATCACGTTGGGCGGGGGCGACGGATTGCTCAGGATTGTGTCCAGCAGTTGAACCGCTCGGCCGGTTTGCTGCATCTGAACATAGACACTGGCCAGCTGGACGGCGGCTTGCGAGTTATTGGGATTCTTGCTCACTTCCTGCTCCAAGGCAGGCAAATCGTTTCTAGGCTGCATGCCGATCTGGCTTTTAATGCTGCGCAGGTTATCGGCCAGGCCAAGGACCTGGGCGTTGTACGGGTCCAGCTTTAGGCAGGTTTCAGTCAGAAGCAGGGCATCGTCAACGCGACTGAGCGGCAGGAGCAGGTTGACGTAGCGAAAAAGGGCCTCGGGGCTATAGGGGCAAAACGCGAACGCCTGGCGAAACGTGAATTCCGCTTCCTTAAGCAGCCGTTGGAATTCGGCTTCGGATTTGGGACGGTACTGTGGGGGCGCCTGCGGGCTCAAGCGCCAGGCATAAATGCCCCCAATAGAACTGCGCAGCTTCGAGAAGGCCTTTTGGCCATCATCATCGTGGATGAATTTGCGGTCACCGGTGAACCCATTGAAATCATGGCGCAAATAGGTCTTTTCAATCCAGTCGCAGATCTGCTTGATCGAGGTATCGTAATCGATGATGTCGCCGGTCATGCGCTTGGAATACTGTTTCCAGAATTCGTGATCGCGCTGCATGACGTCTTCCGGCAAGCTCGGCAGCGGCTCGCGATTGATCTTCATGATGACCCCGTAGGGCGTCAGGTGCGGATACATCCAGTCCAGCGGAAAGCTTTCCTCGACGTAGAACTCGTTCTTGGGGTTGTGCTCGAACATGACCTTGGTCAACAACCCGTTGATCGCCATGACGGCGACCTGGCCGGCGACCGTGACCCGGTTATCCACCACGCGCACGTCCTCACCCATCTTGATCTGTTTGGGTTCATTGGGGAATTGCGAGTCATGCTGCAGGCGCCGCTGAGCGTCGCCGAGATATTCGTTAAAGCATTTCTGTGAATCCTCGGGAGTGGCGATGTAAATCTCGCGATCCGGGTAAACCCCACCCAGGCTTTTGGCGATCTCCTTAGGATAAGCCGCCTCGAGCAGCAATCGGTTCAACCGGACGCGGGTATGACTCTGGGGATTCTGTTGAATGAAATCCTGAAGATACTGCGAAATTTGCACCGCGCCAAAACGCTCCGGATCGTACAGCGGTGGAATTTTGGATAGATCGGAAATCTGTTTGGCCAGTTCGTCCTGCTTGCGCCTGAGACTTTCAGAAGTGCTGCCATCGGCGACTTTTTGATCCACCTCGCTCTTTTTCTGTTGCAAAGCGGCCAGCCGTTTTTTGGTCTGCAGCTCGCGATCGATGAGGAGGTTCAAGTCAGCGGCAAGCTGGCTGGCCAGCTTGTTCTCGTTGCCCGACCCCTGCAAAAGTTGTTGCGTCCCGGGACTGACGTTGTCGTGAATGAACTTTGAAACCGCGTCCTGGGTTGGTCCGGGGCGCAGTTTCGCAGCCAGGCCGGGCAAATCCAGGAAATCCTTCGCGGTAAACCAGGAGGTGTACGTGCGGCGTCGCTTTTCAACGCGCGCGCCGTTGCTTTCGAACACCGTGTCCAGGGGCGAGATTAACCGCGCGAGAAAATTGGTTTCATACCCTTGCTCCCGCTCCTTGTCCGAACGGAGCAATTCCTGGAAGAAGGGCGGATCAATCTCCTTGCTGCGATTGTATTGGGCGCGGATGTAATCGAGGTACGTGCCATCGGCGAGGGCATTCTGGGTAATGATGTAAACATCGCGCCGATCGAACTTCTGGTCCTCTTTAGGCTGGCAATCATGAGGCGTGAAGCTCTCGCAGAAAATCATGTAGGTCGGACAAAAGCGCCCCGGATCGGTGCCCCCATAAAGCACGGCGTCTTTGGCCATCTCGGGGTAAAGCGGTTTGCCATCGGCGCCTTTAAAAGGCGGCGTGAACATGTCGTGCCCGAACCAGTAGCCGAACATGTGATTGTGTTGATTGCTGGAGAAAAAATGGGCGAAGCCGGAGTAAAGCGGCATGGTCAGGAACAAGCCAAGGGTGATCAGAACGGGCCCGCGGTGCTGGTAAACCAGCAGGGCAATCACAAAGGCGACCGGCACGATCACCAGGACGAGGTTGCCGACCACCGGCAAACCGAGCTGGTTCTTGGCGAATGCAACCCCGATGTAGTGCGGCACCTGGGATAATGGGATCTCCCCCGCCGGACCGAAGAACAGCCGGCCAGTGTCGGTCCAGAGTGAAATCACCCCCAGCACGGCCGCCACGGCACCGCCCAGCAAACCCCATATGCGAAAGGTCGTGTAATGCGTGGCCATGAATGTTGCCGTCAAGGCCAGGCCGTAACCAATCAGCGCGGCCACAATCGTGTGGGAATTACAGAAGAAGACTTTGACCAGGTCGACCGCGGCTCGATCCGGAGTGGGATTGAGCAGGATCACCAGCAAAACACCCAGACAAAAATAGATCGCGCTCAGCCCGATAATCCAAGCCCGCTCGCGTTTCTGCATCTTGCGGTAAAAGACAAAAGGCACCAGCGCGAGAAACATGTAAACCCAGGTGAACTCGTTGGCCACGCCGCTGACGAGCATCTTGAGTTGATCGATAAACCGGCCAAACTCGGTGGCCAGGTTTGTCGGATTAGGTTGTTCGTACTGGCCGCGACTCAGCGCATGCCAGAACCCTTCGATGGTTCGCGGGTAACCCCATTCCATCGGCGGATTGGTCATGCCGGCAATCGGCTCATACAGATAAAAAGAAGCGCCCAAAATCCAGAACCCGCCCAGAATCAGCACCGGCAGCCATTCGCTCAGCAGTCCCTTGGTGACAATCGCCAGCCAGATGCATGCTCCCAACGCCCCGACCCCAATCGCATTAAAGAGAAAAAACAAGCCGGGCTTCTCCATGATATTGGGAAAAATGTAGTGACCAGAAGCTGCTCCGTACAGGTAGTAACCAACATAGAGCAGAAAATCGACGAAGAAGACATCACGGCCAAGTTTCGGGTTGGCCGCCGCGATGGCCACCTGCACACCAATTC